>NZ_AUBR01000030.1 GCF_000429345.1 Desulfovirgula thermocuniculi DSM 16036 | reverse complement strand
AAAAGCGCGGCCATTGCGCTGGAAAACCTGCTGGGCATCCGGGAACGGGCCAAAGGCTCCAAGAAGTTCAACCGCATGATGTCGGGCTGGAACTTCCGGGAGCTGGCTTCGTTCATCGCATACAAGGCCGCCCTTGCCGGGGTGCCCGTAATCTACGTCGACCCCAAGGAAACCTCCAAGACCTGTCCGCGGTGCGGGAATGTTTCCCGCTACAACCGGAAAACCCATGCCTGGTTCAGGTGCGTCAGGTGCGGGTACCAGTCCGATGCGGACAGGGTTGGGGCGTTAAATATTGCCGCCAGAGGGCTCGATGCTCTCGGGGCATGACCCTGGGAGAAAGGGGAGCGTGACACCCCCAAAGGCCAAGGTGATGATCCGGGTCATCCGGGGAATGCTGGCTAACCTGCGGTTGATCAGCCGCCGTCCCGCGACGGGATGCCCCCCAATTTATTGGGGGGAGGATGTCACTTCGCCACCCCTATCGCCTCGGCCAGGCGCAAGAGCACGGCAGCCGCTTCTGCCCTGGTCACCTTTTTGCTCGGCTGGAAGGTGCCATCCGGGTAGCCGCCAACAACCCCCCTGGCGTAGGCCACCCCCACGGCCTCCCTTGCCCAGGCCGGAATTTCATGTGTATCGGCGAAGTCCAAATCCCCCGGCACCACCCCCTCGCACTTCGCCTTGATGATACGGGCCGCCACCGCCGCCAGCTCCACCCGGCTGACCGCTTCTTCTCCTTTGAAGGCAAGGGCACCATCCGGCTGCGGGTAGCCGGTCATGAACTCTTCTCGCAGGGCTGCGGCTACCGCCTCCATGGCCCAGGGAGGTACGTCAGGAGCATCTTCAAGCCTCTGACTGAGTATAAACAAATCGTGTCTGGTGACCGGTTCCGGCTTCAAAAGGCGCACCAGCATGGCCGCCAGCTCGTAGCGGCTCACTTCGCGCTCGGGCTTAAAGCTGCCGTCGGGATAGCCGGAAATTACCTGCATTTGTACCAAACGGCAAACCGCCTTCTCCGCCCAGTGGCCTTTTAAATCACAAAAGGCAACCTCCCTAACCAAGCCCTCCCTCACTGGCCTCTCTTGGGGAACCGGCTGCGCCGGAAGAGCCTCCCCCTCTCCCTCCAGGGCCAGGCAGGCCGCCAGCACCCAGGCGGCATCCATGGCGTTCCCGCAGGCGCCAAAGCTGCCGTCAGGGTTGAGGGCGCTGTTCAGCAAGTAATCAACGGCGCTCTTCCCCTGGCTGCCCTTCCAGGAAGCCGGGTCAATGCCCAGCAACTTCAGGGTAACCACCGCCTCGGCGGTGTCTATTACCGGGTCGTCCATGCCGGACATAAAGCAACCGTCGGGCCTTTGCTGCCTCTTCATCCACTCCAGGCCCCTTTGGATGGCCTCCCGGATCTCGGCATCCTGCCCCTGGGGGTCCAGGTAGTGGAGCGCCCGCACGGCCTGCGCCGTAGCCATGAAGTCGGGGTAGTAATCCCGGCCCTCGCCGGAGCCCCAGCTGCCGCAGGCAGGCCCCTCATACCGGCACTGCCTTTCCAACAGGTACTCTTTGGCCCACTTTTTGTTAAACCCGTCCAGCAGGCCGGCCCTCCCCAAAAGCTCGTAGGAAGGGATGTTGCTGTACACGCTCAGCGGGTCCGGGTCCTCAAGGCCGTGCGGCGCCTGTCTTTTCTTTAGCACCTCCAGCAGGAGGCCGGCCAGATCTTCTTCCCCCAGGGCGCGCGCGGCCAGCAGGTCATACACCAGGTATTTGGCCCGCACCTTTTCCGCCCCGGCCAGGTCCCGCCTTATGGCTTCCCTTACCGCCTCTTCAAGGCTCCTTTCGCCGTGCTTCCAGGAACCGGCATCCACTCCCGCTTTTTTTAAGAGATAAAAGGCGTAGGAGCCCACCCCGGCCTCGGCATTTCCCGGCCCTTTTTGGGTGAACTCCCGGTAAAGGAAAGCGATGGCCTTTTCCCTTATCTCCCGCACGGTGGCCGCCGCGGCCTCCCGCACCGGGAAGAAGAGACCGAGGCAACATAACGCCACCAACGCTACGGCAAGTTCCTTGAAGCCGGTCTTTCTCGCGCTCATCTCCTGCCCCCCCCTCTGCATGGGATTTAGATATGTTACCCTATACTACCCTCCGGCGAGGGGCTTGTTTTCAAAGGGGCCCGGCGTTTACCGGGCTAAAACGGGGATAAAAGGAGAACGGGTGGGTCATCTTTCAAAAGTAAAAGCCCCGGCCTTCCAGAGAGACCGGGGCTTGCCATGCGCCCGCAAAGATGCACAGCTCCACACCGGCACAAACCCCTGTTCCTTGGGAGGCTTAGCGTGCCGCACGCCCGGGCAGGTCTCCTGACTCATGGGTCATCGCCTTGCCTTTCGCCTTCCCAGACCCCAAAGGCCCAGTGGCATGTTGAAAGGCCGCTACCCATTCACAGTGGCCCCACCGTCCAGGATTCTCACCTGGTTCCCTACACCCGGACGCGGGAGTTATGAAATTTTCAACCTTGCCTGGCAGTATGCTACCACACTTTTTGGCGCTTGTCCAGTGGCTTGTTAGGCCCGTTTTCACCTGTTATATGTTATATTAAAGAGCGGCAAAAAAGCACCGCCACGGCAAAGGGCAGGCCCTTGCGCAAGCCTGCCCTTTGTACATTAACCCTCCTGAGCGCAGATCTTTTCCCAGGCGCGCCTGTACGCCTCGTAATCCTCCTGGCGGAAGAGGACAAAGCGCACTTCCTCGAAAAAGCCGTGCTCTTTGATAAAATCCCGCACAGTCTGCAGGGCAATAACGGCTGCCCGCTCGATGGGAAAGCGGTACGCCCCCGTGCTGATGGAGGGGAAGGAAAGCGTGCGGATGCCCTTTTCTTTGGCCAGGGAGAGACTGCTGCGGTACGCGCTGCGCAAAAGCTCGTCTTCTCCCCGGTTACCCCCCGACCACACCGGGCCCACCGTGTGGATGACGTAACGCGCCTTCAGGTTCCCGCCGGTGGTGATCACCGCCTGGCCGGTGGGGAGGCTGCCGATCTCGGCCACGATCTTCTTGCACTCCTCCAGGATGCGGGGCCCCCCGGCCCGGTGAATGGCCCCGTCCACCCCGCCGCCGCCCATGAGGCTGGAGTTGGCGGCATTTACAATGGCTTCCGTTTCCTGCTGGGTGATATCCCCCACCACCAGGCGCAGCACGGTCGAGCCAATGCGCGCTTCCACAATCCCAGCCCCCTCAGGAATAATCTCAAAATTTATTTTTGATAAAAAATGCAAATGTCCTTCAGGCGCGCCATGGACTTGACAATGCCGTCGAAGAGTTAATCGACTATTACCCCACCCGAAAACTTCACCGGTCGCCCTCCGCCATCCCCCTTAAAATGCCCACCCAGTTGGCCAAGAGGCGGCCTGCCGCTTTGCCGTACGCCTCCCACCGCGAGACGGTTTCTTCTACCAGCCGCTCCGCCGCTCCCGGGCCGCCGAATTCCTCCAGTTCGTCGGCATAGGCGCGGGCCCAAGAAGCAACCATTTCCGGCGTGATCTCGGGATGAAACTGCAGGGCAAAAAGACTCTTATAAGAAAAGGCCTGATTGGCGCACGTAGGGCAGGCGGCCAGGTGCGCGGCCCCCGCGGGTATGGCGAAAGTATCGCCGTGCCACTGGAAAACGGGGAACTCCGCCGGAAGCCCGCGGAAAAGGGGCGATTCTTGGCCCTGGGGAGTAAGGATCAGGTTGTACCAGCCGATTTCCTGTACGGGGTTCCTGGTTACCGGGGCTCCCAGTGCCTTGGCCATCAGCTGCCCACCCAGGCAGATGCCTAGGGAGGGAAGGTTCCTGTCCAAGGCGTCCCTAATTAAAATTTCCACCTGCTTTAAGTGCGGGTATTCCTCTTCTTCGTAGACGTTCATGGGGCCTCCCAGGATGACGAGGGCACCGTAGCCGCCAAGGTCCCGGGGCAGCTCCGACCCGGGCCGGTCCATCACCCGCACGTCCAGCTCCCAGCCGGCCTCTTCCATGACCTGCCGGAGGAGGCCGGGACCCTCCAGCTCTACGTTCTGCACCACCAGCGCGCGCAAAGAAGATACCCCCAATCGTCCTTAAAAGTCTGCCGTACACGGCCCGTCTTGCCCTTCCGGCAAGTCCGGCCCCAAAAGCGCTTCCCTGCCCCGCCTTTGCCGCCGGCGGCATAAAGCCGGGCAACGCCGCCCGTACCTTCCTTATCTTACAGGGAACCCGACACCATCCACAAGGGGGAAAAGCAAGAAGCCCACCCGGCACGCCTCATCCCCGGCCAAACCTACCGTTAAAATCACCGGCAGGTGACATAACGTCCTTGACAGGTCCCTTAAGTTTGCGCTAAATGTAAAATTGGACAACCAAAAGCCGAGCCGAGGGGAGCTGAGGAGAGGAGAGGCGAGCGGAGACGACTCGGGAGATTGCGGGGTGAGGACCAGCTGGGGCTGGTCTTTTTTATTTGGGGGGATAAGACTTGGTGGTGGTGATAGATAATTACGATTCATTTGTCTATAACCTGGTCCAGTACCTGCTGGAAATGGGCCGGGAAGTCAGGGTCTTCCGTAACGACCGGGTGAGCGTGAAGGAAATAGAGGAGTTGCGGCCCACGCACCTGGTCATCTCCCCCGGCCCGTGTACCCCCAACGAGGCCGGCATATCCCTGGCGGCCATTACGCACTTTGCCGGCAAGGTGCCCATCCTGGGGGTGTGCCTGGGGCACCAAGCCATCGGCCAGGCCTTCGGGGGCCGGGTGGTGCGGGCCAAAAAGCCCGTGCACGGCAAGACCTCGCTCATTTACCACCGCGGCACGGGCATCTACCGCGGCCTGCCCAACCCCTTCCCGGCAGCCCGCTACCATTCCCTGGTGGTGGAGAGGGAAACCCTTCCGGAATGCCTGCTGGTCACCGCCGAGACCTCTGAGGGCGAGATCATGGGCTTAAGACACCGCGATTACCCCGTTGAGGGGGTGCAGTTTCACCCGGAGTCAATCCTCACGGAAGTGGGCAAAGAGCTTTTGCGGAATTTCCTCTCCGGCACATAAAGGAGGTGGCCGGAAATGCCCTTCAAACCGCCGCTGGTGGAAAAAGTGCCGCTTCCGCCGGACGTAGTGGCCCTTTTTGAAAGGCTGGCAGATCTCCCTTACAGCTTTCTCCTGGACAGCGCCCTCCTCATGCCGGGGCTGGGCCGTTACTCCATCATGGGGGCGGATCCTTTCCTGGTGCTGCGCGCCAAGGGAAAGCGCCTCCGTATACAGCAGGAGGGAAAGGCCTTTTCCTGTTACGGCCACCCCCTGGAAAAGCTGCGGGAGCTTCTCATCCTCTGGAGGCTGGACCCGTCGGAACTGCCGTTTCCCTTTGCCGGAGGTGCGGTGGGCTACTTCAGCTACGACCTGGGCCGCTTGCTGGAAAGGCTGCCCTCCCTGGCCGCAGACGACCTCCTGACGCCGGACCTCTGCCTGGGCTTTTACGACACCGCCGCAGTGGTCGACCGGCTAACCGGGGAAGTGTGGCTGGTCTCCACGGGCCTGCCGGAAAGGGAACCGCCGGCGGCAAAAAGGCGGGCCGCAAAAAGGCTCGAGGAGTTAAAAAGCCTTTTGAGCGGCCGGGCTTCCCTCTCACCCGGCGCCGTTGCCCCGAAGCCGCAGGGAGGCTGCCCCCAAAACGCCTCCCCCGCTTCCTTCCTGGAAGCCCATTTCGATGAGGACGGCTACTGCCGGGCCGTCGAGCGGGCCAGGGAATACATTGCCGCCGGAGACATTTTCGTGGTCAACCTCTCCCAGCGCTTCTCCCTGCCCTGCGCGGCAGCTCCCTGGACCGTATACAAGCGCCTGCGGGAAATTAGCCCCGCCCCCATGGCGGCCTACCTCAACTTCGGCGAGTTCCGGGTGGCCTGCTCTTCCATGGAGCGCTTCCTGCACGTCATCGGGCGCCGCGTAGAGACCCGTCCCATAAAGGGGACCCGACCCCGGGGGAAGGACCCCGCAAGCGACGCGCGCCTGAGGGAAGAACTGTGGAACAGCGAAAAAGAGCGGGCCGAGCTGGCCATGATCGTGGACATGGAGCGCAACGACCTGGGAAGGGTCTGCCGGCCCGGTTCGGTGCGGGTGCCGGAACTCTACCGCCTGGAGGAATACGCCACCGTCTTTCACCTGGTTTCCACCGTGGAAGGGGAGCTGGCCGCGGGCAAAGACGTGGTGGACCTGCTGGCGGCAACCTTTCCCGGGGGATCCATAACCGGCGCGCCCAAAGTGCGGGCCATGGAAATCATCGAGGAACTGGAACCCGTGCGGCGAGGAATTTATACCGGCTCCATAGGCTACCTGAGCTTTGACGGCAAGGCAGACCTGAATATCGTTATCCGCACATTAATCTTCAAAGGCGACCGCGCCTACCTCCAGGTAGGGGGCGGGATAACTTATGATTCGGACCCCCGCCTGGAGTATGCCGAAACCCTGGACAAGGCCAGGGCCCTGGTGCGGGCCCTGGGCCTGGGCGACCCGGAAACGCTAAGGCTTAAAACACTTACACCGTACGGGGAAAGGTACGCGCGCCGCCGGGGCGCGGGGTACGGCAGGCTTTCCCGGTGAGGGGGTTTGGTACGTGCAAGGCGTCATCTGCATAAATGGCCTCTTTCTCCCTTCGGGCGAAGCGCCCCCCATCTTTGCCGACCAGGGGCTACTCTACGGCTTCGGGCTTTTTGAAACCGTCCTGGTGCGGGAAGGAAAGCCGCTCCTCATGGATGCCCACCTCGAGCGCCTGGCGGCGGGCTGTGCAACCCTGAACCTGCTCCTTCCCTGCCCTCCGGAGGAAATCAGCCGCCTGGCACGGGAGACCGTGAGGCGAAACGGCCTGCGCGATTGCGCCCTGCGCCTGACCCTCACCGCCGGCCGGTCCCCCGGCGAAGCTCCGGGCACCCTCCTCATCTCTACCCGCCCCCTGCCTTACCGCCCGGAGGACTACCAGAAGGGCTTTGCCGCCGGCTGGGCCCCCTTCCCGCGCAACGAGCGCTCCCCCCTGGTAAAGTTAAAGACGCTGAACTATCTGGAAAACCTCCTGGCCAGGAGGGAGGCCGGTAAGAAGGGCTGGGACGAGGCCATCTTCTTAAACACGGCAGGGTTCGTAGCCGAGGGGACGATCAGCAACGTGTTTGCGGTGCGGGAGGGGAAAGTAATAACGCCCCCCGCAGACCAGGGCCTCCTGCCGGGCATCATGCGCCGCACCGTGCTGGAGGCCTGCCGCAGGGCGGGCCTGGACGCAGAGGAGAGGCCGCTATTGCCGCAGGAGCTGGAGGGCGCCGAGGAGTGCTTTCTCACCAATTCCCTCATGACCGTCATGCCCCTGGTAAAAATTAACGGCCGCCCGGTGGGAAAAGGGCAGCCTGGTCCCATCACCCTGCGCATTAGAGAAGCGGTGCTCAGAGAGCTTACGGCTTCCTGCGGCGCGCCGGAAGGGGCGTAAAACTTACGCGGGATCCTTCATCCCTCCGGCCAGCTCCTCCACCTCATCCCTCCGGAGGGAGAACTCGCGCGTTTCCTCTCCTCCCACCCTGCGGGCCAGCACCGCCACCCTCTCCTTTTCCCGCGCCTTGCTGTAGCGCGCGGTAAGGGCCGCCGCCCGCCGCAGGGCCTCCTCACCCACACCCCCCTGCGTTCCGTGCACCAGGGTGCGGGGGCCGGGAATGCCCTTTAGCTGCAGGAGGTAGTCACCCGGGCGGGCCAGCCCGACCAGGGGCTCGTTCTCGTCTTTCCTTCTGGCCACCACCACCAGCACATCGCCCACCCAGAAGTGGCGCCCGTATTTTAAAAGCTGGAGGTCCCGAGCCTCCGGCACGGGCACCTTGGACAGGAGTTCTTTTAAGCGCGCGGAGAGGCCCGGGTCGGTAAGCAGGCATCCCCCGGCGGGAGTCGGGTACTCTTTGAGGCCGAACTCCTCCGCCAGGGCCATTTGCGCTTTGCGGGAGCGCCCCTGGATGTCCATGAGCCTCTCCCGGTCCACCCAGCCTTTTTCTTCCGGCACGGTGGGCGGCAGGAGCTTGGCCGAAAGGGGGCGCAGGAGGTAGCCGTCGGCACCCGAGTCCCGGGCCACTATGTGCAGCGCCGTAGCGTTCTGGGACTTGGGCCTCTCCCCCAGAACCTCGCCGGTGACAATAAAAGAGGCCCCCAGCTCACCCATCATCTCCCGCGCCTTCTTCACCATCAGCGTGTGGCAGTCAATGCAGGGGTTCATTTGCTTACCGTAGCCGTACCTGGGCTTCAAAATGATGGGGATGAGTTCCTCGGTAATGTCTACTTCAATCAGGGGGATGCCCAGCTGCCGCGCCGCCCGCCGGGCGTTTTCCGGCCCGAAAAAGGGCGAAGTAAAGGCCAGGCCCACCACCTCGATACCCTGTTCCTGTATGAGCCTGGCGGCCAGCATGCTGTCCAGGCCCCCGGACAGAAGCGCAAGGGCCCTCATAGCTCCATCCTCTCCGCTTCCCGCTCGGTGTAGACCTCAAAGCCGTGGGCCAGCAAGAGGGCGGCGGTCACGCCGTGCCCCGGCCTTAGCTTGCCCGTAAAGGTCCCGTCGTAAACGCGGTCCCGCCCGCAGGAGGGGCTTTTAGCCTTCAAGATGGCCGCCTTGATACCGTGGCGGCGGGCAATTTCCAGCACCGCCCGCGCTCCCTCCAGGAAGAAAGCGGTGATGTCCTCGCCGTAACAGTTCTTCACCCGCGCCAGCCCCGCAATCACCTCATCCCCGGCACCGCCCTGGATTTCCGCCGGCGGGCGGGGCACGGGCAGGCCTCCCAGGCACTCCGGGCATACCGACACCGCCCGGCCTTCCCTCACCAGCCTCTGTACCGCCGGGCAGGGGCGGGGGCGCCCGTCGTAGGCGCAGGCCTCACCGGCAAGGCAGGCACTGACCACATAGCGGCGGTTCATAACCACACCTCTTCTTTTCTTGCCCACTTTTCAGCATAAACATTCTCAACGGGGCGCGTCAAGTTTAAGAATAAAAGCCCGGCCTTGCTCCGGGCACCACAACTCCGCCCGCTTTAGGCCAGCATGTCGGCAATGTAATCCAGGAGATCGATGGCCCGGATGATTCCCACCGCTTTCTTGCCTTCAAAGACGGGCAGAATGTTGACGTTTTTGGTCATCATCAGCTCGATGGCGCGCGTCACCGTATCGTCCGCCTGCACGTAGGCGTCCACCAGGGGCCGGATGGCCTGCCCCACCCTGGTGATGGTCAGCTCTTCCAGGGGCTCCCGGCGGTAAAAGAAGGCCCAGGACATGGTAAACAGCTCGGTGTTGTCGTAGAGCATCTTGTTCTTCTTGATGGCGTTTAGAATGTCCCTGGTGGTGAGGATGCCTACCAGCATTTCCTCGCCCTGTACCTTTTTGGTCCTGCTGAAGACCAGCACCGAGCGGTGGTGGTGGCCGGCAGCCCGGTAGTTGCGCAGCGTGAGAATGGCCTCTTTGAGGGTGTCCGTCTCGTAGACCACCGGGTACTCGGCCAGCGGCACCATGAGCTCCGCCACTTTCCTATTTTCCGGCATAAAGTTACCTCCTCGGCAGCGTTTAAGTGAACGATATCACAAGAAGCAACGTTTGTCAATGAGAACGGTATTTTTTGAAGATTTCCAGAGCCCGCGGCAAAAAACGGGGTGCCACAAAAATAATCTTGGCGGCCTTTTCGCTTAACAGCTCTTCCGCCAAGGTGACGGCTACCCGGTAGTTTTTCATCCTGACCCGGGTTAAAGTTATGGCTTCATCAATGACATAATCGGAGGTTAAAGAAAAAGCCTCCCCGGCCATTGGGGGCAAAATAAATCGAGGGGGTACTCCCCCCTCGCACTTTTCCAGACTTAAACCAGAAAGGCGGCCAGCACGGCGACAGTGACGATCACCACGAGGCCCTGAATAAGCGTGCCTATGGTCTGGGTGCGGTAGGCCGTAGGCACATCGAGGCCGGAGAACTGGGACACGACCCAAAAATAGCTGTCGTTGGCATGAGAAACCACCATAGCGCCGGCCCCAATGGCCATAACCACCAGCACCCTGGCAATTTCCGAGGTCAAGCCCATGGCCGGCAGAAGGGGAGCAATGATGGCGGAAGTCGTAACCAGAGCTACGGTTGAAGATCCTTGGGCAGTCTTTAAGGCCGCAGCTATTACAAAAGGCAGGAAGATGCCGAGGTGGTACTGGGCAAGAGATTCGCCGAGGTATTTGGTAATGGGCGTTGCCGCCAGCATCTTGCCTAGGGAACCACCTGCACCGGTAATAATCAGGATTACCGCTGCATCCTTTAAAGCTTTACCAATCCATTCGTTAATTATTTCTTGATTGATCCTGGGAACAAGCAAAAAGCACAGGGCCACGCCGATGAAAAGGGCGGTCACTGGTGTGCCCAGGAAATTTAAAGCTGCCTTAAGGCTACCCGCGCCAAAAGGCTTGCTGGGAAAGTTGGCCACGGAATTTAAAGCAATAAGGATAATAGGCACGACAATTGGCGCAAAAGACTTAAACGCGCCGGGCAGCTTTCCGTACTGCTGTTTTACGGCTTCATAGCTAAGCTCCTCATCTCCGGCAAGGCTGACGGGCAGGTTGCTAAACCGCCGCGCCCAGAGGTAACCGGCAACGGCGGGCGGCACAGCTACCAGCATGCCCACCATGATCACCAGTCCCAGGTTGGAAACACCCAGGTTGCCGGCAGCTGCCAGGGGGCCCGGCGTCGGCGGTACGAGCACGTGCGTGGCATACAAGCCGGTGGAAAGGGCAATGGCCAGAGCAGCTATGGATACGCCCGAACTTCTAGCTAAAGCACGATTCAAGGAAGAGAGGATGACAAAACCGGAGTCACAGAACACAGGAATAGATACTATATAGCCGATGATGCTCATGGCCGCCGCCGGGCGCTTCCGACCGACCAGATTTAAAATGGTTTCGGCCATAGTTATGGCAGCACCTGACTTTTCTAGAAAAACCCCGATAATCGTTCCGGCCACGATCACCAGGCCGATACTGGTCATCAGGCCACCAAAACCTTCGTTTATGGTCTTGGCGATGTCCGGAAGCGGCATGCCCGCGCTCAAGCCAATGCCGTAGGCAGTAATAATAAGAGCCAGAAAAGGATTTAGCCTCACCTTGGCTGTGGACCAGATAATGAAAGCAATGGCCACCAGAAGAATGACAATCAGCAAGGGACCTTGGGCCAAACCACTCACCTCCAACTGTATGTTGGGTGTTTTATTTTTATCGGGCCAGTACACAGGCAAAACCTCACCCACCTCCCCCCACGTGAGACTCCACCCTGCAGCGCAGGGCGAAAAGCCTGGCGGCGCGAAAAGCCGCGTCTTCGAGAAGCTCGCCGGCATTGCGCATAGCCTCCTCCAGGGACATGGGGCGGGGTATGATGCTCATAATGGCATCAATACCCAGGCCGTATACCCCCTCGGCGCCCGGTCCTATCGAGCCCACAATGGCCAAAACGGGTAGCCCGAACTTCTTGGCCACCTGCGCAACGCCCACGGGAACCTTGCCGTATGTGGTCTGGGCGTTAATTTCTCCTTCGCCCGTAATGACAAGCTCGACGCCTCCTGCAGAAAGCAGCTCTTCAAATTTCACCATGCGCAGGACCAGGGGTAGGCCGGGGCAGAGCTTACCGCCGGCAAAGGCCACCAGCCCCCCTCCCATGCCGCCCGCCGCCCCGGCCCCCGGAAGGTCGCGGATGCTTTTGCCAAGATCGCGCGCCACAACTTCCGCCAGGTTATCCAGAGCGCGATCCAGGAGGGGAAGCATATCACGTGTGGCACCCTTTTGCAGGCCATAGACATAAGCAGCGCCTGCCGGACCGCAGAGGGGATTGGTCACATCACAGGCTACCAGAATTTCGGTTTCCTGGAGACGGCGGTCAAGCCCGCTGGCATCAATTCTTGCCAGCTCAAGAAGCCCGGCAGCTCCCGGCGGAATATCCTCTCCCCTGGAATTCAACAACCTGATCCCCAGGGCGCGGGCCATTCCGGCCCCGCCATCGTTGGTCGCGCTGCCGCCGATACCGAGGATGATGCGCCGGCACCCTTCATCCAGCGCCGCTTTGATCAGTTCTCCCGTGCCATATGTGGTGGTATGCATGGGATTGCGCTTCGCAGGAGGCACCAGGGCCAGCCCGGAGGCCGCGGCCATCTCGATGACCGCCGTTTCGCCGTCGTCGAGAAGGCCAAAAGATGCGCTCACCTTCTCGCCAAGGGGCCCGGTAACTTCCCTGGACAATACTTTTCCGCCTGCGGCTGCCACCAGGGTATCCACGAGGCCCTCCCCGCCATCGGACAGGGGAACCTGCTTCACTTCCGCATCCGGCAGCGCCCTTTTTATACCTGCCGCAATTCTCCGGGCAACCTCGCGCGCCGCAAGGCTTTCCTTAAATGAGTCCGGTGCAACAATAAATTTTCCCATTGCCCGCTCACTTCTTGTCGTAAAAATTCTGAACAATGCTTGTAGTTAATTTTAACTTAACGCAGGTCAACATACTGCACATAAAAATGGGGAGAAAAAAGAAAGGCATTGTTCAACGTGAACAAAAGGGGCTGAAAAGGGGAAACAACCCGGGAGGGTAATAGGGGTGAGGTTTTTATGGGGCCTGGTATGAGGAAAATTGGCTGTTGTCCAATTTTAGGCACAAATAAGCGATGTAGAGCAGCACTGCTTCATGAAAAACCCTCGGGTCCCGGCCGGTGAGTCGGGCAATCTTTCTCAGCCTGAGCTGCAGCGTGTTGCGGTGCAGGTAGAGGGCATTTGCGGCGGAGGAAAGGTTTAAGTTTTCCGCAAAAAGCTTCTCCATTGTCTTCAAAAGTTCTTCGCCATCCCGTGCGGTAAGGAGGCCTCTTAAAACCTGGCCGGTAAAGGCCTGCCGCACTTCCGGCGGGACGAGGGAGATCATCTCTTCCAGCGCCAGGTCTCTGATGTGGAAGACAAAAGGCGTGCTGGCGCGCAGGCGCCCCAGCTGGAGTGCCGTAAGGCATTCGCGAAACGAGGCCTGCAGTCCTTCTAAGCCCGGGTGGTAGCTGCCGATGCCAATATTTGCCGCAAGCCCCAAACGCTCTCTGAGTTGCGCCTGCAGGTAGCGTGCGTATTGCTTAAGCTCGCTTTCAACCACGCCCCCTCCCTGTGCGGGATTGATATTTTTAAAAACCACAAACCTGTGATCGCTGATAAAACCTGCCACGTCCCCTTCTTTTAACAGCTCCTGGAGCAGTTCCCCTACCTGCTTGCGAAGGCGGTAAAAGCTCACGCCGCCATCCATTTCGTTGCCCCGGCTCAGGATTTCGATAACAAGAGCTGCCATCGGTACATCCAGCCTCAGGCCCAGGCTGAACGCGCGCAGTTTAAACATCTCGTAATCACGCCCAAAGTGACCGGCAATTAAGTCCTGCAGGAGCGCCTCTTTAGCCTGCTGCTCCGCTTCCAGCTGCTCTTTGAGCAACGCCTGCTCGATCATAAGCTCGGCGGTAATGCGCACCAGCTCGCCATAATTTCTGACCTCGTCGGGATCTCCCGTTATGCCCACTACCCCTACGATCTCGCCGTTAAGCCTTATGGGCAGGTTTATGCCCGGGCGCACCCCGGTCATGGATTGCACGTCCCGGGGCCAGATTTCCAGCTTTTGTTGCGTCCTGATTACCTTAAGCGCGCCTTCGTGAAAGGTTCCCACCCTTTCCTTATCGCCGCTGGCAATGATCATCCCCTCGGTGTTCATTAAGTTGACGTTTTTCCCCAGTATCTCCATCGTGCGGTTGACAATGGCCTGGGCAATTTCAGGGCTGAGCATTCTGCGCCTCACCACACCTGCAGCACGAAGCATTTCAGGTAATAGGTTTCCGGCACGGTTAGGAGCATGGGGTGGTCCTTCGCCTGGCGGCGAGCCTCCACCAGGCGCAGCTGGCGCCCCACATCCCGGGCGGCATCCAGGAGCATGCGGCAGAAAAGTTCCTCGCTCACATGGTAGGAACAGGAACAGGTAATTAAAAAGCCGCCCGGCGGCAGGATCTTCATGGCCCGCAGGTTGATTTCCTTGTAACCGCGTAAGGCCCCCTCCAGCGCTTCCTTTGACCTGGTGAAGGCCGGTGGGTCTAAAATGATGAGGTCAAAGCGTTCCCCGGCTTTTTCCAGGGCCCGCAGCTCGTCAAAGGCGTTGCCCTCGCGGAACTGGCAGAGAGAGCCGTAGCCGTTCTGAAGGGCGTTTCTTTGCGCCAGCGCGAGGGCCCCGCCATCCACGTCAATGCCCAGGACTTCTCTTGCGCCAAAGCGCGCGGCATAAACGGAAAAGGCGCCGGTGTGGCAAAAACAATCCAGCACCCGCGCTCCCCTGGCCAGGCCCGCCAGGGCCTGGCGGTTTTCCCGCTGGTCCAGGAAATAACCGGTTTTCTGGCCCCCCGCCAGGTCCACCAGGAAGCGCAGGCCGTTTTCCTCAATTTCCACCAGGGGATCAAAGGAACCCTTTAAAAAGCCCTTTACCAGAGGAAGCCCTTCCAGCTCCCGCACGGAGGCATCGTTTCTCTCGTAAATGCCCGCGGGCTCCAACAACTCCTCCAGGAGATCCGCAATTACCTCCTTCCACCTCTCCATGCCCAGGGTGAGGGTCTGCAGGGAAAGGTAGGGCCCGAAGCGGTCCACCACAAGGCCCGGCAGGAAATCGGCCTCTCCAAAAACCAGGCGCAAGGCGTTTGTTGCGCGCACCACGCGCCTGCGGTACTCCAGGGCGGCCGCCAGGCGCCGGCGGAAGAACTCCCGCCCGATCTCCTCCCGCGGGTCGCGGGTAAGCAGGCGCACGGCAATCTGGGAAGAGAGGTTTATGTACCCGCGGCCTACGAAGCGTCCTCGGTGGTCGACCACCTCCACCACGTCGCCGGGGTCAAAGGAGCCGGAAATATCGCCGATTTCCGTACGGTATACCCAGAGGTGGCCGTGCAGAACCCGGTGGCGCCCTCCGGGGGTCAGCTTGACCGTGGCCATAAATTTTTCACCTTCCGCTGCCACATCCTTAGCGCCGCCTTCCAGAGCAGCGACCTGGTCCTCCCTCAGGCCCCGCCGCCGGTGAGCCTCCTGGCACGGCGGGAAACCTCGTAAAAGACCCTCTCCCGGTCAACGGTCAGCACTTCCCCCTTTTCCATGAGCACGCGCCCGTCTACAATAACCGCCTCCACATCGGCGGAACCGGCAGCGTAGACCAGGTGGGCGGCCAGGTCGTGGCGGGGGTAAAGGTGTGGTCGCTCGAGGTTAATGAGGATGATATCTGCCTTGTAGCCCGACTTGAGCAGGCCCACCTCTTCCAGCCCCAGCGCCCTTGCCCCGTTTACCGTGGCCATGGAAAGGGCCACCGGCGCCGGCAGGGAGGTGGGGTCCATGGTGGCCACCTTTTGCAGCAAGGCAGCGCTGCGCATCTCCTCCATCATGTCCAGGTTGTTGTTGCTGGCCGCCCCGTCGGTGCCCAGCCCTACTACGGCGCCGGCGGCCAAAAGCCTGGCCACGGGAGCAATGCCGCTGGCCAGCTTCATGTTGCTCTGCGGGTTATGGGCCACACCCGCCTTTCTGGCGGCCAGGATGCGGATGTCTTCTTCCGTGAGGTGCACGCAGTGGGCGGCCAGCACGGGGAGCCGGAAAAGTCCCAGCTCTTCCATGAGGGCTACCGGGCTCTTGCCGTACCGCCGCCTGCATTCTTCCACTTCCCCTTGCGTTTCGGCCAGGTGGATGTGTATGCCCACCCCTAACTCCGCGGCGGCCTCCATTACCTCCTTTAAGTAATCCGGGGGGCACGTATAGGGGGCATGGGGCCCCAGCATGGTGGTGATGCGCCCGCCGGCCGCCCCCTGCCACTCCCGCGCAAAGCGGCAGCCGTCGGCCAGGGCTTCCCGGGCGCCGGGAGCCACGCCAATTAAGCCCCGGCAGAGGCTGGCCCGCAGGCCCGCTTCCTCCACCGCCCGGGCTACTTCGTCCATATGGAAGTACATGTCGGCAAAGCAGGTGGTGCCGGAGCGGATCATTTCCAGGCAGGCCAGCATGGTGCCCCAGTAGACGTCCTCAGGCTCGAGGCGCGCTTCCGCCGGCCAGATTTTTTCCTCCAGCCAGGGCATAAGGGGCATGTCGTCGGCGTAGCCCCGGAAGAGGGTCATGGCCGCGTGGGTGTGGCAGTTGACCAGGCCCGGCATGGCCACCATGTGGCGCGCCTCTATAACCCTGGTGAAGCCCTCCTGCGGCGCGCTTCCTACCGGGCCTACATGGGCAATGCGCTGGCCTTCAATGACGATGTCCCCTTCGGGAATAAGGAAATGCGGCTCTTCCATGGTCAGCACGGCGGCCCCGCGTATGAGCAAGCGCACGCTCTCACCTCCCTAACTTCCCCCAGGGCGGGGGATGGCTCCCGCGCAGGCCTTTATGTACTCCCGGCTGTACTCGTCCAGGTAACAGGAGCGCAGGGCTTCCACTTCTTCCGCGGGCAGGACCGCCGCCTGCCCGATCAGCTCCGCCCAGAGGTAAACCTTGGCCGATTTTTCAACTATCTGGCAGACCATGAAGGCCTCCTCCAGGTTGCGGCCCACACCCACCATGCCGTGGTTGGCCAGGAGCACCGCCCCCCGGTTGCCCAGTGCCTCCACCGCCGCCCGGGCCAGCTCTTCCGTACCCGCCCTGGCGTAGGCGGCCACCGGCACGCCGTCTCCCACCACCTGGGCCAGGTCCTCCAGGATGGGCGGTATGGGGCGGCGGGCCACCGCCAGGGCGCTGGCAAACACGCTGTGGGTATGCATCACGGCAAAAACATCGGGCCGGGCGCGGTAGATGGCCAGGTGCAGCCGCGACTCGGTAGACGGGCGCTTCTCTCCTTCCACCACCCTCCCTTCAAGGTCCAGCACCACCATGTCCCGGGGCTGCAGCAGGAAGTAAGGCACGCCGCTGGGCGTGATAACCACCAGGTCTTCCCTGGGCACCCTGGCCGAAAGGTTGCCCCAGGTGCCCGTAACCAGCCCGCTGGTGGCCATGCGCTGGGCCATCTTGAAAACCTGCTCCTTGTACTTTTCCGTGGCCACGGTCATGGCTTTCACTCCCAACCTTCCAGGTAGGCCCTTTGCTCGGGTGTCAGATGGTCGATCTCAATTCCCAAAGAGGAGAGCTTCAGCTCCGCCACCCGGCGGTCCACCTCCGGGGGCACCTGGTAAACCTGGGGCGCAAATCCCTTCCCATGCTCCAAGAGGTACCTGCAGCACAGCGCCTGCAGGGCAAAGGAGAGGTCCATGATCTCCGCCGGATGGCCGTCGCCGCAGGCCAGGTTGACCAGACGGCCCTCCCCCAGGAGGTAGAGCCGCCGCCCGTCGGGCATGGCAAATTCCTCCACGTTTTGCCGCACCACCCGCCGGGAAACGGCCAGGGAAGCGAGGTCCGGCTTGCTGATCTCCACGTCGAAGTGCCCGGCGTTGGCCAAAATGGCCCCGTCCTTCATGCGCTCAAAATGCTCGGCCCGCAGCACGTCCCGGCAGCCGGTAACGGTGATGAAGATGTCGCCCACCGCCGCCGCCTCCGTGCTCTTCATTACCCGGTGGCCGTCCATATGGGCCTCCAGGGCCTTCACGGGGTCCACCTCGCAGACTACCACCCTGGCCCCGAGCCCCCGCGCCCTTTTGGCCACCCCCTTGCCGCACCAGCCGTAACCCAGCACCACCACCGTCTTGCCCGCCACCAGCAAGTTTGTGGCGCGCATGATGCCCGCCCAGACGGACTCTCCCGTGCCGTAGCGATTGTCAAAGAGAAACTTGGTGCGGGCGTCGTTGACGGCAATCATGGGAAAGAGGAGCTTCCCTTCCCTCTCCAGGGCCCGCAGGCGCAGCACGCCGGTGGTGGTTTCCTCGCAGCCCCCGATGACCTCTCCCGCCAGGTCCCGGCAGCGGGTATGCAGGAGGTGCACTAGGTCGCCTCCGTCGTCAATGACCAGATGGGGGCGGCTCTGGAGTACCCTTATCAGGTGGTCGGTGTACTCCTCCTCCGTGGCGCCGTGCCACGCATAGACACTGAGGCCTTCCTCCACCAGGGCCGCCGCCACGTCGTCCTGCGTGGAAAGAGGGTTGGAGCCGGTGATGGCCACCTGAGCCCCGGCCTCTTTGAGCACCAGCGCCAGGAAGGCCGTTTTGGCCTCCAGGTGGATGCTCATGGCTAAACGCACGCCTTTAAAAGGCTGCCCTTCTCGCAATTCCCGGCGCACGGCGTTGAGCACCGGCATGTGCGCCCGCACCCACTCGACTTTTAACCTGCCGGCGGGAGCGAGGCCCGGGTCTCTAATGAGAAAGTCCTGCATCGGCCACTCTCCTCATAAGTTTTTGTCCCTGCACAGGGCGGCCAGGGATTCACGGTAAGGGGGTCTGGCCACCCCCCTGTCGGTGATGATGGCGGTAATCAGCTCGGCAGGAGTGACGTCAAAGGCCGGGTTCCATACGCCCACCCCTTCGGGGGCCACGCGCACGCCGCAAAGGTGCGTCACTTCCTGCGGGCTTCTTTCCTCAATGGGGATCTCCGCCCCGCTTTCCAGCGTCAGGTCCACCGTGGAAAGAGGCGCGGCCACGTAAAAGGGCAGGCCGTGGTAGGAGGCCAGCACGGCCAGGCCGTAGGTGCCTATTTTGTTGGCCACGTCCCCGTTGGCGGCAATGCGGTCCGCCCCCACGATGACCGCGTCCACCATGCCCTGCGCCATAAGGTAACCGGCCATGCCGTCGGTAACCAGTGTTACCGGTATCCCTTCCTGGAGCAGTTCCCAGGAGGTCAGCCGGGCACCCTGCAGGAGGGGGCGGGTTTCGCAGGCGTACACGCGGATCCCTTTGCCCGCCTCATGGGCGGCCCGCACCACCCCCAGGGCCGTGCCGTAGCCGGCGGTGGCCAGCGCGCCGGCATTGCAGTGGGTGAGGACCCTGGCGCCGGGAGGAAGCAGCTCCTGACCGAAGCGCCCCATGCGGCGGTTGGCCTCCAGATCCTCCCGGTAGATGGCGTGGGCCTCCTCGAGGAGCACCTCCAGCATTTCCGCGGGTCCCCCGCCGCCGGGCCCCTCCAGCCGCCGCAGGAGGCGGTTTAAAGCCCAGGTGAGGTTTACCGCCGTGGGGCGGGTGGAGGCCAGGTAGCGGGCCGCCTCTTTGGCCCTGGCCACAAACTCCTCTCTCGTCCCGGGCGCGGCAGAGCGCAGGGCCAGCACCAGGCCGTAGGCAGCCGCCGCCCCGATGGCCGGCGCCCCCCGCACCCGCAAATTCCTAATGGCCTCGGCCACGCACTCCACATCCGCACAGCGGATGTACTCCACGGCGGCAGGCAGCCTGGTCTGATCGAGCAAAACCAGCACGCCGTCTTCCCAGCGCATGGTTTCCAGCAAGGCCCATCACCCCATCAAGGCACGGCTGAGGGATCAAGGGGAGTCGCATGGCAGAGGCAGGTGCGCTCCACGTCCAGCATCTCCACCGCCCGCATGAGGAGGCGGCGCAGGTTGGCCGCATTTTCGGCCATCACGTCCACCACCTCCTGGTGGGAGAGGCGTCCTTGGGCGATCCCCGCCGCATAATTGGTCACCATGGCCACGGTGGCGTAGCAGATGCCCGCCTCCCTGGCCAGCACCACCTCGGGCACGCTGGTCATGCCCACCAGGTCCCCACCCAGGTGGCGGAACATGCGGATCTCCGCCGGCGTCTCAAAGCGCGGCCCCTCGGTGCAGACGTAGGTGCCCCTGGTGTGGTGCTCCAGCCCCAACTCTTCAGCCGCGCTGGCCAGCACCCGGCGCAGTTCCGGGCAGTAGGGGTCGGTCATGTCCAGGTGCACCACGCCCTTTTCCACAAAGGTCTGGGGCCGGGACTTGGTGAAGTCCAGGAACTGGTCCACAAAGACAAACTGGCGGGGCTTCATCTGCACGTTTAAAGAGCCCACGGCGGCGGTGGCCAGGATGCTTTTTACCCCTAAAAGCCGCAGCCCCCAGATGTTGGCCCGGTAGTTCACCAGGTGCGGGGGCACCGAGTGGTCCTCCCCATGCCGGGCCATAAAGGCCACCGCCTTGCCCTTGTAGGTTCCGATCTTGACCCTGGCGCTGCCGAAAGGGGTGGATAAGCGCTCCTCCCGTACGTCTTCCAAAATGGCCGGGTCGTATACCCCCGTGCCGCCGATGATGGCTATGCGCACGCTCACGCTCCAACCCTCCAGAAAAAGCTTTTCCCGCACTCTTTGCGCTTGGCCCTTCCTACTATTCGCCCTTTCCTTTAACTTTCCTCCCGCCACGCGCAAATAAGTATACGCTTTCTTCCCCCCAGGAAGAATATTTTTGGGGGTGAGGCAGTTGTCCCTTTTAACGGAAAAAGAAGTCCTCAATAACGCCTTCAAGGCCGCCCTGGACATGGAGGAGCGCCGCCAGGCCAAATACGCCTTCCTGGCAGAGGCCGCGCGGGATCCCCGGTTAAAGGAGTTGCTGGCCGGCCTGGCCGTGGCCAGCCGCCGTCACGCGGTCATGCTTAAAGCGGAGATGAAAAACTTAAACATCCGCTAGGGGTGTGGGCACCCTTGAAGAAACTGGACCTCCTCTACGACCTGCTCTGCGACAAGATGTTCAGCCAGCGCTTTTACAACGAGCAACTGCTCCTCACGGTCAACCCCGCCGCCAGGCGGCTTTTTGCCGCTTTAAGGGACGAGGAGGCACAGCACGTGCTCTACTTACGCACCGAAATACTGCACCTGGAATCCGCTCCTTTTCCGCCCGGCAGGATCATCCCCGCCCTGCGGGCAAGGCCGCAGCCCGGCCTGTAGGCCGCCGCGTTTCACCGGCCTCTCTCCCAGCACCCCAGCCACTCCCCCAGCCAGAACAAAAGGGAAAAGCCCGCTACGTTTAGCGCCAGGCTCTTGGCCGGGGACCAGTTCAGGTGCGCAAAGCTGCCGATGGCCAGCATCACCTGCTCCACCAGAAGAAAAGCCGCCGCCAGGACCACCACGTAGGGCAGGCGCAGGCGGTGAACGGCCGGATAAAAGCGGGCCGCGACCACGGCTAAAGGCGCCGTGGAGAGGAAATAGAACAGGGGAAGGCCCCCCAGGGCGGCCAGGCCGCCGTCGTACCTGAAAGCGCCCAGGGCGATTAAAGTGCCGTCTAAGGCGTAGACCACGGCCAGGGCCACCAGGCCCAGGGGCCAGAAACTCCGCCAGCCCTCCTTTCCGGCCACAAGCAGGGATAACAGCAGAGAAAAAAGGAACCAGATCACCCAGGCCACGCGCAAAGCTGTCCCCCTTTTAAGGCGTCTAAGTCCCCAGCCGCTTCAGCAAGAGAAGCCATAAGGCCACGGCCAGGGCCACGCCGGCAGAAAAGACGGCAAAGGTAAAGAGATCAATCAAGGGCCCCGGCCCTCCTCCCCGGCGCCTGCCAGCCGAGGCGCTGGCTTTCCGCCAGCCAGGCCAGGGCGGTCATGGCCAGGATGTTGATCAGGAAGCTTGCCGGGTGGCTCCAGTGCCCCGTGTATTCCAGCACGCCGACCAGCATGAACATATGCTCTTCCAGCAGCAACAGGCCGCCAAAAGCCGCAATGTGCAGTCCCTGCAGCCAGCGCGCCGCGGGGAGGTACTGCCCGAAAAGGGCGCCCATGGTGAAGACGGGCCCGAAGGTGAAAAAGGCCGAAGAGCCCCAAAGGGGTATGACGGGGTCCAGCACCCGGTAGTGGCCCAGCTGCTGGCCCAGGTAGTCGGTGAAAAGCTGCACCGCCACCGCTCCCAGGCCGCCCACCAAGAGAACCGCGGGCCGGCGCAGGTCCGCCAAAAGGCTAAAACACACCCAGCTGATTAAGAAGGAAACCAGCCAGGGCACAAGCCGCACCTCCCTACACCAGAACATAATGTGCCCACCGGCGGCAAACAATATGAACGGAGTTTGGGCAGCGGGGGTGGCCGGAATTGCGGGTGGCCATCGTGGGCGCCGGGCCGGCGGGGCTGGCCTGCGCCCTGGAGCTCGAGCGGCTGGGCATCCGGCCGGCAATTTACGAGCGCCACCACCGGGTGGGCAGCCCGGTGGAGCGGGCGGAAGTGCTCTTAGAGCTTACCTGGCGACCGGTAAAAGACCAGCTGGCGTACCTGGAGCAGCGCTGCCGCCTGCGCCTGCTACCGCTGGCCAGGCTGCAGAAAATCGTCATGCACTCGCCGGGCAGGCGCGTGGCCGTGAGCGGGCGCCTAGGCTACATCGTCCACCGCGGGCGCGCCCCGGCATCCCTGGAGTGCCAGCTGGCCTCCCGGCTGCGGTCACCCATCTCCTTTGAAACGCCGGCCGACCCCCTGGAGCTTTCCCAGGAATTCGACCGCGTGGTGGTGGCCACGGGCGACGGCGACGTGGCCTCCCGCCTGGAGCTCTGGCAGGAGCCGGAACAGGTAGCCGTTAAGGGGGCCGTTGTGCTGGGGGATTTCGACCCCCGGGCGGCCTCCATGTGGCTGGACACCCGCTACGCCGGCCACGGCTTCGGCCACCTGGTGCCCCTGGGAAGGGAGCGGGCCTCCCTCCACCTGTGCGTGGGGGGAATCGGGCTAAAACAGCTGGACGATTACTGGAATATGTTTCTGGAGGCAGAAGGTTTGGACCGCTATCCGGTGGTGGAGGCCTTTGAAATGATCTTTCACTGCGGCCGGCCATCACGCCGGCAGGTGAAAAACCTCCTCCTTACCGGCACCGCCGGGGGGTTTGTCGACAATTTCCTGGGGGAAGGCGTCTTTGCCAGTATAGTTAGCGGGGTGCTGGCCGCCCGGGCCATAGCCCGCGGGCTGGACTACGAGAGTCTAGTGCAGCCGCTGGTGCGGCGCCTCGACCAGTGCAGGGCCCTAAGGCGCCTCCTGGAGCGGCTGGACGACCGGGGGCTGGAGCGCCTCCTGGGCCTTTTAAACCTGCCCGGTTTAAAACAGCTCATCTACCGTTCCGGGCTGAACCTCTTTGCGCTCTGGCAGGCGGCGGGGAAAAGACTAGCCCTCGCCGCCCCGCAGGCCCCGCAGCCGAGCCACCAGGAGGAGCAAGAGGGGCAGGCAGAACTCATGGATTAGCGCCTGCCCGGGAAAGACTTCCATTAGGGCGGTGGTGTAGTATTCGCCCTGCGTGCGGTAGGCCAGCAGGGAAAAGGCCACCAGGAGCACGCCCGTGGGCGCCACCATGGGGCGGTAGTCCTCCAGCCCCAGCCACTGCGCCAGGCCCAGCACCGCAGCGTAGTATAGAACGGCCAGCTTGATGAATATTCCCCCGATCCAGACGCCCATGATGAGCACGTCCAGGTGGGAGATGAGCTTGCCCAGCGATACGCCGCGCACCATCTCCAGGGCCGGGAAGACCATCTTGGCGGCCACCTCCGGGGTGTAGAGGCCGATGGCCAGCACGCCGATCTGCATGGCCGCACCCAGGCCGAGGATGGTCAGCGCGCCGTCCCGGGCCACCACCTCTCGGTCCTGCACAAAGGGAAAGAGCATGAGGGCCAGCACCACCTCCCCCGTAAAGGAAAGGAGGAGTACGCCGCCCCAGTTAACCGGGCGCAGGCCTTCTTCCAGGACGGGCAGGAAGTTGGCGAAGTCCACGGTCGACAGCGAGCTTGCGCCCACAAAGAGGAGGACGGCCACGCCCACGGGAAGGAGAATCTCGTTCACGCGGGCGATGACCTCCAGGCCGCCGTACGCGGCATAGGCGCCCAGCACCACCAGGATGGCCACGATGACCACCTCCGGCGTGCGCGGCATAAAAGCAGTGGTCATGATCTCGCCCATCACGCGGGCCACGTTAAACCCCAGCACGAAAAAAAAGAAAATAAAAACCAGCCCCACCAGGCTCCCCAGCCACCGCCCGAGGACTTGCCTCGCGTACTGCACGGCAGTTTCGCCGGGAAAGCGCGCCGCCAGGGCGACAATCACCCACCAGAACAGCAGGGTGTAGGCGGTGGCCAGCACTACGGCCAGCCAGGCGTCCCTGCCGGCCACCCCGGCCACCAGGGAGGGAGGGTAGACGGTGATGGTGGAAATCACCGTGCTGAAAAGCAGCAGAGCCAGCTGGCGGGAAGATATGCGCCCTTTCTCCACAAGTTCCGCCACCGCATCTCACCTCCGCTGCCACATATTGTGCACCGGGATGGAAAAGGATATGCGGGCCGCCGCGGCTCTAAGGAGGGAAGCCTAAATGAACGCGAGGCCCCGCGTGGCCGTAATCGGCGCCGGCATCTCCGGCCTGGCCTGCGCCCTCACCCTGGAGCGCCACGGCATCTTCCCCGACATCTTCGAGCAGCGCCACCGCTCCGGGGAAACCTTTCCCCATGTGGGGGGAATCCTGCAGCTTTTAAACCGGCCCGTAAAGGACCAGGTGGCCTACCTCCACCAAAAGCTCGGGCTGCCCATCCGGCCCCTGGCCCGGCTGCAAAAAGTGGTCATGCACGCCCCAAACGCCTCCGGCACCGTCACCGGCAACCTGGGCTACCTCTTCCTGCGGGGGCAGGACGAAGGCTCGGTGGAAAGCCAGCTCTCCTCCCTCCTTCAAAGCCCGGTGCGCTACAACTGCCGCGCCGACTGGCGGGAGCTTTCCGGGAAGTATGACTTTGTGGTGGTGGCCGACGGCACGGACCAGGCGCCCCGCACCCTGGGCCTCTGGCAGGAGATCATCAGCACCTGGGTGCGGGGCGCGGCGGTGCTGGGGGATTTCGACCCGCACACCCTCCTCATGTGGCTGAACACCTCCTACTGCCGCCACGGCTACGCCTACCTCACCCCCTTTAGCCGCCGGCGGGCCTCGCTGGTCCTCATCGTCACCGACAGCAACGCCGACGAGGCGGAAGAAATGTGGCGGCTCTTCTGGAAAGTGGAAAAGCTCCCCTACCAGGAGGTGGAGAGCTTTTCCCTCCCCCACACCAGCGGCTACTGCTACCCGCCCCAGGTGGGCAACGTCCTGCTGGTGGGCAATGCCGGCGGCTTCATGGAGCCCTTCCTGGGCTTCGGCCTGATGGGTGCCTTAAAAAGCGGTTTCCTGGCCGGACTGGCCATTGCCCAAGGCACGCCCTACACCGCGCTGACCGCAGGCCTGCGCCGGCAGATCCTGCAGGCCCTTTCCTACCGCCGACTGCTTAACAGCCTGAGCGACGCCCATTTCAACGTGCTGGTCAAGCTGCTGGCCGCGCCGCCCCTAAAACAGCTCATCTACCACACCAACATCGACATTTTCAAGTACGGCGCCCTCACGCTGGACCTCATCGAGCGGCTCACACAAAAAATAAGGCCCCGCAACAGGCGGATGCCGGTGCCGTAAAGGAAAGGAGGCGCTATCCTGTGGCAAACAGCGCCTCCACAAACTCGCGGGGGTTGAAGGGCTGCAGGTCGTCGATGCCCTCGCCGATGCCGATGAACTTCACCGGTATGCCCAGGGAGCGGCGGATGCCGATGATCACCCCGCCCTTTGCCGTGCCGTCCAGCTTGGTCAGCACGATGCCCGTCACGCCCACCGCCTCGCCAAAGAGGCGGGCCTGGGAAAGGGCGTTCTGGCCGGTGGTGGCGTCCAGCACCAGCAGCACCTCGTGGGGCGCGCCGGGCACTTCCCTGCCCACCACGCGCCGGATCTTCTTTAGCTCCTCCATGAGGTTGCTCTTGGTGTGCAGCCGCCCGGCGGTGTCGATGAAAACGATGTCCGCCCTGCGGGCGCGGGCCGCCTGCACGGCATCAAAGGCCACCGCCGCCGGGTCGGCACCCTCCCGGTGCTTGATCACTTCCGCCCCCGCCCGCCGGCCCCATATTTCTAGCTGGTCGATGGCCGCCGCCCGGAAGGTATCGGCGGCGGCCAGGATCACCCGCTCGCCCCGGGACCTGCAGAAGTGGGCCAGCTTGCCGATGGTCGTCGTCTTGCCCGTGCCGTTTACCCCCACCACCAGGACCACCGTTGGGGGACCGCCGCGCTCCAGGGAGGCCCTGCCTTCCTCCAGCACCTCCAGGATCAGCTCCTGGAGGAGGGGCTTTAGCTGGCCCGGATCCTTCACCTTCTGCTCCCTCACGCGCCGGCGCAAGGCCTCCATGAGCTCCAGGGAAACCTCCACCCCCACGTCCGCAGCAATGAGGGCTTCCTCCAGCTCCTCGTAGAGGCTTTCATCGATAACCTTGCGCCCGGACACCAGGCTTTCGATTTTCTCTACCAGCCCCTGGCGCGTCTTGGCCAGGCCTTCCTTCAAACGGCTGAAAATACCCACTAACCATCCCCCCGCGGCCCCTTCTTTAAATAGCCCAGCCTGGTGAGGGCCTGGCAGGCCGCCCGCTGCTCGGCTTCCTTTTTGGACCGCCCGCTCCCCCGGCCCATCTCCCGGCCCCAGAAGTAAACGGCGGCGGTAAACGTCTTGCTGTGGTCGGGCCCCTCCTCCCGCAAGATATGGTAGCGTATTTCCACCTGGCCTTCCTCCTGCAGTATCTCCTGGAGTTCGGTCTTATAGTCCCGCTCCACGCGCCCTTCCAGCACGTCCCGCACGATCGGCTCCAGGTAGCGCAGGGCCGTACGCCTGGCCGCCTCCAGGCCCTGGTCCAGGTAAATGGCCCCCAGCAGGGCCTCAAAGGCGTCGGCCAGGATGGAGGGCCTCTCCCTTCCCCCCGCGCGCTCCTCGCCGCGGCCCATGTAAAGGCAGGAGCCCAAATCCAGCTCCCGGGCCACCCTGACCAGGGAGGGCTCGCAGACCACCGCCGCCCGCAGGCGGGTCAGCTCGCCTTCGCTCAAGCCGGGATAAGTGCGGTAAAGGTAATCGCTGATCACCAGCTCCAGCACGGCGTCACCCAAGAATTCCAGGCGCTGGTTGTCGCCGGCGCCGGGATGCTCGCTGCTGTACGAGCCGTGGGTGAGGGCCGCATGGAGCAGGTCCTCATTTTGCCAGCAAAGGGAGAGGCGCTCCTTTAAGGCCTCTATTTTAACCCGGTTATCCACAGGAAAACCACCCGGCTTCACGGCGTGTACTTGCCGAAAATGAGCGTGGCATTGTGCCCTCCAAAGCCAAAGGAGTTGGTCAGGGCCACGCGCACGTCGGCCCGGCGGGCTTCATTGGGCACGTAGTCCAGGTCGCACTCCGGATCCGGCTCCTCGTAGTTGATGGTAGGGGGTATAACGCCCCGCTCTATGGCTAGCACGCAGATCAGCGCTTCCAGGCCGCCTGCCGCGCCCAGGAGGTGGCCGGTCATGGACTTGGTGGAACTGACGGCCAGCCGGTAGGCGTGGGCGCCAAAGACCTGCTTGATAGCCAGCGTTTCCACCTTGTCCCCCAGGGGGGTGGAGGTGCCGTGGGCGTTGATGTAGTCCACTTCTTCCGGCGACAGACCGCTGTCCTCCAGCGCCCGCTTCATGCAGAGGGCTGCCCCTTCACCCTGGGGGTCGGGAGCGGTGATATGATGGGCATCGCAGCTGGTGCCGTACCCCAGCACCTCGGCGTAAATGCGCGCACCGCGCTTTTCTGCGTGCTCCAGGGTTTCCAGGATGAGGATGGCTGCCCCTTCCCCGATGACAAAACCGTCCCGCCCGGCATCGAAGGGGCGGCTGGCCTTCGCAGGATCTTCATTGCGGGTAGAGAGGGCTTTCATGGAGGAAAAGCCGGCCAGGGCAAGGGGGGTTATGGGGGCCTCGCTGCCCCCGGTAATCATCACCTCGGCGTAGCCCCCCTGCAGGAGGCGGAAAGCGTCGCCAATGGCGTGGGCACTGGAGGCACAGGCGCTGGTGACGTTAAAATTGCAACCCCTCAGCTGGTAGGTAATGGCAATCTGCCCCGCCCCCATGTTGGCAATCATCATGGGGATAAAAAAGGGGCTAACCCGGCCTGGCCCGCGGGACAAGAGGATTTTGTGCTGTTCCTCCAGGGTTTCAATGCCCCCGATGCCGGAGCCCAGGATGACCCCCGCGCGGTCGCGGTCTATTTCCTGTAGGTCCAGCCCCGCATCCTCCAGGGCCATGCTGGTGGCCGCCAGGGCGTAGTGGGTAAAGCGATCCATGCGCCGCGCTTCCTTGCGGTCAACGTACCGCGTGGGGTCAAAGTCCTTAACCTCAGCGGCAAAGCGGGTTTCAAAGGCGCTGGCGTCAAAGCGGGTAATGGGGCCCACCCCGCTTTTCCCCTCGATCAGGTTGGCCCAGAAAGACTCCAACCCCGTACCTAAGGGAGAAACCACGCCCAGGCCGGTAACCACAACCCTTCTCTTGGCCGTCAAAACCGTATCCTCCTTAAAAAGAGTTCTTTTATCTCAAAAAGTCCCGCGTAGGGCGCGGGACTTGAGCTTTAAACTAAATGTGGTCCTGGATGTATTTCACGGCCTCGCCGACGGTGCGGATTTTTTCCGCATCCTCATCGGGAATGGTTATATCAAACTCCTCTTCCAGGGCCATCACCAGCTCCACTATGTCCAGGGAGTCCGCCCCCAGGTCGTCAATGAAGGAGGCGTCCATGGTTACCTCTGACTCATCCACTCCCAGCTGCTCCACAATAATTGCCTTTACCCTCTCAAAGATGGACAAGCATCATCACCCCCTTCCCATATTCCCCCAACCACTAAAACAATTATGTCCCGGTCCTACACCGTTAGACCTCCGTCCACGGCAATTACCTGCCCGGTTATGTAGCCTGCCGCCTCGCTGGCCAGGAAGACCACCAGGGCGGCTACTTCTTCCGGCTGCCCGAAGCGCCCTAGCGCCGTGCGGGCCAGCATTTTCTCCCGCACCTCCCGGGAGAGGGCCTCCGTCATTTCCGTAAGGATAAAGCCGGGGGCCACGGCGTTGACGGTAATATTGCGCGAACCCAGCTCCCGGGCTACGGCCCTGGTGAGGCCGATGAGGCCTGCCTTGCTGGCCGCGTAGTTTGCCTGGCCGGGGTTACCCACCAGGCCCACCACCGAGGCAATATTGATGATGCGGCCCCAGCGGGCTTTCACCATCACGCGGGAGGCGGCGCGTATGGTGTTAAAGGCTCCCTTAAGGTTTACCTGCAGGACGCGGTCCCAGTCCTCGTCCGAGAGGCGCATGACCAGGTTGTCGCGGGCGACCCCGGCATTGTTAACCAGGATGTGCAGGCCCCCCAGCTCCTTTACGGCCACCTCCACCAGCCGCGCCGCCTCGGCGGGCACGGAAACGTCTGC
Organism: Desulfovirgula thermocuniculi DSM 16036; assembly: GCF_000429345.1. Classification (GTDB taxonomy): domain Bacteria; phylum Bacillota; class Desulfotomaculia; order Desulfotomaculales; family Desulfovirgulaceae; genus Desulfovirgula; species Desulfovirgula thermocuniculi. The sequence goes on along the minus strand of NZ_AUBR01000030.1, from coordinate 11,854 downwards.
CTGGCAGGCCACGGCCCGCCGGCCCATTTCCCGAATGCGCGACACCACCTCTGCGGCGGCATCGGCCCGCCCGCAAAAGTTCACCACCACCTCGGCGCCGGCCTCGGCCAGGGCCAGGGCAATGCTGCGGCCGATGCCCCGCGAAGCCCCGGTAACCACGGCCTTCTTGCCATCAAGTAACATTTTAGCCTACCTCCCTCAGCCACGCAAGGACTTCTTCCAGGGAAGGCGGGTCCTGCACACCGCGGCAGGCGGCCTCGCGGCTGATGCGCTTCATGAGCCCGCAGAGCACCGTCCCGGGGCCAACCTCCACAAAGGCGTCCACGCCGTCATTGATGAGCCGCCGCATGCTCTCCTCCCAACGCACGGGGCTGTAAACCTGCTCCACCAGGAGGCGGACCACCTCTTCCCGGGAGGTCACGTAGCTGGCGGTCACATTGGAGACTACGGGAAAGCGGGGGTCGGCAACGGGCACGCGGGCCAGCTCGGCGGCTAGCCTTGCCCCGGCAGGGCGCATTAACCGCGAGTGGAAGGGCGCGCTCACCGGCAGGTAAACGCACCTCCGGGCCCCTGCCGCTTTGGCCAGCTCTACTGCCCGCTCCAGGGCCGCCATCTCCCCGGCTACCACCACCTGGCCGGGGCAGTTGTAGTTTGCCGGTTCCACCACCGCGCCGCCCTTTGAGGCCTCCCGGCAGACCTCCTCCACCCTGGCGGCGTCCAGACCGATTACCGCCACCATGCCCCCCGCCCCCAAAGGAACCGCTTCCTGCATGAACTGGCCCCGCTTGCGCACCAGGCGCACGGCATGGCCGAACTCCAGCGCCCCCGCGGCCACCAGGGCGCTGTACTCGCCCAGGCTGTGGCCGGCGGCCACCGCCGGCTCCACGCCCGTTTCCCGCAGCACCGCCAGGCAGGCCACGCTGACGGTAAGGATGGCCGGCTGGGCGTTTACGGTCTGCTGGAGCTCTTCGGCCGGTCCCTCAAAGCAGAGGCGCGTGAGGGGAAAGCCCAGGGCCTCGTCTGCTTCATGGAAAACCCGCCGGGCGGTATTAAAACGCTCGTACATCTCGCGACCCATGCCCACGAACTGGGAGCCCTGCCCGGGGAAAAGAAAGGCCACCTTCATTCCCGCGACACCACCCAGCGGGAGGCAGAGGCCAGGAGCCGGGCCGCCTCCTGCACCACTTCCAGGACGATCTCCCGGGCGGGCTGGACTTTCTTCACCATGGCCGCCACCTGGCCGGCCATCACCGAGCCGTACTCCACATCGCCGTCCACCATGGCCGCCCGCAGCCTGCCCACCCCCAGCTTTTCCAGCTCCTCCGGCGGGGCGCCGCGCCTCTCGAGCTCTTCAAACTGCTGGCTCAGCTTGTTGCGCAGGACCCTCACCGGGTGGCCGGTGGACCTGCCCGTGACCACCGTATCCCTGTCCCCGGCCTTAATGATCATCTCCTTCACCCGCGGGTGAATGGTGCACTCGGCGGCGCACATGAAGCGGGTGCCCATCTGTACCCCCTGCGCCCCCAGCATGAGGGCCGCCGCCAGGCCGCGCCCGTCAAAAATGCCCCCCGCGGCAATAACGGGAATGTCCACCGCATCCACCACCTGGGGGACCAGGGGGAAGGTGCCGATCTCGCCCACATGTCCCCCGCTCTCCATGCCCTCGGCCACCAGGGCATCCACGCCGCTCCTGGCCAGGCGCCTGGCCAGGGCCACGGAGGCCACCACAGGGATGACCTTGACCCCGGTCGCTTTAAGCTCCCCCAGGTACTTGCCCGGGTTACCCGCCCCGGTGGTCACCACCGGCACGCGCTCTTCCACCACCACCCGCAGGATCTCCTCCGCGTAGGGCGAGCGCAGCATCACGTTAACCCCGAAGGGCTTGCCGGTCAGGCTGCGGGCCAGGCGCACCTGCTCCCGCACCCAATCGGGTGTGGCGTGCCCCGTGCCGATTATCCCCAGCCCGCCGGCCTCGCTTACCGCCGCCGCCAGCTCGGCGGTGGATACCCAGGCCATGCCCCCCTGGATGATGGGGTACTCAATTTCCAGCAGGTCACACAGCTTCGTGCGGATAATGGCCATCTTCCCCTTCCCTAGCAATATGGTTCTCTTTGCGCGGGTCGTACCACCGCAGCACCATGCCTCCCCAGGTGAGCCCGGCACCAAAGGCCATGAGCGCCACCCGGTCGCCGTCCTTAATGCGCCCGGCCTTTACCGCTTCATGAAGGGCCACGGGGATGGTGGCCGCAGAGGTATTACCGTAACGGTCCAGATTCACCCACACCTTCTCCCTGGGCAGGTTCATCCTCTTGGCGGCTGCCTCAATAATGCGGGTATTGGCCTGGTGGGGGATGAAAAAGTCCACCTGCTCCGGCGAGAGGCCTGCCGCCTCCAGCACCTCGGCAAAGCCCTCCTCCATCACCTTAACGGCAAACTTAAAGACTTCCCGCCCGTTCATGTGTATGTAGTGCATTCCCTTGGCCAGCGTTTCCGGAGAAGCAGGGTGTCGGGACAGCCCCGCCGGCAGGGAAAGCAGGTGCGCCCCTGCGCCCTCGGCCCCCAGGCGGGTGGCCAGAATGCCGTAGCCCTCCGGCACCGGTCCCAGGACAGCCGCCCCGGCCCCGTCACCAAAGAGGACGCAGGTGTTGCGGTCCTGCCAGTTAACCAGCCGGGAGAGAACCTCCGTGCCTATTACCAGCACCCACCTGGCCGTGCCGGTGGCAATGAACTGCGCCCCGCAGGCCAGGGCGTAAATGAAGGCCGTGCAGCCCGCCTGGAGGTCGAAGGCTCCCGCCCTAACGGCTCCCAGGGCGTGCTGCACCAGGCAGGCGGTGGCCGGGAAAAGCATGTCCGGGCTGTTGGTGGCCACGATGATGAGGTCCAGCTCTCCTGCCGCCACACCGGCCTCCGCCAGCGCCTGCCGGGCGGCGGGTACGGCCAGGTCCGAAGCCGCCTGGCCTTCTTCGGCAATGCGCCGCTCCCTAATCCCCGTGCGCGTCAGTATCCACTCGTCGCTGGTGTCCACCATCTTCTCCAGATCCCGGTTGGTAAGCACGCGGGGAGGAAGGTATATGCCGGTGCCCCATATGCCTGCGGGCGTAACAGTTTTCGGTCTCAATTCATTACCCCCGCTTTCTCCTGCCACAGGCTCTTGCCGATGCTTTCCTGGATGGCCTCCACCAGATTAGAGCTGATGGCCTCCCCGGCCCGCCTGATGGCGTTTTTTATGGCCCGGGCGTTGGACCTGCCGTGGCAGATAATGACCACGCCGTTAACACCCAGCAGGGGGGCGCCGCCGTACTCCACGTAATCCACCTTCTGCTTGAAGCCCTTCAGGGCCGGGAGTAGCAGGAAAGCACCCACCCGGGCCATCAGGCTCTTGGCCACCTCATCCTTGAGCATTTCCAGGAGGGCCAGGGCCAGACCCTCGCCGGATTTCAAGACCACGTTACCCACAAAGCCGTCGCAGACCACCACGTCCACCGTCCCGGCAAAAAGGTCGCGGCCCTCCACGTTGCCAACAAAATTTAGAGGCGAGGAGCGTAAAAGGGAATGGGCCGCCAGGGTGAGCTCATTGCCCTTTGTCTCCTCTTCCCCCACGTTTAAAAGGCCCACCCTGGGCCTGGGTACGCCGAGGATTTTCTCCGCGTAAAGGGAACCCATGAGGGCAAACTGCAGCAGGTGGTGGGGCTTGCAGTCTACGTTGGCCCCTACGTCTAAAAGCACCGTCCGGCCGCCCTGGCGGGGAAGCACGCTGGCTATGGCCGGGCGGTCAATGCCGGGTATGCGGCCCAGCCCCAGGAGCGAGGCGGCCATGGTTGCCCCGGTGCTGCCGGCGGAAACCACCGCCCGGGCCACGCCTTCCTTTACCAGGCGCACGGCCTGCACGATGGAGGATTGCTTTTTCTTCCTCACCGCCACCGCCGGCTGCTCGGCCATGGTAATTGTTTCCGGAGCATGGACGATCTCCACGCCGGGCGGGAGGGCGGAGCCCACCTCGGCGGCAATGGCCCTTTCGTCCCCCACCAGGATGATCTCCTGGCGGTACTCCCGGGCCGCCTCCAGTGCCCCCCGCACAACTTCTGCAGGGGCATGGTCGCCGCCCATGGCATCAACGGCAATTTTCACCTGCGCCAAACCTCCTCAGCAAGGCCAAAAATGAGGAACTTCCCCTCTAGGACCGTCTCGCCGTTAACCGTAGAGGTAACCCTTACCATATATTTATTGCCCTTTCTGCGGCGCACTAATGCCCTGGCCACCACCTTTTCCCCGCAATACACCGGGCGGCGAAAGCTCACCTTTGTGGTTCCCGTAAGGGCCACCTCGGCATCGCAGAGGGCCACCGCCAGGGAGTTGGCCTGGGCAAACAGGTAATGCCCGCGGGCCACGCAGCTCTTCTTGAGGGTCATCTGCTCGGTAATGGTGAGGATGGAAATGCCGTGCTTCCCCACCTCCAGGTCCACCAGCTCACCGACCAACTCCCCCTCCTCCAGGGACCTCAGCCTGCCATACACCCCCCGGGCCACCTGTTCCAGCCGCTCCCTCTTTTCGGGAATGTGCAGCTCGCTGCGGTCCAGCCTGATGGTCTGCACGCTGACACCCAGGAGGGCGGCCAGATCCTCATCGGTCAGGAAAGGGTTGCCGCTCAAATAACGGGCCACCAGCTCCTGGCGCTGTTTTTTGGAAAGGTGGGCTCTGGGCACGGCCTACCACCGGAATGCGAGGGAAAATTTATGACCAGGTACTAAAATAAAGTATAGCCTCCCTGGCAAATTAAAGCAACCACCCGCTCAAAGAAAAAAACATTCCGGCCACAGCTTTCCGAGGCCGGAACAGGAGTTTTAAAGCGCTACTCTACCTCTATTACCTTCCTGGCCTTGTAGTACCCGCACTCGGGGCAGACATGATGGGGCAGGGTAAAAGCATGGCAGCGGGGGCAGTTAACCAGAACCGGCGCGTCTATCTTTAACCAGTTGGCCCGGCGCATCCTCGCCCGCCGCTTGGAAACCCTCCTCTTTGGTACGCCCACTGTGACTCCCCCCTTTTACCGTCAGCGAGGTTTCATTTCCTTTAAGAGATCCCCCAGCACGGCGAGCCGCGGGTCAACGCCTTCCCTGGAGCAGTGGCACTCACCGAGGTTCAAGTTTTTCCCGCACCGGGGGCAGAGACCGCGGCATTCTTCCCGGCAGATAAAGCGCATGGGCAGGGCCAGCACGATGCTCTTCACCACTTCCGGCGTGAGATCCAGCACCTCGCCCACGAAGGGAATCCACTCTTCGCGCTCCTCGGGGCTAATGCCCTCGGCACCCGCAGGGTAATAGATCTCGCTAAAATCCACCTTAACGGGGAAATTAAAGGTCTCCAGGCAGCGCGCGCAGCTGACCTCCAGCCCGGCCTCCACCTCCCCTTCCACCACCAGCGCTTTGCCGTTATTGGTCACGTCAAGGGAAGCACGGGCCGGGCCGGTAAACTTCACGGCCTGGCCCTCGACCTCCAGAGGTGGCAGGCGCGAGGAAAGCTCGAGGTGCACTTTCATGCCGGGACTCTTCCGGATCTCGGAAACATCCACGCGCACGGCCAACACCCCCCTGACTCAACAAGCAAATTATAAAGGGGCGGTGCGGCAGTTGTCAAGGAAAAGGCCGCCACTGGGATTGGCGGCCGTCTACTTAAGCGAGAGCGGCAATTATTTCCTGCCACTGGCAGAACTTTTCCACGTTTTCCAGGGCCACTTTTATGCCCGTGGTATCGCCGGGCTTCAAACGGCGGGTGAGGTGGCTGATCTTTTCAATGGTGGTGTACGTGTCGTAGTGCACCAGGATAACCGGCACACCCTTTTCCTGGGCCCTGGCCAGAACCCTTACGTCCGGGTACAGGCCTCCGGTGAGGATGAGCACCGAGGTGCTGGTTTCCAGGGCCGCCAGGGCCACGTCGGCGCGGTCGCCGCCCAGGATTACCGCCTTATCTGCCGAGCGGCGGAAGTAGTTAAGGGCGCTTTCCGCCGTCATGGCCCCCACCATCACGTCTTCCACCAGCCGCCCCATATTCTGCGCCCCGGCCAGGACCTCGCCGCCCAGCACCTCGTAAAACTCCTCCACGGTGGGAGAGGCAATCTCCGGGCGGCGCGGAATAATGCCCAACACGCGGTAGCCCTTTTCCTCCAGGATGGGGCGGTAGATGCCCTCCGTTTTGGCCAGGAGGGGGCGCGGGATGTTGTTAAAGACATTACCCAGGAGTTTTACGCCCTCGGCCACCATGGCGCGGTTAAAAAAGAGGGTGCGGTCAAAGCCGGTGTCGCTCTCCACGTTGACCACCAGCAGGGCCGGGGAGCCGAGCTCTCTGGCCAGGGTAATGTCATCCAGGCCGCAGGCGGCATAGGCGTAAGGGTAGGCGGCTCCGCCGATGAGGACCACGTCGGCGCCGGCGGAAACGCGCGCGTAGGCCTCCCGGATCTTCTCGCGGGCCTCACGGCACCCGTCGCCCAGGAGGTACGAAGGCCCGATGAGGCGCGGCGTGATTACTTCCAGAGGCAGGTCCATCTGCAGAACTTCCTTCATAAGCACGGCATCATCGTCCACCCCATCCGCGCGCCGCGAGGGGCTGCCGATGGGCTTAAAGTAGGAGACGCGGTAACCTTCCTTTTGCAGCTTCTGGGCCAGGCCCAGGGCCAGGGCCGTCTTGCCGCTGGCCGGCGTGCCCATAATGTACAAGCTTTTCATGGCCTTTAAAACACCTCACGAAATGGTAATTTTGACGTCCAGGGCCGTTATCCCTTTGGGGTAGGCGAAAACGGGGTTGATATCCATCTCGGTAATCTCCGGGAAGTCGAGCACCAAGCGTGCCGTGCGCCCGATGGCCTCAATGAGGGCCGGTATGTCCGCCGGCTTCTCGCCGCGGTAGCCCTTTAAAAGCATGTAAGCTTTGGTTTCGGCCAGCATGGCCTCTATTTCCTCCCGCGTGAGGCCGTGGGCCAGGCGGAAAGCCACGTCCTTGAGCAGGTTCACGTAAATGCCGCCCAGCCCGCAGGCAATCATGGGGCCAAACTGCACGTCCCTGGTCATGCCGATGATCAGCTCGATGCCTTTGGGCATCATTTTCTGCACTTCCACGCCGTAGACGACGGCCTGGGGCATCAGGCGGTTGACGTTTTCCATGATCTCGATGAAGCCGCGGCGCACGGCCTCCGGAGAGTCCAGGCCCACCTTTACCCCGCCCACGTCGGTCTTGTGCAGGATCTTGGGCGAGGCTACCTTCAGCACCACCGGGTAGCCCATCTTTTCCGCCTCTTCCACGGCCTCTTCGGGGGTGGTGGTGAGGGCAATTTCCGCCGCCGGGATGCCGTAGGCGTGGGCCACCGCCGCCGCCTCGCTGCCCAAAAGGACGAGGCGGTTGTCCCGCAGCACGTCGTAGAAGACGGCCTTCACGGCCTTTCTGTCCACGTCTTCATAGGCCAGCTCGCCTTTGCCCCCCGGGAGGCGGCGGTACTTTACGTACCTGACCAGGCCCTCAATGGCCGCCACCGCCGGCTCGGGAAAGGTAAAGCAGGGTATGCCTGCCTCGGCCATCAGTCTCACTCCCTCGGCCATGGAGCGGCCCCCGAGGTAGACTCCCAGGAGGGGCTTTTGGGGGTATTTCTCCCGCAGTTCGATAATGGCCCTGGTGGTTTCCACGGGGTCCGCTACCGCCGTAGGGCACATGAGGACCATCACGCTGTCCACGTTGGGGTCGCGGAGTACCTTTTCCAGGGCAAAGCGGTAGCGGTCGGCCTTGGCGTCACCCAGCACGTCGACGGGGTTGTAGAGGGCCGCCTCGGGAGGAAGCCCGGCACGCAGTTCCTCGATGGTTTCTCTGGCAAAGCGGGCCATGGCCAGCTTCCTGTTTTCCACGCTGTCCGTGGCCACAATGCCGGGACCGCCGGAGTTGGTAACGATGGCCACCCTTTCCCCTGCCGGCAGGGGGCACCGCGCAAAGGCAATGGCTAACTCGAACAGCTCGTTCATGGTGCGGGCCCGGATCACGCCGCACTGCCGGAAGGCGATGTCATAGGCCAGGTCGCTGCCCGCCAGGGCGCCGGTATGGGACGAAGCCGCCTGGGCGCCCGCCTGGCTGGTACCGGATTTGAGAATGATGACCGGCTTCTTCCTGGTGGCCTCCCGGACCACCTCCAGGAAGCGCGGGCCGTCGGCCACGTCCTCCAGGTAGCAGGCAATAACCTTCGTGTAGGGGTCCTCGGCCGCCTCGGCAATGAAGTCGATTTCCGAGAGGTCGGCCTTGTTGCCCAGGCTGACCATCTTGCTGAAGCCCAGGCCCACGGAAAGGCTCCAGTCCAGGATGGCAATGAGGGTGGCCCCGCTTTGCGACAAAAAGGCTATATCTCCCTTAAGGGGAAAGCTCCTGGCAAAGGAGGCGTTTATGGGGGTATGGGTATCCATCATGCCCACGCAGTTGGGGCCGAGCATGCGCATCCCGTACTGCCGGCAGATGCCCACCAGGCGCTTTTCCAAGTCGAGGCCTTCCTTGCCCACCTCTTTGAAACCCGCCGTGACCACCACCAGATTCCGCACGCCCTTCTGCCCGCACTCCGCGGCGACGTCCAGCACCCCGGCTGCAGGCACGGCAATTACGGCCATCTCTACTTCTCCGGGAATCTCCAGGACCGAAGGGTATGCTTTCAGCCCCTCGATTTCTTTCTCGCGGGGGTTCACAGGGTAAATACGACCCGGGTAACCGGCATCGAGCAGGTTTTTAACGATGGAATGCCCCACCTTGCCCGGCGTTTTCGAGGCACCGATCACTGCTACGGTCCCGGGGCTAAAAAAATTGTGCAGGTACCCCACATTCTCACCTCTTCTTTGCAACTGGCGAACAAATCCTCTAGCTACATTATAGTGCGGCCAAACTAAAAACAAAAGCGAAAACCCAAAATATTAATGTTTAAAAAAGCATGAAAAATAAACCCGGTTGCTCAAGTTTCCAAGTTGAGCATCTAGTCTTAAAATTTATTCCTTAAAAAAGGGGAAAGTATACATGCGCCAAAAAGTTTACTGCACGGTCGCCACCGAGTTATATTACAGGTTTTCCATATGGTAACCTGATTGATCAAGTCATTACTTATCGAAAAATTCGATAAACAAAAGGATGGCATACAGGATACCTAGTCCTGGTTTAATAAAATACTCAGAAAAGCCTTTTCAAAGGACACAAGAGTCTTGTCTTTGCGCACCACCACGGCTATGTAGTCAGGCTTAAAAATGTTTTTTAACGGCAGAAAGACCAGCTTTCTGTTTCTCAGCTCTGGTAGCTTCCTCACAATTGTAGCAAATGATATGCCGAGCCCCATTTCCACGTAAAGGGAAGTTAATTCGACATTAGATGATTCCATGATTATCCGGTAAGTGGCTCCTACTTCCTGAAAGAGTTTTTCCAATTTTATGCGATTTGAATACTCAATAGTTTTCGGAGGAAGTATGAGTGGGTATTTAGCTATCTCCTTAACGGTGATTTCCTTTGTTTCGGTCAGGGGATGACCTGGAGGTACCATAAGAACCGTTTCAACTTTTCTCCAGCGAATTGTTGTTAGTTCCTTTGGCACGAGGGACTCAATGGCTACACCGAGATCAACCTCACCGTTTTTAACAAGCTCGATGACCTTTTGCTGCGGGCGGTCGAGTACGGTTAGCTCAACCCATGGAAAAAGCTGGGTATATTGCTTTATTGCATTTGGGAATAAGTGGTAAAGGGTGGTGAACGGGGCTGCCATTCTCAATCTCCCTTTGGGTAAATTTTTAAGTTCGGCTATCTCATCCATTACCGCGTTATATTTGTTAATCACTTCTTCGGCGAAAACAAAAAACTTTTCGCCAGCCTGAGTAAGTTTCAGTTTCTTCTTACCTATCCTTTCCAATAATGGAAAGCCGAGTTCATCTTCCAAAGCCTTAATCTGCTGTGTAAGAGCCGATTGGGTTTTAAAAAGGACTTCTGCGGCTTTTGTAAAGCTACCCAATTTGGCCACATGGTAAAAAGCAAGAATATGTCTCCATTCCATATCAGACTACCCCTCTGAAAAATTTGAATATTATGACAATAAATTTGTCAAATAAGTGCTCCAGGATTAAAATAGGGTAGGGCATTATAAAAAACAAAGGAGGTTTAACTTTCTCATGAACGGTTCCCTCCAGCCTGGATTAACTTACGAATTCAAGTTTAAAATCCCAGAAAATAAGACCGTACCTTACTTATACCCAGAGTCAGCGGAGTTTCAAGTGATGCCCAGAGTTCTGGCGACAGGATTTATGGTAGGGCTGATCGAATGGGCTTGCATAAAAGCAATTAACCCGTATATTGATTGGCCTAACGAACAGACAGTAGGAATAGATGTTAAGCTGAGCCATAAAGCTGCGACCCCACCGGGATTAACGGTTACAGTCAAATTAAGGCTAGAGAAAGTAGAGGGAAGAAAGCTTACTTTTTCCATAGTTGCCGATGATGGAATTGACGTTATCTCTGAAGGTACCCACGAGAGGTTCATAATTAACACTGCAAAATTCAACGCTAAGGCAGAAGCCAAAGCTGCCCGCGCGCTTCAATTACACCACCGGCCATAGATTGCGCAGGTCGGCAGTTTTGAAGGCGTTTAGAAAGCGTAAGTGCAGTTCGGGATACCTGGCCACGAGCTCTTGCACGAACTCCTTCATTTCCTGCCGCACGGTCTTGCCGCTTACCGGGCAGGGGTTATCCAGCACCGGTATTTTTTTCTGCCGGGCCATCTCCTTTACCTGCTCCTGGGTGAGGTAAATCAAGGGGCGGATCATGGTCAGGCCGCTGCGGCTTAAGTAAGTAATGGGCGAAAAGGTGCGAAACTGGCCGTTGTAGAAGAGGCTCATGAAAAAAGTCTCTATGGCATCGTCCAGGTGGTGGCCTAGGGCCACCTTATTGCAGCCCAGCTCGCGGGCGGTGGTATTTAATGCTCCCCGCCGCAAATTGGCGCAGAGGGCACAGGGGTTTTTCTCCTGGCGGATGTCAAAAACCACCTGGGCAATATTCGTGGGCTTGTAGTAGAAGGGAACCCCTTCCTTCTCGCAAAACTCCCGCAGCACGTTTACCTCCATCTCCCACCCGGGGTCAACGAAAACCCCGTGCAAGGAAAACTTCACGGGCGAGACGCGCCGTACAATATTTAAGGCGTGCAGCAGGACGCCGCTGTCCTTACCCCCGGAAAGACCCACCGCCACCCGGTCGCCTTCGGCAATCATCCCGTAGTCCACTACGGCCCGCTTCACCTGCGAAATGATGTAGCGCTGGAATTTCCTGTCCAAGCAGTGTTCCCCCCTTACCAGCGTAAATTTACACCGGCAAAGGGGGGCGTGTCAAAGGGGGAACGTTTACCTGTGACCTCCTCCCCCCAACAAATTGGGGGGCATCCGGGAGCGGCTAGGCTCCGGAGGCCAGGGCCATGTTATGTACCCTGGAGGTTTCCGTATACCACCTTCCCCAAGGGGCGCGGCGGTACACGGCACGCGCGGTGAAGCCTTCCGGCTTACCCGGCGGCCGGGCCAACTCGGCAAGGATTTTGTTGAGCAGGTTCACGACAGAGTTCTCGTCACGGCCCACTATGAGCCCGCACTTAGGGCAGCAGTAAACCCGCACCGAGGGGTCGAGCTTCTGCCGGTGCCCGCAACGGCTGCACCGCTGGGTGCTGTAGCGCTCGTCGGCACTCTTCGCGTACCTGTCCCGCAGATGGCACTTGTAGGACAGGCGGCCGAGGAGTTTCACCAGCGGCCAGTCGTTCTGCACCGCGCGGTTGATTTTTGCGTTACCCTTCCCTTTGGCAGGATCCTTCGAAACCATGCCCTGC
>NZ_AUBR01000029.1 GCF_000429345.1 Desulfovirgula thermocuniculi DSM 16036 | reverse complement strand
CGCATCCAAGGCCGCCCTTGCCGGGGTGCCCGTAATCTACGTCGACCCCAAGGAGACTTCCAAGACCTGTCCGCGGTGCGGGAATGTTTCCCGCTACAACCGGAAAACCCATGCCTGGTTCAAGTGCATCAGGTGCGGGTACCAGTCCGATGCGGACAGGGTTGGGGCTTTGAACATTGCCGCCAAAGCGCTCGATGCTCTCGGGGCATGACCCTGGGAGAAAGGGGAGCGTGGCACCCCTAAAGGCCAAGGTGATGATCCGGGTCATCCGGGGAATGCTGGCTAACCTGCGGTTGATCAGCCGCCATCCCACGACGGGATGCCCCCCAATTTATTGGGGGGAGGATGTCACAAAAACCTTTCGGTTACCAGGCGGGCTGTGGTATACTATTGTTTCAGTGAATTTGGTAATAAAAATTTTGGTACGGAGGTGAAATGTTGGACAGGGTAGAAGGCCAGATTTTACGCCGGTTGCTTTTAAAGCCCGCTACCTTTTGGCAGCTGATCAGGGAGCAGGACGGCCACCTGGCCAGGTATGTGGAGGTGCTGGAGGACCTGACCCGTAGGGGATTGATCCGCAGCGAGGGAGGGAGCATCTCCTTAACTTCCCGGGGGAGGGAAGTGGCCCAAGAGGAAGGGCTGTCTCCTCTGGAGTCGGTGGCCTGCCCCACCTGCGAGGGAAAGACGGTGGTCCTGCAGGGACGCTTTAAGGAGGTACTGGAAGAATTTCAGGAAATTGCCCGCCACAGGCCGCAGGCCATAGCCGAGTACGACCAGGGCTATGTGGATGCGGGGAGCACCGTGAGCCGCGTGGCGCTCATGTACCAGCGGGGAGACCTGGAAAACAAGGACATCTTCCTCATTGGCGACGATGATCTCACCAGCATTGCCATGGCCCTCACGGGGATGACCGGGCGCATTACCGTGCTGGAAGTGGATGAGCGGCTGGTAGACTTCATCAACGAGAATGCCGGCAGGAGGGGCTGGAAGAATCTTGCCGCTTACAAATACGATGTGCGCCGTCCCCTGCCCCCTGAATTTCGCGCCGCCTACGACACCTTCCTCATCGATCCGGTGGAAACCTTGCCGGGTATTAGCTTGTTTTTATACCGCTGCGCGGAGTCGTTAAAGGGCAAGGGGAGCGCCGGGTATTTTGGCCTCACCCACCTAGAGGCCTCTAGGGACAAGTGGTACCGGATTCAGAAGCTGATCCTGGAGATGAACTTTGTGATTACCGACATAATCCACGACTTTCACGAGTACGAGCTCGAGCGGGAGGGTTTTGTGGCCAAAAATTATCCCCTGGTGACCCGTGCTTTTGAGCGCCTGCCGGTTCCCGACATCAACTGGTACACATCGAACTTCTTCCGCCTGGAGGCTGTGGCACAGCCGCGGGTGCCGGAGGAGGCTCACGTTCCCTGGGGGCGCGAGCTCTACTTTGACGAGGAGGCCTACGCCACCCTTCCTTAAACGGCCTCACCGCCCTTGAACCCCAGGGAGGTTTGTGTTAGAATACTGCCTGACGTGTAACACGCACGCCGCCGGACTTCTTTAGGGGTGCCCCTGGCGGGGTCCTGCAGGAGTATGAAGGCGGCGGAGGTACTAAAACCAAAGGAGGTAAGTGCAAGCAAAGATGGCCATCATCTCCATGAAGCAGCTTTTGGAGGCCGGGGTGCACTTCGGGCACCAGACCCGCCGGTGGAACCCTAAAATGGCCCCCTATATTTTTACTGACCGCAACGGGATTTACATCATCGACCTGCAGAAAACGGTGCGCAAGCTGGAAGAGGCCTATAACTTCGTGCGCAACCTCTCCAGCGAGGGCGGTACCATCCTCTTTGTGGGCACCAAAAAGCAGGCGCAGGAGTCCATTAGGGAGGAAGCCGAGCGCTGCGGCATGTTTTACGTCAACCAGCGCTGGCTGGGCGGCATGCTCACCAACTTCCAGACCATTAAACGGCGCATTGACCGCCTCCACGAGCTCGAGCGCATGGAAGCCGAGGGAACCATGGCCGTTTTGCCCAAAAAGGAAGTGGCCAGGCTCTTGAAGGAAAAGGAAAAGCTGCAGCGCTTTTTGGGCGGCATCAAAAATATGAAGAAACTTCCCGACGCGCTCTTTGTGGTCGATCCCCGCAAGGAACGGATTGCCGTGGCCGAGGCGCGCAAGCTGGGGATTCCCATTGTGGCCATTGTGGACACCAACTGCGACCCCGATGAAATCGATTACGTCATCCCGGGCAACGATGATGCCATAAGGGCGGTGCGCCTTATTACCAGCAAGATAGCCGATGCGGTTTTGGAAGGGCGCCAGGGCGAGCAGATTGGTGAGACGAAGCCGCAAGGAGAGCAGTGAACCGGCAGGGGCCCCCTGGCTTAAGGGGGGAACCCCTCCTTTTTCTCTGGGGCAGGGTTTAAGCCCGCCCTGCCGGGGAAATAATCTCTTTTGGTGAGGAGGAGGAAATTAATGGCCGAAATCACGGCGGCAATGGTTAAAGAACTGCGCGAGCGCACCGGGGCCGGCATGATGGACTGCAAGAAGGCCCTGATGGCCACCGGCGGCGATATGGAGAAGGCCATCGATTACCTGCGGGAAAAGGGGCTGGCCCAGGCGGCCAAAAAGGCCGGGCGCCTGGCCACCGAAGGGGTGGTGGACGCCTACATCCACGGCGGCGGGCGCATCGGCGTCCTGGTAGAGGTGAACTGCGAGACGGACTTTGTGGCCAAGACCGACGAGTTCCGTCTCTTCGTGCGGGACATCGCCATGCAGATTGCCGCCGCCCGCCCGGAATACATAAAAAGGGAAGACGTCCCGGAGCACGTCATTGCGCGGGAAAAGGAGATCCTCGCCGCCCAGGCGGCCAACGAGGGCAAGCCGGAAAAGGTCATCGAGAAGATCGTACAGGGGCGCCTGGAGAAATTTTTCAAGGAAGTCTGCCTCCTGGAGCAGCCCTTCATTAAGAACCCAGACATTACAGTGCAGCAGCTTCTCACGGAGAAAATCGCCCGGCTGGGGGAAAACATCGTCATCCGCCGCTTTGCGCGCTTTGAGCTCGGCGAGGGCCTGGCAAAGCCGCAAGGAGACTAAGAGGATTTTCCTGCAGGCTGTAGAATAAAACTGGGGAAAGCGGAGGTAGCACCCGTGGGCGTGACGCCGGCTTGCAAGCCCAAGTACAGGCGCGTGGTCTTGAAGCTGAGCGGGGAGGCCCTGGCCGGTAACCGGGGGTACGGCATAGATCCCGATGTGGTGAAGTCTATTGCCGCGCAAATTGAGGAGCTGGCCGCCATGGGCGTGCAGGTGGCGGTGGTGGTGGGCGGGGGAAACATATGGCGCGGCGTGGCCGGCAGCGCCAAGGGGATGGACCGCGCCACCGCTGACTACATGGGCATGTTGGCCACGGTAATCAACGCCCTGGCGCTGCAGGACGCGCTGGAAAAGCAGGGCGTGAGCACGCGGGTTCAGACGGCCATTGAGATGCGCGAGGTGGCCGAACCCTACATACGGCGCCGGGCCATTCGCCACCTGGAAAAGGGGCGCGTGGTCATTTTTGCCGCCGGTACCGGCAACCCGTACTTTTCCACCGATACCACCGCCGCCCTGCGGGCCGCCGAGATTGAGGCGGACGTAATCCTCATGGCCAAGAGGGTTAACGGCGTTTACGATTCCGACCCCTTAAAGAATCCCCATGCCCGCCGCTTCGAGCGCCTGACGTACATCGATCTTTTAAACCGGGGCCTGGCGGTAATGGATTCCACCGCCACGTCCCTCTGCATGGATAACCGCATTCCCATCATCGTCTTTAATTTAAATGAGGAAGGCAACATTAAAAGGGCCGTGCTGGGGGAAAATGTAGGTACTTACGTGGGGGGTGATTTCGATGGCCACCAATCCGGTGATTGCCGAAGCGGAAAGTAACATGAAGAAGACCGTGGAAGTGGTCAAGAAGGAATTTGCTTCCTTGCGGGCCGGGCGGGCCACCCCAGCCCTGCTGGACAAGATTACCGTTTCTTATTACGGTACGCCGACCCCGATCAACCAGTTGGCCACCATATCCGTTCCCGAGCCGCGCCTCCTGGTCATCCAGCCCTGGGACAAGTCCGTTCTGCCGGAAATGGAAAGGGCTATTTTAAAGTCCGATTTAGGCATCACTCCCACCAGCGACGGCACGGTCATCCGCCTGACTATACCGCCTCTCACCCAGGAACGGCGCGCGGAGCTGGTAAAGATAATCAAAAAGAAGGCCGAAGAGGGCCGCGTAGCCATAAGGAACATCAGGCGGGAGTTCATAGAAAAATTTAAGCAACAGCAAAAGAATGGGGAAATTTCCGAGGACGAGTCCCGGCGCGCCCAGGACGAGATTCAAAAGCTGACGGACAAGTATGTAAAGGAAATCGACCAGCTGCTGGCCAGCAAAGAGCAGGAGATCATGCAGCTGTGAGGAGCACAGGCGCCTTGGAGCCGGACGTGCTCGCCTGGAGGCTGCCTGCAGCCGCAGAACTTTGCCGGCAGCTGGGCTGGGAAGTGGAGGTGGTACGCACGGCCCCTCCCGGGAGGAAACCGGGTGGGCCGGAAAGAGTCCTGCGGTTTCAAGCGGTAGCCCCCCGGAAGGCTGTGCTCACGGTGGCCTGCGAGGAAGAAAATCTTAAGGAGGGTTAACCATGGCCTACCGCATTGTTGCCGATGAGTGCCAGGCATGCGGGACCTGCCTGGAATCCTGCCCTACCGGGGCCATCCTGGAGGAGGAAGGGACCTACCGGATTGACCCCGAGAAGTGCGAGAGCTGCGGTACCTGCATGGATGCCTGCCCGACGGGAGCCATTGTGGAAGAGTAGCCGGCGGCAAGCCCCCTCTTTAAGGAGGGGGTTGTTTTAAATTTGAGGAGGAGGACGCGTTGCTTAAAAAGTGGGCTCACGCTCTCTTCGGCAGGATGAAAGGCCCCGGCCCTGAAGAGGCCCTCCTGGCCCAGCTGGACCGCTCACGCCTGCCCCGGCATGTGGCCATCATCATGGACGGTAACGGCCGGTGGGCCCAGATGAGGGGGCTGCCCAGAACGTACGGTCACCGGGCAGGCGTGGAATCGCTCCGGGAAGTGGTGCGGGCCTGCGTCGAGCTGGGCATCAAGTACCTGACCGTTTACGCCTTTTCTACGGAAAACTGGAAGAGGCCGCGGGAAGAAGTAAACGAGCTAATGGATTTGCTGGTGGAATATCTTTATAAGGAGATAGAGGAGCTGGCCGCCAACAACGTTAACCTTCATCCTATTGGCCGCCTGCAGGACCTGCCGCCGCACGCCCGGGAGGCGCTGGAAATGGCCGTTTCGCGCACCCGGCACAACACCGGCCTGGTGCTCAACCTCGCCCTGAACTACGGGGGGCGTAGCGAGCTTGTGGATGCCGTACGGGCCTTGGCCCGGCTGGTGAAAGAAGGCATGCTGTCGCCGGAAGAAATAGATGAGTCCACCGTTGCCGCCCACCTCTACACCGCCGGCCAGCCGGACCCGGACCTCCTCATCAGGCCCTCCGGGGATTTCCGCATCAGCAACTTTCTCCTGTGGCAGCTGTCGTACACCGAGTTCTGGTTGACTCCCGTAATGTGGCCCGATTTCCGGCGCGTGCACCTCCTCCAGGCCCTGGTGGATTTCCAGCGGCGGGAGCGCCGCTTTGGCGGGCTCTCTCGAGGTGAAGTGAGTTGCTGCGGCACCGGATCATAAGCGCCTTAATTGGCATCCCCCTCATTATTGCTGCCGTCTGGCACGGCAGCATTCCGCTCCTCATCCTTACGGGGCTGCTTATGGTCCTGGCCACCCTGGAGATGGTGGCCCTCTTCCAGAACCTGAACCTGTACCTCCCCTACGGGCTGACGGTGGCGGGCAGCCTCCTGGTGCTGGCCGGCGCTTACCTTTACCAGGACGCCGCCCTGGGCAAGAGCTTCACCCTGGTGTTATTTTTTGTGCTGGCCGCCGTGGTGCTGCTCTACCCCCGCTTTTCTCCCGTAGAAGGCGCGGTTACGGTGCTGGTCTCCCTCTACATAGGCCTCTTCGTTTACATATACCTCCTGCGGCTCTTGCCCAACGGCTGGATCTGGCTCACCTTTACCCTGGTAGGTACCTGGTCCACCGATACCGCGGCCTATTTCATCGGCCGCCGTTGGGGTCGCCGCCAGCTGGCTCCCCTTTTAAGCCCCAAAAAGACCGTAGAAGGTATGCTGGGGGGCTTTCTGGGCAGCCTCCTGGCTTCCCTGGCCTTTGCAGGCATATACCCTTTTTTGCCCCGCGGGCGGCTCCTGCTGCTGGGTTTTCTCCTGGGGCTGGCGGCTCTCATGGGCGACCTGGTGGAGTCGGCCTTAAAGCGCCAGGCCGGGGTAAAGGACGCCGGTGACATCATTCCCGGCCACGGGGGCATTCTCGACCGCTTCGACAGCATGCTTTTTACGGCGCCCCTGGTGTATTATTTTGTCAGCATGTTTATGTGATTTTTAGAGGTGAATCAGGTGCCCAGGGTTTTACGGGTCATCCTGTTTTTATGTACCGTTCTCCTCCTGTACTTCGTCTGGAAGTACGTCCTGCCCGAGCTGGCGCACATTTTCCGCTTTTTTACCGTAGCCTTAACCCCCTTTTTAATGGCCGTTGTGCTGGCCGTTTTAATCGACCCGATGGTGCGCTATGCCCAGGAAAAGCTGCGCCTTAAACGCCCCCTGGCGGTGGCTTGTGCCATGCTGCTGGTGGTGGGCGGCGCGGGTGCGCTGGCGGCGCTGCTGGTCCTCCGCCTGAGCGGGGAGCTGATGGAGCTGTCCGTACACCTGCCCCAGACCCTGGGGCCGCTGCAGGCGCAGTTTAACCGCCTGCTGGAACAGGGCAAGGTCTTTTACTTTCAGCTCCCTCCCCTGGTAACCCAGCGCCTGCAGGAGAATATGGGCGTGTTTACCACCTGGCTGTCGCGCCTGGCAGCCTCCCTGGCGGGGTTTTTAATCCACCTGGTGGCCTCCCTCCCCAGCGCGGTGGTGACCATCATTGTGGCCCTCATTGCCACCTATTTTTTCAGCCGGGACGCCCAGCTCATCACGGGATTGTGGCTAAAAGTGGTCCCGGAACCGTGGGGCCGCCACATGCTGGAGGTCAGCCGGCGGGTGGTGGGTGCGGCTTTCGGGTACCTGAGGGCCCAGACTTTCCTGGTTACCCTGACCACCCTGCAGAGCATTGTGGGGCTATACCTTATCGGTGCCAAGTATGCCCTCACGGTGGGCCTCCTGGTGGGCCTCTTTGACGTCATCCCCGTTTTAGGGCCGGCCACCATCTACATTCCCTGGGCCGTCTGGTCGTTCTTTACCGGCAAGATTGCCTTTGGCATAAAGCTACTCGTGCTCTACCTTCTCGTATGGGGGGTAAGGCAGGTGCTGGAGGCCAGGGTGGTGGCCGCCCACCTCGGCCTGCACCCGCTGGCCGTGATGGTGGCCATGTATGTGGGCTTAAAGGCCGTGGGGGTGCTGGGGCTGGTCCTGGGGCCCCTCACCCTCATAGCCCTGAAAGCCACTTTAAATGTAGTTGGCCCTTTTAATCACGGCGGTAACGGTAAAAAATCTTGAAGAGGGGTCTTGAGTAGGCCAATGAAAGAAATTGCCGTGCTGGGAAGTACCGGCTCTATTGGCCGGCAGGCCCTGGAGGTCATCCGCCGCTTTCCCTCCAGGCTCAAGGTGGTAGGCCTGGCCGGGGGCAGAAACTGGCCCCTCCTGGCCGAGCAGATTGAGGAGTTCTCCCCCCGCGTGGTGTCCCTGGCCACCCCCGAAGACGCGCAGGCGCTTGCGCGCCGGCTCGGCACAAGGCAGCGGCCGGAAATATACTGGGGGCAGGAGGGCCTGGCGGCGGTGGTGGCCTCCGTCGGCCGCGGGCTGGTTTTAAACGCCGTTTCCGGTGCCGCCGGGCTCCTGCCCACTGTGGAGGCGCTGCGAAGGGGGCTTGATGTGGCCCTGGCCAACAAGGAGACGCTGGTGGCCGGCGGGGAAGTGGTCATGAGGCTGGCGCGGGAAAAGGGGGCCAGCATACTCCCGGTGGACAGCGAGCATTCGGCCATCTGGCAGTGCCTGGCCGGGCATTCACCCGCGCAGGTGAGGCGGCTCATCCTCACCGCTTCCGGGGGCCCCTTTCGCCGGGAGCCCCGGGACCTCTCCCGGGTAACCGTGGAGCAGGCCCTGGCCCACCCCACGTGGCAGATGGGCAGGAAAATAACGGTAGATTCGGCCACCCTGATGAACAAGGGGCTGGAGGTTATCGAGGCGCACTGGCTTTTCGGCCTTGATTACGACTGCATCGAGGTGGTCGTTCACCCGCAGAGCATTGTGCACTCCATGGTGGAGTTTGTAGACGGGTCCGTGCTCGCGCAAATGGGCCTTCCGGACATGCGCCTGCCCATCCAGTACGCCCTTTCCTACCCCGAGCGCTGGCCCGCGGACTTTCCCCGCCTGGACCTCTGCCGTGTGGGCACCCTCACCTTTGAGCCGCCGGATACCGGCCGCTTCCCTTGCCTTGCGCTGGCCTATGCGGCGGGACGGGAGGGCGGCACCATGCCGGCGGTGCTCAACGCCGCCAACGAGGTGGCCGTGGCGGCCTTTCTGGAGGGGAAAATTGCCTTTAGCCGCATCCCGGAAGTGGTATCCGGGGTGATGGAAGAGCACCGGGCCGTACGGAAGCCCGGCCTGGAAGAGATCATGGCGGCCGACCGCTGGGCACGCCAGAAGGCCCGAGAGAAAGTGGGTGGGTGAACGCAATGCAGACCTTCTGGGCATCCGTTTTTGTCTTCGGGCTGCTCATCTTCATTCACGAACTCGGCCATTTTCTCGTGGCCAAGCGGGTGGGCATTAAGGTGCACGAGTTCAGCCTGGGGTTTGGGCCCAGGCTTGCCGGCTTTGCCTTTAGGGGGACCACCTACAACCTGCGCTTAGTCCCGCTGGGGGGCTTTGTGCGTATGGCCGGGATGGACCCGCAGGAAGAAGTGGAGGATGAAGAGAGCAGCTTCCAGCATAAGACCGTGGGCCAGCGGGCGGCGGTAATTGCCGCCGGCCCCCTGATGAATTTCCTCCTGGCTGTGGTGCTCCTGGCCGTGATCTTTTTCTTCCAGGGCTTTCCCGTGCCCACTACTACCGTTGCCCGCCTGGTCCCGGGCCAGCCGGCGGAAAAGGCGGGCCTTTTGCCCGGGGACAGGATTGTGGCCGTCAACGGGCAGCCGGTGAAGAGCTGGGAAGAAATGACCCGCACCATCAACGGCCACCCAGGGCAGCGCATTGTGGTGACAGTGGAAAGGCAGGGCCAGGTCCTGGATTTTGCCATGGTCACAGCCGTGGACGAGCGCGGCCGGGGAAAGATCGGCATTTACCCCCGCCAGGAGCCGCAGCGTCTGAACCCCGTGGCGGCGTTGCTCAGGGGTGCCGAGTACACCGCGCGCCTGGCGGGAGTGATCCTGCTCTTTGTGGGCAAGATGGTGGTGGGGGCGGCGCCGGCGGAAGTGGGCGGCCCCGTGCGCATCGTGCAGGAAATCCATGCCGCCGTGCAGCTGGGGGTATACTACCTCCTGCAACTGGCCGCTTTCTTGAGCGTCAACCTGGCCCTGTTTAACCTCCTGCCCGTTCCCGCCCTTGACGGGAGCCGCCTGCTCTTCCTGGCCGCCGAGGCCATACGGGGCAAGCCGCTGGACCCGGCCAAGGAAAATTTCATCCACCTCATCGGCTTCGGGCTGCTTATCCTCCTTATTGTCTTTATTACCTACCGGGATATATTACAATTAATGTAACGGGGGAAAGCCATGGAAAGGAGGAAAACGAGGCCCGTTTTTATCGGCCCGGTCCAGGTGGGCGGCGGTGCCCCCATTTCCGTGCAGTCCATGACCAACACGGACACGCGCGATGTTAAGGCCACCCTGGAGCAGATCCGCCGGCTGGCACGGGCCGGCTGCGAGATCGTGCGCGTGGCCGTTCCGGACCGCGAAGCGGCCAGGGCCCTGAAGGAGATTAAGGCCGGTTCGCCCATTCCGGTGGTGGCCGATATCCACTTCGATTACCGCCTGGCGCTGGCAGCCCTGGAGGCGGGCGTGGACGGCCTGCGCATTAATCCCGGCAACATAGGCGGGCGGGAAAGGGTGGCCGCGGTGGTCGAGGCGGCCCGGGCAAGAAAAGTGCCCATCCGCATAGGGGTTAACGCCGGCTCCCTGGAGAGGGACCTCCTGGCCAAGTACGGCGGCCCGACACCGCAGGCCATGGTGGAGAGCGCGCTGCGCCACATTAACCTCCTGGAGGAGCTGAGTTACCGCGAATACAAGGTGTCCCTCAAAGCTTCCGATGTGCCGCTGATGCTTGAAGCCTACCGCTTGCTGGCCGGGCAGGTGGACTGCCCTTTTCACGTGGGGGTTACCGAGGCGGGCACCCTGGAGAGGGGGGCCATAAAGTCTGCCGTGGGCATCGGGGCCCTCCTGGCCCAGGGGATCGGGGATACCATCAGGGTATCCCTCACAGCCGACCCGGTGGAGGAGGTACGCGTGGCCTACGAGATTCTGAAGGCCTTGGGCTTGCGCAAAAGGGGCATAGAGTTAATATCCTGCCCCACCTGCGGGCGCACCTGCGTGGACGTGGAGCGCATTGCCAGGGAAGTGGAGGAGCGCCTCGCCTGGGTGGAGGAACCCGTAAAGGTGGCCGTTATGGGGTGCGCCGTTAACGGTCCGGGCGAGGCCCGGAGCGCCGACGTGGGCCTTGCCGGGGGCCGGGGGGCAGGGGTCATTTTCCGTGCCGGGCGGGTGGTGGGCCGGGTGCCGGAGAAAGAACTGGTGGAAGCCCTGGTAAGGGAAGTGGAAAAACTGCTGGCAGAAAAAGGAGGAAGGGTGGAAGGTGCGCGCCAGTCAGCTGCTCATGCCAACCCTGAGGGAAGTGCCGGCGGAAGCCGAGGTCGTTAGCCACCAGCTCCTGCTGCGGGCGGGTTTCATCCGCAAGGTAGCGGCAGGCATTTACAACATCCTACCGCTGGGCTGGCGGGTAGTCAGGAAGATTATGCAAATTATCAGAGAAGAGATGGACAGGCAGGGCGGGCAGGAAATCATGATGCCCATTGTCCAGCCCGCCGAACTCTGGCAGGAATCCGGGCGCTGGGACGTTTACGGGCCGGAACTTTTCCGGCTCAAGGACAGGCACGGGCGGGATTTCTGCCTGGCCCCCACCCATGAGGAGATCGTCACGGCCCTGGTGCGCCAGGAGGTTAACTCCTACCGCCAGCTGCCTTTACTTCTTTACCAGATCCAGAACAAGTACCGCGACGAGCGCCGCCCCCGCTTCGGCCTGATGAGGGGCCGCGAGTTCATTATGAAAGACCTTTATTCCTTCGACCGCGACGAGGCCGGCCTGGATATCAGCTACCAGAAGATGTTCACGGCCTATACCAGGGTGTTCCAGCGGTGCGGCCTCAGGTTCCGCCCGGTGGAGGCCGATTCCGGGGCCATCGGCGGCAACGTCACCCACGAGTTCATGGTCCTGGCGGAGTCGGGTGAGGCGCTGGTAGTTTTCTGCCCCCGGGAGGAGTGCGGCTATGCGGCCAACGTGGAGCGGGCCGTTTCACCCCCCCGTCGGGAAGAGGCGGTGGAAGAGGCGCGCGCGGTGCAGCTGGTTTCTACCCCCAGCATGCACACCGTTACGCAGGTGGCCGCCTACCTGGGCGTGGAGCCCTCCCGGATCATTAAAACCATTCTTTTCCAGACAGAGAAGGGAACGGTGGCGGCCCTGGTGCGCGGCGACCGGGAGGTGAACGAGGTTAAGCTGCAGAGGGTTCTGGGCGTGCTGCGCCTGGAGATGGCCGACGCTGAGGCTGTGGAGGAGATAACGGGGGCGGCGCCGGGTTATGCCGGCCCGGTGGGGCTAAAAGGCGTGGAAGTCGTGGCCGACGAAGAAGTCACGGGGATGGTAAATGCCGTGGCCGGCGCCAACAAGAACGATGCCCACCTCTTGAACGTTAATCCGGGCCGGGACTTTGCGCCCCACAGAGTGGCTGACATCCGGCAGGTGCGGGCGGGAGACCCCTGCCCCCGGTGCGGCGAAGCACTGCAGGAGGCGCGGGGCATCGAGGTCGGCCAGATCTTCAAGCTGGGGGACAAGTACAGCCGCGCCCTAGGGGCCTATTACCTGGACGAGTACGGCCAGAGCCGTCCCATCATCATGGGCTGTTACGGCATCGGGGTGACCAGGACCATGGCCGCGGCGGTGGAGCAGAACCACGACGAAAACGGTATTATCTGGCCCGTGCCCATTGCGCCCTACCACGTGGTGGTGGTGCCCGTTAACTACCGGGAAGAGGCCCAGGCGCAGTTGGCCGAGGAGGTCTACCGGGAACTGCTCGCGGCAGGTATCGAGGTAGTTCTGGACGACCGCCCGGAGAGGGCGGGAGTTAAATTTAAGGATGCCGACCTGGTGGGCTATCCCCTGCGCATCACCGTGGGCGCAAGGGCGGTGGAAACGCGAAACCTGGAAGTGCGATACCGGGCCACGGGGGAGACACAGGAAGTCCCCCTCGAGGGCCTCGTTTCCCACGTGCAGGAGTTTATCGCCTCTGCCGTAAGGGGATAGCCATGGGTGCTCTGCAGAGGGTGGCCATTTTATCCGTATCGGCGGGTACCGGGCACATGCGGGTGGCCGAGGCCCTGGCGGCAGCAGTAAAAGAAGAAAACCCGGGGGCACAGGTATTCGTCCTGGATACCTTCCGCTATGCCAGCCCCTTCCTGGAAAAGCTGGTCCTGGGGACGTACATGGAGATGCTCAAGTTTACCCCTGCCGTGTACGGCTACCTCTACCGGGGCGCAGAGGGGAGGCGCCCCCTGGCGGGGCTGGTGAAGCAGGAATTTAACCGCATCTTGAACAGGGTGGCCGCGCCGCGGCTGGCCGAATTTTTACAGGATGTGCGCCCTCAGGTAATCGCCTGCACGCACCCTTTTCCCGTGGGCATTTTGGACCAGCTCAAGAAAAGGGGCCTGCTGCACGTGCCCGTGGTGGCTGCCGTAACCGACTTTACCGTTCACCCCTTCTGGATTTTCCCCCGCGTGGAGGCGTACCTGGTGGCCGGCGAGGACTTAAAAGAACCCTTCCGCCAGTTTGGCTACCCGGTGGAGCGCGTCCACGCCACGGGTATTCCCATTGATCCTGCTTTTGCCCGCCCGGTGGATGTGCGGCGCCTGCAGCGGGAGCTCGGTCTGGACCCGGCGCTTCCCGCCGTCCTGGTTACGGGCGGCGGCCTGGGCATGGGGCCGCTGGCGGAGGTGGTGCGGCGCCTAATGGAGGGGCCCGCTTCCTGCCAGCTCCTGGTGCTTACCGGACAAAACGAGCAGCTCCGCCACAGGCTTTCCCGTTTGGCCGCCGGTGCCGCCTGCCCGGTAAAGGTTTTGGGCTTTGCACGGAACGTGCACGAGTTGATGTCCGTTGCCCAGCTCATGGTGGGAAAGGCCGGAGGCATCAGCTGCGCGGAGGCCCTCTCCAAGGGCCTGCCCGTGGTCATTGTAAGCCCCCTGCCCGGCCAGGAAGAGCGCAACGCCGCATACCTCTGCCGGGCAGGCGCTGCCGTCCTGGTGGGCAGGGTGGAGATGGTGGGGCAGGAAGTGGCCTCGCTCCTTGGCGATAAGGAGCGCTACCGCCGCATGGCGCAAGCATCGGCCGGCCTGGGGCGCCCCCGGGCGGCAAGAGAAGCGGTGGCCCTCATGCGTCTTCTGGTGGAGGAGTCCAGCGTGCGCTGGGAGGGTAGGGCTGGGGGGTAGGAACATGCTCTCCGAACAGGAAATCCTCATCCGCATGTTTATGGCCGTGTTTCTGGGAGGCCTGATAGGGCTTGAACGGGAGAGGCTTTACGTTACCCTGCGCGCTTACTCGGCGGGTTTCCGCACGCACATCCTAGTGTGCCTGGGGGCGGCCCTGGCCATGGTGGTTTCCGAGGAGCTGCACTTTCAGTTCAAGGGCGACGCGGGGCGCATTGCCGCCCAGGTGATCAGCGGGATCGGCTTTCTGGGAGCCGGGGCAATTTTGCGGGAAGGCTACCTGGTGCGCGGGCTCACCACCGCGGCCAGCCTGTGGGCCGTAGCCTGTATCGGCCTGGCCGCCGGGGCGGGCTACTACCTGGCTGCGACCTTGACTACCTTCCTGGTCCTCTTTGCCCTTGTCATCCTGGGCACCATCGAAGACCAGGTACGCAAGGCCCGCCATCAGGACGTGCTGTGCATTGCCGTCTGCGACCACCCGGAAACCATCCACCAGGTGGGTTCCCTGCTGGAGGAGGTGGGCATCATCAGGAAGATAGAGGTGGAGAAGCAGTTACAGGAAAACTGCCAGATCATGCAGGTGGCCATTCAGTTTAAGCCCCATGTAGACCAGGTGCTGGTTTTAAACAAGCTGGCGGCCATGCCCGGGGTGTACCGCGTGGAGCAGCAGAGGTAAAGGTTTGGCCATCTCCTCTTGCATTCGGGGTGCTTTTTGTGTATACTAAGTTTGGCTTGTGTGGCTATGCTGTTTATTGGGATGAGCAGGAGTGGGTGTTTCCCCACTCTTTCGTGTTATTTACCGCGTAATTTAGGCAAAGGGGGAAGGAACCGTGGCTAAAAGCAAGGTGGTGGCGGTGGTTGAGGAGCTGGCCCGGCCGGTGGTTGCGTCGCTGGGAATGGAGTTGGTGGACGTGGAGTACGTCAAGGAGGGAGGGCGCTGGTACCTGCGCGTTTTCATCGATAAGCCCGGGGGGGTAACGCTTGACGACTGCCAGGCGGTATCGGAGAGGCTGGACCCGCTCCTGGACGAAACGGACCCCATTCCCCACTCGTACCACCTGGAGGTTTCTTCTCCCGGCGTGGAGCGCCCGCTCAAAAAGCCCTCCGATTACGAGCGCTTTGCGGGCCGGCGGGTACAGCTCACCACCTTCACCTCCCTAGACGGGCAGAAAAGGTTTACCGGGCACCTGGTGGGCCTGGTGGACCAGGAGGTGGTGCTGGTTACCGATGACGGCCGGGAAAGGAGGATCCCCCTGGCCCAGGTGGCACAGGCCCGCTTGAAAGCAACTTGGTCCTAGGAGGATAATGAGGGGAAATGAAGGGGGAAATTTTGCTAGCCATAAGGGAGCTGGAGAAAGAAAAGGGCATCCCCGCAGATGTGCTTTTTGAGGCGCTGGAAGCCGCCCTGCTTTCTGCCTACCGGCGCAATTTTGGCTCCGCGCAAAACGCCCGGGTGGTCATTGACCGGGAAACGGGGGATTTTAAGGTTTATTCCCAGCGCACGGTGGTGGAGGAGGTCCAGGACCCCCGCCTGGAGATCTCGCTGGAGGAGGCCCGCAAGATAGACCCCCGGTACAAGGTGGGGGACGTGGTGGAGAAGGAGGTTACGCCGCGGAACTTCGGACGCATAGCCGCCCAGACGGCCAAGCAGGTGGTGGTCCAGCGCATTCGCGAGGCGGAGCGCAACGCCATATACGAGGAATACGCCAGCCGTGAGGGGGACATTGTCACCGGGATTATACAGCGGGTGGACCAGAAAAACGTTTACATCAGCCTCGGGCGCACGGAGGCCATCCTCACTCCTGCCGAGCAGATGCCCGGCGAGGAGTACCGCCCGGGAACGCGGATTAAAACCTACATTGTGGAAGTTCGCCGCACCACCAAGGGGCCGCAGATACTGGTTTCCCGCACCCACCCGGGGCTTTTGAAGAGGCTTTTGGAGCTGGAAGTGCCGGAGTTACAGGAGGGCATTGTGGAGCTGAAAGCCATAGCCCGGGAGGCCGGGTACCGCTCCAAGATTGCCGTGTACTCCCGGGACGAGAACGTGGATCCGGTGGGGGCCTGTGTGGGGCCCAAAGGGATGAGGATCCAGGCCGTGGTCAACGAGCTTAACGGCGAAAAAATCGATGTCATCAAGTGGAACCCCGACCCTTCAAAGTTTGTGGCAGCCTCCCTGAGCCCGGCCAAGGTGGTGGCCGTGGAAATCTGGGAAGAAGAGAAAATCGCGCGCGTTATCGTGCCAGACAACCAGCTCTCGCTGGCCATCGGCAGGGAAGGGCAGAATGCCCGCTTGGCGGCCAAGCTTACGGGCTGGAAGATCGACATCAAGAGCGAGTCCCAGATGCAGGAGATTTACGCCCAGGAATACGGGTACTACGATGAGCAAACCCTCTAAGGCGGAAAGCTTGAAGGGTGGTGGTAAGGCTTGCCGAAGGTAAAGAAAATTCCCCAGCGCATGTGCGTGGGTTGTCAGGAGATGCGCCCCAAAAAGGAGCTCATCCGTGTGGTGCGCACCCCGCAGGGCGAAGTGGAAATCGATCCGACGGGCAAGCGCTCGGGGCGCGGCGCGTACATTTGCCCGCGCCTGGAGTGCCTGGAAAAGGCGGTCAAGGGCAGGCGCCTGGAAAGGGCCCTGCAGCGTCCGGTAGGGCAGGAAATCATCCAATCCCTGGCCGAGGGGTTAAAGGGCCAGTGAGCTGGGAGCGCGTGAAGCAGATGCTCCACCTGGCCCGGCGCGCCCGGGTTATTATCGGCGGGGACAGGGCGGTGCGCCTGGCCATACGCAAGAGGCGTGCGAAATTTATCCTGATTGCGGAGGATGCCGCGGAGCGTACCAAGAGAAACATTCTCTTTTACGCCAGGAGAGCCGGGGTGCCCGCGGCGGTATACGGGCGGAAAGAAGAGCTGGGGCTGGTGCAGAACCGGTCCAGCTGCGCCGTGATAGCCGTGATGGACGAAAATTTTGCCCGGGGGATTATGCAGTACCTGACGGCAGGCAGGGAGGATATTATGTAGTGGCAGCTGGCCGCTGTGGTTTAACTGGAGGTGTTAATATTGTCTAAAAAAAGGGTCCATGAACTGGCTAAAGAACTGAACATGGAAAGCAAGGAGCTTATTAAAAAGCTTAACGAGATGGGTATGGCGGTAAAATCCCCCCTCTCCACGCTGGAGGATAAGGAAGTGGAGCGGTTTATGGCCAGGGTGAAGGGGAAGAGCGCACCTGCGCCCCAGCCCCAGCAGCCTCCGGCCAGACCGGCTGCAGCCGAGCGGCCCCCGCAGCCTGAGAGGTCGCCCAAAGGGGAAAGGCCGGAGGAGAGGCGGCGGGAGGGCCGCGGCCCAAGGCATGAGGCACGGCGTTACGACCGCGGGCCGGGGCTGGTGGATCGCGTGCCCTCCCGCCCTCCGGACAGGCGGTTTCAGGAGCGCCCCTTAAAGGTCGAGCCGCCCAGGCCGAAGCCCGCCAGACCCCCGGAGCGGGCAAGAGGCCCGGAGGCTCCTCCCCAGCCCCCGCGCCCGCCGCGCCCCGAGCACTTGAGGGTGCCCAGCGTGCCCCAGGAGGTTAAGGCGGTTTCCGAAAAGGTGCGCCAGGATAAGGCCCGCGTGGAGAAGAAGCAGGAGAGGGAATACGCCGAGCGGGCCCGCGACCGCAAGGAACTCCTCCTGGAAGAAACCCTGGTGGACCGCAAGCTGCGCCAACAGGTGGTGCAGAAGAAGAAGGCCGCTCCGGATGAGCCTGCGCCCCAGCAGGTGGCGGAGAAAAAGCCCATTGTTATCGGGGAATCCGTTACGGTAAAAGAACTGGCCGAAAAAATGAAAAAGAGCCCCGCCGAGGTGATCAAGAAGCTCCTCATGCTGGGCGTCGTGGCCACCATCAACCAGGAAATAGATGCCGATACCGCCGGCGTGGTGGCCGCGGAGTTTGGCTTTGAAGTGGAGGTCAAGGTGGAGCCGGACATCGAGGCCCAGCTCCTGCAAGAGCCCGAGGAAGACCCGTCGGCTCTCGTACCCCGCCCCTGCGTGGTTACGGTGATGGGCCACGTGGACCACGGCAAGACCTCCCTTTTAGACGCCATCCGCCAGACCAACGTCACGGCCACCGAGGCTGGGGGCATCACCCAGCATATCGGGGCCTACCAGGTGGAGCACAACGGCAAGAAGATTACCTTCCTGGATACGCCCGGCCACGAGGCCTTTACCGCCATGCGCGCCCGAGGAGCCAAGGTCACCGACATTGCCGTGCTGGTGGTGGCCGCCGACGACGGCGTCATGCCCCAGACCGTAGAAGCCATCAACCACGCCAGGGCGGCTGGCGTGCCCATCATTGTGGCCATCAACAAGATCGATAAGCCCAACGCCAACCCGGAAAGGGTCAAGCAGCAGCTCACCGAGTACGGCCTGGTGGCCGAGGAGTGGGGCGGGGATACCGTCATGGTCCCGGTGAGCGCCAAGACCCGCCAGGGTCTTGAGGACCTCCTGGAGATGATCCTCCTGGTGGCGGAAATGCAGGAGCTCAAGGCCAACCCCAACCGCCCCGCGCGGGGGACGGTAATCGAGGCCAGGCTCGATAAAGGGCGCGGGCCGGTGGCCACGGTGCTGGTGCAGAACGGCACCCTGGAGGTGGGCGATAACCTGGTGGCCGGCACCACCTGGGCCCGCGTGCGGGCCATGCTCGATCACAAGGGCCGGCGGGTCAAGAAGGCCTCCCCCTCCATGCCCGTGGAGGTGCTGGGCTTTGCCGAAGTGCCCCAGGCCGGCGACCAGTTTTTCGTCGTACCCGATGAGAAGACGGCTCGCCAGATAGCTGAAAAGCGTGCCTCCAGGAAGCGCGAGGAAGAGTTCCGGGCGGCGGCGCCGCGCGTTTCTTTAGACGACCTCTTCAGGCAAATTAAAGAGGGCCAGGTCAAGGAGCTGCGCATCATCATTAAGGCCGACGTGCAGGGCTCGGCGGAGGCCTTGAAGCAGGCTTTGGAAAGGCTTTCCACGGAAGAGGTAAAGGTAAGCATCATTCACCAGGGCGTGGGGGCCATAACCGAAACGGACATCATGCTGGCTTCCGCCTCCAACGCCATCATCATCGGCTTTAACGTGCGCCCCGACGTAAATGCCCGGCGCGTGGCTGAGCGGGAGAAGGTGGATATCCGCCTCTACCGTGTCATTTACGAGGCCATCGACGACGTAAAGAAGGCCATGAGCGGGTTGCTGGAGCCGGAGTACCGGGAAGTTTTCCTGGGGCGGGCCGAAGTACGCAAGATCTTTAAGATCTCCAAGGTGGGTACGGTGGCCGGTTGCTACGTTACCGAAGGAAAAATTACCCGCGACGCCGGCGTGCGGTTGCTCCGCGACGGCAAGGTGGTTTATGAAGGCAGGCTGGCTTCCCTCAAGCGCTTTAAGGATGACGTGCGCGAGGTAGCGCAGGGCTACGAGTGTGGCCTTTCGCTGGAGAAATATAATGAGATTCAGGAAGGCGATATCATCGAGGCCTACACCATGGAGGCCGTAAAGAGGGAACTGGCCTAGCCAGGCAGCGGCAGGAGGTTGAAAAGGTGTCCCGTCGTCCGGAAAGACTGGCGGAGGTTATTAAAGAAGAGGTCTCGGCAATGCTCCAGGGGGAATTGAAAGACCCGCGCATCGGGTTTGCCACCATCACCGCCGTGGAGGTGTCCAGCGACCTGCGCCACGCCAAGATTTACGTCAGCGTCTACGGCTCTGCCGAGGAGCAGAAGGCAACTATGGAAGCCCTCCAGGCGGCCAGGGGCTACGTGAAGGGCGAGCTGGGCAGGCGCCTCCGCCTGCGCTACGCCCCGGAAGTGGTCTTTAAGCTGGACCCCTCCATTGAGCGGGGGGCCCGCATCATGGAACTTCTCCAGGAGGTTAAGGAGCGGGGTGCCTCCGAATCATGAAGGATCTTGCAGAAATAGCCCGGTGCCTTCAGGAAGCCGGGAAGGTGATCATCTGCGGTCACGTGATGCCCGACGGGGATTGCCTGGGCTCGGCGGCTGCCCTGGGCCTGGCCCTGGAAAAGCTGGGCAAGGACGTTACCCTGGCCAGCCCCGATCCCCTTCCCGAGGTCTATCACTTCCTGCCGGGGGCGGACCGCTTCCTCACCGGGGAGCAGGCCTTGGGAGGGGAATACGACCTTTTGGTGGCCGTGGATCTTTCCAACCCCGAGCGCCTGGGGCCGTTGAAGGAACTCCTGGCGCGCGTGCCGCTGGTGTGTGCCATCGACCACCACAAGGGCAATAACTCCTTCGGCCACTACAGCTATATCGATCCGGCGGCAGCCGCCACCGGCGAGATCATCCAGGACCTCCTGGAACACCTGCATGTTTCCCCCGCTGGGGACATAGGCGTTTGCCTCTACACGGCCATTGCCACCGACACCGGTTCTTTCCGCTACCAGAACACCACCCCTGGCACCCACCGGCGCGTGGCCAGGTTAATGGAGGAGGGGCTAGATGCGGCAAAGGTAAACGCGCTCCTCTTTGAGCAGAAGTCGCTCCTACACCTGCGGGTGCTCCAGGCAGCCCTGCAGACCCTGGACCTCACGCCGTGCGGGCGCGTGGCCTGGATGAGCGTTTCCCGGGAGACGCTGGACAGCCTGGGGGCGCAGGATGAGCATACGGACGGCCTCATTGAGTACGTGCGCTCCCTGCGAGGGGTGGAGGTGGCCATGCTTTTCCGCGAGATAAGTCCCGGGCGGTGGAAGGTGGGCTTTCGTTCCCGGGGCGGTGTGGACGTGCAGCGCATTGCTTCCCTTTTTAACGGCGGCGGCCACATGCGGGCGGCCGGAGCCGTGCTGGACGGCAGCGCCGGTGAGGTCATGAAAAAGGTATTGGCCGCCGTGCTGCAAGAACTGGCGTCCCGGGAGCCGGGTGCGCCGTGAACGGCGTTTTGCCTGTCCTCAAGCCTCCGGGGATGACCTCCCACGACGTGGTAGCCTTTGTCCGCCGCCTGACGGGAGAAAAGCGGGTGGGCCACGCGGGGACCCTCGATCCGGGAGCGGCCGGGGTGCTGGTGGTTTGCCTGGGGCGGGCCACGCGGCTGGTGCAGTTCTTGAAGGACGATAAGGAATACCGGGCGGAGGTAACCTTTGGGTGCTCCACCACCACAGGGGATGCCTCCGGGGAGGTGGTTTTCGAGGGCCGGGCCGAAGACCTCACTGCCGCCCGCATAGAGGAGGCACTGGAGGCCTTCCGCGGCGAGATATGGCAGGTGCCGCCCATGACTTCTGCCCTCCGCCATCGCGGGCAAAGGCTTTACGAGCTGGCCCGGCGGGGCATAGAGGTGGAGCGGGCTCCCCGCAAAGTACATATCCACGCCCTGCGCCTGGTGCGCACGGAAGGGCTGGGAACCCCTCGCCCCCGCGCGCTGCTGGATATCACCTGCTCGGCCGGTACCTACGTGCGCTCCCTGTGTGCCGACCTGGGCAAGAGCCTGGGCTGCGGGGCATACATGAGTTTTCTTTTGCGTACCCGGGCAGGCATCTTTACCCTGCACCAGTGCCTCACCCTGGAAGAAGTGCGTGAGGCGGCCCGCGCGGGGCGCCTGGAAGAGGCGCTGACGCCTGCCGGTGAGGCTCTGGCCCACCTGCCCCGTGTGGTGGTGCGCCCGGCGGCAAGGGAAAGAGTGCTGTGCGGCGGGGTGCTCTTCTGGCCGGGGGTGAAGGAGGCGCCGCCCGCGCTGCAAGAGGGCGAGCTGGTGCGCCTTTACGACGGGGAAGAGTTCCTGGCCGTGGCCAGGGCGACTGGCGATCCGAGCCACCCGGGGCGCCATTACTTTCAACCGGTTAGGGTGATGGGAGAGAAATGAAGGTCTACGAGTCGTGGCACGGTTTAAAAGAGCTTTACCCCCGCCTGGTAGTGGGGCTGGGCAATTTTGACGGCGTACACCTGGGGCACCGGGAGCTTATCGGGCAAATGGTGTCCAGGGCGCGGGAAATGGGTGCTGTTCCGGCCGTCTTTACCTTTCACCCCCACCCGCTGTCCGTCCTCGATCCCGAGAATGCCCCTCCCCTGCTGCTTTCCCAGCGGGCCAAGGAAAAGCTCATTGCCGGGCTGGGGGTGGAATTGCTCCTGCGGGTCCCCTTCACCCGCGAGTTTGCCCGCATCGAGCCGGAAGACTTCGTCCGCGACGTTTTGTGGGCGGGCCTGGGGGTAGAAGCCGTCTTTGTGGGCTACAACTACACCTTCGGCTACCAGGGGAAGGGGACTCCCGGGCTCCTGCAAGAATGCGGCCGGCGCTACGGGTTTGAGGTTCACGTGCTGCCCCCGGTAAAGGTGGACGGCCAGGTGGTCAGCAGCACCCTCATCCGCCAGATGCTGGCCTGGGGGGAAGTGGACCGCGCGGCCAGGCTCATGGGTTACTGCCCCTTTGTCGAGGGGCAGGTGGTGCCGGGTGACCGGCGGGGAGGGGCCCTGGGGTTTCCCACGGCCAACCTGGAGCCGGAGAACGGCCTCCTCATCCCCGCCAACGGGGTGTACGTGGTGGAAGTGGAGGTTGGGGGAGACCGCTTCCTGGGGGTGGCCAACATAGGGACAAGGCCCACCTTTTACGGCCGGGACACCCGCCGGCAAGTGGAAGTGCACCTGCTCGACTTTCACGGCAACCTCTACGGTTGCTGGATGGTGGTGCGCTTTAAGAGGCGCCTGCGGGAAGAGAAGCGCTTTGCTTCCGTGGCCGACCTCGTGGCCCAGATCCGCCAGGACATCTCCAGGGCCAGGCTGGAGTGCGGCGAATAGTTTACTTCTTCCTGGAGATGTGCTAAAATGAACCTGTTAAACCTCCAGCTGAGGAAGGAGAGGCTGGATGGGGGTTGGTAGGCGGGACTCCGCGGAGGAGGAGATCCGCACCCTGGTCAGGCAGATAGCGCTGATTTGCCTGAGCGAAGATTTCCAGGAACTGAAAAAGGAGCTCGAGCAGATTTATCGCCAGCATGGCGTGGAGGACCCCGCTTTGACGGCCTTTGAGGACGCCCTCTATGCCTTTTTAGCCCAAGAAGAAGACGCCCGGCCATGCGCGTTATCGTCACCGAACACGCCAAAAAACGCCTGAAGGATGCGCGTCAGGAAGGAATAACCATGGCCGATATTATTGCCGCTGCTACCAGTATCCCGGGACGCGTGCCCACGGCCACCCGCTTCCGGGGTTTTGTGGCCCGCTCCGGTCGCGTGTTTGACCTGGTGGCCAAGGACATCCCGGGCGGGAGGCTGGTGATTACAATAATTGGAAAGTAGTGCATGAACTGTTGGCTAGGGGCCGCCCCGCAGGGGGTGTTTTCCTTGGCCAGCAGCGATTACTGGCAGGAGGAGGTGAGCTGGTAGTGGCTCTCACGCAGGAGAAGAAGCAGGCCTTGATCTCGGAATACCGACGCCATGAGAGCGACACCGGGTCCCCTGAGGTGCAAATTGCCCTCCTCACGGAGCGCATAAACAACCTGACCGAGCACCTCAAGGTACACCGGAAGGACTTTCACTCCCGGCGCGGCCTGCTGAAAATGGTAGGCCAGAGGAGGGCACTCCTTAATTACCTGAAGGAAACCAATTACGAACGCTACCGCATGGTCATCGAAAAGTTAGGGTTGCGCAAGTGAAAAGACGGCGGGTATGTTTTTACCCGCCTTTTCGGTAAGCTAAGCAGGAGGTCGGTAAATGTAAATGCTGGGTACACCCGTGTTAGTTAAGGAAATGGAGTTAGGCGGGCGCATCCTGAAGCTGGAAACCGGCCACGTGGCCGGACAGGCCGGTGGGGCCGTGCTGGTGCGCTACGGCGATACGGTGGTGCTGGTCACGGCCACCATGTCCAAGAACGTGCGCGAGGGCATTGACTTTTTCCCGCTGGTGGTGGATTACGAGGAGCGTTTTTACGCCGTGGGTAAGATACCCGGCGGCTTTATCAAGCGCGAGGGCCGCCCCAGCGAGAAGGCCATTCTCTCCGCCAGGCTCATCGACCGGCCCATACGGCCCCTGTTTCCCAAGGGGTGCCGGAACGAGGTGCAGGTGGTGGCCACCATTCTGTCCGTGGACCAGGACAACGCGCCGGAGATAACGGCCATGATCGGGGCTTCCGCGGCCCTGCACATCAGCGAAATCCCCTTTCAGGGGCCCATTGGCGGGGTTATCGTGGGGCTGGTGGACGGAGAGTTCGTCATCAACCCGACGGTGGCCCAGGCGGAGAAAAGCCTCATGCACTTGGTGGTGGCCGGCACAAGCGAGGCGGTAATGATGGTGGAGGCCGGCGCCAAGGAGGTGCCCGAGGACCAGATCATCAAGGGCATTGTCTTCGGGCACGAGCATGTAAAGGGCATCGTGCGCTTTATCGAGGAGTTCCGCGCCGAGGCCCTGGCCCTGGGCCTGGCCAAAGAGAAGGTCGCCCTGCCGCTTGCCCAGGTGGACCCCCAGGTGGAGGAGGCCGTCAGCGGTCCGGCGCTGGAGCAGCTTGCCGAGGCCATCAGGCACTGCGTGCAGGAGCGCCTGGAAAAACAGGAAAGGGAGGCTTTTTTGGAAGAAGTTAAAAACCGCCTCATGGAAACTTTCCGGGAAACCTTCCCCGAGCAGGAGGAATCCATTAAGGCGGTAATTGAGGCGGCGGAAAAGAAGGTGGTGCGGAAGCTAATTTTAGAGGAAGGCGTCCGGGTCGACGGGCGGAAGCTCAACGAGATAAGGCCCATCAAGGTGGAAGCGGGAATCTTGCCCCGCACCCACGGCTCGGGCCTCTTCACCCGCGGCCAGACGCAGGTGCTCTCCGTGGTCACGCTGGGGGCAGTTTCCGACGAGCAGATCTTAGACGACCTGGGCATTGAAGAGGCCAAGAGGTTCATGCACCACTATAACTTCCCGCCGTACAGCACCGGCGAGACGCGGCCCATACGGGGGCCGGGACGTCGAGAAATCGGGCACGGCGCCCTGGTGGAACGGGCTTTAGAGCCCGTCATCCCCCGCGAGGATACCTTCCCCTATACCATCCGCGTTGTTTCCGAGGTTCTCTCCTCCAACGGCTCCACCTCCATGGGGAGCGTGTGCGGCAGCAGCGTTGCCCTGATGGATGCGGGCATCCCCATTAAGGCGCCCGTGGCCGGCATTGCCATGGGGCTGGTCAAGGAAGACGACCGGGTGGCCATTCTTACGGACATCCAGGGCATTGAGGACCACCTGGGGGACATGGATTTCAAGGTGGCCGGCACGGCGGAAGGGATTACCGCCCTGCAGATGGACATTAAAATCCCGGGCATTACGGCAGACATACTGGAAAAAGCCCTGGCCCAGGCCCGTGAGGCGCGCCTGTACATTTTGAACAAGATCCTGGAGGTCATTCCCGCCCCCAGGCCGGAGCTTTCACCCTACGCCCCCCGCATCATCCACCTGACCATCGATCCGGAGAAGATCCGGGAAGTTATCGGCCCCGGGGGCAAGATGATTAAAAAGATTATCGATGAGACGGGCGTGGAAATCGATATCGAGGACGATGGCCGGGTGTTTATCACCGCCCTGGACCCGCAGGCCGGCCAGCGGGCCAAGGAGATTATCGAGGCCATCACCAGAGACGTGGTGGTGGGCGAGATTTACACCGGACGCGTTACCCGGGTGACCGACTTTGGCGCCTTTGTGGAGGTGATACCGGGCGTATTTGGGATGCCGGGCAAGGAAGGCCTGGTGCACATCTCCCACCTGGCCCACCACCGGGTAAACCGCGTGGAGGACGTGGTAAAAGAAGGGGACACCATTGTGGTGAAGGCCATCGGCTACGACAACCAGGGGCGCTTAAAGCTCTCCCGCAAGGAGGCCATTCCGCCCGAGCCCCGGGTTGTGCCCACCCAGCAGCAGCGCCGCCCGCCGCGGGCAAGGCACCAGGGACGGCGCTAGGTTTTGTGCAAAACCCCCTGCCATGATTTTTCGTGGAGGGGTTTTTATTATTTGGGGAGAGCCGGCGCCAAGGGACATAATCCGGCGCCCAGGCGGGGAGGATTTAAATTTGAGGTGAGCGATGTGCCTTCCCGCCTTTTTCTCCTTACCACCTGCTTCCTCTTTTTCTCCCTGGCAGTTGCGGCACCTCCTTCCCCTGCCGTCCCGGGCGGCGGTGAAACCCTCCCCGTAATGCTGGACCTGGGCGAGTTTGGTGTTCCTGCCCTGGCGGGGGACGGGCCCATGCGTATCACGGCTGATGCCGCCGTGCTCATGGATGCCGGCACCGGGCAGGTCCTTTATGCCAAAAACGCCCACCAACC
Source organism: Desulfovirgula thermocuniculi DSM 16036 (assembly GCF_000429345.1). Lineage (GTDB taxonomy): Bacteria > Bacillota > Desulfotomaculia > Desulfotomaculales > Desulfovirgulaceae > Desulfovirgula > Desulfovirgula thermocuniculi. The sequence continues at coordinate 16,392 of NZ_AUBR01000029.1, read as the reverse complement.
GCGCCCGCCGGCCAGCACCACCAAGATCCTGACCGCCCTTTTGGCCCTGGAGGGGGGTGTGCCGGACCAGTTGGTTACGGTGAGCCCCCGGGCGGCAGCAGTGGGCGAAAGCAGCATGGGCCTGTTCCCCCATCAGCGCCTTACCTTGCGCCAGCTGGTATACGGGGCACTCCTGTGTTCCGGGAACGACGCCTGCGTGGCCATTGCCGAGCACCTGGCCGGTAGCGAAGAAAACTTCGTGTGGCTGATGAACGGCAAGGCCAGGGAGCTGGGAGCCACCAGGACTTCCTTTCGCAACCCCCACGGCCTGCCCGCCCCGGGGCATGTTTCTACGGCCTACGACCTGGCCCTTCTGGCCAGGTACGCCCTTTCCAATCCCGCGTTTAGGGAAATCGTTTCCACCCGCTACCACGCCTTTACCTGCCCGCCCTGGGGCGTGTACCACCTCCACAACACCAACCGCCTTCTCTGGAGCTACCCCGGGGCCGACGGAGTAAAGACGGGTACCACCGGTGAAGCCGGCCAGTGCCTGGTAGCCTCGGCCAGCTGCGGGGGCCGGCGGCTCATCAGCGTGGTACTGCACAGCGAGGATCGCTACGGTGATACGGTTGCCCTGCTTAATTACGGTTTCGGGGCCTTCAAGGAAGACACCGTGGTGGAGGCCGGCCAGGTTTGCGGGCAGGCCGAGGTATCTTTCGGGGTGGCGCCGCGCGTCTCCCTGGTAAGCGCCCGCACGCTGAAAGCCGTGCTTCCCGCGCGGGGTGGCGCAGGTGCAGAGAAGAGAGTGTTCTCCCCGGGCGGTTTGGTGGCCCCGGTGCCTCCCAAGATGCCTGCCGGCCACCTGGAGGTATGGGTTGGAGGCCAGCCGGTGGCGCGGGCCCTGCTCCTCACCGCCTCCCAGGTGAAGAAAAAGCCTTTTTACCGGTTGTGGTGGGAGGGGATAAAGGATTTTGGGCGGCGGCAGCGAATTGAAACTAGGCACGTCTTTTCTAGGATGGGGGTGCAGGGCATTTGTACCAGGCAGTGAAGCTGGACAACGGGGTAACCATTCTCACCGAGAGCATTCCCCATGTGCGCTCGGTGGTGCTGGGCATTTGGGTTAACGTGGGCTCCCGGGATGAAAGCCCGGCGGTGGCAGGGGTTTCCCATTTCATCGAGCACATGATGTTCAAGGGCACAGCCAGACGCACGGCCAGGGAAATAGCCGAGGCCCTGGACGCCGTAGGGGGACAGCTCAACGCCTTTACCACCAAGGAATATACCTGCTATTACGCCCGCGTCCTGGACGAGCACCTCGACCTGGCCATTGACGTACTGGAGGACATGCTCTTCCACTCCCGCTTTGCCGCAGAGGATATAGAGCGGGAAAAAAACGTCATTATCGAGGAAATAAAGATGTACGAGGACGCCCCGGATGAGCTCGTGCACGACGTCTTTGCCACCACCATCTGGCAGGGGCACTCCCTGGGGCGGCCCATCATCGGCACGGCGGAGGTAATCGGGCGGCTCACCCGCCAGGAGATCCTTAACTACTACCGCCGGCACTACTGCCCCCAGAATATGGTAGTGGCGGTGGCCGGAAACATCGACCCTGCCCGGGTGCTGGAAAAGCTGCGGGCCGTTTTTGAGCCGCTACAGGGGGAGCAGGCGGACCGCCGGCTGGTGCGGCCCTCACCCCACAGGCAGGTCACCTGCCGCGTAAAGGATACCGAGCAGGTACACCTGTGCGTGGGAACGCCGGGCCTGCCGCTGAGCAACGAGAGGGTTTACGTTTTCCAGGTAATTAATACCGTTTTGGGCGGCGGCATCAGCTCCCGCCTCTTCCAGGAGATAAGAGAGCAGAGGGGCCTGGTTTATTCCGTTTATTCCTACCACAGCTCTTACCACGATGCGGGGCTCTTCTGCATCTATGCGGGCCTGAGCCGCCAGAACGTGCCGGCGGTGCTGGAGCTGATCTCCAGGGAGATCCGGGATATCCGCGAGAACGGCCTTAAGCCCGCGGAGCTCAAGCGCGCCAAGGACCAGCTCATCGGCAACCTGTGGCTCAGCCTGGAGAGCGTCACCACCAGAATGAGCCGCCTAGCCAAGTCCCAGCTCTACCTGGGGGAGGTTGTCCCGCCGGAAGAGGTGGTGGCCCGCATAGAACGGATTACCGCCGAGGACGTGCAGGGGCTGGCGCAGGAAATGCTCAGGCCCGAGTGCTTTGCCGCGGCCACCGTTGGGCCGTGGGACGACCGGAGTATCCTGGAGGCCTTTTGCGCCTAGTTCTAAACCTTGTCCCACCCCCGTATAATGCTAGCGGGGGTGGTTTTTTTGGCGCCCTATCTCCTGCTTCTTTTGCTGGCCCTCCTTCTTTTTTTCTCCCTGCGGGAGAGAATGAGGATGAGCGCCTTGAGGAGCCAGGGCTGGGATGTGGCGGAAATAAGCCGTCCTTCGCCCCTTTCCCAGGCCCTGGCCGGCCTGGTGGGTACGGCAGGGGGCATCTACCTTTCCCTAGTGTTGCTGTTTACCTTTCTGGGCCTGGAGGTGCCGGAGAGGGTTAGGGTGTGGGGCGTGCAGGTTGAGCCTCTGGCGGCCCTCTCTATTGCCCTGGCCGTTGTCCAGCCCTTTATTGTAAGGTTCTGGCAGTTCGTGCGGAGGTGAAGGGGCCTTGCGCTTAAACGAGCTGGCGGGCAAGGAAATTGTTAATCTTTACGATGGCAGCCGCCTGGGCGTGGTGGGCGAGAGCGATGTGGTGATCGACACGGAAACGGGCCAGATACAGGCCATTATCCTGCCCCGGCGCGGCGGACCGATTGGCTTCTGGCTGGACCGGCAGCAGCTGGTCATTCCCTGGGAGGCGGTGCGTAAGATAGGCGCCGAGTTCATTATTGTTGACCTGGAGCAGGCGCATGCCGTCCCGCGCCGTTTTTAAGCGGTGGAAGGGATATCCATGCGGGCCGTAGAAGAAAATTAGTCTTAATATGCGGATTATTTTTTTCGGTAGGAGGGGCTGGCCTTGATAAAGGTAGTCGTGGTAGGGGCCGGAGGCCGCATGGGCCGGGTGGTTTCCAGGGCCGTCTGGCAGGCCGAGGATATGGTCCTGGCAGGAGCCGTGGACGTGCGGGGGGAGGGCCAGGATGTGGGCCTCCTCTGGGGAGGGTCGGAAGTCGGCATCACCCTGCAGCGGGACCTGGAGGAGGTGCTTCACCGCGTTGCGCCGCACGTAATGGTCGACTTTACCACCCCCGATGCCGTGGCCGATAACGTTAAAAAAGCCCTCCGCAACGGGGTGCGCGCCGTGGTGGGTACAACCGGCATGAGCGGCGCGGAGCTGGAGGAGATCCGCGCCCTGGCCGAAAAGCAAAGGGTGGGTTGCGTGGTGGCCCCTAACTTTGCCCTCGGCGCGGTGCTGCTCATTCGCTTTGCGGCCGAAGCGGCCAAGTTCTTCCCCCATGTGGAAATCATCGAGCTGCACCACGATCAGAAGCTCGATGCTCCCTCGGGAACGGCCCTGAAGACGGCGGAGGTTGTTGCCGCCGCCCGGGGGGATTTCCGGCAGGGCCTGCCTGCGGAGGTGGAAAAGATACCCGGTGCCCGGGGCGCCTGTTTTGACGGCGGCATCCGCCTGCACAGCGTGCGCCTGCCCGGCCTGGTGGCCCACCAGGAGGTCATTTTTGGAGGGCTCGGCCAGACGCTGACCATCCGCCACGATTCCCTCTCCCGGGAATCGTTCGTGCCGGGCGTGCTGCTGGCCATACGCCGGGTGATGGAGCTCGAGGGGCTGGTTTACGGGCTGGACAAGCTTGTTTTCGAGTGAGGCCGTGACCAGGCACCTCCCTCCCCGGGGCGTTCATATATTGGAGGTAAACAGACTCCAGGGAGGGTTAGCCGGCCATGCAGCCAAGCCTGCAGGGGGTAGCGGTGGCTCTGGTGGGCGGCGATGCCAGGGAAAAGATCCTCGCCGCAAGGCTGGCGGCGCTGGGAGCGGCGGTTAGGGCAGTCGGCCTGCCGGTGGAGGGGGAAGGGATCGAAACCTTTGCCGATATTGCCCCTGCCGTGGCGGGGGCCAGGGCTTTAATCCTGCCCGTGCGCGGCATAGACGAGGAAGGCAGGATCTACGGGGACTTTATGGAGCAGCCGCAGGTTCTCCTCCCCGATCACCTGTGCCTCTTGCCCCCCGGTTCCCCGGTGCTGGTGGGCGTGGCCAGGCCAAGCCTGCGGGAGATGGCCGAGCGCGCGGGAGTGCGGCTGGTGGAATTAATGGAGATGGATGAGGTGGCCATCTTAAACTCCATTCCCTCCGCCGAGGGCGCCATCCAGGCGGCCATGGAGAGCCTCCCCATTACCATTCACGGTAGCCGCTGTGCGGTCCTGGGGTTTGGCCGCACGGGCATGACTTTGGCCAGGATGCTTCACGCTTTGGGTGCCCGTACCCTGGTGGTAGCCCGTAACCCCGCCCAGCTGGCCAGGGCCTTTGAAATGGGCCTGGATACGGCCAGCTTTGCCGAACTCCCCGGCGTTGTTGACCAGGCCGATGTCATCTTCAATACCGTTCCCGCCCTGGTGCTTGACGAGCAGGTTCTCCGCCACGCGCGGCCCGATACCCTCATTTTAGACCTGGCCTCCTCTCCTGGGGGCACCGATTTTGAGGCCGCCCGCCGGCTGGGCCTCAAAGCCCGGCTGCTGCCCGGGCTGCCCGGGAAGGTGGCGCCGCGCACGGCGGGGGAGATCCTGGCCCGGGTGGTTCCCAGGCTGCTGGCCGATTTGCTGGCCCTCTAGGGGTTGGCCGGAGGTGCTGGTCATGCGTTTGCAGGGCGTACGCGTTGGTTTTGCCCTCACGGGTTCCCACTGTACCCTTGATGAGGTAATGGTGGAGGTAGAAAGGCTGGTTAAGGAGGGGGCCGAGGTTTACCCCATTATCAGTTCCTCTGTGGACTCCACGGATACGAAGTACGGGCCTGCCAGCAAGTGGAAAACCTTGCTGGAAGGGATAACCGGGCGCCTGCCCATAAACACCATCGTCGGGGCGGAGCCCATTGGCCCCGGCAAGCTTTTCGACGTGGTGGTAGTCGCTCCCTGTACGGGGAATACCCTGGCCAAGCTGGCCAACGGCATTACCGACGGGCCGGTGCTCATGGCCGTAAAAGCCCACCTGCGCAACCTGCGCCCGGTGGTGCTGGCCATCTCCACCAACGACGGGCTGGGCATGAACGCCAAAAACCTGGGACTCCTTTTAAACACCAAGAACATCTACCTGGTGCCTTTTGGCCAGGACAACCCGCAGGAAAAGCCCAACTCCCTAAAGGCCAAGATGGACCTCATCCTGGATACGGTGCTTTGTGCCCTGCAGGGGAAGCAAATTCAGCCCGTGCTCATATCTTTGGGCTAGTTTTCCCGGCAAAGAAGCGTTATAATTTTTTCTTAAAAGAGCATCCACGGAGAGGCCCGGATTGCCTGGCGGGCTAGTTTTTTTAGGCGTGAAGGGAGGAGTGGCCTTTTGTACAATGTGGTGGTGGTAGGCGCTACAGGCGCCGTGGGTCGGGAGATCTTAAAGGTTCTGGAAGAGAGAAATTTCCCCGTGGGGGAACTGCGCCTTTGCGCGACGGCCCGCTCGGCGGGAAAGCAGGTGGTTTTCAGGGGGCAAACCCATACGGTGGAGGAAACCACGCCGGAGGTATTTGAGGGCATGGACATTGCCCTCTTTGCCGGCGGGGCGGCCAGCAAGGAGTTCGGGCCCGCAGCCGTGGAGAAAGGCTGCGTGGTTATCGACAACAGCAGCCATTTCCGCCTGGACCCCCAGGTGCCGCTGGTGGTGCCGGAGGTCAACCCGGAGGACGTGAAGTGGCACCGGGGCATCATTGCCAACCCCAACTGCTCCACCATCATCATGGTGGTGCCGTTAAAGGCCATCAAGGATGTGGCCGGCGTGAAGAGGGTGGTCGTTTCCACCTACCAGGCGGTATCCGGCGCCGGTCTGGAGGCCATTGAAGAGCTGACCGCCCAGACAAAGGCCGTTTTGGAAGGGGGCGAGTATCCCCCTAAGGTTTTCCCCTACCAGATTGCCTTTAACCTCATCCCGCACATTGATGTGTTCCAGGAGATGGATTATACTAAAGAAGAATGGAAAATGGTTAGGGAAACGCGCAAGATCCTGCACGACGAGCGGCTGGCCGTTACGGCCACTACCGTCAGGGTTCCCGTTTACCGCTGCCACTCCGAGGCGATCAACGTGGAGACGGAAGAGAAGATCAGCGCGCAGAGGGCGAGGGAGGTCCTGGCCGCTTTTCCGGGCATTGTGGTCATGGATAACCCGGCCCAGAAGGAGTACCCCATGCCCCTCTACTGCGCCCACAGGGACGAGGTCTTTGTGGGCCGCATCCGCGAAGACAACTCCCTGGAGAGGGGCCTGAACTTCTGGGTGGTGGCGGACCAGCTGCGGAAAGGGGCGGCCACCAATGCCGTGCAAATTGCCGAACTCCTGCTGGAGTACCGCTGCCTGCGGGTGAAGTAGCCGTGAGGTTTCTGGTGCAAAAATTCGGCGGCACTTCCGTAGCCACCCCGGAGGGCCGGGAGCGGGTGGCGGCCAAAATTATCGCCGCCAAGGAAGAGGGTTACACGCCGGTGGTGGTCGTTTCGGCCATGGGGAGAAACGGCGACCCCTACGCCACCGACACCCTCATCAACCTGGTGCGCCAGATCAACCGCCACGTTTCGCCCCGGGAACTAGACCTTCTCATGTCCTGCGGGGAGATCATTTCCGGCGTGGTGATGGTGGCCACGCTGGAAAAGATGGGGCACCCGGCTGTCTTCCTCACCGGGGCCCAGGCCGGCATCATTACCGATAACAGCTTTACCGAAGCGCGCATTTTAAAGGTCAAGCCGGAAGCCATTTTAAAACACGCCCGTGAGGGCAAGATTGTGGTAGTGGCCGGCTTTCAGGGCATAAGCGAGGAAGGGGAGATCACCACCCTGGGCCGCGGCGGCAGCGATACCACGGCGGCGGCCCTGGGCGTGGCCCTCAACGCGGAGTACGTGGACATCTATACCGACGTGGACGGCATTATGACCGCCGACCCGCGGATCGTGGACGACGCCGTGATCAGGGAGAAGGTCACATACGACGAGCTCTGCCACCTGGCCCACGAGGGGGCCAAGGTTGTGCACCCCCGGGCGGTGGAAATCGTCATGCAGAGAAACATTCCCATGCGGGTGAGGTCTACCTTCAACGACCTGCCGGGGACGCTGGTCACCACCACCGGCGAGGTTTACAAGGGCTCCATCGACATCACCCGCGACCGCCTCATCACCGGCATTACCCATATCTCGCACCTCGTGCAGTTCAAGGTACACTTTGACGCCGGGCCCGACGGCTTAAAACAGCAGCGGCGGCTTTTCAAGGCCCTGGCCCTGGCGGGTATTAGCCTGGACTTCATCAACGTTTTCCCCCACCAGGTTGTTTTTACCGTTAAGGAGGAGGTGGCCGAGAAAACAGCCCAGGTTTTGGAAAACACCGGATTTACGCCCGAAATAACGCCGAGCTGCGCCAAGGTGGCGGCAGTGGGTGCTGGCATGACCGGCGTGCCGGGTGTCATGGCGGCCATTGTGGATGCCTTGAGCAAAGAGGGCATCCCCATCCTGCAGTGTAACGACTCCTACACCACCATCTGGGTGCTTGTCAGGCAGGATGACATGGAGAGGGCCGTGAGGGCGTTGCACCGCCAGTTTATAAAGTGAGCTTTTCTTTTAAGGAAGGAAGGTGAGGGTTTTGGCCGTTGACTTTGGGCGACTTCTCACCGCCATGGTAACCCCCTTTACCAAAGACCTGGCGGTTGATTACCAGCAGGCCAGGAAGCTGGCCCGCTACCTGGTGCAGAACGGTTCCGACGGTCTGGTGGTGTGCGGCACCACCGGGGAATCACCCACCCTTTCCAAGGAGGAGAAGGTAGAGCTTTTCCGCGCGGTGGTGGAGGAGGTAGGGGGGCAGGCTACGGTTATAGCCGGCACGGGAAGCTACAGCACGGCCGAAAGCATTGCCCTCACCCAGGCGGCAGAGAAGGTGGGCGTGGACGGGGTGATGCTGGTGGCCCCGTACTACAACAAGCCCTCCCAGGAAGGTCTCTACGAGCACTTCAAGGCCGTGGCCACGAGCACGAACTTGCCGGTAATGCTTTACAACATTCCCGGGCGCACCTCCGTCAACCTTCTCCCCCAGACGGTGGCCAGGCTGGCGCAAATAGAAAACATCGTGGCCATAAAGGAAGCCTCGGGGAACATGGACCAAGTGAGCGAGCTGCGCCGGCTGCTGCCTGATCACTTTGCCATCTACAGCGGGGACGACTCCCTGACCCTGCCCATGATGGCCCTGGGAGCAAAGGGCGTGGTGAGCGTCTGCTCCCATGTGGTGGGCCCGCGCATGAAGGAGATGATCAATGCCTTTACCGCCGGCAACACCACCCTGGCCATGCAGATCCACCTCGAGCTGTATCCCCTGTTTAAGGTAATGTTCATTACCACCAACCCCGTGCCGGTGAAAGCCGCCCTTAACCTCCTGGGCCACCAGGTGGGCGGGCACCGGCTGCCTCTGGTGGAGGCCAACCCGCAGGAAAAAGAGGCCATTAAGAATACCCTGGCAAGCTTGAAGCTGATTTAAAGGGCTGTATTTGGTTTCCCGCCGGAACGCCTGTTTTAAGGTCGCAATGAGGGACTTGCTTCCCTCATTTTTCGCTTTCGCGGGGCAAAGCCCCGCATGCTATAATAACCATCGGGCATAAAAGGAACGGCTTTTTCTCATCACGGCAGGGAAAGGAGGTGTTTACTTGGCCAAGGAACCCAAGCTGGCCATCATCCCCCTGGGGGGGCTGGGGGAAATAGGCAAAAACATGATGGCCGTAAAGTATGGGGAGAGCATTTTGGTTATTGACTGCGGGCTCATGTTTCCCGAAGAGGAAATGCTGGGGATAGACGTGGTCATCCCCGATATCACTTACCTCCTGGAGAACAGGGATAACGTCCTGGGAATTATGCTCACCCACGGGCACGAGGACCATATCGGGGCCCTCCCCTACGTGCTCAAGCACCTTCACGTGCCCGTATACGGCACGAAGCTTACCCTTGCCCTGGTGCAGTCCAAGCTAAAGGAGCACGGCATAGGGGGTGAGGCCGACCTGAGGGTGGTCAAGCCCCGGGACACGGTAACCGTGGGGCCTTTTAGGGTGGAGTTCATCCGGGTTTCCCACAGCATACCCGATGCGGTGGCCCTAGCCGTGCATACGCCGTTAGGGGTGGTGGTGCACACCGGGGATTTCAAGATCGACCACACGCCCGTAGACGGCGAGCTTACGGACTTTTTCCGGCTGGCCCAGCTGGGGGAAAGGGGCGTGCTGGTGCTGCTTTCCGACAGTACCAACGTAGAGCGGCCCGGCTACACCATGTCCGAGCGCATGGTCGGCAACACCTTTGATGAGGCCTTCCGCCAGGCCCGGGAGCGCATTATTATTGCCACCTTTGCTTCCAACATCCACCGCCTGCAGCAGGCCATTACCATAGCCCACCGCTACGACCGCAAGGTGGCGGTGGTGGGGCGCAGCATGATTAACGTGGTCAACATTGCCCACGAACTGGGCTACATCCATATTCCCGAGGGTACCCTCGTGGAGCTGGAAGAGGCCAACCGGCTGCCCAGGAACAAGGTGGTGATTCTCTGCACGGGCAGCCAGGGCGAGCCCATGTCGGCGTTGAGCCGCATGGCCCTCGGGGACCACCGCCAGATGGAGGTCTATCCGGGGGACACCATTATCATCTCCGCCACGCCCATACCGGGCAACGAAAAAATGGTGGCCAGGATCATCGACCAGCTTTTCAAGCAGGGGGCCCACGTCATTTACGAGGCTGTTTCCGGCATCCACGTCAGCGGTCACCCCAGCCAGGAAGAGCTAAAGCTCATGATTAACCTGGTGAAGCCGCGCTTCTTTGTGCCCATCCATGGCGAGTACCGCATGTTAATTAAGCACGCGGAGCTGGCCCGCAGCATGGGCCTGCCACCGGAAAACATCTTTGTGGCCGAAAACGGCCAGGTCCTGGAATTTACCCGGCGCACGGGGCGCATTGCCGGGCGCGTTACCGCCGGGCGCGTGCTGGTGGACGGCCTGGGCGTGGGGGATGTGGGCAACATCGTGCTGCGGGACCGCCGGCAGCTTTCCCAAGACGGCATCCTCATTGTGGTCATTACCGTCAGCCGCGAGTTGGGGCAGCTGGTGGCCGGTCCGGACATTGTCTCGCGAGGCTTTGTCTACGTGCGGGAATCCGAGCAGCTCATGGAGGAGGCCCGGCAGAAGGTGCGGGAGGCCCTGGACAGGTGCGGGAAGCGCGATTTGTCCGAGTGGGCCTCCATCAAGGCCCAGGTAAGGGACGTGCTGGGCAAGTTTCTCTACGAAAGGACCCGGCGGAGACCCATGATCCTGCCCATCATTGTAGAGGTATAAGAGCGCGCATTTCGGCGTGCACGGGCCCAGGAAAGGGCCCGTGCACTTTGTGTGCCCGTCACGGGCGTTAGAACCCGCAGGAGCCGGTGAATGCAGGCGGAAGCGGTGCGGGGTTTCCCGTGGCCGCGGTCTAAGGGGCGTTTGGCGAAAGGGTCTTACTAAGGCCCGTTCCCAGCGCTGGACAGCCCTTCCGTTATGGGTTAATGTTCCGCCTTTTCTCCATCATCGGCCCGGACTTTAAGCCGCGCTACGGGGTAAAAAAGGTCGCTCTGGTGTACTCCCTGGGAAACCCCCAGGCCAAGGCCTTTAAGGAGTATTTTGATTACCTGGCCGGCGGCTTAAAACTGCTGGGGCTTGAGGTTGCCGCCACCATTGTATGCGCCGGGGCAAACGATCCCCAAAAGGCTGCCGGCGACTCCCAGCTGCGGGCGCGCGCCTTTGAGCTGGGCAGGATGCTCGTCTCCGGGTGATGGTGTTCTTTTGCACGGCGAGCTTAACAGTTAACGCGCGGGCCCCCGGGGCCCGTGTATTTTTCTTTGCGCGGCAACCATACTAAAGTAAAGGAAACACGGGCTGATGAGAGGGGGAGCCTATGTCCTTTGAGCCCAACCGGTGCGTGTGGGGGCATGAGGGGGAGTACCCCTGCATTTCCCAGGAAGAGCAAGAGCCCCACCGGCGCGTGCAGGGGGCCAGCAAGGAACAGGTGGCCGCGTCCATCAGGGAGATGGGCTCGAGCCCCGTTCCGGAGGTCAAGAGTAACATTCACTGCCTGACCATTGTAGGGCAAATCGAGGGCCACCTGGTGCTGCCGCCGCAGAACAAGACCACCAAGTACGAGCACGTTATCCCCCAGCTGGTGGCGCTGGAGCAGAGCCCGGAAATCGAGGGCGTGCTGGTCATCCTAAACACAGTGGGCGGGGACGTGGAAGCCGGGCTGGCCATTGCCGAGATGATTGCCAGCCTCTCCAAGCCCACCGTTTCCCTGGTCCTGGGCGGCGGCCACAGCATTGGCGTGCCGATAGAGCCCATGTCGCTGCAACAAAATTAAACGCGCGTTTAACTCGGCCCGCACAGAGTGCGGACCTTTTCTTTTTTGAGGTGGCCGGAAGTGGAGAGGAACCTTTTTTCCGCGTCGAGGACCGCGGACCTGTTGAACGGCAGGGTGGTCCTCTTCTTCGGTTACGACGAGCTGAACGCGCTGGCCAAGAAGGTGCCGGGGGCGTACTACAACGGCGTCATGAGGTGCTGGCACCTGCCTCTGTGCGCGGACGCAAGGGACATCGTGGTGAGGTACGGGTTTTCGGTGAGCCCGAGGCTGGCGGCGGTCCTCTCCGGCGACTTACCCGTCCTTGCGGGGAAAGTCGTGGACGCCGAAGGCGACAGGCTGGCCGTGAAGTTCCCTTACGACGCCGACCTGGTCAGCCTGGTCAAGAGGCTCGGGGGCACCTTCGACCCGCGGGGCAAGAAGTGGCACCTCCGGCCTTCCACGAAGGTGTCCGAGAAGCTGAGGGAGGCCGGTTTTGCGTTCACGCAGGAAGCCGAATCCCTCCTGGGGAGCCTGAGGGAGAGGGTAGAGGGTTCGTCGGCGACGGAGGCGGACCTCGAGGTGCCGGGTCTGCGGGCAAAGCTGTACGGCTACCAGAAAGCCGGGGTAAAGTTCGCGCTGGAGCGGAAGAGGGTACTGATAGCGGACGAACCCGGGTTAGGGAAGACGCTGCAGGCGCTGGCGTTTTTACAGGCCAGGAAGGACTTGAGGCCCGCGCTGATCGTTTGTCCGGCGTCGCTGAAGCTCAACTGGCGCAGGGAGGCGGAAAAGTTCCTGGAGGAGTGTCCGGAGAACCGCGTGCAGGTCCTGGAGGGCGAGAGGACCTGCGAGGTGTCGGCGCCCATCCTGGTAATCAACTACGACGTCCTGCACGCCTGGGTCCCGGTTTTGAAAGGGAGAGTGAAGGCCGTCGTACTGGACGAGAGCCACTACATCAAGAACAGGACGGCGAAGCGGACGAAGGCGGCACTCGAGGTGGCCGGGAGGGCGGAGGCGGTCATCTGCCTGACCGGGACGCCTATCCTGAACAGGCCGGTAGACCTGTACACGCAGCTGAAGCTCCTGGCCCCGGGGGAGTTCCCGGACTTCATAAAGTACGGGATACGCTACTGCGGGGGCCACAGGAAGACGATAGTGGCGCGCGGCGGCGTGGAGAAGGTCGTTTGGGACTTCTCCGGTGCGTCGAACCTCGACGAGCTGAACGAGCGCCTGCGGAGCACGGTGATGATACGGCGGCTGAAGGAAGACGTCCTGGAGGAGCTGCCGCCGAAGCGAACGGTGGTGGTCCCGGTCGAACTCTCCGACCCGGCAGAGTACAGGAAGGCGGAGGAGAGCTTCCGGGCCTGGCTCCTGGAGAAGGTGAGGGAAGGGGAGCTCTCGAGGGAGCAGGTGCGGTCCGCCCTGCGGGCGGAGGCGCTGGCGAAGGTGTCCTACTTGAAGCTGGTGGCGGCGAAGCTGAAGATGCCGGCAGTGGAAGAGTGGGTAGACAACTTCCTCGAGAGCGGGAAGAAGCTGGTGCTCTTTGCGCACCACCGCAGGGTGGCGGAGTACCTGGGCAGGAAGTACAGGGGCAGCGTGGTGCTCACCGGGGAGAGCGGTGCGGCGGAGAGGCAGGCTGCGGTGGAGAGGTTCCAGAACAGTCCGGAGTGCAGGCTCTTCGTGGGCACCATCGGGGCGGCGGGCGTGGGGCTGACGCTGCCTGGAGAAGGCGGTTCCGGAAAAGCTGCACGCCGTCGAAGTGCTGGAAGAAGCGGGGAAGGAGGGCCTAGCGGAGGTGCTTTCCTGCGGTGATCCGGAGGCCCGGGCGTGCGGGTTGTTCCTGCCGAGATGCAGGAAAAAATCACGGATTGAGCCAAAATATGTACCAAAGCCCTTTTGAAGAAGAGGCGCATCGGTGGTGCCCAAGAAGAGGAGAGAATGGACGAAAGAAGAGTGCCTGACGGCGCTCAGAAACCTCTCGGAAGCCCTCGGCGGCGCACGACCAACAGCGGCGGACTTGATTGGCATGGTTGGGAGAGCAGCAGGTTGTCCTCCTAAAGGTACAATAGAAAGATTATTTGGGTCTTTTTCAGTCGCTGTAGAAGCAGCAGGGTTGAGTAACCTGCCCACTGCAGGGAAGAAACACCGTGCGGAATCGTTTTCTAGGGCAAGGGAGCAATTAGAGGAGTTCCTGAAAGACAAAAAAGTGCTTTTCAGAAGCGAAAAGCAGGCTATAGTAGCCCAGCTTGGAAAATGCGGCGTTAACCAGCGGGCTAGAGAAGACCTGGTCAGGATGGAATGCCGGAAAAGAGGTATCCGCGTCCTCAAGGTTCCTAATGACCCGGCCCTATGCGCGGTGATATCCTGGCTGGCAGGCCAGCCGTACCTGGGAATACTGCCCGATAAGGAGCTAGTAGAGGTCACCCTGGGAGATGAGGCAACACGGTTGCTCAGGGCGACGCTGGAAGCAGGGAGTTTTGCAGCAGGGGCTCGCATGGCAGGATACAGTTTATATAATGCGCTTAAGGTGGCAAAGAACGCATCGAGAAAAGCGGTAGAAGAACTGGTAGGAAAAATCTGGAGCCAGTTCTCCAACGCAGGATGAGAGGGGCCGACGAACGTGTGAGTTCGCGCTTGCGGCTGGACGGAAAGGAGGAGGAGGTTATTTTGGCGACCGGGCCGGGATGGGACGCCCTGAAGATAAAGTTCCGTGGCTGCCTCGTGGGGCTGGCCCTGGGGGACGCCCTGGGCGCGCCTTTCGAGGGCGCAGGGCCGGTGGATAAGAAGGAAGTTTTCGCCGCCGCGGAGAGAAGGCAAATCCTGCGCTACACCGACGACACCCACATGGCGATTGGCGTGGCCGAATCCCTCATGGTCTGGCGCGGTTTCGACGGCAGCCACCTGGCCGGTACTTTCCTCCGAAACTTCGAACGAGAGCCTTGGCGGGGCTACGGTCTGGGTCCGCCGCGGGTGTTCCAGAGAATAAAGTTGGGCACGCCGTGGGACCGGGCGGCAGAGGAAATCTATCCCGGAGGCTCCTTCGGCAACGGGGCAGCAATGCGGATTGCCCTAGGGGGCTTTTCTACTACCGCGACCCTGCGAAGCTGCGGGAAGTGGCCTTTCTGTCGGCCCAGATCACCCATGCCCATTCCCTGGGGAAGGAAGGGGCCGCCCTGCAGGCGTTTGCCGTGGCTCTGGCCGTAGTTTGCGGGCCGTCCGGTTCCCCCGAGGATTTCCTGGACAGGCTGAAAGTCTTCGTCACCGAACAGGTCTACCGGGGTAAACTGGAGAAAACGAAAGATCTTCTGGACGCCGATGACTCGGCTGAGGTGGCCGTCCGCTTGGGCAACGGCATTGAAGCCTTCAACTCGGTGCCCGCGGCAATCTGCTGTGTCCTACGGCACCCCGGCTCTTTTGAGGAAGCGGTGGCTGAAGCGGCGAGCTTGGGCGGGGATGCCGACACTATTGCCAGCATGAACGGCGCTATTTCGGGCGCATGGCTTGTGATTGAGGCCATCCCTGTGAAGTGGGTAGCGAAACTGGAGAACAGGGACTACATCGAGAAGCTGGCGGTGAGGCTGTGGAAGGCAGCGCTTGGGCAGAGGTAGGCGGCTAAATGGAGGGCTCGGAGTGTAAGCCCCCCTCTACTGGGGTTGCAGTGCTAGGTGTAGCGGTGGTCGCCTCGTAGACCCGGGTTTCTTCCTTCGGGCTTGGGGAAGTGGGGAGAGGTGGAGTTGTTGAACATGCGCCCCGCGATACGTTTTGAGGCAGATGAGAGCTTCTGTGGCAAGGGAAAAGGCTTGTTCGAGTCCGAGCATCTGTCAGTTAAGTCTCTTGAAGAAGGGTATCCGGCCGCCATTTGGCGGCGGTTCCAGGTAACAAGGATACTGCGGCGGCACGGCGTTTCCTTTGGGGACTTCAGGCGGCCTGCAGGTAGAATGGTAGACGAAACCTCTCTCCTCGACTGTACCGAAACCCGGAAGTGGTGCTGGGCGCTCGTGTTGTTTGACCGCGGTCGGCCGGGTTGTAAAACCCGTTTTTTGGGAAACGCGGCGGCGTTTGCAAGAGTGATTATATTGTCCACACAAGTGAATGACCACTCATTCATTAAGAACCTTTGCAAAATTAATCTTTCCCAAGCCATCCGGAAAATTTAAGGCAAGAGACTGTTACAGGAAGCCACTCTGGGAGATTCGGGTAACCTGTGCTGGGCCGTTGGAGTTTTGCTGCACAAGCCACGACGAGCGTGCGGCGCGGAGAGCCTGAAAGCAACTCACCGCGAGGGCTGGAGGATCCTGTCTCGGAGCACGGCAACCTCCACACCCGGGCAGGTGGAGGGGGAAAAGGCTTGGGGAAAGGTGGTACGCGGCATCTCGAGAGACACGAGGGGGTACATCGCCAGGGCGAATTGCGGGGGTGGAAGCCGTGCAATAAATTGATCCACAAGCATCCCGATCCCACTGGGATGTGTGGTTTTTTCAATTTACACTACCCGCAAGTCAAAAGGAGGGCCAAAAATGATTAGCGTCAGCGAGTTCGGTCCCGTCATCCGGTTTACCATGGCCCGCCTCCACGAAGGCAGGCCGGTTTACACGATGGCCTGCTACTATGTGGACGGGGTGCTCATTGACAGCGGCCCGGCGCACGTGGCGGAAGAGATCCCCGAAGTTTTTGCCTCCTATCCCGTGCGCACCGTCATCAACACCCACCACCACGAGGACCATATCGGAAACAATATCGTCTTCCAGAAGCTGTTCGGCACCGGCCCGGCCCTTGCCCACCCGCTGGCCGTGCCGCGCATCACCGCTCCCTCCACCTGGACTTCCCGCCTGCTCCCCTACCAGCACTTTGCCTGGGGGCTGCCGCCGGCGTCGGAAGCGGTGCCGATTCCCCAAAGCTTCGCCA
>NZ_AUBR01000028.1 GCF_000429345.1 Desulfovirgula thermocuniculi DSM 16036 | reverse complement strand
TTCGGCGTCGGCCCCCGCTACGAGCGGCACTTAAAGTTCCTGAACATCCACACCATCGGCGATCTGGCCAACTTTCCGGTGAGGATCCTGCGGATGCGCTTCGGGGTTTACGGGGAGGTCCTCTGGCGGTGCGCCAACGGCATTGACGAAAGCCCCGTCGACCCGCACTCGCTGGAAAGGGTCAAGAGCATCGGGCAGCAGGTGACCCTGCCCCGGGACTACTACCGGCTTGCGGAGATAAAGGTGGTCATCCTGGAGCTGGCCGAGAAGGTGGCCGAAAGGGCCAGGGGCGGGGGTTACGCGGGCAGGACTGTGGTGCTGTCCTTAAAGGACGCTAATTTTGCTTATCTTTCGCGTATGAAGACCCTTCCCGCGTACACCGACCTGGCTGCGGACGTCTACCGGGCGGCGGTGGAATTACTGGAACGGCACTGGCCGGAGGGCTGGCCCGTGCGCACGGTGGGGGTGGCCCTGGCCGGGCTGACTGCTGGCCCCCCGCGGCAGCTCACCCTTTTTGAGGGAAGGGAGAAGTGGGAGAGGGCCGAGCGGGCCTGCGACTACATCCGCAGCAGGTTCGGGGAGAGGGCCATTTTCCGGGCGGCGTCTTTAACGGGGGCGGGGGTGCGGTATGCGGGATAACCGGCTGTGGGAGGGTCACCGCATCATCCTGCCGGAGGTGCGGGAAAAGGCGATAAAGCACTGCCGGGACTGCCGTTTTCTGGTCAGGGTCCGGGGAAGGGAAGAGGTGCGGTGGGGCTGCGTGGCTGGCCTTCCCCGTTACGGTACCCTGGAGAGGGCGGTTCCGGAAGAGCTGCACGCCGCCGAAGTGCTAAAGGAGGTAGGAAAGGAGGCCCTTGCGGAGGTGCTTTCCCGCGGTGACCCGGAGGCCCGAGCGTGCGGGTTGTTCCTGCCGCGGTGCAGGAAAAAGGCGCTGGTGGCATCGAAAATCAACAGCATGCACTCTGCACGTTGAGGGGAAAATTTTCATGCCCAGAGGAACGAAGCAGACCAGAGAGGAGTGCCTGGCTGCGCTCAGGCGGCTCTCGGAGATTCTTGGGGGGTCGCGGCCGACGGCAGCCGACCTGAGAGGAAAGGCTGGCAGGGAGGCGGGCTGCCCGCGGGAGCACGTGTACTACAGGCTCTTCGGTTCCCTCGAGGCCGCCGTGGAGGCTGCCGGGCTGAGCGATTTGCCCACGGCGAAGCAGAAGCGCCTGAGCGAAGCCCGCGCCGAAGTTCGCAGGCTCTTCGAGGAGGCCTTGGCTGGGAGGAAATTCCTCCTGGAGGGGGAGGCGGTGGCGCTCGTCAGGGATCTCTCTGGGTGCGGCCTCCCGCCGGACGCCAGGAAAGCCCTGCTCCGGGAGGTTTGCCGGGAGAAGGGCGTGCGCCTGGTGTCCCTTCCAGCCAGCGCGGCGCTCCACGCGGTGGCTTCCTGGCTGGCAGGCCAGCCGTGCCGTGGCAGGCTCCCGGAGAGGGAGGCGGTCAGGGCCGCCCTGGGGGAGGAGGCGGCGCGGCTCCTGGAGCTGGCGCTCGAGCTGGGAAGCCTCGCGGCGGCGGCCCGCGCGGCGGGGTGCGAGGTGAACGAAGCGAGCAAAATGGTAATAACTTCCTCAAGGGGAGCGGTTAGGAGGCTTACGGGCAGGGTTCTCGTACGGAGGCAATAAACTTTATGAAAAAAACCTCCGGTAGAAGGAGGGGGCGGATGTGAACAGGGAAAGGCTGGAGACAATGGGCTGGCGGGTCGAGCACACGGGCGGGGGCGTGTTCAACGCCCACAAGGACTTCGCCGCGAGGACGGGGGAAATTATCGGCGTGACGGTCGGGGCGGACTGCGCGGCGGCCCACCGCTCGGGCGGCAGGTTCCTCCGGGCGGCGGAGCTCGGCCCGCAGGCCGAACCGGACGAGGAGGTCCTGCTGCTCACCCCGGGCGGCCCGACCCCGGAGGGGCTCGAGATCCTCGGGGAGGAGGCCCTGCGGGAGGCGGCGGAGGCACTCGAGCTGGTGGAGGGGATCTGAACCGATCCGACGGGGCGGCACGGCGCGGCAAGCCGTGCCGCCCCCTCTTTTTCTCAGGGCTACTAGTGTGTCCCCGAGAAAAAAGTGGGAAGGAGCGTGATCCTCTCGTGAAGCCAAGGCTGTCCCTCGTCGTGAAGAGCACCTCCCTGGCGGATGCGGTCGACGCTTTCCTCCGCTACCACGCCGCCTCCAACTCGCGGCCCTCGACCATCAGGTGGCTCCGCCAGACCCTCTCCCACTTCGGAAAGTGGCTGGAGGCCGAGGGGAGGTCCACCGACATCCGGGAGGTAACGCCGGAGGCCATCGAAGAGTACCTCGCCTCCATGTTGCGCAAGGGCAACAAACCCGCCACGGCGAACAACCGACTCCGCGCCCTGAAGTGCTTCTTTGGCTTCGCACACCGCAGGGGGATGGTCCGCCGCGACCCCGCGGCCGGGGTGAGGTTTGTCAAAGCAACCGAACCTGTGGTGCCGACATTCAGCCTGAAGCAACTGGAAAAGTTGCTGGCCGCCCCCGACAGGGACACCTTCGTGGGCCTGCGGGACTACACGGCCATGCACGTGATGATGGACACGGGCGTGAGGGTGGGGGAACTCCTGGGGTTGCGCAGGGGAGACGTGGAGTTCGACCCCGCGTCCGGCCTGCCTGCGTACCTCGTGGTCCGCAACCCCAAAGCCCGCCGGGAGAGGACCGTGCCGTTGCCGCCGGAGACGGCCCTGGCGCTGACGGAGTGGCTTCGCGCCCTTGACGAGGCCATGCCCGGGTGCGAGTGGCTCTTCCCCAGTTTGAGGGGCGGGAGGCTGGCCGTGCGCAGCCTCCAGCAGAACATCAAGAGGTACGGCGCGCTGGCGGGCATAGAGGGCGTGCGGGTCTCGCCGCACACCTTCCGGCACACGCTGGCCAAGCACTACATCATGAGCGGGGGCGACCTCGCCTCGCTGAAGGAGGTGCTGGGGCACTCCACGCTGGAAATGACCGCCAGGTACGGGAGGCTGTTCGGCCCGGACGTGAGGAAGAAGCTGAGCAAACTCTGCCCGTCCGCGGCCCTGAAAAACCTGCGGAAGGCGGGGAGGACTTTCGGGGAATGAGTAGAAGAGATTATAAAAACCGTACGCGGCCAGACTCGATCTCGCGAAAAAACGTGCGGCGGGCGCTGTTCGCCTTTCTCCGCCCGCGCCGCACTCTGGCGCGCAGGCGCGGGCGGGACGGCGAGCCTGCGGCCCGCGGAGCCGCACGCAGACTGGCGTCGGTCCCCGAAGAACGCCTGTTCGCTGTCGGCGTATGATTCAGGTTCTTGTGGGCGCAAGCCCGTGGGGGTTCAAGTCCCTTCTGCCGCACCAAATCCAGCAACATCAAGGCCTCCGGGGATCGCACACCGGGGGTTTTAGTTTTTATAAGAAGCGCCAAGAAGGATTTTCGGTGGACGGAGTAGAAGTGAACCTATGATGGGTGAAAAAAGGCGGGCGTATTTTTTCAGATATTTCAGCACTTTCCCTCAACCAGGCTACCCTTGAAAAGGTGGGGGTGCCCTAAAATGACCGACGTCAGGATAGGCTTTATTTCCACGTACCCGGAGCTCTCGGCCCTGGCCCAAAAGATTGCCGCCGACCTGGGCCTGGCTCTAGAGGTAAGGGAAGGGGTGCTGGAAGACGGCGTTTCCCATGCCTACCAGCTGGAACACAGGGGCGTGGACGTAATTATCAGCCGCGGGGTAACCGGCAAAAAAATAAAAAAAGAGGTATCTTTGCCCGTTGTGCTTATTGAAATAACGGCCTATGACATTTTGCAGGCCCTCTACGCGGCCAAAAACAGGGGGTCCAAAATAGCCTTCTTGGGCCACAAATCCATGGATTTCAGCCCGGAATTTGACAGCATGACGCAAATCCTTGACGTCTTCGTCGACCGCTTTGGCTACGAAAACATCTACGATATGCAGGAGCAAATGGAAAAAATTCTGCAGGCCAAGTATGATGTAGTGGTAAGCACCGGCCTGTGCGTTTACGAAATGGCCCAGAAGTCAGGTGTCGAGGCCATACTCGTGAAATCCGGCTACAACGCCGTGTACGGGGCCATGAAGCGCGCCGTAGAAATAGTGCAAGGCATCCAGCGGGAACAGGAGCGCCTGGAGAGGTTCAAGGCCGTGCTGGAGCTGACCAGCGACGGCATTTTAATCCTCGACAAAAACCAGCGTGTCTCGTTCATTAATCCTTCTGCGGAAAAGCTCCTCGGCATTGACGCCGCAAAGTTTTTAGGCTGTTCCGCTGACGAGTTGCGCAAGTCACCCCTCCTGGGCCCCCTGCTCAACAAAAATAATAAAATTGCCGAAATCCCCAAAAACGGCGAGCGCAAGCAGTTCTGGGTCAGCAGCATGCCCATAAACATAAAGGGCCAGGAAAAGGGCAGGGTAATTACCTTCCAGAGCGCCAACAAAATCCAGACGCTCGAACAGAACATCCGCAGGCAGCTCTTCAAAAAGGGCCTGGTGGCCAAGTACAAGTTCAGCGACATCGTAGGCAGAAGCAGCCTCCTGCAGGAAACCATCCGCAGGGCCAGGCGATTTGCGGCCACCAATGCCACCATCCTCCTGTGCGGTGAAAGCGGTACAGGAAAAGAGCTTTTTGCCCAGAGCATTCACAACGAGAGCCACCGGGGCCAGGGCCCCTTTGTGGCCATCAACTGCGCCGCCATACCGGAAAACCTCCTGGAAAGCGAGCTGTTTGGCTACGACGAGGGGGCGTTTACCGGGGCCAAAAAAGGAGGAAAAAGCGGCCTTTTTGAACTGGCCCACGGCGGCACCATCTTCCTTGACGAAATATCCGAAATGACCCCCGCCGTACAGGCCCGCCTCCTCCGCGTGCTGCAGGAGCGGGAGGTAATGAGGCTGGGCAGCGACCGCGTGATTCCCGTGGATGTGCGCATAATTGCCGCCACCAACAGGGACCTGGCCCTTGCCGTACAGGAAGGGAGATTCAGGAGCGACCTTTACCACCGCCTGGAGGTGCTTACCCTGGAAATTCCTCCCTTGCGGGCCAGGAAAGAGGATATCGACCTGCTGGCCAATCACTTTATCAGGCAGTTTGCCCTCGAGCAAAACAAGGAGGTACCCACGGTATCAAGGCCGGTGCTGGAGAAGCTGAAGGAGTATGATTGGCCGGGCAACGTGAGGGAGCTGCAGAACGTCATTTACAAGTACGTTCTCCTGTTTGACCCCCACCAGGACGATGAGCGGCTGCTGCTCAGGCTGATGGAGGAGAAGCTGAAAAAGCCGCTTCCGGCCACCCAGTACGACCTGGAGACCATCACCCTGAAGATAGGCAAGCTGGACGAAATGGAAAGGGAGATCATCGCCTACCTGAAGGCAAAGGGCTACACCCATAAGGAGATTTCCAGGCTGCTCGGCACCAGCAGGACCACCCTGTGGCGGAAAGCCAAAGCCCCGCCGGAGTGTTACAAAATGTAACCCTGTGGTTGCATATCGCAACCACAGGGTTTTTTACTTTTGCTCTGCCTTCTATCAAATATCAGGCATTAGTTTTGCAACTGGCTATTTTTATCTCCATGATTGTCCCCGCGGTTGATACAACTAACCCAAGGGGGTGCGTTGGATTATGGTAGAGGTAAAAAAAATATGCGTGGTTGGAGCCGGCAACATGGGGCACCAGATCGCCCTTGCCGCCGCCCTGGCAGGGTACAATGTAAAGTGCACGGATGTAAGCCCGGAAGCCCTCCGCAGGGCAGAAGAGTTTGCAAACAGGTACCTGCCGGAAAGGGTAGCCAAGGGCAAGCTAACCGAAGATGAAGCCAGAGCAGCACGCGGCAGGCTTTCCTTCACACCGGACTTAACTGAAGCCGCCAGGGATGCGGACCTGGTTATTGAGGCGGTAATCGAGAAATTAGATGTCAAGCGCCAGGTGTTCGCACAGCTGGACCAGATATGCCCGCCCCATGCCATTCTGACCACGAATAGCTCTTATATCGTCAGCTCTAAAATTGCCGACGCTACCAGGCGCCCGGAAAAAGTGTGCAACATGCACTTCTTCAATCCGGCCCTGGTGATGAAGCTGGTAGAAGTGGTAAAAGGGCCCCATGTCGCAGAGGAAACCGTCCAAACCGTCATGGCTGTATGCCGGCAAATGGGGAAAGTACCGGTTTTGCTGCATAAGGAAATCTACGGTTTTCTGGTGAACCGCATCGTGCAGGCCATTAGGAATGAGGCCCTTTACCTGTACGAGACGGGCGTGGCCTCCTTTGAGGATATCGACACAGCCGTCGTCCACGGCCTGGGCCACCCCATGGGACCGTTCAGGCTGGTGGATCTTACCGGCATCGACCTGGCGTACTACGTGAGCATGGAACGCTACCGGGAGACAGGCGACCCAAGGCACAAGCCTTCGCCAACTATTGTAGAAAAGTTCTTCAAAAAAGAATGGGGGCGGAAAACGGGGAAGGGATTCTACACCTACTGCACCTAGAAAGTCAGCGTTGCATCGCAAACGGAGGTTTTTAAACTGGATGAGGCGCCGGCAGGCACGCTTGGGGCTGGCTACGCTCTGCGTGGGCGGAGGGCAGGGCATGGCGGCGCTAATTGAAAACACCGCCTGAGGAAAGGGAGGGGAGTTTCCTTGGACTATAAAAACTTGCTCTTTCAAAAAGACGGTTCGATAGCCATTATTACCCTGAACCGGCCAGAGGTGCACAATGCCCTTGATCCCCAGACCTGGGGCGAACTGCGCGCTGCTATTGGCGAATGCCGGCGCGACCCGGAGGTGCGCGTGGTGATCATCACCGGTGCCGGGGGCAAGGCCTTTGCTGCCGGAGCCGACATCCGTGCCCTGCGCGAGCGGCCTGCCTTGGAGGTGCTGAAAGGAGAAGCCCAAGAGGTGCTAAACGAAATCGAAAACCTCGATAAGCCGGTCATTGCCGCTATAGACGGCTACGCGTTGGGCGGCGGATGCGAGCTGGCCCTGGCCTGCGACATCAGGATTGCTACCAGCCGCTCAAAATTTGGCCAGCCCGAGGTTAACCTGGGCATTATTCCCGGCGCCGGGGGGACGCAAAGGCTGACCAGGCTGGTGGGACCGGGCAAGGCAAAGGAACTGATCTTTACCGGCGACATAATCACCGCCCAGGAAGCCAAAGAAATCGGGCTTGTGAACAAGGTGGTCGACAGTCCCGAGGAACTGCTGCCTGCGGCCAAGGCCATGGCGCAAAAAATCATCCAGAAGGGCCCCGTGGCCGTTAGTCTCGCCAAGCTGGCCATTAACACCGGGGCCAACGTCGACTTGCGTTCGGGACTGGCCGTGGAGCGCCTGGCCCAAACCGTGGCCTTTTATACCGAGGACCGCATAGAGGGAACCACCGCTTTTCTGGAAAAGCGCCCGCCGCAATTCCAGGGCAAGTAAGTAATGTAACTTTAACTTTCAGGGGTGAATAAGGCCGTGGACTTTCACATTCCGGAAGAAATTCTTGATATGAAGCGCACCATAAGGGCTTTCATCGACAAAGATGTGGAAGCGTGCAGCAGGCAAATAGAAGAAGAAGACCGCATACCGCCACACCTCATTGATAAGGCAAGGGAACTGGGGCTTTTCGGCATGAGCATACCGGAGGAGTACGGCGGGCTGGGCCTCAGTATGCTCGAGCGCTGCCTCCTCCTGGAAGAGCTGGGCCGGGCCAACATGGGTTTCGTCACCTATATAGCCGCCCATGTGGGCATCGGCACCACCGGCATAGTCGAGCTGGGCAGCGAAGAGCTGAAGAAAAAGTACCTGCCGGCCCTGGCTAGCGGTGAAAAGCTGGGCGCTTTTGCCCTGACCGAACCGGATGCCGGCTCGGATGCCACCAATATCAAGACTACCGCCGTTTTAAAGGGAGATAAGTGGATCCTAAACGGCCGGAAGCACTTCATTACCAATGCCCCTGAAGCCGACGTCTTTACGGTGATTGCCGTAACCGACAGAGAAAAAGGAGCGCGGGGCGGTTTTACCGCCTTCATCGTCGAAAAGGATTTTCCCGGCCTCTCCATCGGCACGATAGAGAAGAAAATGGGCCTCAGGGGTTCGCACACGGCAGAGGTGATCTTTGAAAACTGCGAGGTCCCCAGGGAAAATGTGCTGGGGGAGGTAGGGCGCGGTTACGCCAGCGCCTTGCGCATCCTCAGCAGGGGGCGGGTCATGCTTGCCGCCCGCTGCGTGGGCGCCTGCAACAAGCTCATCGAACTCTCTGCCAGGTATGCCCAGCAAAGGGTGCAGTTCGGCAAGCCCATTGCCAGCTTCCAGGCCATCCAGTGGATGCTGGCGGAAATGGCCACCGAAACGGAAGCCGCACGCTGGTTCACCTACCGCGTGGCCTGGATGGTCGACCAGGGCCTGCCGGTGATCAAGGAAGGAGCCATGGTTAAATTCTTTGCCTCGGAAGTTCTCAACCGCGTGGCAGACAAGGCCGTGCAGATCCACGGCGGCATGGGCTACATGAAGGAGTTCCCCGTGGAGCGCTTTTACCGGGATGCGCGGATAACCCGCATCTACGAGGGGACAAACGAAATCCAGCGCATGATCATTGCCCGGGAGTTGCTCAAAGAGTTTGAAGTGTAATAGCAGGGCCAGCGAAAGAGGTGGTTCCATGGAAGGTGTGGCCATAATCGGCGCCGGGCAGACACGGTACGGCGACTTCCCCGAAAAAGGCTTAAAGGAGCTGTTTGCCGAAGCCTACTTTGAAATGCTCGCCAGCGTCGACCGCGGGTTTGACCCGCAGCTCATCCAGGCGGCTTACATCGGCTGCCTCAGCGCGGGCAGCGGCTTCCAGCTGGGCCAGCTGGCACCGCTGCTCATGGGTCACGTCGGCCTGCCGCACGTGTACGCCGTGCGCGTGGAAAACGCCTGTGCCTCCGGCGGCTACGCGCTGTACAATGCCGCCTGCGCCATTGCCTCAGGCAAGTTTAACTTCGTCCTTGCCGCCGGAGTGGAGAAAATGCGCGATGTTTCCTCCACCAAGGGGCGGTACTGGCTGGGGATATCCGGAGATACCGAATATGAAAGGCTGGCCGGGTTGACCTTTGCGGGCATTTACGCCCTGATGGCCACGCGCTACATGCACGAATACGGCCTAAAGCGCGAGCACCTGGCCATGGTGGCGGTAAAAAACCACCGGCATGCGGTGGCCAATCCTAAAGCGCAATTCCGGCAGGAAATCACCCTCGAAAGAGCTCTCAGCGGACCACCCGTGGCCTACCCGTTCACCGTGTGGGACTGCAGCCCCACTTCAGACGGAGCGGCGGTGGTGCTGCTATGCAACGCCAAGCTGGCCAAAAGCTTTACCGACAGGCCGGTGTACCTGGCGGGTTTTGGCGCCGCCAGCGACTACCTGGCCGTGCACGACCGTCACACCATCACCAGCCTTCATGCCACGCGGAAGGCAGCCGCCGAGGCATACAAGCAGGCCGGCATTGGGCCCGGGGACATAGACTTTGCGGAAGTTCACGACTGCTTCACCATTGCGGAAATAATGGCCTACAGCGACCTGGGCTTTTGCGAGGAAGGCCAGGCCCACCGCCTGCTGGAGGAGGGGGTAACACAGCTGGGGGGAAGGCGGCCGGTTAATGTTAGCGGCGGTCTAAAGGCCAAGGGCCACCCCATTGGCGCCACCGGTTGCGGGATGGCCTACGAGATATTCCGGCAACTGCGGGGGGAAGCGCGGGAACCCAGCAGGCAAATCCCCAACGCCAGGTTCGCCCTTTCCCACAACGTCGGCGGGTCCGGCGGTACGGCGGCAGTTTTCATTTACCGGAGAGGGGACTGACGATGAGCGTAAGCGTGGTTTCCTACGGTGTGTACCTCCCCTACCTGCGCCTAAAAAGGGAGGAGTATATTAGCGCTTGGGGCAGTTGCAGCGCCGAGATAAAGGAAAAAACGGTTATGGATGTTGACGAAGACGTCCTTACCATGGCGGTAGCCGCGGCTAAAGATGCCCTCGAGCATATCGAGGCGGAGCAGGTCAGCGTGCTGGCGCTGGCCTCCACCAGCTTCCCCTACCAGGAGAAGGTCATGGCCGGTACCATTATGGAGGCCCTGGGGTTACCGTCAGACGTTTTGGCCACCCACCACGGCCACTCCACCTTAGCCGGCACGGAAGCCCTGCTTACCGCCTGCAGCCTCCTGGCCCAAGCTGGGGGAAAGTATGCCCTGGTAGTTGTCTCTGACGCTCCTTCTGCCAGCACCGCCCAGGACATTGAGCACAGCCTGGGCGCAGCCGCCTGCGCCTTTGTCCTGGCCAAGGAAGAGCCGGGCCTGGTTCTTGAGGGGGCCTACGGCTATGTCAGTGAGGTTATGGGCGTACGCTACCGCCAGGCCGGTGAGAGGGGCATACGGGACATCGGGGTGAGAAGCTTTGCTGCCCAGGCTTATACCCGGGCTGTGGAGGCCGCCGTAACGGGCCTGTTAAAAAAGCTGGAGTGTTCTTCGGAAGCATACAGGCATGTAGTGCTGCACTACTATGACCTGCGTACAACCGCCTCTCTGGGGAAGAGGCTGGGGTTTAGCGAGGAACAACTAAAAGGCGGGCTGGTTTATGAGCGAATAGGGGACACAGGAGCTTGCTCCACCCTCCTGGGGCTTTGCCAGACAATGGAAAATATATCTCCTGGCGACAGGGTGCTGGTCTGTGCATACGGGGCGGGATCCGGCAGCCAAGCCGTGGGCTTTGTCCTGGAACAAGAGAAGCCGGCCTGCAAAACTCCCCTCTCTGTGCTGCTGGAAAAGAAGAGGTATATCAGCTACACCCATTATCTGAAGCTAAAAGGAGTTATCTAGAGGTGATGCGATGGGCGCCCACATTTCCATCCCCATGTACCAGCGGGCCATACCCCAACGGTACAGGCTCGTCGGCCAAAAGTGCGTAAAGTGCGGCAAGGTCAATTTTCCTCCGAAGGCGGTCTGCAAGTACTGCCTGTCCAGCGCGGAATTCGCACCCGTAAAGCTCAGCGGGCGGGGCACGGTTTATTCCTACACCGTCATTGCCGGGGGAGGCGCCCCGCCGGAATTTGCGGAGATTGCCCGCTGCAAAGGCCGGTACCCCGTAGCGCTCGTCCAGCTGGAAGAAGGACCCGTAATTATTGCCCAGCTGGTAGACGTGCCGGAAGAAGAAGAGATCTTCATCGGCATGCCCGTGGAGGCGGTTTTCAGAAAGATTTACGAGGAAGAGGGGGTAATCCGTTACGGGATCAAGTTCCGCCCGGCGTGACTTGTCGCCCCGGAAAGAGCCAGCTTCCGGGGCCTGCTTCTTCTGCCTGCCCCTGAAACGCTACTCCAGCTCCTTTAGTTTCTTCCACAGGGTGGTTCGGCTAATCCCAAGCATCCTGGCCATTTCATTTTTGCTTCCCTGAAATAGCTTGCTGGCCTGCTGCAGCAACTGCTTTTCCATTTCCTCCAGGCTGCCCAGCCTGACGGTCAGGATGCCGGCCTGGGGAAGCCTGCCGTTTTGCGTCGCGCCGGTAAAGGGGGTACACTCCTGCTTTACCAGCCTCTCCAGCAGCCGGTAAAAGGTGGTATGGCGGTTAACGTCCTCCTCGCCCAGGGCCACGTATCTCTCCACAAAACCTTCCAACTCCCTGACGTTGCCCGGCCAGGGGTATTTTTTCAGCTCCTCCAGCAGCTCATCGTCTATTTGCAGCGCTCTTGTGCTGCCCGGGCCGGCCAGCCGCTCCAGGAAGTGCCGGAAAAGCTCCGGCACGTCTTCAAGCCTCTCCCGCAGTGGGGGAAGGTGGAGGTGGAGGATATTGAGCCTGTAGTACAGGTCGGGGCGGAAGCGCCCCTCAGCAATGGCCCTGGCGAGATCTTGATTGGTGGCGCTCACCACCCTTACGTCCACCGGTATTACCGTTTGACCGCCCAAGGGCATGACCACCTTTTCCTGCAGGACGCGCAAGAGCTTTGCCTGCAGGCCGGGGCTCAGGTCTCCTATTTCGTCCAGGAAGATGGTGCCGCCGTGCGCCAGCACAAACAACCCCTGCTTCCCGCCCTTGCGGGCACCGGTGAAGGCTCCCTCGTCGTAGCCAAAAAGTTCGCTCTCCAGCAGGCTTTCCGGCAGGGCGGCACAGTTTACGGCCACGAAAGGCCCTCCGCGGCGGCTGCTCTCGTTATGGATGCTCTGGGCAAAAAGCTCCTTCCCCGTGCCGCTCTCGCCAGTAATCAAGACGGGGGCATCGGAGCGGGCGTACCTTTTGGCTTCCCTGATCGCCTCCCGGATAACCGCGCTGCGTCCAACGATGTCGCTGAACTTATACCTGGCCACCAGCCCTTTGCCGCCTGTTTCTTCCCTTGCCTTGGTCACCCTGGACCCCATACGGCGCACTTTCTCCGAAATCTGGAAAGTCACAATCAGCCCGTTGCTCATCCCCAGCCTGACGGGCACACGGTTGACCATCAGGGCCGTATCCTCGAGGTAAACGAGGAGGTCCTTTACTTCTTTACCGTCCCCCAGGAGGACCTGGCAGGCGCCGTTTGCCCGGCACACTTCCGCCGCCGGTTTCCCCAGCACCTCAACCGCTTTGATGCCGGTTACTTTTTCGGCCACCGGGTTAAAAATGGTCACCCGCCCGTCTTCCACCGCCAGAATGCCATCGTAAGAACTGCCTAGAATGGCTTGGAAATACCGGCAAAGGCGGATGTCCCGCCTCCGCGCCTGGCATAATTTCAAAGCCTTCTTCAGGGCGTCGCAGACAACTTCCCTGCCGCTTTGCACCAGCACGGCCTTCAAGCCGTAACTGCCGATTTTGCGATAGTCCCCCGGTTCCGTGCAGGCTACCGCTCCTACCCGGTGGTAGAGAACCTGCTCGATAACGTCCTCGGCTTCCTCTCTGGTGCGGTAGGCAAACACCTTAAACTTTACCCCCAGGACCCCGGCAATGCGGTCGAAATCAACCCGCGAGGGCTGGCTTTCAAAGCACAGCAGGGCAATTTCGTGGGCAAACGCCCTTGCCCGCCACAGGGCTTCGGCAAGGTCAAAGCTCGAAGGCTCTGCGGCCACCACAGGTATCCTCAGCTGCTTCTTTAATTCTGCAGCCGTCAGGCCCCTGGCAACTATTCCCTCCACCTTTCCCTCTTTCTCCCATTCGTGCAGCGAGATTATGAGCTCTCCGTGCTCCTCCAAAATAAGGAACTCCGCGTCCTCCATGTTGCCGGTCAGTTTCTCTACCGTGGCGGCAAAATCCTTGCACGGAGCAACCACACCTATGGTTACCCGGTTCACCCGATTTTCCCTCCCGAAACCCACGAGGGAGCACTTATAAATATTTAAAACATTTGGACACCTTGCGCGATGAATCCTGCCGCCCCCAAAAACCAAAACCAGGGGATGGCCTCCTGCCGCCGGAGGGCCGCCCCTGGTTTTTCCGGGAAGGAGCAAACCGACCTGCAGGTGAACTTCATGCCAGGAGGTTCCTGGCAATGACGATTCTCTGGATCTGGTTTGTGCCTTCATATATCTGCAGTATTTTGGCGTCCCGCATCAGCTTTTCTACCGGGTAATCCCGCATGTAGCCGTACCCGCCAAAGATCTGGACGGCATCCACTGTTACCGACATGGCCACATCGGCAGCGTACATCTTGGCCATGGCCCCTATCTTGCTTACGGGCAGTCCCTGGTCGAGAAGCCAGCAGGCGTACCACACCAGGAGGCGGGCCGTTTCTACCTTGGTGGCCATGTCGGCCAGCATGAACTGGATGGCCTGGTTTTCGCAGATGGGCTTGCCAAACTGCACCCTCTGCTTGGAATATTTGATGGCTTCCTCCAGGGCGCGGCGGGCTACGCCCACTGCCGCGGCGCCCACAATGGGCCGGGTCCTGTCCAGGGTCATCATGGCAATCTTGAAGCCCTGCCCTTCGGACCACAGCACGTTTTCCTTGGGCACCCTGACGTCTTCAAAAATTACTTCGGCCACATGGGAAGCACGGTCGCCCATCTTCTTTTCCTTCCTGCCCATGCTTATGCCCGGGGTGTCCCCGGGAACGATAAAGGCCGTGATACCTTTCAAGCCTTTGCTCTTATCCACCGTCGCAAACACGGTGTACAGGGACGCTATCCCGCCGTTGGTGATAAAGCACTTCCGCCCGTTAATCACGTAGTAGTCGCCGTCTCGCACGGCGGTGGTGGAAATGCTGGCCACGTCGGAACCGGCATTGGGTTCCGTAAGGCAGAAGGCAGCCAGCTGCGGCTTGGCGCAGAAGGGCTTTAAAAACTTCTCTTTTTGTTCGGGGGTACCGGCTATTAAAATGGGGGCCAGCGCTAGCCCGTTGGCTCCCAGGGCACCGCTTATGCCCAGGCAACCGTAAGCGAGTTCCTCGGCCACAATGGCGTCGGTGACGTGGTCCAATCCCTGACCGCCGTACTCCACCGGGACCGTGCGGTTCATTAAGCCGAGCGCGTGGGCCTTTTCCACTATGTGCCAGGGGATCTCCTCTTTTTCGTCATACTCGGCAGCTATGGGGATAATCTCCTTCTCCGCAAAGGACCTGGCCAGCTTCCTGATTTGCTCCTGCTCTTCTGTTAGTTTAAAACTGATCATCGGCTAAAGCTTCCCCCCTGCAACCGTATGCTGTTCTGCCTCTCACCCCCTTGCAAGCCGTGTACCAGACCCTGCCCGTCCTCCCGATTGCCCCGCAACACATTAAGTTTAAGTAGTTAACCCCGCGGTTTAAAATTTGAACCACCCCGGAAACTGCCCCTGACCTTAATACATGACCAGGCTTTCCCGAACCGGGGCATAACATTTGCTATGGGTCTATCGCACCAGCTTGTTTTAAGGAGGGGGAAAAGTGCCGTACGCAAAGCTCGTGGTGGAGAGGGAGAACGGCTACCTGGTGGCGACCATTAACAACCCGCCCGTCAATGCCCTGAGCCAGGCAGTGCTAAAGGAGCTGAGCCTCCTGCTTGATGAGTGCTTAAACGATGAGGGAGTCAGGGCGATAGTCTTAACCGGTAGCGGGGAAAAGCTCTTCTCCGCCGGCGCGGACATAAACGAGTTTAAGGATGTCCGGGAGGGCAAGGAACCGGAAATCAGCGGCCAGGAACTGTTCTCGAAGATAGAAAATTACCCCAAGCCGGTCATTGCCGCCCTGCAGGGCAGCTCCTACGGCGGCGGCACCGAGCTTGCCCTGGCCTGCCACCTGCGCATCTTATCCGCCTCAGCTCAGATGGCCTTGCCGGAGGTAAGGCTGGGCATCATACCGGGGTGGGGAGGCACGCAGCGGCTGCCGAGGCTGATCGGGAAAACCCGGGCGCTTCTGGCCATGCTCACCGGCGATCCCATCGGCGCCCAGGATGCTCTCGCCTGGGGCCTGGTAAATAAAGTGGTTCCTGCAGGGGACGTCCTCGCCGAAGCAAAGGCACTGGCCGCCAGGCTGGCCAAAGGGGCACCCTTGGCCATCAGGGAGATTTTAAGGGCCGTCAACCAGGGCCTCAACACCACCATCGAAGAGGGGCTGAAAATCGAGCGCGCCGGTTCGGCGGTGGTCTTCGCCAGCGAGGACGCCAAAGAGGGAAGCTTGGCCTTCTTTGAAAAGAGACCTCCCAACTTTAAGGGAAGGTAGCTTCAGGGCACAAGTATTGCACAGATGAACGTCCTGTTACAAAATGAAACATCTCGCTTATACCGGAGGCAACAGTAGGTTGGTGCCGACGGCTATGTTGGCCCGCCTGCAAAGCGGCCCCCGGCAGCAAGCGCGGTGTGCTTTGCTTAAGTTTACTTCAAGGCCGGCAGCCAATCGGGGTGATAACCTTGCCCGGGGGACCCGGCGATCTCCTGCGCCAGGTTTTGCAAACTGGTCAGTGCGTTAGTTGCGGCCTCTGCCTAGACCTGTGCCCTTACCTTCAGGCCGCCGCCGAAAGGGTGGTTATGATTCACCACTGCGGGCTGGAGGAGGGGAACTGCTTTCGGGTCTGCCCGCGAACTCCAACGGACTGGGAGGAAATGGACCGCCGTGTTTTCGGCGCGCCGCGGGCCGATCACGTGCTGGGCCATTACCGGCAGATTCTTTTCGCCCGGGCCACCGATCCGGTGGTTGCCGCAGCCGGCCAGTACGGGGGAGTGGTGAGCGCCCTGATTATTTTCGCGCTGGATGGCGGCAAGATCCGCGGAGCCGTGCTGACCGCCGGTGCCCCGGGCGAAATGCCGCAACCGGCGCTGGCAGTAAGCCCGGATGAGGTGCTGGCCTGCGCAGGGTCCAAGTATTCCGCTGCACCCTCTCTCCGGGCCCTGCACGAGGCGGCCCGCCGGGGAGTGGAGCCGGTGGCGGTGGTGGGGCGCCCCTGCCAGGTGCTGGCCGTACGCAAATTGCAGGCAGTGCAGGGCATAGAGGCACACCATCTTGCAGGCAGGAAGGTCGCTCTGGTCGTGGGCCTCTTTTGCTTCTGGGCGCTGGAGCCGGGCTTTCACGCCTTCCTGCGGGCCGTAGCCGGGAAGGCCCGTATCCTTAAAGTAGATTTCTCGCCGGAGAGCATGCTGGTCCGCACCGACAGGGGCCCGCTCTGCAAGCCCGTAGAGGAAGTGCGCGGCTTCATACGCCCGGCCTGCCGGGAGTGTTTTGACCCTACCGCGGAGTTTGCCGACGTAGCGGTCGGGTCCACGGAGTACGACGAAGCCTGGAATACTCTGGTCATCCGTAGCAAGCGGGGTGAAGCGCTGGTGAGGGCGGCCCTGGAAGCGGGGGCCATAGAAGTCAGGCCCTACCCGCCGGAGCGGCTGCCAGCTTTACGCGCGGCAGTGCGCAGCAAAAAGCTGCGCGCCCTGGAGGTCCAGGCCTCCCGCGGCGAAAGCTCCTACCTGCTAATTCCCGCCGGCTACCGGCAGGCCCTGACGGGGAGGGATCAACGGTGAGCGCCTCCGGTGTGCGCCTTGACGACCCCGGACGGTCGGTGCTCCTAACCGGAAACGAGGCGGTGGCCCGCGGGGCCCTGGAGGCCGGGATTGCTTACGCTTCCTCCTATCCGGGCTCCCCCTCCGCCGAGGTGCTTGAAGTGCTGGCCGCCCTGGCCGAAGAGCGCGGTTTCTACGCCGAGTGGTCGGTCAATGAAAAAGTGGCCCTGGAGGGGGCGGCAGCGGCCTCCCTTGCCGGCCTGCGGTCCATCTGCATCATGAAGGCCGACGGCCTCAACGTGGCCCTGGACACCCTGACAGCCCTCTCCGCCTCGGGAACCAAAGGGGGCCTCGTGGTGGTAGTTGCAGATGATCCCGGCGCCCACTCCAGCGTCAAGGAGGAAGATTCCCGGTACCTCGGCAAGGTGGCCCACCTGGTCATCCTGGAGCCTGCCGATCCCCAGGAGGCCAGGGACATGACGGTGGCCGCCTTCGGGCTTGCGGAGCAACTGAGGGCACCGGTCATGCTGCGGTGCGTGACCCGGGTATGCCACGCGAGCGGAAACGTGGTCCTGGGAACGCTGCCGCCAAAGCCGGCAGGGAGGCCCCACATCGGCTGCCAGGAACGCTACATAACCCATGTAGCCTACCACCGCATCCAGGAAGAAAGGCTGGCCCAAGCAAGGGAGATCGGGGAAGGCTGGCCCTTCAATGCTTACCAGGGGCCGCCCGAGCCGGAAATCCTGGTAATCACCGCCGGTCCGGGCTACCTTTACGCCCGGGAAGCGGTGGAAGTGCTGGGCCTCGAAGGGCGGGTGGGCATCCTCAAGCTGGGCATGAGCTGGCCCTTGCCGGAAAAGTTTTTGCTGAGGCACCTCAAAAGTGCTTCCAAGGTGCTCTTTGTGGAAGAGGTGGAACCCTTTCACGAGGAAAACGTAGGATACCTGGTGGCGTGCCACCTGGAGGAAGTTTTTCCCCTGGCCCTGTACGGCAAGAAGTCGGGCCACGTGGCCGGGCCGAAAGGTCCCGGACTGGGAGAAATCGACGTCGATACCGTAATCCGGGCCCTGGCCGCACTGGCCGGGATCCCCTACGAGGCACAACCGGGAGACTACGGGCGGGAGGCCCGGGAGCTGGTAAAGAAAATACCGCGCCGCGAGCTGGGCTTCTGCGCCGGTTGCCCGCACCGGGCTTCCTTTTGGGCCCTGAAAACCGCCATCGCCCTAGACGGGCGTGAGGTGGTGGTGCTGGGGGACATCGGCTGCTACACCTTGGGTGCAGGCCGCAGCGGCCACTACCTGATGCAAACCGTACACGCCATGGGTTCCGGAGTAGGCATGGCCAGCGGCCTGGGCAAGCTGGAGCGGCTCGGCTTTTCGCAGCCTGTTGTTGCCCTGGTGGGCGACTCCACTTTCTACCATGCGGCGGTACCGGCCCTCATTAACGCCCGCTACAACCAATCACGCTTTCTCCTGGTGGTTCTAGACAACGGGACCACGGCCATGACCGGGCACCAGCCCCACCCGGGCTCAGGGGTCACCGCCCTCGGCAAGAGGGTGCCGGCCTTAAGCATGGAAGAGGTGGCCGGAGCCTTCGGCATCCCGGTCACGGTACACGACCCCTACGACGTCAAGGGCGCGGTGGAAGCGCTATACCGGCTGCTGCGGCAAGACGGTGTCAGGGTCCTGGTACTGCGCCGCGCGTACGCCCTGCTCACGGCGCGCCAGGAGAAAAAGCCGCGAGTTTATGTAGACCCCAAACGGTGCCTGGGGGACGCCTGCGGCTGCCACCGCTTCTGCAGCCGGGTGTTCGGGTGCCCGGCCAACACCTGGGATGCAGCTCTCGGCCGCGCAAAGATAGACGAAACGGTTTGCACCGGCTGCGGCGTATGCGCGACCCTCTGCCCGCAGGGGGCCATAGTGGTGGAAGAGGTGACCCGAAATGGTGCATAACCTCATCATCACCGGGGTAGGCGGCCAGGGCACGGTGCTGGCGTCGCACGTGGTGGCGGCGGCGGCAGTGGAGTCCGGCTTCCTGGTGGCGGTGGGCGAAACTTTCGGGGCCTCCCAGCGCGGGGGATCGGTAACGAGCCACGTGCGCATCTCGCGGTACCGCCGGTACGGCCCGTTAATCCCGCGCCACCGCGCAACGATCATCGTGGGCTTTGAACCGCTGGAAACCCTGCGGGCCCTTTTAAACTACGGAAACCCTCTAACCAGGGTAATCATGAACCTTCATCCTAACTACCCCCTGGGGGTGTTGAGCGGAGCCGACACCTATCCCGAAACGCAGGCCTTGATGGAAGCGGTGCGGCGCATAAGCGCAGGCGTGCTGGCCTTCAACGCCACGGAAATAGCGCACCATATGGGCAGCCCGGTAGCCGCCAACATGGTTATGACCGGCGCTCTGGCCGGCTCGGAACTGCTACCCATGGCCGTACCCGCCTACGAAAAAGTTATCGGGGAGCTCTTCAGCGGCCCGGCACGGCAGCTCAACCTCAAGGCCTTTCGGGCGGGCGTGCTGGTCGCACGCGGGGATCTGCCGGCAGTTTGGGGGAACCAGGTTGTAAAAGACGGTGGAAAGTAAAACTGCAGGTCTTAACGCGGGAGACGGGGCTGCCCCGGGCAGCCATTTAAACGCAGGTACCACCGTTTCAAAAAGAAACATGAGGTTACAAATTTAAAACAACCCGGCATTTAACTACGCCATCATCTTTCACCAGTGAGGCGGGCGATGGAAATGCAGAGCAAGTCTTGCAAGCCGGGTACGGGTATTGCAAGGGAAAGCCCGCAGGAGCTCCAGCACCGTTTTTTTAATGCGGCTCCGGAGGTACGGGGAGGTGCATTGGAGGCGACTAAATTATGTAAAGATTTAGTAAATTCATTTGCAGCCGGCGCCAGCACCCGGGGAAATGCATCCCACGGGGTCAGATTGCTAGGGAGATTTGCGGGAGGTGTTAGAGGGGATGGACTTTCCAAGGCCCTACCTGAAGGTATATGAAAACGGCGGGGTAAAGTGGGACATAAAGATCGAACCGCGGACCCTGCACAGCCTCCTCTTTGATGCGGCTCAGAAGTACCCGGACAAGACGGCCATTGTCTTTTACCAGCACCAGATTTCCTACGCCCAGCTGGCGGCCTGTGTAAGGAGGGCCGCTGCCGCCCTGTACGAGATGGGCCTGCGCAAGGGGGACCGGGTGGCGGTAATGCTGCCCAACTGCCCCGATTTTGTCATCGCCTATTACGCCATCCTGAGCATAGGCGGCATAGTGGTCAACACCAACCCCATGTACGTGGAGAGGGAAATCCAGTTCCAGGTCAACGACTCGGGGTCGAAAATGATGGTCACCCTCCTGGACCTCTATCCCCGGGTCAAAAACGTGCGGGAGAACACACCCCTGGAAAAGGTCTTCCTTACCGGCTTTGCAGGCAAGCCGGAAGCCCTGCCGGATGACACCATCTGGTTCCCCGACCTGTACGCGGTAGACCGTCCCCCGGCGCCTGAGATAGAAATAAACCCGGAAGAAGACCTGGCCGTGCTCCAATACACGGGGGGTACCACCGGCGTGCCCAAGGCCGCCATGCTCACCCACTACAACCTTTACGCCAACACCATGCAGACCAACTACTTCTTCATTGGGGAAGAAAAGAAGCAGCGCATCCTCAGCGTTCTGCCCTTCTTCCACGTTTACGGTATGACCTGCTGTATGAACCTGGCCATTGCGGCGGGCACCACCATGATCCTCCTGCCCAGGTTTGTGCCGGGTGAAGTGGCCAAGGTCATCAGCGAGCTCAAGCCCACCTACTTCCCCGGGGTGCCCACCATGTTTGTGGCCATTCTTAACAGCCCGGAGTTTCAAAACTTCAAGGATTACGCCAACGTGATGGTTTACAACTCCGGCGCGGCACCCCTTCCCCTGGAGGTATTTCACGGGCTCAGCAAGAAGCTGGAAGGAACCGATTCAGTGATGTCTGAAGGTTACGGGTTGTCCGAAGCTTCGCCGGTAACCCACGCCAACCCTATTTTTGGAGGCGTAAAACCCGGCAGCATTGGCATACCCTACCCGGCTACCGACGCGGCAATAGTGGACGCGGAAACCGGGACAAAGTTCCTGCCGCCGGGGGAGGTGGGCGAGCTGGTCATCAGGGGACCCCAGGTCATGAAAGGCTACTGGAACAGGCCCGAGGAGACGGCGCGGGCACTGCGCAACGGGTGGCTTTATACCGGCGACCTGGCCCGGATGGACGAAGACGGGTACTTCTACATTGTGGACCGCAAGAAGGACATGATCATCGCCAGCGGCTACAACATCTACCCGCGCGAAATAGAAGAGGTGCTCTTCGAACACCCGAAAATTAAGGAGGCCGTGGTGGCCGGCATTCCCGACCCCTACCGCGGGGAGACGGTGAAGGCCTACATCGTCCTCAAAGAAGGGGAAAGCGCCACGGAGGAAGAAATAATCGAATACTGCCGCCAAAAGCTGGCGCCGTATAAAGTGCCCAAGATGGTCGAATTCAGGAAGGAACTCCCCAAGTCGGCGGTGGGTAAGCTGCTTAGGCGTGTACTGGTGGAAGAAGAGAAGAAGAAGTGGGAATAAGATCCTTTTAAAGCCCTGGGTCGTTTGCCGCCCAGGGCTTTATTGAAGCCCATATCTAATATCTTCTAAAGCATATGGATAGAAGGGGGTCAAGACGTGGCCAGCCAGGGGAGCAAAGCCGTACGCGAGATCCTCTTAAAGCAAAAGGCAGCCCTCTCCGCACAGAGAAGGGCCTCCATTGCAGAATTGCGGCAGTTGTTTGAAGAAATGTTCGGCAACCGGCCCCTTGAACCGGATGTGCGGGTGGAAAGAGTAACCATCAACGGGATCCCCGGGGAATGGGTAACAGCTCCAAATGCGGCCGGTGATTGCGTCTTCCTCTACCTCCACGGGGGCGGCTACTGCCTGGGAAGCTGCCACACGCACCGCGCCCTGGCGGCCAAACTCTCCCGGGCCACGGCTGCCCGCGCGCTGGTCATCGAGTACCGCCTCGCCCCGGAGCACCCGTTTCCGGCGGCCATCGAGGACGCGGCAACAGCTTACAGGTGGCTAATTTCTGCCGGGATCTCCCCAAAACATATAGTCGTCGGTGGCGATTCGGCAGGCGGGGGCCTCACGGTGGCCACGCTTATCGTCTTGCGCGATGCCGGCGACCCACTGCCCGCCGCCGCCGTGCTGCTGTCCCCGTGGACGGACATGGAATGCAGCGGGGAGTCCATGAAGACGCGCGCCGCCACGGACCCCTTCCTGGACCCGGAAGGAATTAAAGCCATGGCCGCCGTTTATACCCGCAACGTGGACCCGCGCCACCCCCTGGTTTCGCCTATCCATGCGGACTTACGAGGTCTCCCACCCATGCTGGTTCACGTGGGGGAGGACGAGTGCCTGCTGGATGACGCGGTCCGCCTCGTCGCGCGGGCGCGCGCCGCAGGTGTTGAGGTGGCCTTCAAGATCTGGGAGGGCATGTGGCACGTATTCCACGCTTTCGCACCAAATGTGCCGGAGGCAACCCAGGCCGTTGAAGAAGTCGGGGCATACGTAAGGGGTAAGCTGGGGTTACCCTGAAGCCCACACTGTCCTCGTCAAAAAAGACGGTGCAAAGTAAATCCCCCGCAATTGTTTTCCAGGAACGCCCGGCACCCAAAAAAAGGGGCCTCCTCACCTCCGAGGAGGCCTTTTGTAACTCACGGGTGTGGGCGCTAGAAGCATGTAGTTACTCCAGGTATTCTTTGATGGGGAACCACTTGGCCAGGTCAGGGGCGTTCATCATTTCTTTGAATTTCTTGAACTCGTCCTCTGTTTTAGCCCACCAGACCAGAGTTCTGGGAGATGTGTATTGCCCGTTCCTTATTATCCCGACCGTGTTGGGGATAAACATGCGGCCTGCCTTTAGGATGCCCACGCAGTCAGTGGGGTACTTGTTTCTTTCCATGGGCAGAACCTGCTCAAAGGCCGCCCTGATGGCATACACGTCCTCCACCGTGCCCGCCTTGACCATGGCCTTGGCCAGGGCGTGCATGGCCGTGTAGTTCAGGGCTGCTTCCCAGGTGGGGTAGACGTTGTACTTTTCCCGGTACTTCTTCACAAAGGACTGTGCTCCCTCCGAGGGATAGTTGGTAAAAGGACCTACCCCGACGGTGGTGCCCATCAGGTCCATTTTCCCCTTAAGGGAAACGTCAATGATGTAGTCCATTTTCGCCTGGTCCACAAGGATGAAGCCGCCCTTGAAGCCGAGGTTGCGCGCCTGCTCAATGACCAGGGCCGTGGGGCCAGAAGGGCCACCGATAAGGAGGGCGTCCGGCTTGGTGGCCAGCACCGCCGTGAGCTGTGCCGAAAAGTCCGTCTGCGTGTAGTAGTTGGCCGGCTGGTCGGCGGTGATGGTCCCTCCTTTCTTCTCCCACGCCTCCTTGAAGAGCTTGCGCCACTCCTCACCGTAAGCACCGGCGGTCACCACCATGCCGATCTTGCGCCAGCCCTCTTCCCAGGCCGCATCCACAAACCCGTAGAGATAGCCCAGGAAGGGAGGGGTTATGCTGACCATGAGCTTGTTGCCCGTTTTGTCCACCAACGGGGTGGAGGTGTAGGCCATCATCAAAAACTCGTTGCCCTTTTCCTCGTTGATTTTCAGCTGCGGCGCAATGCAGGTGAACACGGGGTCAAAGATGATCCGCGCGTTGAACTGCTCGCGCAGGCGGCGGGCGTTGGCTACGGCCTGGTTGGGATCTGCCCGGTGGTCCAGCTTTTCCAGCCGGAACTTATACTTCTGGTTGCCCACGGTAATGCCGCCCGCTTCGTTGATTTCATTTATGGCCATCTCTACGCCGTTGGTGACGTCCCGACCGTACTCGGCTGCCGGGCCGCTAAGGGGAGCATTGTACCCGATAACAATTTCTTTTACCGCCTGCTGTCCTCCCGGTGCCCCCTCTTTTTTCGCACACCCAACCGCTACGGCGGAAACCAAGAGCCCGCAGATGAGAAGCAGCAACCAGGCCCCCCGTAAAGTTTTTCTCCTCATCCTGAGCGCCTCCTTTCAGGGCTGTTTTCGCAAAATCCGTTTTAAACCCCCAGGTAAGCCCTTTTCACTACGGGGTCTTCAATCAGCCTCGCGCTCGGTCCCTCCAGAACCACCCGCCCGTTCTCCAGCACATACCCCCTCTCCGTTATCTTCAGGGCCATGTGGGCGTTCTGCTCCGATAGGAACACCGTCGTTCCCGCCTTGCTGATCTCCTTGATTACCTCGGCGATCCTGGCCACCACCAGCGGTGCCAGGCCCATGGTCGGCTCGTCCAAAAGAAGCACCTTGGGCCCGGACATTAAGGCACGCCCGATGGCCAGCATCTGCTGCTCCCCGCCGCTCAAAGTCCCTGCCGGTTGCTCCCTCCTTTCCCTCAGGATGGGAAACAGCGCGTACACCCACTCGAGTGTTTGCTCTACCTTTTTCTTCTCCTTTCTCCTTACATAGGCGCCGAGCAGGAGGTTCTTGTAAACGGAGAGTTGGGGGAAAAGCTGGCGCCCTTCCGGGCAGAGGACCAGGCCGCGCTGCACGACCTTATCCGCCGGGAGGTGCTGGATTTCTTCCCCCTCAAACTCAATGGCTCCCCGGCTCGGCTTGATCACCCCCGCGATGGCTTTGAAGAGGGTGGTTTTGCCCGCACCGTTGCTTCCCAAAAGGGCGACAACCTCTCCTTTTCTTACTTCGAGGCTCACGTCGTGGATGATGGTAATCTCGCCTATGGATACGTGCACGCCGCGCAGCCTAAGCAACATGCTCTCCTCCCAGGTAGGCCTGGATGACCAGCTCGTTCCTGCTTACTTCCTCGGGAGTGCCTTCCGCAATCTTGTGGCCGTAGTTTAAAACCACCACCCGGTCGGCCAGGTTCATGACCATGCGCATTTTATGCTCGATAACGCATACCGTCATGCCCCTTTGCTTCAGGCTCTTGATAAGCCCGAAAATACCCTCTGTTTCCTCCTGGAGCAGCCCGGCAGTGGGCTCGTCAAGTAACAGCACCTTGGGCCCGGTGGCCAGGGCTACCCCTATGGCCAGGCGTTTCCTTTCCTCCTGGGTCAGGACCTGCACCGGTGCCAGCGCTTTTTCTTTCAGGCCTATAAAATCCAGCACCTCCATGGCCCGGGCACGGCTCTCCTCCAGTTCTTTCTTCCAGCGCCGCGTACGCAAGATAGTGTCAACCAGACCGCTGGAGGTACGGAGCTTGTGGGCCACCAGGAGGTTGTCAAGCACCTTTAGCTGGTCGAAAACGGTGGTCGTCTGAAATGTGCGCGCTATGCCCATTTTGGCCACCTGATAGGGCTTTTTGCCCCCGATAGGCTTTCCCTCCAGGTAAACCTGCCCCGCGGTCGGCCTGAGAGCCCCGCTGATGAGGTTAAAGACCGTCGTCTTGCCGGCCCCGTTGGGCCCAATAAGGGCCAGCACCTCGCCCTTATGCGCGGTAAAGCTAACCTTGTTTACCGCCAGCAGGCCGCCGAACTTCTTCGTGAGCCCCTCAACCCTTAGCATCTCTCACTCCCACCTGTCTGAACCGTTTTAAAGGTGTACCGAGCCTTCTTTGCATAGCTTCCCAGGCACCCACGAGCCCCCGCGGGCAGTAAATCATGGCCACCACCAGCAGGGCGCCAAAAACCAGCAGGCTGTAGTCCTTAAAGGACTGCGTGACTTCCGTCAGCGCGGTAATGGCCAGCGTACCGACCACCGGTCCCGCAAGGGTTCCGGCTCCACCCAGAAGCAGGTACACCACCCAGTTAAACATGAGGTGAATGGAGGCCACCTCCGGGCTGACGGTCCTCATAAAGCTGGCGTATAGCCCGCCGGCCAGCCCGGCGAAAAAACTGGCCACGGTAAAGGAGAGCAGTTTTACGGCAAAAGTGTTTATGCCCACGGCGCCGGCCAGAAGCTCGTTATTGCGCACGGCCATAAAGCTAAGGCCGAGCGGGGAGTTCACAAGGCGGTGCATGACAAACAGGGTCAAGAGCAGGAGGGCGAGGGCCAGGTAGTACTGCGCTGCCTTCGATTGAAAGCCCAGCGCGCCCATTCCGGGCAGGTTTAGCGGGGGAGGCAGCGGTACCCCCAGGATTCCTAGGTAGCCGCCGGTAAAGCTGCTCCAGCTCCCCGCCACGATGCCCACAATTACGCCAAAGCACAGGCTGGCGATGGCGAAATAGGAGCCGCGCGTGCGGAGCATGGGGATGCCCACCAGGAAGCCCACCAGCGCGCTCACGGCTGCGGCCAGCAAAAGGGCCCACCAGAAATTGAGACCCGACCTGGTGGTCATGATGGCCACGCCGTACGCGCCGATGGCAAAGAACCCCGCGTGGGCCAGCGAAACCTGGCCGGTATAACCCAAGAGGAGGTTAAGGCTCGAGGTGGCCACGGCAAAAATGTAGCAGATAATGAGGATTTGCAGGATGTAGCGGCTGGTGACCACCTGCGGCACAAGCACGGCAATCAGCAGCAAGAACAGATACATACATTTGCGCAATATTAGCCCAGATGCTCCCACACTAGCTGCTCTCCTTTCCAAACAGGCCGGCAGGCCTCAGTGCAAGTACGAGAATGAGAAGCCCGAAAGCAAAGACGTCCTTGTAGTCTGCCGAAATGTAGCCGCCGCCCAGCGCTTCCACGAGCCCCAGGATGTACCCTCCCCAAATGGCGCCGGGTATGTTGCCCAGCCCGCCCAAAATGACGATGATGAAGGCCTTCATGCCCACGAGGGCGCCCATGGTGGGCGTGATGATAAATATAGGGGCCACCACAGAAGCCGCTATGGCCGCCGTGGCGGCAGAGAGGGCAAAGGTAATGGAGGAAACGCGGTCAACGTTAATCCCTACCAGCATGGCTCCCTCACGGTTCTGGGCCACCGCCTCAATGGTCGCTCCCAGGAGGGTCTTCTTGATGAAAAGGTTGAGGAGGAAAATGAGGAGCGCGGCGGTGACAATTACCAACAGCCTCTGCTGGGTGGTCACCAGCCCCCACAGGTTGACCGTGGCGGGGTAAGGATTGGGTATGCGGTGACCTTCCGGGCCCCAAACGAGCGTCA
The DNA here is from genome assembly GCF_000429345.1 of Desulfovirgula thermocuniculi DSM 16036. GTDB lineage: Bacteria > Bacillota > Desulfotomaculia > Desulfotomaculales > Desulfovirgulaceae > Desulfovirgula > Desulfovirgula thermocuniculi. The sequence continues at coordinate 16,065 of NZ_AUBR01000028.1, read as the reverse complement.
CCAAGGCCTCTAAAAACATCAGCACGCCGATGGCGGAAATAAAGGCGTTGACCTGGGGCTGGCCCCGCATGGGCCGGAAAGCCAGCCTCTCCACCACCACCCCCAACAAGGCCAGCACAAGACAGGACAGCAGTACCGCCGGCCAGAAACCGAGCTTCCAAGAGGTAACGAGGAAGAAGGTCACGTACGCCCCGATCATGTAGAAGTGACCGTGGGCAAAATTGGGAACGTGGAGGATGCCAAAAACAAGGGTAAGCCCTGCCGCCACCACCGCGTAGGTGCTCCCCAGCATAATGCCGTTAAAAACCTGCTGCAGGAAGACATCCATGTTTTTCCTCAACACCTCTCGCGGATGACCTGATGAATGTGCAAAAACTGTGCCCCTTGTGGTTTTATTCTATTCAGAGTAAAGCATATTTTCTGTTTATTTGTTTATCGGGCAAGCTTCGGAATTTTCACGCCACGTGTTTCATAATAAAGCCACAGTGTTTCATATTGTAACATAATACCGGCAAAAAGAAATAAAAAGGGGAGAGGAGGGGAGAAACAGCACACATTACAGCATCAATCCTCAGCACCTTTCTATAATTGTGGCCACGCCCTGCCCGCCGCCGCAGCAGGCGGTGATCAGCGCATACCGGCCGCCTCTGCGGTGCAGCTCGTACACCGCCTTGACCACCAGGATGGCCAGGGTGGCCGCTATGGGGTGACCGAGGGCAATGGCCCCGCCGTTGGGGTTGAATTTTTCCTGGTCCCGCCAGTCAATGCCCAGCTCGCGGCAGCAGGCAATGGCCTGGGAGGCAAAGGCTTCGTTTAGCTCGATGACGTCCATTTGCTCGATCGTCAGGCCCGCCCTGGCCAGGGCCTTGCGGGTGGCCGGCACGGGCCCCATGCCCATGATGTTGGGGTCCACGCCTGCCGAGGCAAAGGCCCGGATGGCGGCCAGGGGCCGCAGGCCGAGCTCTTCCGCTTTCTCCCGCGAGGCCACCAAAAGGGCCGCCGCGCCGTCGTTGATCCCCGAAGAGTTTCCGGCGGTCACGGTACCGCCCGGCTTGAAGACAGGGGGAAGCGTGGCCAGGACCTCCACCGTGGTGTTGGGGCGCGGGTGCTCATCTACCTCAAATACCACCGGGTCGCCCTTTTTTTGCGGTATGATTACAGGCACAATCTGCTCTTTAAACCTCCCCTCCCTGATGGCCCTGGCCGCCTTGATTTGGCTCAAGTAGGCAAATTCGTCCTGCTCTTCCCGGGAAACGTGGAAGCGCTCGGCCACATTTTCCGCCGTGATACCCATGGGCGGGTCGCCGATCTCCGGGGGGGAGAGGGGCCGGCGTGGTATCCAGCTGGGTGGAAAGCGCTGGAAGGAGAGGGGTTTTTCCAGCAGGTAAGGCTGGCGGGTCATGCTCTCCACGCCGCCCACCAGGTACAGGTCCCCCACGCCGGCCCAGATGTGCGCGGCAGCCAGGTTTACGGCCGTCGACCCTGAACCGCACTGGCGGTCAATGGTAATGGCGGGTATCTCCATGGGCAGGCCGGCCTTTAACAAGGCCATGCGGCCAATGCACCCGGGAGCGCCCAGGCAGTGTCCAAAGATGACCTCGTCAATCAGCCCGGGATTTTGCAGGCCGCTCCTGGCCACCACCTCCTTCATCACGATGGCGGCCAGGGTCTCCGGCGGCACGTCCCTCAAGGCGCTGTTTTCCCGCGCGATGGGCGTTCTGACCGCCCCCACAATTACCGCTTCCCGCATTCCCAACTTCTCCTTTCCCGCTACTTGGCGTCGCTGTAATCGTAGAAGCCCTTGCCGGTCTTTCGGCCCCACTCCTTCTTCACAAACTTCTCCACGATGACCGGGGAGGGCTTGTGGGCAGGGTCACCGGTCTCCCGGTAGCGCTCCATGGCAATGTAGTAAGAGAGGTCGATTCCCGTCAGGTCCATCAGGCGGAAGGGACCCATGGGGTGGCCGAGGGCCAGCTCCACCGCCCGGTCAATGTCCTCGTGGGAAGCTATGCCCATGTCGTAAAGGTACAGGGCCTCGTGGGTGATGGCCGACAGGATGCGGTTGACGAGAAAGCCGTAAATTTCCTTTTGCAGCAGCACCGGGACCTTACCGATGTCCCTGGCCAGGTCGAGGATTATTTGCGCCGTCTCTTGCGCGGTGTGCGGCCCTTTAACTACCTCCACCAACTTCATGACCAGGGCGGGGTTAAAGAAGTGCATGTTGCAAACCTTCTCCGGCCGCCTGGTAGCCGTGGCGATCTTGGAGCTGACAATGAAAGAGCTGTTGGTGGCCAGGATGGTGTGGGGAGGGCATATTTCGTCCAGCCGGGCAAAAAGCTCCCGCTTGGCATCCAGCTTTTCAATGATGGCCTCCACCACCACGTCGGCGTCCGCGGCAGCTTCCTTTAAATCCAGGGTAAAGCTGAGGTTGGCCCTGGCTTGCCTGGCAACCTCCTCACTCATCTTGCCCTTGGCCACCCGCTCGGGCAGGTACCTGTCGGCAAACTCCTCCGCCTTCTTCAGGACCTCCGGGTTGATGTCGGTGCACTTGACTTGGTATCCGGCAATGGCAAAGCAGAGGGCTATCTGGTGCCCCATGTTGCCGGCACCCACCACGCAAACGTTCTTGATCCCGTGTACTGGCATCCAAATCCTCCTCCTTTGCCGGTATTTTTTAATCCTGGATTCCCGCCAGGCGCTTGGCTATCTTCTTCTTGGCCTCCATGTCGTAGGAGCCCATAATGGAGATTTTCTCCATGATGGGCGAGCCACCCCCGTGCACGCCGGCCACCTGCTTCACGCCGGCGTGGGCCGAGCAAAGCAGGTCGCTGAGCATGCGGAAGCAGCGGTGCTGGTTTTCCGCGCTGATGGCCGGGTTGCGCATGATGTATTTCTCCAGGAACCCCCTGGTGACGGGATTCAGGAAGTCTCCCTCCGGGGGCAGGGTTGCCGGCAAGCCGCCGGCAAGGTCGGCCAGGATCTCATATTCGCGGTAGACGTTCACGCCGGCGTGGTAGCGCGCCACGTTGGTGTAGACGAAGTCGGGTACGTACGTGCCGGAGGCTGCCCGGTACGCCTTCACCGCGGAGGCTATGCCGGTGCCGTAAACCAGCTCGGCAATGGCCACCAGCTCGGCCAGCTTGTCGCGTACATGGGAGGCCTTTTCAATGCCGTTGTACTCGGCAACCAAGGCGGCGGCTCCCATGATGATGTCCGTCATGGCCGGCTTGCACCCGGTGTAACTGTGCCGGTGATAGTTGGCAAACATCAGGGCCAGCCGTCCGGCAAACTTCGTTTCGCCGCAGAGAAAAACGCGCTCCCACGGCACAAAGACGTTGTCAAACACGGTCAGGGAATCGGCGCCGCCGTACTCGGCAATGGGTGCCTTCAGCTCTTTCCTGGGCCTGGGGGCGGTGGCCCGGCAGATCAGGTACACCCCCTCGGCATCCGCGGGCACGGCAAAGGCCACCGCCCAGTCGGCGTCCTTCTCCGTCATGTGGCGGGTGGGCAGCACGATGATTTCCTCGGCATAGGGGGCTATAGTGTTGTGGGCCTTGGCCCCGCGCACCACAATGCCGTCGCTGCGCCTTTCCACCACCCGCACGTACAGGTCTGGGTCCGCCTGCTCGTGGGGGCGCTTCATGCGGTCCCCCTTCACGTCGGTCTGCGCGCAGTTGCCCACCAGGTCGTTCTCCTGGAAATACTCCAGGTACCTTAAGAAGCGCTCGTGGTAGCTGGTGCCCATGGCCAGGTCACATTCCTTTGTGACCACGGAAAGGGCGTTTAAAGCGTCAACACCCATGCAGCGCTGGATGCACCCGCCCACGTGCTGGCACAAAACGCGCGTCATCTCCTGCTTCTTCAGCAGGTCTTCCACGCTCTGGTGGATGTGGGTGAAACGGTTGATGGTCTTGCCGGTGAGGTGGGACCTGGCCGTCATCAACTCCGCGTACGCAGGGTCGTGGGCGAAATTAAACGTCTCGGCAATAACGTTTATGCCCGGGATTAACTGCGGGTCGTCCCTTTCCACCAGCTTGCCGTCAATATAAACATTTTTGCGCATGGAGCGGAGCTTCGCCCTGTACTCCTCTGCCGTCCGCATCCTGCCTCCCCCTCTTAGCGCGCTTTTGGCCCGCCCTCTAACGCAATATGCGTGCCAGAAACATGCCCGTTCACATTCTTAACACCGCGGTTTAAATGCTTAACGCAACCCCCACCCGCCCCGCAAGACCCTCCAGGCCCCTCAAAGAATCCAGGCAACTGGAATAAGGCATAATTTTTGCTCGCGTTATGGAGCAAAAATGCCGCCGGCAGAGAGATAGTGATGATGAGAAGGCACCTGATATTCTCCGTAGCGGGCCTGGCCTTCTTTCTGGCCGTTAGCCACCGCAGCGCCCCTATCATAGCCGCCGACCAGATAATGAGGGAGTTTGCCATCACCAGCACCGTTTTCGGCTACCTGGTGGCCACCTACTTTTTCATCTACGCCGCCATGCAGGTTCCCTCGGGGGTGCTGGCGGACTACCTGGGGCCCAGGGCAACGGTAACCGCCGGGACCGTCCTGGCCGGGTTTGGCTCTGTGTTGCTTGGCCAATCCGGTAACCTCCAGGAGCTCTTTTTAAGCAGGTTCCTCATAGGCCTGGGATGCTCGGTGATTTTCATCAGCACCCTAAGGCTGGTTGCCTGCTGGTACAGCGCGCGCGAGTTTGCCACCCTGTCGGGAGTAATTACTATCATAGGCAGCCTCGGTGCGATGGCTGCCACCTACCCACTTGCCCGCCTGGTAGAAAGATGCGGGTGGCGTGTCTCCTTTGAACTCATCGGGTTGGGCAGCTTTTTTGTGGCCGTGCTCTCCTGGTTGCTGATCAGGAACCGCCCCTTGGAAGCAGACCTCTCTTCGGGGGGGACTTCTTCCGGGGAAGCCGCAACCGCGGGGATGAGGATTTCCAGGGCCCTCAAGCTTACCTTGGCCAACAGGTACACTTGGCCCCCGTTTTTTGCCATGATGCTTACTTTCGGGCCTACTGCCGCGTTCACGGGCGTTATCTCCATGCCTTACCTGATGCAGGTACACGCCCTCCCGCGAGAACAGGCGGCTTCGATTCTCCTGGCCTTAACGGCCGGGAGCACCATCTCCGCACCACTTGTTGGTTACCTCTCGGATAAGGTTCTCAAAAAACGCAAAAGCCCCTATCTTGTTCTGAGCGCCCTTTACTTTTGCACCTGGCTGGTATTCCTGCTCTGGGGCGGGAGCAAGCCACCGCGGGAAGCACTCTACGGCCTTTTATTTGTTCTGGGCTTTTCCTCCAATTCCATAGTGCTCGCCTGGTCGTGCGCAAAGGAAGTGAACCATCCCGCAGTCACCGGGATTGCCACCGGAACGGTAAACGGCGGCGGCATGATGGGGGTGGCCTTTCTGCAGCCGCTGAGCGGCCACCTCCTGGACAGGGGGTGGCAGGGAACTTTACAAAACGGCGTTCCTTTATACCCTTTAAGCGCTTTCAGGACGGTTTTCTCCCTCTTTGCCCTTGCCGCCGCCCTGGGCCTTCTGGCCGCAGCTTTTATTAAAGAAACCTGTGCCAATAACATCTACCACAAGATTACTACGCACCGGCAAGAAATCATTTGAGGAGTGAAGTGACGTGGAGGAAGTAACAACTGCCCTGAAGCCCTTTTTTGCCCCCGGCTCCATAGCCGTTATAGGCGCCTCAAGCGACCCCGAAAAGCCCGGCGGGAGAGCGCTGCGGGCCTTAGTCAACAAAGGTTATGCCGGCCGGGTTTACCCCGTTAATCCCAGGCACGCGACCATCTTTGGTCTTCCTTGCTACCCCTCGGTAACGGACATTCCCGGCGAAGTGGACCTGGCCGTGGTCAGCGTGCCCGCCGCGCAGGTTTACAACACCCTCGAGCGGTGCGCCCAAAAGGGGGTCAGGGCGGCCATAATCTTTAGCTCCGGCTTTGCGGAAACAGGCCCCGAAGGAAAATTGTGGCAAGCACAAATTACCGCACTTGCCAGGAGAACGGGCATGCGCGTATGCGGCCCGAACTGCCTGGGTATTGTCAACACTGAGAGCAATGTTATGGCCTCCTTTGCCTTTATTGTGGACCTCGCCGACCCTCCTGGAGAAGGGCCCAAAACGGTGGGCTTCGTCACGCAGAGCGGGGCCTTTGGCGCGCTGATCTACGCGCAGGCGCTGGCAGGCGGCGTGGGGCTGAAATACTTCGTCAGCGTGGGCAATGAGGCCGACCTGGAATTTGCCGATTTCCTCAGGTACATGGTTCACGACCGGTCCATCAGGGTGATCGGGGGCTACCTCGAAGGTGCCAAGGATGGGTGGAAGTTGAGGCGGGTCGCCGAGGAGGCGGCGGAAGCGAAAAAACCCATCCTGATCATGAAGGCCGGGCGCACTTCTGCCGGGGCCAGGGCTGCCGCCTCCCACACCGGCTCCCTGGCAGGGGAAGACCGCCTGTACAGCGGCTTTTTTAAGCAGACGGGCATCATCCGCATTGAAAGGCCGGAAGAATTGATTGCCTTCGTACCCCTCGTTACCGCCGGCAGGTTGCCAAAGGGAAGGAATATCGCCCTCGTGACCACCTCCGGTGGCGCCGGGGTGGTCCTGGCCGACATGTGCGAAGGGCTCGGCCTAAGCGTGCCCCGGCTGGGCGAAAGCACCATAGCAAAAATGAGGACTATCCTGCCATCTTTTGCCTCTGCGCAGAACCCGGTGGATCTGACCGCCCAGTACATAACCAACCCGGAGATACTCCTTGACTCCCTGAAGGTCCTCGTGGAAGACGAAAAAGTGGACATCGTGCTGGGCAACTTCGACCTTCGGGAACCGTACGGGGTAGAGGTGGCCCGCAGGTGCATGGAAATTTACCGCTCCACGGACAAAACCATAGTGGTATCCCCCTGGATTTTACCGGGAATGGCCGAGGGGGAGGGCGTAAAAATGCTGCGCCAGGCGGGGATCCCCGTGATCCCCGATATCTTCCAGGCCGTGCGGGCCATAGCCCACCTCGCCGACTACGCGGATTTCCTTCGAAAACGCGAAGGAAGAAAAGAAAAAAGCCCGGCCCCCGTACCTGACGGAAAATGCCGGATAGCAGAGCTAGGCCACCTCGCGGGCCCCCTGGGTGAAGCCCGCTCCAAAGCCCTCCTGGCCGGCTTCGGCATCCCCGTCACCAGGGAGGCCCTGGCCACCGGAAAAGAGGAGGCCGTAAGCCTGGCCGCGCGGATAGGGTACCCGGTGGCCCTCAAGGTGGACTCGCCGGACATCCCCCATAAAACGGAAGCCGGAGCCCTGCGCTTGAACCTGCGCTCGGAGGGGGAAGTGGCGGAAGCATACGAAGAGATCCTGCGCAATGCCAGGAATTATAAGCCCGGTGCCCGCATTAACGGGGTGCTGGTGCAGGAGATGCTGCCCCCGGGCATAGAAGTTATTGTCGGCGTGACCAGGGATCCGGCCTTTGGCCCGGCAGTCATGTTTGGCCTGGGCGGGATCTTCGTGGAGGTGTTTAAAGACGTCTCTTTCCGGGTGGCCCCCCTCAGCCGCGAAGACGCCCTGGAGATGATCGGGGAAACAAAAGGATTCCAGTTACTGAAAGGTGCGAGGGGTGCCCCGCCGGCCGATATGGAAGCCCTTGCAGAAACAATTGTGAGGGTATCTCACCTGGCCTTGGAGCTTGGAGATTGCCTGGAAGAGCTGGACATTAACCCCCTGATGGTCTACCCGCAGGGCAGGGGTGTCAAGGCGGCAGATGCCATGGTAGTGTTGAGGAGGGAAAGTAAATGGAGCTAAAAGAGGTCCTCTTGCGGCGCCGGAGCATCCGCAGGTTCAGGCCGGATCCCGTTCCTGAAGAATACATTATGGAACTGCTGGAAGCCGCCCGGCTGGCCCCTTCGGGAACCAACCTCCAGCCCTGGCGCTTTGTTATTGTGGAAAGCCGGGAGATGCGCCAGCGCCTTAGCGAGTGCACGTACGGCATGACCTTTATTGCCCAGGCGCCGGTGACCATCGTGTGCTGCGCCGACCTTAAGTCCATAGAAAAGAGGCCGCAGCGCATAGCCGAGCTGAGGCAGGCGGGCGCCTTTGCCGGCACGCCCCTTGAAAGCATAAACCTGGAGGATTACCTGAAGCAGCGATCTATGGACATAAACGCCGCCAGGGCCTACCTGAGCCTTAACGTGGCCATAGCCATCGAGCACATCGTCTTGCGGGCAACCGACCTGGGCCTGGGCAGCTGCTGGGTGATGATGTTCAACCAGAAAGAGGTTAAAAAGTTGCTCGGGCTGGGCGAAGAGTTGATCGTGGTGGCGCTGGTACCCGTTGGCTTCCCGGATCAGGACCCGCCCCCGCGCCCCCGGCTAAAAGTGGAGGACATACTACTTAAACGCGTTTAAGAAACCGCGGAGGTGCTTTACATGCTCTTCGAGTACAACGGCAAAAAACCCCGGGTTTCTGCCAAAGCTTTTGTTGCCCCGAATGCCGCCCTCATCGGCGACGTCACGGTGGAGGAGGGGGCCAGTATCTGGTTTGGTGCTCAGCTGCGCGCCGATTTCGGGGCCATCACGGTGGGGGCGCGCAGCAGCGTCCAGGACAACGTGGTCGTGCACGTACTGCCGGGCGGCCGGACCGTAATTGAGGAGGACGTGACCGTAGGGCACGGTGCCGTGCTCCATAACTGCACGTTGAGGAAAGGCTGCATTATCGGTATGAACGCCGTAATCCTGGACAACGCGGTGGTAGGGGAACAGGCTATCGTCGCTGCGGGAAGTGTGGTTACCGGCGGCACGGAAATCCCGGCCAGGCACCTGGCAGCGGGAGCGCCTGCCAAGCCCGTAAAGGAGCTTTCGGAAGCGCAGCTTCTGCTGGCCGAGCAAAGCGCCCGGGCCTACACCGCGCTTGCGGAAAGCTATTTGAAAGGAAGTTTAAAGAAAATAGCCGGCACGGACGACGATTAAAGGGGGAAAGGGCAGGTGGCCCTAAAAACGCCCCAGGAATACATTGACAGCCTGCGCAACTTGAAGCTAAAGGTATACATGTTCGGGGAGTTAATTGAGAACTACGTCGATCACCCCATTATCCGCCCCTCAATTAATGCTGTAGCCAAGAGCTACCGGCTGGCCCTTGACGAGAGGTACAGGGACCTGCTGACGGCAACTTCCAGCCTGACCGGTGAAACCATCAGCCGCTTTACGCACCTCCACCAGAGTACGGACGATCTCGTGCGCAAAGTGCAGATGCTGCGACTTATGGGGCAAAAAACCGCTTCCTGTTTTCAGCGCTGCGTGGGTATGGACGCCTTAAACGCCCTGGACAGCGTAACCTTTGAAATGGACCGGAAGCTGGGAACCGAATACCACCGGCGGTTCCGCCGCTTCGTCAAGCACGTGCAGGAAAACGACCTGGTGGTGGACGGGGCCATGACCGACCCCAAGGGAGACCGCTCCCTACGCCCCAGCCAGCAGGCCGACCCGGACCTTTACTTGCGCGTCGTGAGGGTATCTTCTGACGGTATCGTGGTGCGGGGGGCAAAGGTCCACCAAACCGGGGCCGTAAACTCCCACGAGATTTGCGTGATGCCCACCACGGCCATGGCAGAAGAAGACAGGGACTACGCCGTAGCCTTTGCCATCCCCAGCAACGCGCCGGGCATCTTTTACGTTTACGGCCGGCAGTCCTGCGACACCAGAAAGCTGGAAGGTGCGGAAATGGACACCGGCAACGCCATGTACGGCGGCCAGGAAGCGCTGGTCATCTTTGATGACGTCTTCGTGCCCTGGGAAAGGGTCTTCATGTGCCGCGAGTACCAGTTCACCGGCATGCTGGTGGAGCGCTTTGCCGCGTACCACCGCCAGAGCTACGGCGGCTGCAAGGTAGGGGTGGGGGATGTACTCATTGGTGCCGCAGCAGCAATAGCCGAATACAACGGTGTGGCCAGGGCGGCACACATCAGGGATAAGCTCGTGGAGATGGTGCACTTAAATGAAACCCTTTACGCCTGCGGCATTGCCTGTTCTTCCCAGGGCTACCCCACGGCTTCGGGCACCTACCTGGTTGACCTGTTGCTGGCCAACGTTTGCAAGTTGAACGTAACCCGTTTCCCGTACGAAATTGCCCGTCTGGCAGAGGACATTGCCGGGGGGCTGATGGTAACCATGCCTTCGGAAAAAGACTTCCGCCACCCCCAAATCGGCCCGTATCTCGAGAAATACTTAAAGGGCGTGGCCACGGTACCCACAGAGCACCGCCTGCGGATGCTGCGCCTAATAGAAAACCTCACCCTGGGCTGCGGTGCCGTGGGGTACCGGACGGAATCCCTGCACGGCGCCGGCTCGCCCCAGGCCCAGCGGATCATGATTGCCCGCCTGGCCGATTTGGAGCACAAGAAGAAGCTGGCCAGGATAATTGCCGGCATCGAGCGTGAAGAAGAGTAAGGAGGAGAGACCTTGAAAACCAGGGTTACCGAGCTTTTGGGGATCAAGTACCCCATCATTCAAGGGGGGATGCAGTGGCTGTCCCGGGCGGAATTCGCCGCCGCCGTTTCCAACGCCGGCGGGCTGGGGATCATCACCGCCGCCACCCACCCCGGCAAGAAGGAACTGGTAGAGGAAATCCGCAAAACCCGCGCGCTTACCGACAAGCCTTTTGGGGTCAACATTTCCATGCTGCCGGAGGTAGGGCCCGGGGACAAAACCATGGAGTACGTGGAGGCGGTAATTGAAGAGCGGGTGCCGGTGGTGGAAACCTCGGGCCGCAGTCCGGAGGAATTTGTCCCCCTTCTCAAGAAAGCCGGCATCAAGCTGCTGCACAAGGTACCTGCCGTCCGCTACGCCAAAAAGGCCGAGCGCATAGGGGCGGATGCGGTCATCATCGTGGGGTTTGAATGCGGCGGCCACCCGGGCATGGACGACGTGACCACCATGATCCTTACCCCCAAAACCGTGGACAGCGTGTCCATACCGGTCATTGCCGGTGGGGGCATTGCCGACGCCCGTGGGTTTGTGGCTGCCCTGGCCATGGGGGCGGAAGGGGTGGTGATGGGCACGAGGTTTGTGGCCACCACGGAGTCCCTGGCGCATCCGAAGTTCAAGGAATGGATCGTCAAGGCCCAGGAAACGGACACGGTAATTATCCAGCGGTCCATCCGCAACGCCGCGCGGGTGATGAAAAATGCCGCCGCCGCGAAGGTGCTGGAAATGGAGGCCCGCGGGGCCAGCCTGGAGGAACTGCTCACCGTAATCAGCGGCAGGGTGGGGCGGCGCGCGCTTTTCGAAGGGGATCTTGAAGGGGGCACCTTTGCTATCGGGCAGTGTGTTGGCTTAATCAACGAGATCAAGCCGGTGAGAGAGGTGATCGAGGAAATAGTTCACGGGGCGCAGGAAATTCTCTCCCGTCTGCAAAAGATCCTCGCCCAGAGTTAAGGGGTTCCATAAACCCGCTGGCAAAAATTTTGCACGCGCAACGGTTAAGGATTTTCTTTTACGGAGGTGGGCTCCCCATGTGCCAGTCCTGCATGCAGCACGGCGACGGCGGCAAGTGGTATCTCAACACCAGCAACTACGCCCTCAAGATGTACAAGCTGCGCCAGAAAGAAGTACAGCGGAAAGGCGCCGAAGCAAACCCCCAGACCATGGCCGAAGACCTCATTAGGGAAGCCATTGAGGCCAGGGTTCTGGACCCGGCAAACTTTCCGGTGATTAAAAAGAGGGCCGAACAGCTGAGCCTGGCCGTGCACTTCGGGCAGGTGGTAACGCTGCAAGAGGTGCAGGCCATTATGGACATCGCCTGGCCCATTGCCAGGATGACCTGCGCCTGCCGGCGCCAGGTGCGGGGCTTAAAGGACAGCGAGAACTTTTACTGCCTGGGCCTCGGCGTGGGCATGTACAAGTGGGAGCGCTGGCCGGAGACGTACCGCGGCGGTGTGGACTTCCTGACTCCCCAGGAGGCCAAAGAGTGGCTGGCCGAAATGAATAAGAAAGGTCTGGTGCACACCTTCTGGACCTTTGGTACGCCCTACATAGGCGGTATCTGCAACTGTGAATACCCGGTCTGCCTGGGCATACGCAACCGCCTCGACTACAACATCAACATCCTGCGCAAAGGGGAGTATTACGCGGTGGTAAATACCGCGCTGTGTTCCGGCTGCGGCCGCTGCCTGGAGCGCTGCCAGTTCGGGGCCGTAAAGATGGAGGTTTCCCAGTCTAAAGCCAATATTGACGCCATGAAGTGCTTCGGCTGCGGGCTCTGCCAGACCACGTGCAAAAACGGCGCTATAACCCTGGTCGACCGCAACACTTCTCCCGCCATGGCAGGAGTCTGGTAGGCGAGGGGTGGTGAGGAGCAGTGATTGTCCCCGTTATCAACATCGACAGGGAAAAGTGTACCGCCCCCCTCAATTGCGCCATATGCCTGAAGGCCTGCCCGCAGGCGGTCTTTAAAGCCAAGCCTGCCAGGGTTTACAAATTTCGCGAGACGCCGGAAGAAGAATACATCCTCACTGCGCCATACTGGCCTTCCTGCACCGGCTGCCAGGAATGCGTAAAGCGGTGCCCCACCGGCGCAATCACCATTAGCTACCGGGAGGTACCAACAAGCGGGGGTGAAAACGGCAATGGCTAGGGCATACCCCGAGTACGAGTATGACCTGGATGAGAGGCTCCTCACGGCCCTGCAGGAAGAGTTTGCTCCCCACGCCTTTATAGCAAACCTGGCCGGCAAGCTAACCGCCGCATCAGCACAAGAGCGCAACACCTTCCTCAGGCAGGCACTCGAGTGCTACGGCGGCGACCTGGCCAGGAAAGCCATTGAACTGGGAAACAAGTACAAGGACAGGACAGCTGAAGTCATAGAAGAAGTGGCCGCCAAAACGGGGATTTCTTTTCCTTCCCTTCCCCAGCGTTACCTGGAAATAGCCATGCTGGCCACCCGCCCGGAGGACAAGTGGAAGATCAACGAGGCCAGCACCAGGAGGTTCACCTTCACGGTGAGCGGCTGCACGTTCCGGCAGGCACTGGTGGAAAAGCTCGGCCCGGAGGTACCCTGCCAGGAAGCCTGTCTCGCGCTTCTTAACACCATTTACCGCGAGCTGCACATGGAAGTGACGGTTGGCTTTGAGGAACTCGCTGGAACGGGGTGCCGCTTCACGTGCACTTTTGTGAGGATGGGGGCCTGAGAAAGGATGTTCCCCTTAACGCAGGTTGTACGCTACTACAAGCCTCCCCGCATTGTTTTCGGGGTTAACGCCGTGGACAACCTGGGCAAGTATGCCCGGGAAATGGGCCTAGCGGGAAGGACGGCCATCATCACCGATGCGGGCGTGGCAAAGGCGGGGATTCCCGCACGCGTGGTGCAGGCCCTGCAAAAGAGCGGCATCGAAGCAGCGATATTTGACCAGGGCAGGCCCGAACCCGATGACGCTGCCTGCGACCAGGCAGCGGAATTCGTGCGCAGGGAAGGGGCGGATTTTGTCATCGGCCTGGGCGGGGGCAGCGCTATTGACATAGCCAAAGTGGCCGCCCAGCTCGCCGTGGTTGGCGGGAGAACGGAAGATCACCTGCGCAAAACAAGCTTTCCCCGAAAAGGCATCCCCCTCATTGCCGTGCCCACCACAGCCGGCACGGGCGCAGAGTGCACCATGTTTGCCATTATCACCCTGCCCCGGGAAGGCATAAAAGGGTTTTTCTTTACCCCCTTCATCATTCCAGACCTAGCCGTGGTAGACCCCACCCTTACCCTGACCATGCCCCCAGGAGTCACTGCCTCCTCGGGCGCCGATGCCCTCGCCCATGCCATTGAAACCATGATGGCCAGGAAAGAAAACCCTCTCACCGATGCCCTGGCCTTTAAAGCAGTAGAGCTGATCGCCGAGGCGCTGCTGGTTGCCGTCTACGATGGCTCCAACCTGGAAGCTCGTGTAAAAATGTCTTATGCTTCCATGATGGCCGGCCTGGCCTTTAACGATACGGGCATCATTGAGGGCCATGCTCTGGCACACGCCCTGGGCTCCTTTTACCATATCCCCCACGGCGTGGCGTGTGCCATTGCCCTCCCCTTTGCTATGGAGTACAACATGGGGCACTGCCTGGAAAAGCTGGCCCGCATGGCCGCGGTACTGGGCCAGCACACATCTGGCATGAGCACCCGCCAGGCTGCCCTGGCGGCCATACACGCCGTCAGGCAACTGCTGGCGGATGCCGGACTCCCCACCGACTGGTCGCGCTGGGGCCGGAAAGAAGACATCCCGGCGCTGGCGGAAATGATGGTCAAAAGCCCTTGGATCACGGCCTTCTACGGGTATGCCAAGCGGCCCATGAGCGAGGAAGCAGCCGCCGAGCTGCTGAGGAGAAGCTACGAAGGCCGGATCGGGGAGGGGCCGTATTAAGACAAGGCCGCGAGGAGGGTATGTAATATGGAAAAGCCTGTCGTGTCCGTCGTGAAGCATACCGAGACGTACCGGTCACTGCGCAGGGCTTTAGAATTATGCGACGGGCTCCGGGACTTCCGGCGGGACGACCGGATTCTCATCAAGCCAAACCTGGTCGCCTGGGACTTCGACCTTCCTTTTCCCCCTTATGGAGTGGTGACCACTACAGCGGTGGTCTTTGCCCTGGTGCGCATCCTCTGCGAAGAGGGCTACTCCCGCATCACCATCGGGGAAGCCTCTCTGGGAATTGAAGGGTCCATCACCAAGGATATCTACCGGACTCTTGGATATGAAAAGCTCCGTGCAAAATACGGGGTGGAGATAGTAGACTTTAACGAGGATGAGTTCGTAAGGCTGGACTTTGAAGGCCTTGAGCTGTCCGTGGCCAAAAAAGCCCTGGAAGCAGACAAGGTCATCAGCGTACCCGTGCTGAAAACCCACAACCAGTGCAAGGTATCCCTGGGCATCAAAAACCTCAAGGGCTGCCTTAACCGGCAGTCAAAAATGCGCTGCCACGGCAAAACGGCGGAACTGGATCACACGTTCCCCCTTCTGGCCGAAAAACTGCCCCTGGCCCTAACCGTCATCGACGGCATTTACGCTCTGGCCAAGGGGCCCGGCCCTACAGGCAAGGCCGTCCGGAAGGACATCCTGGTGGCCTCGCGGGACGCCCTAGCCTGCGACATAGTGGGCGCAGCGTTAATCGGCTACAGTGCAGACGAAGTCGAGCACCTTAAGTTCTTTGCCCGGCGCAGGCAGCGCAGCACCGCCCTTTCGGAAATAGAGCTGAGAGGCGAGCCCCTGGAAAACAACATAACCCCTCTGGAGTACGACTGGGAGTGGACCGAGGACAACACCGGACCCGAAGGCTTCCGCAAGCGCGGCATTACGGGCATTGCCGTGAGAAAGTACGACAGCACCCTCTGCACCTCATGCTCTAAGCTCTTCAACCCCATGCTGATCCTGCTTATGTCCGCCTTTAAAGGAGAACCCTTCCCCGGCATCGAGGTCGTAACCGGTAAAAAGCAGCTGGCCTCGCCCGGCTTTGAAAAGACCGTATTGTTCGGGCGTTGTGCCTACCAACAAAACAAAGACAACCCCCACATTAAAAAAGCCATAGCCATTAAAGGCTGCCCCCCTGACCTGCGGGAGTTTGAGGAGCTGCTGAGAAAAGAAGGCATAAACTGCGACTACAACGCCTATGTGGCCTACCGCCAGTACCTCTACAACCGCTACCTGGAGAAAGATGGTTTCTCCATGGACCTTTTCGACGGGGAAAGGCTGCTGGCAGGGGCATAGGCCAATTACAACATGAAACATTATGTTCCATATTGCAACACATTTTTCCGCACCAAAGGGGACCGGTACGGAGGGCAACAGGTCTGTCCTTACGCATGTTTGGCACCTTACTTGCTTACCAACCCCTGTGTTATCCGGAGCTTTCACCGGATGCCATCTAGGCCCGGTCCCGCAGAGGCAAAAGCACAGGCTGGCTACCAAACACAGGGAGGGAGAGGAGCATTGCGCGTCGTCGTTCTTGCCAAGCAGACCTTTGACACGGAGGCCAAGATCACGCTGGACGCCGCGGGCAAGATCAACCGCGAGGGCGTAAACCTCATCATGAACCCCTACGAC
>NZ_AUBR01000027.1 GCF_000429345.1 Desulfovirgula thermocuniculi DSM 16036 | reverse complement strand
CAGGGCGCGAAAGCTGGTAAAAAAGGTCAGGGAGGCGCTTGCGGATGCAGCGGACGGTGAGGCAGAAGAGCCTGCCGCTGAACGACGGAAAGTGGGCCAGGCTGCTCAAAACCGCTGAGGCTTACGCCCGGCAGAAGGATGCCTTCCTGGTGGAGTACGCCCACATTAAGTACCTGCACTACCTGGGCGACAAGCGCGCCTTGCGTGACGAGCTGGTCTCCGCCGGGTTTGCGAGCCCCTTCGGCTTGCAGGCCCGCATGTGGAAGCTGGCCTTGGAAGATGCCCTCTTCACCCTGGAGAGGCAGTGGGAGGCGGCCATAGAAACTGCAAGGGGCCTGGTCGCCCGCCACGAGGGGTTTACGGATGAGGAAAAGCACTATGCCTTCTGGCTGCTGTACAGGCCCCGGAAGGGTAGCCGCGACTGGAAACGCATCCAGGCCATCTTCACCGGCGATGATGTCACCGGTGAGCAGGTAACGTTGGACGGAGCCAAGCGGCACAGGGTGAGGAACTATTTGAGGCGCGTGCTCCGCCGCGTTCTCGGCAGGAGGCCCAGGGTGAAGAAGGCTCGCAGCTTCGTGGTGGACCGGCAGATGTACCGGGTGTTTTTCTCGGAGAAGCGGCAGTACATAGCGGTGTCCACTCTGACTCCCGGGGAGAGGGTGGTCATTCCTCTGGCGGGGGTGCACGCGGTGGAGGGGAACCTGCGGGTGGTGCTCCTGCCCGACGAGCGGGCGGTGGAAGTCCACATAAGCTGTGAGCCGGCAGTCTTTCCCGCCGGGGATGGAGAGGCAGGCATAGACCTGGGCGTGACGGAGGTGTTCACCGACGACACGGGCAGGAAGTACCGGGCTGAGTACTGTAAAGCCCTTCAGGAAATGTCGGACTACATCCTGGACAAGGGCAGGAAGTGCCAGAAGCTCTGGGCGCTGTACCGCAGGAACCTGGAGCGGGATCCCGCCAGGGCACGGCGCATAAGGAGGCACAACCTGGGCCTGGCCAAGCAGCGGAAGCGTCACCGGAGGTTCCGGCGCAGGTGCGAAAACGAGATCAACCGCGCCTTCAACGAGTTTCTGAAAACGCGCAGGCCCGGGGTAGTGGCCTACGAGGACCTGTCGCACCTGAGGGGCAAGGCCAGGAGTAAGGGACTTTCCAGGATAGTGAGCCTCTGGATGCGGCGCATTACCGGGGAGAGATGGGAGTACAAAAGCTACGTCCATTCCGTGGAGGACCCCGGACCGGTGAACGCGGCCTATTCCAGCCTGACCTGCCCCGTGTGCGGGTGGGTGGACCCGCAGAACCGTAAGGGAGACATTTTTGTGTGCCGGAAGTGCGGATTTACCGCCGATGCCGACCAGGTGGCCGCGATGAACCTGAAGGCCAGGCTGCACGATGAGGAGATAACGCGGTACACATCCAAGAGCAGGGTGAAAGAGATTTTGTTGCGTCGCTATTTCGAAAGCAGCGCGGTCTAGTCCTTTGGGCCGCGGTTGTTTTGCTCCGGATGTCCCGGGGCGTGTGGGCCGGGAAGCGGCCCGGCGGGAGAAAGCGCCGCCGGAACGTGCGCTGGCTGGCTTGGGGTGCACGCGAAGGCGGGCTTTGACGATGAAGGGCAAGAAACCCTGAGCACCGCCGGGTGGTCCTTCTGGGGTGCGCGGCAGACGCTGCTCTGGGGGGCTGGCAAGCGGTTTCCGGCCTTCCGGGTGGGAGCCCTTGCAGGCGGGGCGTCAGAACCACCCCGCCGTTTGGAAGCCGCAAGCCGCAGGAGGGAAGACGGTGGGACCGACCTGCCGGATGACGCCTCCGGACCGAGGGTGACTGTTTCGGGCGGGACTCCAGAAGCCCGCGGTCCGCTCATCCTGCCAGCCGGATGGGCGGGTTCAACCCGGCCTCTCGAAGAGCGTGAACTTTCGGCCTGCTTTGCTATCAAGGCACTATCTTCTGATAGAACTTGATAGCAAAAATGAAACAGGTCTTATGGGAAAACTGGAACGGGTGGCGTTTGCGGGGGCGTTTATCCTCGGCAGCTCCCTCGGCTTCATCTGGGTGCCCTGGGTCCAAAACCCCGCCGCTGCCGTGGGCAGCGCCTCGCTGGCCGCCGCGGCGGCAGCGACCGTAGCCTTGCTCTTTAACCGCAGGGAGCTTAGCCGCACGGCGCAGGCTCTGGCCCGCAGTATCGGAGAAGCGGGGAACGGCGGGGAAACAGGCGGCACCGTCCCTCCGGAGTTCCGGGAGGCGTACCGGAAAATAAAAGAACTCACCGACGGTCTGCGTGCCCTCAAGTGGGACTACCAGGTAACGGCCAGCCAGGTGTCCTCCGCCGTGGAGCAGATGTCCCTGGTAACGCAGGGTGCACGGGAAGCCGTGGCCGTCTTCCACAACCTCCAGAAGGCCGCGCAGGCCATCTCCAATTTAAGCCGTGAGCTGACACAAGAGGTTGCCGAAAACCGCCGGTCGGTGGGCAAGTGCCAGGACACCCTGCAGGAGGCCGTGGCGGCCCTTGACAGGATCTGCGCCGATTCTACGGAGGTTGCCGGGGAGATTGCCGCGCTGAACTCCGCCGTCAGCCAGGTGGACGAGATCGTGGCCAACATCGGACAGATCTCCCAGCACACGCGGCTGCTCTCCTTAAACGCCGCCATCGAGGCGGCACGGGCGGGAGAACACGGGCGTGGGTTCTCCATTGTGGCCGCGGAAGTTAAAAAACTCTCGGAGCGAACCCAGCAGGCCGTGGAGCAGACGGCCCTTGTGCTGCAGGAAATAAAGGGCAAGATGGCGCGGGTAGTTTCGCGCATTACCATGGGTAGGGAAAACATAACCGCGGGGATACGGGAAACCGGCCGGGTAAAGGAGAGCATCGCCTGCCTCGCAGAAGAAGTGGCCTCCATAAGCCACAGGGTTAACGAAGCCCATGCGGAGATCAGCGGATACCTACAGGAGCTGGAAGCGGCAGTGGAAGTCCTCGAAGGCAGTTTCTCCAGCCTGCAAAAGGTAGGCGAAATGCTCACCGGCGTGGCCGAACTGGTGGCCCAAAATGCCGCCAACGGGATAAACTGGCCGGGCAAGGAAAACGGCGCGGGGGACGGTGGTGAGCCGGAGGAAGGTGAAAATGTGCTGGGCGCCCTCAGGGAGATTGCCCGCCGCAGGGAGATCCGTAGCCTGGACCCGGAAAGCCGCCGCACCATCCTGGGGGAGTGGTTATCCAAAACGCCGGAGGTAGAGGCCGTATATTCAAACCGCGGCGACGGCACCTTCATCTTTTCCCAGCCGCCCGCCGCCCTGGCCAACGCCCGCATCCGGCCCTGGTGGCAAAAAGCCATGCAGGGAGAAGAGTACATTTCCTCGGTCTACGTCTCGGCCATTACCCGCCGGCCCTGCCGCACCTTCTCGGTGCCCATTAAGGACGAAAGCGGCAGGGTTACCGGCGTGCTGGCGGCGGACATTACGGTGTTGCACCGGTGAAAGGCTTCCTGTTGTGAAGCCTTCCCGTGCCGGCTAAAAAGCAGGCGGCAGCCCAAAAGCCTTTTAAACACGCGGCCCGGCTACCCTGCATCCCGCCGGGCCGCGCCCTTTTCATGTCTCCAAAACCGGCTGCCGCAGCGCTTAGCCGTTTAGCGCTCTTATGGTCTTTATGGCCTCCAGGGGTACCACGCGCATTCCCCGCAGCAACTCGCGCGCCGCCCGGGGGTCCCGCAGTACCTCCAGGAGGTTTTCCGTCTTGCGCAGGGTGAGGGGGCGGTAGCCTCTGCGCGTGAGGCCCCAGACCACCATCTTGCCGAGAAGCCCGCTGGCCGTCACATAGCGGCTCACAAACGACCACGTCCCGGTTTCCGGGGCCCACCCGAGGAACACGGTCCCCCCTTCAATGGCCCCGTGGCCGCCGGGCATGAGGCTGCCGGGATCCTCGGCAAAAGCCGCCAGGTCCGGGGAGGTCATGAAGGCCCAGCCGCGCAGGGCATCGGGTTCCGGCCAGATGGCCCACAGCACGGTGGCGGGGCCATCCCCTACTTCTTCCACCCAGCCACCCCGCAGGCCGGCAAAGCACTCGGCGCCGGTATATTTCAGGCGCTTAAGGGCCGCCAGGGCCCTTTCTTCCTGCTTGCGCCATGACCCGGCGGCAGCCCTGGTCAGGTCGGCCGACTTCAGGGCGCGCTCCGCCTCCATGATGGCGGAGGCAAACCTGCGCAGCAGCTCCAGCTCTTTTTGCAATTTCGCCCACCCCCAGCAAAAGAATAACCCGAAAACCGCCGCCAGGCAAGTTGAGAAAAAGTGCTTTTTAAAGTAACTAAAATCGGCACCTACCCATACAATGTAAACTGTCAAAAGTTGCTCTAAAAGGGGAGCGGAAGAGGTGAAAGAGGTACCCTTGTCCCGCCTGCCCCCAGGGCAAAAGGCAGAGGTGAGGCGCCTTTTGGGGGAAGGCCCGCTCAAGTTCCGCCTGTTGGATCTCGGCTTTGTGCCGGGGACAACGGTGGAGGCGGTGCGGCGCAGCCCCCTGGGTGATCCTGTTGCCTTTTGCGTCCGCGGGGCGCTAGTAGCCCTGCGCTCCAAAGATGCCGACCTCGTGCTGGTGGAAGTGTTGCCCGGGGACCAACGGCGAGGTGCATGCCCATGACCTTTCCGCAGGACAACCGCCCGAAGACTGACGGCGTGGTGGCCCTGGTAGGTAACCCCAACACGGGCAAGAGCACCATCTTTAACGCCCTCACCGGCCTAAAACAGCACACCGGGAACTGGCCAGGGAAGACCGTGAGCATCGCCAGGGGAACTTTCCGCGTGGGGGCGCAGAAGTATCTTCTGGTGGACCTGCCCGGGACCTACTCGCTTCGGGCCGGCTCGCCGGAGGAGAAGATAACCAGGGACTTTCTGCTCTCCGGCCGTCCCCATGTAACGGTGGTCGTGGCCGACGCCGGCCGCCTGGAAAGAAACCTCTACCTCGTACTGCAGGTGCTGGAAATTACCGGCAAGGTGGTGGTCTGCCTCAACATGCTCGATGACGCACGCCGCAGGGGCATTTGCGTGGACGTGCGCGCGCTGGAGGAGGAACTGGGGGTACCGGTGGTGGCGGCGGCGGCCCGGCAGGGCCTGGGCCTGCAGGAACTAAAGGGGAAAATCGACGCCCTGGCCAGGGGGGAGATAAGCGTTTGTCCGCGCAGGGTGAAATATGACCCCGACATTGAAGAGCAACTTGCCTTCATGAGTGGTACACGCTGGCTGGCCCTGGAAGCGCTGCTCGGCCAGCAAAAACCCGGGGAGGGGAGCTGGGTTGAGCGCTTTAAATACTGCCCCGTGTAAAAGCCCCGCTGACCTCCAGGAGCGCGTAGCAGCGGCCCTGTTCAGGGAGGCAGAGGCCATTGCCAACAGAGCCACCAAAGTAACAGAAGAGGAGGACAGCCGGGCACTCAGGTACCTGGAACGCAAGCTGGACGATTTCCTTACCTCCCGCCGCACGGGCTTTCTCCTTATGACCGCCCTGCTGGCCTTTATCTTCTGGTTGACGCTGGTGGGAACGAACTACCCCTCAGAAGCACTGGCGCGGCTATTCTCCTGGGGGGAAAAGCAGATTCTGGCTTTCCTGGGCGGGCTCAACGCCCCTCTGTGGCTGCAGGGGATACTGGTGGAGGGAATTTACCGTACCGTGAGCTGGGTAGTGGCGGTTATGCTTCCCCCCATGGCCATTTTCTTTTCCCTCTTCGCTCTTCTGGAAGACGTGGGTTATCTTCCCCGGGTGGCCTTTAACCTGGACCGCCTCTTCAGGGCAACAGGCGCCCACGGCAAGCAGGCCTTAACCATGGCCATGGGCTTTGGCTGCAATGCCGTGGGGGTTACGGCCTGCCGCATTATCGAGGCGCCGCGCGAAAGGCTCCTAGCCATCCTGACCAACGTCTTTACCCCCTGCAACGGGCGACTCCCCACTCTCATGGCCCTGGCCGCCCTTTTTGCCGGCGGGGGGCTTGCCGCTTCCCTGCTCCTGTGCGCCCTGGTGCTGGGAGGGTGTGCCATTACCCTAGGGGTCTGTTACCTCCTCTCCCGCACCTTCCTCAAGGGGCTCCCCAGTTATTTCGTGCTGGAGTTGCCGCCCTTCCGCAAGCCGCAGGTGGGGCGTGTGCTCCTGCGTTCCCTGCTCGACCGCACGGCCCTCGTGCTCGTGCGGGCCGTAACCGTTGCCGCACCGGCGGGCGCGCTGCTCTGGGTGCTGTCCGCCAGCGGGCTTGCCGCCAAGGCGGCAGCGGCGCTCGACCCCCTGGCCCGCGTGATGGGGCTGGACGGCTTCATCCTCCTGGCCTTTGTGCTGGGGTGGCCTGCCAATGAAATCGTCCTCCCCGTCCTGCTGGCCTGTTACCTTTCTGCCGGAACCATGGTGGAAGCGGAGAGCCTAGCCGGGCTGAAAGCGGTGCTGGAGGAGCACGGCTGGACGCACCTGACCGCCCTCTGCTACATGCTCTTTTCCCTGCTGCACTTCCCCTGCGGCACCACGCTGGTTACCATTTACCGGGAAACGGGGAGCCTCAGGTGGGTGTGCTGGGCGGTGCTCATACCCCTGGCCACCGCCTGCCTGGCCTGCACGCTAGTTGCACAGCTAGCTCGTGCCCTAGGACTAGTAACAAGCCTCTTTACCTGAGAAAAGCAACCTTGTGCGTGCGCCAAATAATACACTAAGACGGGTCTAAATAAATGCGGTTCTTTCCCAATTCCTTGGCCTGATAACAGGCCTGATCCGCTCTTGCAAGTAGCATGTCAACGGAGTCATTTTTTTTCGCTGAGGTAACACCCAGGCTTACTGTTATCTGGCGATGTGGGAAGGGGTAATTTTCTACAGACCTGCGTATTCTATCTGCTACCCTTGCGGCATCTTCCCCCTTTGTTCCCGGAAGTATAAGTAAAAACTCTTCACCTCCGTAGCGGCATGCAATGTCTGTAACCCTGATTGAGTTTTTTATTAACTCTGCCACCTTCTGTAATACCACATCGCCTGCCAAGTGACCGTAAGTATCGTTATAAGCCTTGAAACCATCTATGTCTAGGAAAATTACCGACAATTGATAACCATATCTGGCTGCCCTTTGCAACTCAACAGCCAGCACATCCTGCAAAGCACGTTTGTTGAGAAAACCGGTCAAGAAATCGGTTGTGGCCTCCTTTTCCAGGCGTCGGATGAGGGTAGCATTGGCCAAGGCAACTGCGGCAAAATTCGTGTATATCTGTAGGTTTCTATAGCCGATGTCATCCAGGGAAGCAGGAGTCGCTATGCCCAGTAACCCCACCAGGCCCAGTGCTGTCCAGAGTGGATAGATTATAACTTGAGAGATAGAAATAATTTCCACATCATTAAAGCCTGGCAACCCCTTTAGTTCGCCGATATGCAAAATGGTCGGTTCAATCTGGGAAGAAACTTGTTCGATTACTGGGTGAACCAGAGGCCACTCTTTCCCAATCAGCAGGTTGCTGCCGCGTACACCTTTACCATGGGCTATCCTGATCTTATCCCCTTCTCGGAGACCAATAAAGCATAAATCGGCCTGGTAAATTATTATCAGTGAATTAGTTATAAGTTCTAAGACCTTATCTAGTTCAATAATCGAAGTCATCAGGCGGCTTATTTCATAAATGCTGTTCAGTTCCAGTCTCCTTAACCCCAAAAGGTTTCTTTCTAAGATAGCATTGAAAACTTCATTCACGGTCCTGTATACGTTTTGCGCCTTGGTAACAAAGGCAATTTCCTCTTCGCGATCCGACAGGTTTGTATGCTTGGCAGGGGCAATTATAAGATACCCTATCTTTTGGGTATGGCTCCCCAGACGGTACGCGCAAAGTTTAATCCCGTAGGGGCATACAAGCGTATCTTTCTCCCCCAAAGATGCACAAGCAAGCTTATAAAAATCCATGCATTTATTGTCGCGAGGCTCCTTTCCCCCATTGACATCCTGGCATATTTCAACAGGCAAACTAAAGTGGGAAAAAGGGGTAACATTCGCATCAAAGATATAGATGTTTGCATTGATAGCTTTCGCTAGGGTATCCTGAAAATCCTGCCAGTATCTCACAGAAATGTTAAGGAAAAGATTGGGATGCATCAATTAACACCTCATTTGAGCATGTCCATTTTGTCCAGCCTACCGAGAATGCTTATCCCTTCGGCAGTAATTTCGTATTCCCTCAGAGACTTATCATGATCACTCCCCCGAGCTTTCAGAATCCCAATTACTTTTTTGACGCTAGAATTGTGTTCGACGTAGCGCAGGATGATTATATTATCGGCAATTAAAGACAGCTGAGCTTTGGAAACGACAAGAGGTGAAAAGAGATCCTCATTGAGCACTGTAAAGATGGTGGTGACATGTTCTCTCCTGAGCTGTTGTCCTATTGCCCACAGGTAATCCCTGTACTTTTGTACATCAGAAACGCTACTCTCAAAAGAAGAGATGCTGTCAATGACAAATCTCTCCACCTTTTTTTCTCTGATCATATCCAGTATTTCAAAAGCGTGTTTATCAACGTCCAGCTCTATGGGTGAAATAAATTTTATTTCCAACTGACCATCTGCTAAATATCCATCTATACTCCACCCTAAATAGCGGGCAGTATGCTGAAGTTGAAGCGCAGACTCCTCAAAGGAGAGAAACACCCCCCTCTCTCCCCTTTGAACTCCCTCCAGCAAAAACTTAAGGGCAAATATAGTTTTACCAGCCCCCGTAGCGCCGGAAATGAGGGTGATCGTCCCCTCTAACAAACCACCACACAACATTTCGTCCAATCCTTGGATACCAAATTTCTTTCGTCCCCGCTTGACTTCATACTGAAGTTCTTCACCTCCCGGCCTCAGGCGCGGGTACACTTCTATTCCCAAAGGGCTAATTTGAAACAAGTGTTCGCCTTGCTGAAAACTCGTCCCCCTCATCTTCAGGATGCGCATGTACCTTTTTTGAAACCGCTTTTCTTCTTGGCCATAAAGGTGGAAAATCCCATCAGCTATGGCAAATTCGCTTAGCCGCGTCAGCTCCTCCTCCTCGTACTCGCCAACAAGAAAGGCAGTAATCTCCCATACTGAAAAAAGAGCAGCCAGTTCAAAAACGAAGGCTCTAAAAGCTTTTTCGTCAGGGAAGAGATCCCTTATTACCTTTAGGCTATCGATCACTACTATGTTAGGCAAATATTTTTTAATCAGTTCTACCAGGTAATCAAGCCCTCTGCTCGCTCCCTCTTTACGCAGGACAGCTCCCATATCTCCGTAAATGATCTTGTCTCCAAGCAATTCGTGCGAGAAGAAAGAGAACTCTTGAAGGTGCCTTATCATCTTTAGTTGTGACTCCGAAATAGTGGTCAGGTATAGGCTTCTAAGGCCATCTCTGGCGTTATTAAATATGATGTGCTGGACGAATATCGTCTTTCCGCTGCCCGGGGAACCGGAAACAATATTTAGCGAATAAGCAGGCACGCCGCCACCAAGAATATAATCAAGATTTTTAATGCCTGTTTTTATCCTCTCCACTTTTCATTCCCCCCTTAGCAAAGGGATCCTCGTTAAATTCTTCACCTAGTATCCTTAATCTCTTCCTTATTTCTTCTGCCCTTTCATAACCGAGAAGCTTAGCTAAAATTTCCACATACCTGGCGATAAACTTCATAAACATATCTTCAACCGGCAATTCCGGGTTTTCCTCCAGTCTGGCCGCTATCCTCGCGCACGACACCCCATCTTGGTCGTACTGCAGGAGCTCTATCTCCTTATACTCAAGCGAAACTTCCCACACAACCCTTTCCATCAGGAGGCTTACGGAAAATGCTCCAAGGTATTTTGCAGATGCAGCCCACATTTCTTTGAGCAAAGTCTCATAACGCTTAATCCGATTCCCTATGGCATCGCTCACCATAACCCCTCCCTTCCACTAGAAGCTAAAACAAGCATAACACTTAACAGGTTACCTTTCAAGGGAATAAGTCTCGCCAGAACCCCGGTTACTACTTCATGTCCCAACTTACTTACTCATTCCTCTCCCGGCGGGGCTTGGCAACAGGCGATGCAAAAAAACGCCAGCGCGGGCGCTGATCCCCGGGGGCAAGATCGCTCCTCCAGTACCCGTAAAGAAAATAAACCAGCACGCCCAGCACCATCCACACCAGGAAGCGCATTAAGGTAACCCGGGGCAGGCTCAAAATGAGGTAGAGGGAGAAGAGGAGGGACAAAAGCGGCAGGTAGGGATAAAAGGGCACCTTAAAGGGCCGCGGGGCATCGGGCTTCGTCCTGCGCAGGATCATCACCCCTGCCGCCACCATTACAAAGGCGGTAAGGGTGCCGATATTGGCCATCTGGGCCACAACTTCCAGGGGAACAAGGCCCGCCACCAGTGCCACGACGCCCCCAATGAAGATGGTGTTCAGGTAGGGGGTACGGAGCCTGGGGTGCACGCGGCCAAACCACGGGGGCAGGAGCCCGTCCCGGGACATGGCCAGAAACACCCGGCTCTGGGCGTAGATGACCGCCAGGAGCACGGAAGTTATGCCGGCCAGGGCACCCAGGGCCACCAGGCTTCCCGCCCAGGTAACACCGGCAGCCAAAAGGGCCGTGGCCACGGGGGAGGCCACGTCAAGCCGGTAATAAGGCACCAGGCCGGTGAGCACAACCGTCACCATTACGTAGAGGAGCGTGCAGATGGCCAGGGAGCCGATGATGCCCACGGGGAGGTCCCTGCCGGGCCGCCGGGCCTCCTCGGCGGCAGTGGCCACGGCGTCAAAGCCGATGTAGGCAAAAAAGATGATGGCCGCCCCGCTCATGATCCCGGCGTAGCCGTAAGGCAAGAAGGGCCGCCAGTTGGCCGGGTCCACGTGCCAGGCCCCCACCAGCACGAAAAGCACCACCACGGCCAGCTTCACCAGCACCACCAGCTTGTTAACGGCGGCGCTCTCGCGGGTGCCGGCGGTAACCAGGCCGGCCACGGCCAGGGAAAAAAGGGCGGCGGGAAGGTTAATTACTCCCCCTTGCGCCGGCGGGTGCGTTAAAGCCGGCGGGAGCTCAACACCCAGGGAGCGCAGCAATTCGCCGAAGTACGCGCCCCAGCCCATGGCCACCGCGCCGGCCGCCACCAGGTAGCCTAAAATGATGTTCCAGCCCACAATCCAGGCGGGGAACTCCCCTAAGGCGGCAAATGTGTAGGTATACGCGCTGCCGGAAACGGGGATCATGGAGGCCATTTCCGCATAGGTAAGGGCTGCCAGCCCGGCCACTACCCCGGAAACGATCACGGAGACGATCAGGGCCGGCCCGGCGTAGAGGGCCGCCGCCACCCCCGTGAGGACAAAGATGCCCGTGCCGATAATGGCCCCTATACCCAGGGCAATGAGGTCCAGCGGCCCCAGAGAACGGGCCAGCCTGGACTCTTCTTTTTCGGCAATGAGCCTCTCCACGGGCTTTTTCCGCCAGATACTGGCGCTCACTTTCCCCCACCACCTCGCAAAACTTTAAACCACCCATTATTATGGTCAGGCGGCAGTGGCTATTAACCGCCGCCAAGCCGCATAGACGCCGCGACAATCACCACACTAAAGATAAAAAAACGAGGTGGCAGGCCGTGCACACGGTGTGGAAAGGATACATCAGCTTTGGCCTGGTCAATATCCCCGTGAAGATGTTTGCCGCCACGGAAGAAAAAGACGTGCGCTTCCGCTACCTGCACAGCACCTGCAAGACCCCCATTGAGTACGTCCGCCGCTGCCCTCACTGCCGGCGCGACGTGGGCCGGGAGGAGATCGTGCGCGGCTACGAGTACGAGCCGGGGCAGTTTGTCATCCTGAAAGAGGAAGACCTGGAGGCCATTCCCGCCGACGGGCGGCGCAGCATCGACATTATGGACTTTGTGGAACTGCAAGAGATCGATCCCGTGTACTACGACAAATCCTATTACCTTTCGCCGGGCGAAAACGGCGAAAAAGCCTATGCCCTTTTAAAAAAAGCCATGGAAGCAACAGGGAAAATAGCTATTGCCCGGCTCACTTTTAGAAAGAAGCCGGCCCTGGCTGCGGTGAGAGTCTACAGGGACGCGCTCATGCTGGAAACCCTCTTTTACCCGGACGAGGTGCGCAGCGCGTCCATGGTTCCCGGGCTGCCCGCCGCAGCAGAACTGCACGATAAGGAGGTGCGCATGGCCGTGCAGTTAATTGAAAACCTGGCCGCCCCCTTTGAGCCGCAAAAGTACACCGACGCCTACCGCCACGCCCTGCACGAGCTCATTGCCCGCAAAATTGAGGACCAGGAGGTGACGCCGGCCCCCCGCCCCGCCAACGTGGTCGACCTCATGGAAGCCCTGCAGGAGAGCCTCAAGGCGGTGTCCGGGGAAAAGAAACGGGCCGCGCGCCCCAGAAAGAAGGTCACCGGCTGATGGCCGGCAACGCCCCGCCTTTTCAGCCCATGGAGCCCGTGCCCGCCCCGTCGCTGCCCCGCGAACCCGGGTACGCCTACGAGGCGAAGTGGGACGGCATCCGCCTTATTGCCGAGGCCGGCAAGTCCGGTGTGCGCCTCTGGACGCGCGGGGGCCTGGAGGTAACCAGGACCCTGCCGGAAATAGCGGAAGCCCTCCAGGCCATAGCCCCCCCCGCGGGGCCCCTCTGGCTGGACGGGGAAGCGGTGGTGCTCGGCAAGAACGGGCGCCCCGCTTTTGAGGAGGTGGTGCGCCGCATCCGCACCCGGGACGAAAGGAAGGCTTCGGTGCTTGCGGTCTCCTCCCCCGCCTGCTACGCCGTTTTTGACTGCCTGCGCCGGGGCAGCCGCACGCTTTTCGCGCAGCCCTGGGAAAAGAGAAGCGCCATTTTGCGGGAAGTAATCCCCGGCGGCCCCGGGCCCGTCCTGCGCGTGTCCTCCTACGATGACGCGTCCGCACTCTGGCAAAAGGTTGTCTCCGAGGGCTGGGAAGGCGCGGTGGCCAAGAGGCGGGACGCCCCCTACATAGCGGGCAAGGCGCACCGGCTATGGTGGAAGGTAAAGGCGCTGCAGGAAAGGCTCTTTGCCGTTGCCGGCGTCGTGGAGGCGGGAGGGCGCGTGCGCTCGCTCCTGCTGGCCCTGCCAGGCGAGGCGGGGGCGTGGGAATTTGCCGGGCGCGCGGGGAGCGGCCTCAGCGAGAGGGACCGCCTTTTGCTGGCCACCCGCACGTCCCACCTCGTGGCGCGGGAACCCCCCTTTGCGGAAGCCGTACGCCTCGCTCCTGGTGAAATCGTGCGCTGGTTTAAGCCCCTGCTCACCGTGAAGGTGGCCTACCGGGAGCGCACGGCTGATGGCCTCCTGCGCCACCCCAGAATCATGGGCTTCACCGGCATTCCCGCCGGCAGCCTGAAGGAGGGCCGGGAATGGTGAAGGGCAACCTGCCGTTTGTTAGAAGCCTCCGCCTCACCCACCCGGACAAGCTGCTATGGCCGGAAAGCGGCATCACCAAGCTGGAGTACGTTAAGTACCTGTACGCCGTGCATGAGCCGCTTCTCCGCTACACGCGGGGCAGAACGGTAACTCTGATCCGGTACCCCAACGGCATTTACGGGCACTCCTTTTACCAGAAGAATTGTCCCCGCTACGCGCCTGCATGGGTTCCCCGGCACCCTTCCAACGGCGCCGGCGCCATCCTCTTAAACGACCTGCCCACGCTGCTGTGGCTGGGAAACCAGGCGGCGCTGGAATTCCATGTCCCTTTTCACGAGGCAAAAGACCACCGCCCCAGAGAGCTGGCCCTGGACCTGGACCCTAGCGCCCCCGGCTTCGCGCAGGTGACGGAGGTAGCCCTCCTGCTCAGAGACACGGCCTGCCGCCTGGGCCTCCCTGCCTACGTCAAGACTTCCGGGGCCACGGGCCTGCAGGTTTACATCCCTCTGCAGCCCCGCTATACTTACGGGGACACGCGCCGCGTCGGCGCCTTCCTGGCCCGCTACCTGGCCGAGCGCTACCCCCGGCTCGTAACGGTCGCCCGCCGGGTCGGGGAGCGCGGGACCAGGGTTTATGTGGACTACCTGCAGCACGGCCCCGGGCGCACCCTGCCGGCCCCCTACTCCCCGCGGGGGAGACCGGGCGCCCCCGTCTCCACACCCCTTTCCTGGGAGGAGCTGGAGCGCGGGGTCGACCCGGCGGAGCTGAACATACGCACGGTGCCGGAGCGGCTGCGCTCCCTGGGAGATCCTTTTGCCCCCGTAACCTCCGGCCAGGGGCGGGCCTCGCTGGACGAGATCCTGGCTTTCCTCGCCAAAAGACTGCCGGAGAGGTAGCCGCTAAGCCCGTGTACCTCCGGAAGCGGCCCCGGACCACGGCAGCACCCTTCCGGCGCCTCACCTCCCTATCCCTAACGACGCATGATGTCGGGAGAAAAGTGGGGCAGAAACCTGCTTTCCCGCCCTTTTACCCCCGGCCACCGGGATAAATTTTCCATGCTCCTCCAGATGCCGCCCGCGTCACTCCCAAGGCGGTACCATGGTCCCCGGGTAGCCCCGGCACAGAACCCTTACTCCTCAAGAGCGTACGGATTGATTGCCATCAGGCCCTCGATACATTCGGTCCCCCAAGAAAACGAACGGGCCCGGAATGCTTGATGCTTCCACAACCTTTAGTCTCCTTTCGTCACGGCCCGCATATTATTTGTTAAAAAGTCCCCCTTGCGGACCTCGTCTCGCCCGAGAGGAGTGATGGGGATGGACTTCCTCAAAAGGCTGGAAGAGCACCGCGCGCTGGAGAGGGAGCTGGCCTGGGAAGGTACCTTCCTGGACTACCTGAAAATCGTCAAGGAGAAGCCCTGGGTGGCCCAGCTGGCCCACGCCCGCATATACAACATGATCAGGGACGCCGGAGTGGAGGAAGTGGACGGGGTGAAGCGCTACAAGTTCTTCACCAACGAGCTTTTCGGCCTCGACAGGACCCTGGAAAAGCTGGTGGAGGAATACTTTCACCCGGCGGCCAGGCGCCTGGACGTGCGCAAGCGCATCCTGCTGCTCATGGGACCGGTGAGCGGGGGCAAGTCCACCCTGGTGAACCTGCTTAAAAGGGGCCTCGAGCAGTACAGCCGCACCGAGCGGGGAGCGCTTTACGGCATCAAGGGCTGCCCCATGCACGAGGAGCCCCTCCACCTCATCCCCCGCGAGCTCCGCCCAGAGTTTGAAAGAGAATTCGGCGTCTACATCGAGGGAGAGCTCTGCCCTTACTGCCGCATGATGCTGGAGGAAGAATACGGCGGGAGAATCGAAGACGTGCGCGTGGAAAGGATCTTCCTCTCCGAGGAAAAGCGCATCGGCATCGGCACCTTCACCCCTTCCGACCCCAAGTCGCAGGACATTGCCGACCTCACCGGCAGCGTGGACTTCTCCACCATCACCGAGTATGGGTCGGAGTCCGACCCCCGGGCCTACCGCTTTGACGGCGAGCTGAACATTGCCAACCGAGGCATCATGGAGTTCCAGGAAATGCTCAAGTGCGACGAGAAGTTCCTCTGGAACCTCCTCTCCCTCTCCCAGGAGGGCAACTTCAAGGCCGGGCGGTTTGCCTTAATTTACGCCGACGAGATGATCATCGCCCACACCAACGAAAACGAGTACAAGGCCTTCATTGCCAACAAGAAAAACGAGGCCCTGCACTCGCGGATCATCGTCATGAAGATCCCCTACAACCTCCGCGTGAGCGACGAGATCAAGATTTACGAAAAGCTCATCCGCCAGAGCGACTTAAGGGACATCCACCTTGCCCCCCACGCTTTGAGGGTGGCGGCCATGTTCTCGGTGCTCTCGCGGCTCAAAGAAAGCAAAAAGCAAGGTATGGACATCGTCAAGAAGATGAAGCTTTACGACGGGGAGGACGTGGAGGGATTCAAGCAGAAGGATGTGGCCGAGCTGCAAAACGAGCACCCCGACGAGGGGATGAGCGGCGTGGACCCCCGCTACGTCATCAACCGCCTCTCTTCGGCGCTCATCCGCACCTCCACGAAGTGCATAAACGCCCTGGACGTCCTGCGAGCGCTCAAGGACGGCCTGGACCAGCACCCTTCCATTACCAAGGAGGAAAGGGACCGCCTCCTCAACCTTATTGCCCTCGCCCGCAAGGAGTACGATGAGATTGCCAAGAAAGAGGTGCAAAAGGCCTTCGTCTACTCCTTTGAGGAATCGGCCCGGGTGCTCTTTGAAAACTACCTGGACAACGTGGAGGCCTACTGCAACGGCACCAAGCTGCGGGACCCCATTACCGACGAGGAGCTGGAACCCGACGAGAAGCTCATGCGCTCCATTGAAGAGCAAATCGGCATCTCCGAAAACGCCAAGAAAAGCTTCCGGGAAGAGATTCTCATCCGCCTCTCCAGCTACGCACGCAAGGGCAAAAAGTTCGACTACACCTGCCACGAGCGGCTGCGGGAGGCCGTGGAGAAAAAGCTCTTTGCCGACTTAAAGGACGTGGTCAAGATTACCACCTCCACCAAAACCCCCGATGCCGAACAGCTGAAGCGCATCAACGAGGTAATTAACAAGCTGGTCTCCGACTACGGGTACTGCACCATCTGCGCCAACGAGCTGTTAAAATACGTGGGCAGCCTCTTAAACCGCTAGGGGTGAGGGCGGTGTCCGGAAGGTTTGTCATTTCCAAGGAGGACTGGTCGCTGCACCGCAAAGGGGAAATCGACCGCCTGCGGCACCAGGAGAAGGTGAAGGAGGCCATTAAAAAAAATCTGGTGGACGTGGTGGCCGAGGAGAGCATTATCATGAGCGACGGCCACAAAATCATTAAAGTGCCCATCCGCTCGCTGGAGGAGTTTCACTTCCGCTTCGACCAGGGCAAGAGGAAGCATGCCGGGCAGGGCACCGGCAGGACCAAGGTGGGGGACGTGGTGGCCAGCGACCACCAGGCCGGAGGCGGCAAGGGCAAGGGGCAGGCCGGTGAGGAACCCGGGATCGACTATTACGAGGCGGAAATTACCCTCGATGAGCTGGCCCAGCTCATCTTCGAGGATCTAGGACTACCCCACCTGGAGGAAAAGAAAAAACAGGAGGTGGTGAGCGAAGGGCTCGACTTCCGCGACGTGCGCAAGACGGGCGTTTCGGGCAACATCGACCGCAAGCGCACCATCCTGGAGGCCATCTTGCGCAACGCCAGGCAGGGAAGACGCGGGTTGGACAAAATCACGCGGGAGGACCTGCGCTACAAGTCATGGGAAGTGGTTCAGCGGAAAGAATCCAGCGCCGTGGTCTTGGCCATGATGGACACTTCCGGGTCCATGGGGCCTTTTGAAAAGTACATTGCCCGCAGCTTCTTTTTCTGGATGGTGCGCTTCCTGCGCACCAAGTACCAGAACGTGCAGATCGTCTTTTTGGCCCACCATGTAGAGGCCAAGGAGACCACCGAGGAGGAGTTCTTCACCAAGGGGGCCAGCGGCGGTACGCGGTGCTCCTCGGTCTACAAGCTGGCCCTGGAAATCATCCACAGGCGCTACCCTCCCCAGGAGCATAACATCTATGCCTTTCACTTTTCCGACGGCGACAACCTGGCCTCGGACAACGAAAACTGCGTGCGCCTGGTCAACGAGCTGCTTAAAGTGTGCAACCTGGTGGGCTACGGGGAAATAGAGGGGCCCTATTACTACACCAGCACCCTGCGCTCGGCCTACAAAAAAATCAACCACCCCAGGTTTATCTGCGTGACTATTAAAGATAAAAGCGACGTCTACCCGGCCCTCAAAAAATTCTTTGGCGGCGCGCCGACCCAGCCTAAAGGATGAGCAGGGCACACTGCGCGCCGCCGGCTGTTTTTCTAGGCCTTTCCCGGGCCGAGAAGCCTCCGGAGCATGACCTCGCTGGCCGCCGCCTCCAGGCCGTCATCCAGGGGAGTGAGCTCTGCGGGCAGGCCGCGGCGCCGCAGGGCCAGCGAGATGAGGTGGTCGGTCAGGCGGGGGTTTTTGGGCAGCAGGGGACCGTGCAGGTAGGAGCAGAAGACGTTTTTATACCGGGCCCCCTCGGTGCCGTCGCGTCCGTTGTTGCCGTGACCGGCCAGCACACGCCCGAAAGGCGCGATCCTCCCCAGGTAGGTGCGCCCGGCATGGTTCTCGAAACCGGTCACCTTTACCCTTTCCCCTTCAATCACCACCTCCACGGCCACGTTGCCGATCAAGCGCGAAGCACCTGCCTCGGTGTAAAAGTCCAGCAGGTCCAGCCCGGGGATGGTGCGCCCGTCGGCGCTCCGGTAATAGCGCCCCAGCAGCTGGTAGCCGCCGCAGATGGCCAGCACCACCAGCCCGTCCTCTATGGCCTCCCGCAAGCACTCCCGCCTCCGCACCAGGTCGCGGGCCATCAGCCCCTGCTCGCGGTCGGAGCCGCCGCCCAGGAAGAGGAAATCCATTTCTCTGAAGTCCACCTCGTCCCCCAGGTCCACCGCCACCACCTCCACCCCGATGCCCCTCCACCGGCAGCGCCTCACAAAGGCCATCACGTTGCCCCGGTCGCCGTAGAGGTTGAGGAGGTCAGGATAGAGATGGCAGACCTTCAGGAGCACGCTCTCTCTGGGCATAGCGGCATAAAATCCTTTCCACGGGCCAGAGGGCCGTGTAGGTGGCCAGGAGGCAGGCGGAGCTGCCGCTTGCCCTAAGCACCCCGCGCACCGCCTCCTCCATCCTGCCCTCCGTTACGATTTTTCCCAGGGGCACGCCGGCATACTTTAACCTCACGGCCATCTCCTCTCCCCTCTGCCCGGTGCAAAAGATGAGGTTAATCCTTTCCTGCATCCCTTCCAGCATCTCAAAGTCCACATCCCAGATCCAGGAAACGTCCCGCCCGTCGGCATCGTTATCGTTAAGGGCAATCAGGAGATCCACCGGGGGATCGAGATGCAGGAGGGCCCGCAGGCCCTCATTAAAGCCGGTGGGATTTTTCACCAGGTTTAAAAGCACGGGCTTCTCCCCGCAGCGGAACCTTTCCATACGCCCGGTGGCGGGCAGGTAGGAAGACAGGGATCCTGCCATCCGCGCGGGGTCAAGGCCCAGGAACAGCCCGGCGGCAAAGGCCGCCAGCGCGTTGTACAGGTTATAGAGGCCGGGCTGGCCGAGGACCAGCTCCTGTGTGCCGCCGGGGTAGCGCAGGCGGCAGCGGCTGTAGCGGGCACCCGCAAAAACGCCCTCGCCCTCCACCTGGGCGCGGGGGCGGGAAAAGCCGCAGGAGGGGCACCGGAAGTTGCCCAGCTGGCTGTAATGGTAGTAATCGTACGTCAGGGCATGTCCGCAAAAGGGGCAAAAACGCCCCTCGCGGGCGGCGGTGGAAGTGGGGCTAACCTCGGCATGGCGGCCCAGCCCGTAAAAGGTGGCTGCGTGCCCGGTGGCGGCCAGCTGGGCCACCAGGGGGTCGTCGGCGTTTAAGATCAGGCGCACGTTTTCCAGGTCCGCCAGGGCGTCCCGGATGAGAGCCACGGTCCTGTCCAGCTCGCCGTAGCGGTCCAGCTGGTCCCGGAAGAAGTTGGTCACCACCACGGCGCCCGGCCTGACCTGCGCAGCGGCACGCGGGAAGGTGGCCTCGTCCACCTCCAGCAGCGCGTAGTCGCAAAAGATACGTCCCCGCCAGCTGGCGGCCCGGATGAAGGCCGTGGCGATGCCGGTGACCAGGTTGGCCCCCTCGGCGTTGACCACCGCGCGCAGGCCGGCATCCGCCACCATGCGCGCCAGCATGTTATTGGTGGTGGTTTTGCCGTTGGTCCCGGTAACCATAACTACCCCGCGGCGCACCTGACGCACGAAGTGCGAGAGCAGCCGGGGGTGAATTTTTAAAGCCACCAGGCCGGGAAGGGAGGACCCCCGGCCCCTCTTTAAGAAACGCACCAGCCAGGCCACTATTTTACCCGCCAGGACGGCCAGGAGAACACGCAAAAGAAAAATACCCCCGCAAAGTTAAGATCCTTCCGGCCCCGCGGCAGCCAGGAAGTATTTCGCCACCCCTCCATCTTCCAGGACCCCTACCTTACCCGACTCCTCCAGATAATCCAGGTGGGCCATCACTTCCGAAAGGCCCAGGAGCACTTCAAATCCCTTTAAGTTGGGGAAAAGCTTTAGCGTGAGCTCAAAGGCCGTGAGCCGGCCGTTTCCTTCCAGGGCCTCCAGCACGGCCTGCAGCCGGGCCCGGTGGTGCTCCCTCCCCAGGACCACAAACTGCCGGCAGCCACTCATTTCCTGCCCGTGCCCCGGCAGAACCCGCTCCACCTCAAGGCTCTCCACCCTCTCCAGGCTTTGCAGGTACTGGCGCAGGCTGGGAGCGCGCCGGGCGGGATGGCCGGGGTCGGGCTCCAGGAGGGGGTTGGGGGTAATGTGGGGCAAAAGAAAATCCCCCGCCAGCAGGGTGCGCCCCCCGGGGTCGTAAAAGCAAAGGTGCCCCGTGGCGTGGCCCGGAAGGTGCAGCACCCTGAGGGTCCCCCCTGCAAAGTGGATTTCGTCGCCGTCCGCGAGGCCCGCAGCCGCCTCTTCCGGCACCCAGGGCGCGGGCAAGGGGTCTTTGTCCTGCAGGATCTCCGCTAGGAGGGAGGGCGGGATGCCGGAACCCTTTATCAGGGGGAGCCTCTGGCCGAGAAAATCATAGCCGGGCACCAGCTTGGCCAGGTCGTAAGGGTGGGCGTAAACCCTTGCTCCCGAATTAACGTGCACCCAGCGGGCCAGGCCGCTGTGGTCCGAGTGAAAATGGGTCAGCAGGACCCGTTCCACCTTTTCGAGCGGCACGCCGTGCTCTTCCAGGGCCTGCCGCAGCATCTCCTTGGCCTGATCCGTTTCGGGGCCGGGGTCCACCAGGGTGTAGGGCGGCGAAGCGATGAGGTAGGCGTTGACCGGCCCCACCATGTACGGCGTGGGTAGCTCAATCCTGTATATGGGCAGCACGCAGCAACTCTCCCGGAAAAAGAAGTTGGGCACGGCCTAATTATACCACAACTGCCCGATATTTCAAAAGGTTAACCAATTCCGGCGTGGCCCGCATTTTTATCCGCCAGCAGCTTCTCCCTAAGGACCCTGACCGCCTGCTCGCAGGTGTAGGGCAGGAAAGGCAGCTCCAGCTCCGGCAGGGCGCAAAAAATCCTGGTTACCAGGGGAAGGCCGAGCCCCGCTTCCCGCACCAGGTCCTCACGAGCCAGCAGCGAGGGCTCTCCCCGGGCGAGAACCCGCCCCTCCTTCATGATGATCACGTGGTCGGCCCAGGCGGCGGCCATGTCCACATCGTGGGTGGCCACCAGGATGGTCACTCCCCGGGCGTGCAGGCGACCCAGGATTTCCAGGAGTGCCTCCTTTCCCTGGGGGTCCAGGTAGGCCATGGGCTCGTCCAGGGCAATGATTTCCGGCCCCATGGCCAGCACCCCGGCAATGGCCACCCGTTTTTTTTGCCCGTAGCTCAGGCGCGAGGGGTGCCTCTCCCGGTGATCCCACATGCCCACGGCCAGCAGGGCTTCCTTCACCCGCCCGGCCACCTCCTCCGGGGGCAGGCCCATGTTGAGGGGCCCGAAGGCCACGTCCTCGTACACCGTGGGGGAAAAGACCTGGTCGTCGGGGTCCTGAAAGACCAGCCCCACCAGGCTCCGCAGCTCCCTTGCCGTGCGGGCGTTTACCTCCCTGCCCAGCACCTGCACCCTGCCCTTTTGCGGGAGGTAGAGGCCGTTTAGGTGCAGGAGGAAAGTGGACTTGCCCGCCCCGTTGGGGCCCATGATGGCCACCCTGCTCCCCCGGGGAATAGAAAGAGAGAGGCCCCGCAGGGCCTCCGTCCCGTCACGGTAGGTATAGTGCAGGCCTTCTACTTCCACAGCAAGATCCAAGCTTCTCTCCCCGCTTCCAGCAAGTGTAGGCAGAGGGGGATGGAGACGATCACGGCTCCCCAGGCCAGGTCCCGGCTGCCGGGCGGGGGCAGCAACGCTTTCCCGGGTGCGCCCGCATAACCCCTGGCCAGCATGGCCAGGTAAATCCGCTCCCCCCGCAGCCAGGAGCGGACAAACAGCGCGCCCACCATCTGGCCCAGGTCGCTGAAGGTGCGCCGGCAGAACAGGTGCCTTCCTGGGACAAAGCCCCGGGCGGCCCGGGCCTGCCGCATGCGGCCCAGTTCCTCCGCCATTACAAATATATAGCGGATGGTGAGCTCGATCAACTGGAGGAAAATCCCGGGAACGCCCAGGGAAGAGAGGGCCTTAAAGAGGCGTACCGCCCCGGTGGTGGCCACCAGGAGGTTCAACGCCAGCAGCGCCACCAGCACGCGCAGGCCGAGAAGAGAAGCACGGTCCAGCCCTTCCCGGGAAACGGCCAGGGAGACAAAGCCCCCCGTCCAGCGCCAGATAGCCTCGCCCGGGGTCACAAAGGGCAAAAGCAGGCACACCAGCCCCACAAAGGGCAGTGCCCCGAGCAGGCGAAAGACGAGGTGGGATAAGCTGAGGCGCGCCGC
Source organism: Desulfovirgula thermocuniculi DSM 16036 (assembly GCF_000429345.1). Classification (GTDB taxonomy): domain Bacteria; phylum Bacillota; class Desulfotomaculia; order Desulfotomaculales; family Desulfovirgulaceae; genus Desulfovirgula; species Desulfovirgula thermocuniculi. Next base: position 22,699 of record NZ_AUBR01000027.1, on the reverse strand, counting down.
TCGGGACAGGAGGAGGAGGAAGATCGCCGCCAGGATCAGGGAGGTGCGGGAAGAAAGCAGGGTGGCCAGGATAACAAAGCCTGCCAGCGCCGCCGTCTTGACGCGCGGCTCCATCCTGTGCAGGGGGGACGCTCCCGGATGGCCCTCCACCTGTTCCCTAAGCCATAAATCTTCCACGGCTGGCGCCCTCCCCTGCGCGGCCCGCAGGCCGCTTCAAGACCTTCTCCCTCACTTTTTATCACCTGCCAGCACCTCGGCTCCCAGGGCTTTGACGACAAAAGAAACGACCACCGCGTGTGATGAACCCCCGTCGGGCATGTGCATCCATGAACCCCCTCACGGGCAAAGTTTTTTGGGGGGCGTGCAAAAAAAAATGACCACTTGCCCCCTTTTGCTGGAGACCTCCGTGGTCACCGTAATCCAACGCTTTGCACTTTTAAATAAGGTTAAAGCCGTTCCGTTTTCCCGCGGGCACCTCCGTGGCGCCCCTTACAGAGGGACTTATTCTACCCCCGGCCCGGAATTCCTGCCGCCCCCTTCAAAAATCTTCTTCACCACGCTTTGCCCCTGGCGCAGGTCTATGGAGTACGCCAGGTCTGCCGCTTCCGCCAGGTGGTGGTTGTGGGTAACCATGATGACCTGCCGGTTAAAGGAGGTGGCGATGGTTTTCAGGAAATGGGCCAGGCTGGGGGCAAATTCCTCGGAAAGGTGCTTTCCCGGCTCGTCCAAAACCAGCGGGCCGCCTATGGAAGGCCGGGCCGTTTCCAGAAGCGCCACGCGCAGGGCCAGGGAGATCACGTCCACCACCCCGCCGCCCCGGGCATCCTGGGGGCGGCTTTTTACCTCCACCCCCCCGTAGCGGCTGACCACATAAAATTCGGCTTCCGGCTGCCCGCGGCGCTGCGCCACTTCCACCCTGAACTCCACCTCCGGCCCGAAAACCACCTGCAGGGCCTGGGTCACCATGTACTCTACCTGCTGGCGGGCCTGCTCGCGGGCGTAATCGGAGGCCTCCTGGAGCAAAAGCCTCACCTTTTCCAGGAGCTCTAATTCCGCCGCCACCTCCCCGCGCCTCCGCTCGGCCTCCCGGAGCTGTTGCTCTATGGCCTGCGACTCGCCCAGGCGCCGGTGGTAGTATTGCGCGAACTCCTGCAGGGCCTCCCTAATCTTTTCCACGGCGCGCCTCCCCTATCAGCTCCCAGGGGATGAGTGACTCTACCTCCTTGAGGAGCGCCTCTATCTCCCCTTCCAGGCGGGCTATTTCCCGGTCCAGATCTTCCGGGTTCACGCCGAGCCCGGCCAGCTGATCCAGGATCTCCCGCTCCTGCCTCATGAGCTCCTCCAGCCGGGCGGCTGCCTGGATGCGCAGGCGGTTGGCTTCTTCCAGTCCCTTCTTCAGCTCGCCGATCCTGGCCTCATAGCCCGCAACCTTATCCTTCACCCACCTTCACCCCTTCCGCCAGGTGGGCTGCGATGCGTTCCGCCGTGCGGCGGTCCACCGGTGCAAAGCAGGTGGGGCAGCGCCCCAGCTCCTTCAAGAGGGCGGCGTACTGGCCCGCCTTTTCCGCCACCTCTCGCTCTTTCTCCTTTAAAAACCGGCGCCCTCGCGCCAGGCGATCCCGCACGTCCAGTAAGTGTGCGCGCTGGCGGTAAAGTTCCCCCAGCCTGAGGGGCAGCTGTGCGAGCCGCTCGAACCCTTCCCTCGCGCGGGAAAGGGTGGCGGTAGCGGAGAGCACCCTTTCCAAGCCCGCCCGCTCCCCGCGCAAGAAGCCCAGCCGCCGGGAAAGCTCCCGGCAGAGGGAAAGGCGGGCAACCTTCTGTTCGAGCGAGGAAAGCCGGCGGAGGGTATCTTCCACCCCCGCCGTCGCGTGCAGCCGCCGCCTGGCCGCCGCCTGGAAATGCAGGTTTTGCTCCCGGCGGTCTCTTAGCTCCTGCAGCCGGCGGTAGCGGGCGGCCTTCTCTTCCAGGAGCCTGCGCTTTTCCAGGGCCGCCTCCAGGCCCTGCATGGCCGCCACCAGGACACGAAGCCGCTCTTTTTCCTGCCACAGCCTCCGCAAGCGCTGGCCTAGCTCGTAAAGGGCCTGGCGGCGGGCCTGCAGCGCTTCCGCCCGGCCGAACAGGCCGGTGGCTTTAGCCAGCCTCTCTCCCAGGGCTGGCAGGTCCCGATAGGCGGCAAGCTTTTCCCTTAACTCGCCTATCTCCCTTTCCAGCTGCTTTTCCTCACGCTGCAGCCGGGAGAGGTCCGCCAGGGTATCCCTCAAGGCGGCGTCCACCAGGTGAACCCCGTGCAGGCGCCCGATGGCCTTGGCCTTGAGGTTGCCGGGGCCGGATAGCAAAAAAGGTGGCTCCAGCTGCCCGGCCAGGTTCAGCACCAACTCCTGGTCTTCGTCCAGGAAAACGGGGCGCATGCCGTGAAGGGCAACCACCTCCTGGGGCACCTCGCTGCCAAAGCCCTCGAAAACCTGGGGCTCCTGCCCGGGACGCAAGATAATGTAGCGGTTGCGGTTCCTGGTCAGGGACCTTTCCCGCACCAGCCGGGTGCCGTCGGCAAACTCCGCCGCCACCCGGCACTCGCCCTGCCCCACGCGGATGAAGTCCGTTCCCCGGGGCTCGTTGAAAAAGAGCCAGCGCAGGGCCCGGACCACGGCGCTTTTGCCCCGGTCCGACTCCCCCACGATGACCGTCAGGCCGGGGGAAAGCTCCATTTCCGTGCGGGCGTGGGACTGGAAGTTTTCGATGGTCAGCCTCACGATTTTATGGCTCAAGCCGCCATCACTCCCGCCTCAAAATCTCCGCCTGGACCTTCCCCAGGCGGCGCAGGGCCTCCACGCGCACCTCTTCCGCCAGGCCTTGCCGGCGCGCAATGCTGTCCACGATCTCCTCCAGGCTCAGGCCCAGGTAATCACCGCCGGAACGGATGCCCTGCACAAAGAGGGCCAGCCTCTCCTCCCGGAAGGCGGCCTCCTCAAGGGCCGCGCGGTCCAGCACCTCTTCCCCGGGGCGGGCGCACTTCAGGGCCACGGCGCGATGCACGGGCCGCCCGCCGGTAAAGTCCAGCACGATCACCTGCGGGCGCCGCTGCACTTCCTGGGGCAGGGCGGAGAGGCGCACCAGGGCGCCCGGGTTTAAAAACCACCGCCCGTAAAGGCAGGTGTCCGGGAAGCCCAGGTGGGCGTGGCCGCAGAGGGTGTAGTCGGCCTGCGTGAAGGGAGCCACCCGCTCAATTAGCGTGCAGGGCGCCCCGGGGTAAAGGGAGCGGTCAAGGAGCATGCCGTGCACCACGTGGATGGCCACGTCGCCCTCCTTTTTCCTCACCGCGTAGTCCAGCAGCGGGTCGCGCCGGTCCATGTCGTAGTGGAAGCCTTGGCCGGTGAGCTGGACCACCACTCCCCCGCCCCGCAGGAAAACCGGCTTCTCCGGCTCCAGGAGGTGCACGATGCCCCAGCGGGCCAGCAGGCCCAGCATGGTGCGGGGCAGCGTGGCGGGGTTCTGGCCGAAGAGGTCGTGGTTGCCGGGAACGGCGTACACGGGCACCCCCAGCTCCTTCAGGAGCGCGCCAAACTCGGCCCCCACGGCCAGGGAGGGCTGCGGGGAGTCCCAGAGGTCCCCGCCGTGGATCACGGCATTAATCTCCAGCTCCCGCACCAGGGCGGCCACCTCGCGCATCTTCTCCTTTTGGGTTTCCATGAGGTTGTCCCGGCGGTGCTGGGGCGACGTGCCGCGGAAATGAGTGTCGGTAAGAAAGAGAAGACGCAAAACCAGGCCCGGCCCGCCGCTGGCCGGGCGCCACCCCCTTTGCCGGATTCTTTCTACACGGGCACGAACCTCTCGCCCAGGGGCGTTTTTTCCACCCCCAGCCGGCCTTCGGCCACCAGACGCTGTAGGCGGCTCAAGATCTCCTGGTGGCTCAGTTGCTCCCCGAGTTCCCGGGCAATGGCCGGCCCGTGTACGTGGAGCTCAAAGGCGCCAAAGGGCAGGCGCTTCTTCACCGCCTCAAAGAAGCGGTCCTCTTCCCGGCGGGACTCCTCTTCCAGCTCATCAAAGGGGTTCTCGCGGTGAGGGCTGGACGTCCAGGCGCAGCGGATGCGCACGGCCACCGCCCGCCCGGTAATGGCCGAAGAGATAAAGCAGTTGCCGGAAGCGAGGTAGGGAAGGCGGCTCACTTCCTCCGCTCCGAGATCGGTTTCCTCCTTGATGGTGGCCAGGTCCGTGGAGCGCACGGTGCGGAAGATGAGCTTGGTATTCAGCTGGGCCGTAACCGTATCGTCTAAAAGGGCAATGCGCTGGCTGGCCAGGATGAGGTTAACGCCGTACTTGCGCCCTTCCTGGGCAATCGTGCGGGTAACGCGCCGGCTGAAGGTATCCCGCTCACCCTTGGGGCAGAAGTTGTGGGCCTCATCGGTGGCCAGAAAGAAAGGCGGAAAGTAGGGGGCCGGACGCTCGCCCTTCTGCAGGGTATCGCGGTAGCGGCGGCGCTTCTGGTATAGGCGGTCGAAGAGGTAGGCCCCGTAAATCTGGAGGAGGCGCACCGGGCCGCGGATCACCGCCAGGCGCCGCGCCAAAAGGGCCTCCTCCACGGGGCGGCTGTTGGCGGCAAAGATACCCTCCCTCTCCAGGGCATTTAGGCGCCAGGCCACCCCCTTTAAGGAAGCCAGATGGCCAATTTTGTCGCGGTAGCGGGCCAGCAGCTCCCATTGCCACTCCAGGCGCTTTCTTTTGGCGGGGTCGCTCACTTCCTCCAGCTCGCGCTTCAGCTGCCGCTCGTTTTCCATGGCCTCGATGAGGCCGTAAAGCCTGGCGCTAAACGACTGGAAGGAGTCGCCGCTTTCGTGGAGGGTGAGCACGGCATTGGCCATGGCTTCGGGGAGGGGCTCCCCCACGCCCAGCAGGGAAACCAGCTCCCGGGAGGTCAGGTCGCCAAAGTCCACCCCCACGTCCACCCCCACGGTAAAGAGCGCAAAGCGCCCCTTAAAGTCCCGCACGCAATCCTCCGGCAGGCCCGGGAAAGGGGTGGAGAAATCCATCTCGTAGTGGGGATCCAGGACCACCCCCGGGACACCCCTGGCCATGAGTTCCTCCAGCAAGACGCGCAGGCCGAAAGACTTGCCCGAACCGGACCCCCCGAAAATGCCGATGTGGGGGTACTCGTTCATGGCGCGGTAATTGAAAATGAAGGGCACCCCGTCCTGGGGCAAAAGCCCCCTCTCCCCATCGTACAACCAGAGGAGCCGGGAAAGCTCCCGGGGGAGCTGCGCGCAGAGGCCCTCCGTGCCCCGGATGACGCCCAGCACCAGGCCCCTTTCCGGGGGCTGGCGCACCAGGAGGTCGGCCACCTCCTCAAAGGTGGGCAGGCGCACGGGTGATCCTACGGCCACCGGGGTAGCCACCTCGCCGATCAGGCGCACGCGGGCCAGGTTTACCTCCTCTTCCTGGATATTGTAGCCCACCGCCTTGAGGCCGGCAAGCACCTTTTCGTCCACCAGGGGGTTGGACTCCGTGACCAGGGGAATGTAGCGGTTAAACGAACTTGTCTCCACCACTTCTCCCCGCGGGTTGTGCCGGGGCGGGTCTTCGATGATCAGCAGCTCGTTAATGACAAACTTTCTTTCCCGCGAGGCCACCCAGACTTCCTGCTGGGTGGTGGTGCCTACTACCTGCATTTTCCGGCCATCCCTCCCCGGTTTTAAAAATCCCGCCGCTCCCGCTGGGGAGTGAAGAAAATTTCCCGCAGCAGCTGGCCCAGGTAGGTGTCCGCCAGGAGTTCCACGTCCCTTTTGCCCAGTCGCACCTCCGCGTCAACCAGGTCCAGGAAGAGCGGGATCCCCCGCCCGCCGGAGGGGGTGATGGTGTAGAGGTAGCGCATGACCTGCGGTGCAAAGGCCGCCTGCTCCTGCAGGAAATCCACCGCCACGGGCTGCGGGTGGCAGGAGAGGCGGGCAAAAACGGTGTACAGGGACTCCCCCTTCACCTTAAGCTCCGGCGGCACGAACAGGCACTCGCCGGGCTCCAGCACCCCCAGGAGCAGGTCGCGGTCGTAAACGGCGGGCGCAAAAACCCCGCAGATTTTTGCCAGGCCGAAGGACTCCACTTCCTCAATGACGCCGGCAGCAATGACACCGCGCTCCAGAGCCAGCCGGCAAAATGCCGCCCACTCCCTTGGCGCGTGGCGGGCATAACGCATGAACCCCCCGTCGAAAAGCAGGAGGCGGGGCGCCTCCTCCTCCACCAGCCGGCATCCCACCTCCAGCTCCAGGGCACTCAAGCGGCGGCTGCGCAAGGCGATCAGGGCCAGCTCCTGCGGCAGGCCTTCTTTTGCCGCCAGACTTTCCAGCTCGGCCAGGGCCTCGGGCAAAAGGGGCGTAAAAACTCTGGCCGCCGCCACCCGCCTGCCGGTGCTTGTCTTCCCCAGGGCCTGAAAGAACTCCAGCACGCGGGGGAAAGGGCCCCCCAGGACGTTCACCGAACCGTCCACGGCGGCCAGCGGGCGCCCCCCGAACCACCTTTCCACCTCCTCCGGCGACATGGGGGCGAGCACCTGAAAGCTGCCCGCCTTCCGGGCCAGCAGCTCACGCACCCCCTCGCGGGAAAGGCTCTTTTGCTGCTGCTGCAGGGCTTGCCGCAAACTAACCAGTTCGCCGATCACGTGCTGGTGCCACAGCAACTAGCCCTCCCCCCTCTCTTCCCGCCCGCACCGCTGCTGCGGGCAGTGCGCCAGGGAGATGTGCACCCGGCAGAGGTAGCAGTCGCCGCTCTCCGGGCGGCAGGGCTCGGTGTGGATGAGCACGCTGGCGCCGGGCAGCTGGCGGCAGATCTCGCTTTCCAGGGTGTCGCAGAGGTCGTGCACCTGAGCCACCGACCAGCAGCCCGGCACCACCAGGTGGAAGTCTATGTGGCGGTCGGGGCCGGCACGGCGGGTGCGCAAGTCGTGGAACTGCACAAACTTCCCGGCGTGGCCCCTGAGCACCGCGTGGATCACTTCCTCCTCCGCCTCGGGCAGCCGCACGTCCACGATGCTCCCCAGGGACTCCCGGAGGAGGCGAAAGGCGGCCTTAAAGATCAGCAGGGCAATACCTATGGCCACCAGGGGGTCCAGGATGTGCCATCCCGTGAAGCGAATGACGGCCAGGGAAACCAGCACGCCCGCCGAAGTGTAGACGTCGGTGCGCAGGTGCCAGGCATCCGCCTCCAAGGCCGGGGAGTTGGTGCGGGCAGCCGTGCGCATGAGGAGGGTGGAAACAACCAGGTTGGCCGCCGCCGAAACGGCCATGACGGCAAGCCCCAGGTCCAGCCTGGCCAGCTGCGCGGGGCCGTAAAGCCTGGGCACCGCTTCAACCACAATCATTACCCCCGCGGCCACGATCAGCAGGGCCTCCACCACCGCCGCCAGGTTTTCAAACTTGCCGTGGCCGTAGCGGTGGACCTCATCTGCCGGACGGGCGGACTGGCGCACGGAAAAGTAGGCTACCAGCGCCGCCACCAGGTCCAGCCCCGAGTGGGCCGCCTCCGAAAGCACGCTCACGGAGCGGGTGATCAGGCCTACCGCCAGCTTGCCGGCGGTTAAGGCAATGCCGGTAAAAACCGAGAGGCAGGCCACCTTTACCTTCTCATCCATAGACAAGCATCCCCAAAAAAACAGACCCGGGGGGGCTGACCCCGCGGGCGGCCAGGCTTTGTTTTCTTCCGGAAAAAACTTCTCCCAGTTAAAAGTATAGCATACCCGGGAGTTTGGCGCCAGAGGGAAAAGGAATTGCGCCGGGATGCGCCAAAAAATTAAAGATTATAACCCCTGCCGGGACCTAAGGGGAGGCTGGTAAATGCGCCGGAAATGCGGCCCTTACGAACGTCCGGGAGGCGAGGGGCGCGTCTTTTCCTACATGCTGCGCTTCCTCGCCCTGGTCTCCCTCATCTTTGCCCTCATCTTCGGCGCGGGCATTTTCCTGCTCATGCGCTTCGAGCACCTCAGGTTCTTTGAGGCCTTGTACCTGGCCGTCATCACCATCACCACCGTGGGCTACGGCGACTACCACCCCACGTCCGGGGCGGGGAAGCTGGTGGCCATGGTCCTGGCCTCCACCGGGGTCGGCTACCAGTGGCTCTCCCTCTCCACGGTGGTGGTGGCCTTCATCGAGGGACACATCATCCGCTTCCTGGGGGAAAAGCAAATGGAGCGCCAGATTGCCGGGTTCAAAAACCACGTAATCATCTGCGGCCTCGGGCGCGCAGGCATGAGCGCCGCCAGGCACCTTGAACACGAACAAATCCCCTTCGTAGGCATTGACATTGACGAAAAACAGGTGGAATACCTGCGGGAGCAGGGCCACCCGGCCATCGCTGCCGACGCCACCGAGGATGAAGCCTTAAAGGCAGCCGGGGTGGAGCGGGCCCGGAGCCTCATTGCCGCGCTGCCCCACGATTCAGGCAACATCCTCATCACCATGGCCGCCAAGGAACTCAACCCCGCCATCCGGGTGGTGGCCCGCGCCGACCGCCCGGAAAACATCAAGCGGCTCGAGCGCGCCGGCGCCGACTGGGTTACTGCCGTGGGCATTCCCGGCGGCACGCGGCTCGCCCTGGCCGCCACCAAGCCCGTGGCCGTGGACTTTGTCTCCAGCATCCTCGAGCGTCGCAACACCGACTACAAGCTGGAAGAGCTGTTCATTGCCGAGGGGTCGCCGCTGGCGGGGCGCTCCATCCGCGACTCCCGCTTAAAAGAGGACTTTGGCGCCCAGGTGCTGGCCATTATGCGGGACAGCACCACCATTGTCAACCCCGAGGCCACGGAAGTGCTGCAGCCCGGCGATATCATTATTGTCTTCGGCGACGCCCGGAGGCTGACCCGGCTGGAGTCGACCTCCGGCATCTGGACTTTAAACCTCTAAGCTTTAGCGCCCGCGTTCCCGCGCGCCCTCCCGCCCCTTCTCGTGCTCGATCCCCACGTCAACCATCTCCGCGGGCGCCCTCTCGTCATCGAAGCCCCGGCGGTTTTCGTAGATCACCCCGTCATCCCCGATCTCATAAGGGATGTTGTCCACGTCCTCCACAAAGCCCCGGTCCTCTTCCTCCAGTTCCCCGGGACCGTAGTAGGAACCGGCGCCGGAACTGCCGGCGTGCTCGAAGTACCGGGCCACATCCTGCCAGGAGTCCTCCGTGTCGTACATGACGCTCTCCAGCTCGTCCTCGTAGGCGGTGCGGTAAAGGTCGGCAATGATCTCCTCTTCCACCGGTCGCAGGGAGCGCACGGTGTGCCGGTCGAAATCCCGACGGCAGCGCAGGCAAAAGGTGGTCCAGGGCACGGCCTCAAGCCTCTCCGGGGCGATTTCCCGCCCGCAGGCTTCGCAGAGGCCGTACTTCCCCTCCTCCAGCCTTTTCAGAGCTTCGTCAATGGCCCGCAGGCGCAGCCGGGCGTCCTCGCGCAGGGCCAGGTCCTTGCTGCGCTCGAAAAGCTCCGTGCCCACGTCTCCGGGGTTGTTGTCGTACAGGGACAGCTCGCCCAGGGAGTCCCCCATGGAGGTCCCGAGGCCTTCGTTGATGCTCTTTACCGTGGCCAGTACCTTATGCTTTTCCTCTTCCAGGCGGCGCATGATGGCTTCCTTCTGCCGTTGGTCCATCCAAAGGCCCTCCGTTCTTGGCACTATGGCCCCAGGCGCTTCTGCACGATGGAGACGATCTCCGCAATAAAGCTGCCGATGAGGGGCAAATTCAGCATGACCAGCCGCTGGAGCACGATGATGATGACGGCACCCAGCAGGGCAAAGCCAATCATCATGCCCACGCCCCTCGCCAGGCCGGCCAGAAAGTTGATGTACAGGAGCCGCCAGGGCCGCTCCAGGAGCTCCACGTACTCGGCCAGCTTCATCTTTTCCGTATTCAGGGCCAGCTCGCGTACCCTCTCCTGCAGGGACTCTAAAAGGTACCTCTCCCTCTCCTCCAAGGGCAGGGCCTCCTGGGGGCAAAGAACCTCACCCCTTAATCTTCCCCCGGCCCGCAGGGTTTATGCCCGGCCCTAGCCCTAAGCCCTGGCCTCCCGTGTCCCGGAGCGCCTTTCCAAGAGCTTAAAGTCCACCCAGAGGGGGCTGGCATTGCAGATGGAGGAATAGGCCCCGCTGATTACGCCGATGAGGATGGCCAGGACGAAGTTGCGGATGGTGCTGCCGCCCAAAAAGTAAAGGGCCACCAGGACGAAGACCACCGTGAGCACCGTGTTTATGGAGCGGGTCAGCGTCTGCCAGATGCTGGCATTAACCAGGTCCTCCAGGCTCTCGCCCTTTTTGCGGGAGAGCATGTTTTCCCGGATGCGGTCGAAGATGACGATGGTATCGTTAATGGAGTAGCCGAGGATGGTCAGAATGGCAGCCACGAAGGCGCTGTCCACCTCCAGGCGGAAGAGGGAGAAGACGCCCGTGACCACCAGGGCATCGTGCAAGAGGGCAATGATGGCCGCAACGGCCTGCTTGAACTCAAAGCGCACGGTGATGTAAATGACCATCAGGACCGAGGCAATGGCCAGGGCCAGGAGCGCCTTCTGGGTCAGCTCGCGGCCAATGGTCGGGCCCACAGCCTCGTTGCGGAGCACCTGGTACCTGCCCAGGCTTCCCAAGGCCGCCATGAGCTTGTCCTGCTCCTCCTGGGCCAGGTGCCGCGTGCGGATGAGATAGGTAGCGCCGCCGCTCTTCTGGATGCCGCGGCTGGCCTCCAACCCCTGGGCCGCCACCACCTCGCGCACCTTCTCCACCGGGACTTCCTGTTCGTAGCGGATTTCCAGGATGTTCCCTCCGGTAAAATCAATGCCCAAATTCAACCCCCGTACCATGAGGGAAATCAAGCCGGGTAAAATAACGGCCAGTGAAACGGCGTACCATATCCTGCGCAGCTTGATAAAATGCATGGCTCACATAACCCCCGCTCCGTATGCCTTGATGTTTTTGACCAGGCCGCTGCCCGCCACCAGGTGCAGGAGCCAGCGGGTGACGGTAATGGCCGTGAACATGCTGGTGAGGATGCCTATGCTCAAGGTCACCGCAAAGCCGCGGATGGGGCCCGTGCCGAAGAAGTAGAGCACAATGGCGGCAATGAGGGTGGTGGCGTTGGAGTCAAAGATGGCCACAAAGGCGCGTTTGAAGCCGGCATCAATGGCCGCGCGCAGGCTCTTGCCCACCAGGAGCTCTTCCTTTAAGCGCTCGAAGATGAGCACGTTGGCGTCCACGGCAATGCCTAGGGAAAGGAGGAAGGCGGCAATGCCGGGCAGGGTCATGGTCACGTGCATGGCCACATAAATGGCCAGCACGATGAGCGCGTAAATAAGCAGGGCAAAGTCGGCCACCAGGCCGGGTAGGCGGTAGTACACGGCCATGAAGATGAGGATGGCCACCACGCCCACAATCCCCGCCCGCTTGGACTTATCCAGGGAGTCGCTGCCCAGGGCAGGGCCCACGGCACGCTTCTCGGCCACCTCCACCTTTACCGGCAGGGCGCCGGAGCGCAGGAGTACGGCCACGGTATGAGCCTCCTCCAGGGACTGGTAACCGGTAATCTGGGCCTTGCCGTTGGGTATGGGCTCCTTCACCACCGGGTTCTGGATGAGCTCGCCGTCAAGGTAGATGCCGATGCGCCGGCCCACGTTGGCGGCGGTGGCGTCGGCAAATTTTTTGGCGCCCGCCGGGTTAAAGGTGAGGTCCACCCTGACTTCCCCGCTCACGGCGTCTTTGGACTCAATGGCGTCCTTCAAGTCCGCGCCGGTGACCACCGTCTGGCCGTCTTCGGTCTTAAATTCCAGGTAGGCCGTCTTGATCAGGGAGCGCACGGCTTCCTCGGGGTCTATATTGCCCCCGGCAATTTCCACAATGAGCCGGTTCTTGCCCTGCTGCTGGATGACCGGCTCGGCCACGCCAAACTGGTTGACCCGGCGCTCGATAACCGCTTTCAGCTGCTTCATGCTCTCATCGGTAACCTTGACCTCCGGGGTGTCCTTGGCCTCCAGCACCACGTGGACGCCGCCCTGGAGGTCCAGGCCCAGATTTACGTGCTTGATGAGCGGCAGGTACTTGCCTAAAAAGGGGCTCTGCTCCCAGATAGGAGCAAAGGAAGCAGCCGCCGCCAGGCCCACCAGAAGCACCACCAGGGCCAAAATTAAAAGCTTTTCCCACTTCATTTAGTCCTTCTCCTCCCCCAAAGAGCTAGAGCAGCCTGGAACCGTTAATGATCAGCTCGAAATCGCAGTTCAGGAAGTTGGCCGCCCGCCGGCACAGGGCCATGCGGGTAAGGAAAATCTCGAAGTATTCCATCACCGGGCAGATGTTGATGTCGATGACCAGCTCCATGGTGATGGTGCGCTTGCCGCTGTTTACCGTCAGGAAGGCGTGCTCCACGGCGTAATTCACGCGGTCGTGGATGTCGAAGGTGGCAAAATCCGGGTTGCGCACCCGCGAGCGGTGAACATCGGATTTATCGGCCACGATGAGGGCCGCCGCCACGCTGTTGACCGGCTGGCCGTACTGCTCCTCGTGGTTGGCGATGGCCGAGATGACCGTCACCAGCTCTTCCGCCGGCATCCCCATGCCGCTTAAAAAGTAAAAGGCCAGCAGGGCGCCGGAAATACCGTGATCGTTCCTGCTTATGGCGTTGCCGATGTCGTGCAGGTACCCTGCAATGGCCGCCAGTTCGGCTTCCCGCTGGGAATAGCCAAGCTGGGTCAAAATCTGCCGCGCGGTGCTCGCCACCAGGTTCAGGTGCCGGTAGCCGTGTTCGGTAAAGCCCAGCACCCCCAGGTACTCGTTCCCCTTGCGGATGAAGCTGTCGATGAAAGAGTTGCGCTTTACGTCCTCCAGGGTAACCAACGATCCGCCCACTCCCTGGCAAAATCCTTCTATAAATTACTTTTCCTCTTCTTCCCGCGGCCTAACCTGGGCAATGGCGTTTTTTAGAACTTCGATGCGCACGTTGTCCGCCACCCGGAGCACCACCGTATCTTCTTTAATCTTGACGATGGTGCCGTAAATGCCCCCCACGGTGACCACCGGGTCGTTTACCTTGAGGTTCCTGAGCATTTCCTGGTGCTTTTTCTGGCGCACCTGCTGCGGGCGGATGAGCAGGAAATACATGAGGGCAAAAAGCCCCACCACGTAGAGCAGGGTGACCAATTGCGGGTTAAGCTGGTTCACTAAAAAACCTCCTTTCCTTGGTAACGTTAAAAATTATTCGTCCTCGCCGGGCAATTCCCTGCCCCAGGAAGACAGAAATGCCTCCTTGAACTCCGCAAAGCGGCCTTCTAGGATCGCGCGCCGGATTTCCCCCATGAGGCGGAAAATAAAGCGCAGGTTGTGCAGGGTGGTCAGGCGGAGCCCCAGTATCTCGTTGGCCTTGATTAAGTGGCGGATGTAGGCCCGCGTAAAGTGGCGGCAGGCGTAGCAGTCGCAGCCCTCCTCCAGGGGACGGAAATCCCGGGCAAAAGCGGCGTTCCGTACCACCAGGATCCCCCGCCTGGTAAAAACGGCGCCGTGCCGGGCCATGCGGGTGGGAAGCACGCAGTCAAACATATCTATGCCCCGCGCCACCCCCTCCAGCAGGCAGTCGGGCGAGCCCACGCCCATGAGGTAGCGCGGCTTTTCGCCGGGCAGCAGGGGCACGGTGTAATCGAGCACCTGGTACATGAGGTCTTTGGGCTCCCCCACGCTCAGCCCCCCGATGGCGTAGCCCGGAAAGTCGAGGGCCAAAAGGTCCCGCACGCTCTTTTCCCTCAGGTCCCGGTAGACGCCGCCCTGCACGATGCCGAAGAGGGCCTGATCCTTTTTACGGTGCGCTTCCCGGCAGCGGTAGGCCCAGCGGGTGGTCCTTTCCTGCGCCTGCCGGGCCTCCTCGTAGCTGCAGGGGTACGGCGGGCACTGGTCAAAGGCCATGATGATGTCCGCCCCCAAAGCCTCCTGCACGGCAACGGCTTTTTCCGGGCTGAAAAAGTGCTGGCTGCCGTCAAGGTGGGAGCGGAACCACACCCCGTCATCCTCCACGCGCGTTAGAGGCGCCAGGCTGAAAACCTGAAAGCCGCCGCTGTCGGTGAGGATGGGCCCCTCCCAGCCCATGAAGCGGTGCAGGCCTCCTGCGGCGGCAATCAGGTCCGCGCCAGGACGCAGGTAGAGGTGGTAGGTGTTGCTGAGGATCAACTTCCCTCCCAGGTCCCGCACCTCGTGAGGGGTCAAGGCCTTTACGGTGGCCTGCGTGCCCACGGGCATAAAGACCGGCGTGGGCACGTCCCCCCGCAAAGTGTGCAGAACACCCGCCCTGGCGCGGGTGGCAGTATCCTCCTTGATGACGGTAAAGCCCACGCTCAACTGGCCGGTTTCCCCCTTCTTCATAAGATGAGCATGGCGTCCCCGAAGCTGAAAAAACGGTAGCGCTTCTCCACCGCTACCCGGTAGGCGGCCAGGATCTTCTCCCGCCCGGCAAAGGCGCTCACCAGCATGAGCAAGGTGGAGCGGGGCAGGTGGAAGTTGGTGATCAGGGCGTCAACGGCGCGAAAGCGGTAGCCAGGGTAAATGAAAAGGTCCGTCCACCCCGCTCCCGGCTTCACCCGCCCGTCTTCGCCGGCCACCGTCTCCAGGCACCTGACGCTGGTGGTGCCTACGGCCACCACCCTCCCTCCCCCGGCGCGGGCTCCGTTGATCACTTCAGCCGCCTCCGGGCTCACCTCGTAATACTCGGCGTGCATGTGGTGGCGGGTGATATCCTCCACGCGCACGGGACGGAAAGTGCCCAGGCCCACGTGCAGGAGAATGCGGGCAATCTTTACGCCGGATTTCTCAATCCTTTCCAGGAGCTCCGGGGTAAAGTGGAGCCCGGCGGTGGGGGCGGCCACGGAGCCGTCCCGGCGGGCGTAAACCGTCTGGTAGCGTTCGGGATCCTGCGGGTACTTTTTAATGTAGGGGGGCAGGGGTACCTCCCCCAGGCGCGCAATTAACTCGCTAACGGGAAGGGGAGAAGAAAAGTAGACCCTGCGCCCCCCGGTACCCGTGCGCTCTCCCACCACGCACTCCGCCAGGCCGCCGCCTAAAACCAGGCGCGTCCCCGGCTTTGCGCGCCTGCCGGGCCGCACCAGCGCCTCCCAGCACTCCCCCTCCAGCTGGCGGAGCAGGAGTAATTCCACCTCTCCGCCGTTGCCGGCCTTTTTAGCCCGCAGCCTGGCGGGTATGACCCGCGTCTCGTTGAGCACCAGGACGTCTCCCGGCACGAGGTATTCCACCAGGTCCCTGAAGAGCCGGTGTTCGAGGCGGCCGGTGGCGCGGAAGAGCACCAGCAGCCGCGACTCGTCCCGCCGACCCGCCGGCTCCTGGGCAATCAGCTCGGGTGGCAGCTCAAAGTCGTAATCGCTCAAGCTATAGCTCAAGAAGCATCACCTGCTGCCTTTTCTCCGTAGTTGGGGGCCAGGGCGGTGCCCGGGTAATAGTATGACAAGATTTCCTGGTAGCTATAACCTTTCTCCGCCAAGCCCAGGGCACCGTACTGGGACATCCCCAGGCCGTGCCCCCAGCCGCTGCCGCGGAAAGTCACGCCGGCCAGCCGCCTGGGCTGCTGCCCCGGCGCCGCGGAGTACGTCTTTTCCAGGGTAAAGAGGGCGCTCTTCAGCCCCAGCGCCCGGCGCACCTCGTCGGCCCGGGCCTTGGTCGGGTCGCGCCCGATCTCCACCACCAGGGGCTTCCCCTGCTCATCCGTACCGATGACGCGCAGGGCCTTCACCCTGGCGCCGCTGGAGGTGCGCTCCAGCACCTCCAGGTCGTATACCTGGCCGAAGCGGTAGCCGCGGGAGGCCAGCTGTTCTTTCAACTGTTCAGCCGTATAGGTAACGCTCCAGTTATAGTGGGGATTGGACGGGTGGCGGTCGTAGGGGTCCGGACGGGAACGCAGGTAATCCACCTTTTTTGCCCATACGTCCTCGCTGTTTTCCGTGTAGCCCCCACTGGAGCTGTGGAAAACGGCGCTGGCCACCTGGTTCCGGTAGGTGAGGACCACGCCGCGGGTTTCCTCCACCGCCCGCGTGGCGGCCGGGTGCTCCGCGTCGTACCCCCGGTAGACCTGGCTCCTCTGGTCGGCCAGCAGGTCGTAGGCCTGGCCGCTGTTGCCGCTGCGGCTGACCAGCGCGTAGCTGCGGGCGGCCACCGCCTGGGCCTTTAAGGCCTCCGGCGGCCAGTATGCGGGCATCTCCGACGGCACCACTGCGTAAAGGTACTCCTCCAGGGGGAGGCGGTTTATGGCCGTTATGCCCTGCCCGTCCGCGCGCAGCTCCATGTTCCCCCGGTAGCGGCGCCTTTCCCCCTGGTAAGAAAGGGCCACCAGGCCGGTGCCGCGCTCCGGCGCGAGCCTAACCGTTTTGCCTCCGGCGGCAATGACACTCAGGCCGGACAGGGAAGCCGCGCTCGCCTGTCTCCCCTGCGCCCCCAGGGCGTAAACCGGGGCCTCCGGGAAGGAGAGGCTTCCCCCTCTGGCCAGGGCGGCCACGCGTTTGACCTCTTCCCGCACCAGGAGCGGGCCCGCAAAAACGCCCACCCGCTGGCCCTCGCAGGACAACTCCAGGCCGCCCGGCGCAAAGCGTACCTCAAAGTTCTGGCCCGGAGCGGGCCTGGAAACGACTTTTTGCGTAGCACAATCAACTAACTGATAACTGCCTTCAACGGCAAAGCCAATTTTGGGGGCCTGGAGGATGAGGCCCACCCTCATCTCGGGCCCGCCATCTTGCTTAGCTGCGGCAGGCCAGGCGCCCGGGATTGCCGCCCATACCCAAAAGGAAAGCAACAAAAGCCCTTTCTTTAACCGGTGCACCCGCAAGACCCCCTACCTGCGGAAGAGAAGGTTAAGGATGACGGTGAGGAGAAGGCTTAAAAGGAGGGAGGTGACAATGGGGAAGTAAAAGGTAAAGTTGCCCTTCTGGATGAAGATGTCCCCGGGAAGCCTGCCCAGGTGAAAGATCCTCTCCGTAGCCATGAGCATGCCCCCCAGCAGGAGGAGAAAGATCCCCATAAGGGCCAGCATCTTACCCATGCCGTACATCACAGCCGGCAACCCCCTCTAAAGATAATTACCAACGCCATTCGCGCCATCGGTTAACCAACTTCGGCGGCGCCGTGTTTCGTTTCGTATTCGGCCGTCCGCAAAGTTGCTCTTTAAGGGACGAGCGCCGTTCGTTTCCTTCCTTGCCTCCGCCGCTATCTTGCCCGGCGGCAGTAGCGCTCCTTTTCGCTGAAGAGGCAGCCGCAGTATTGCTGGCGGTAGAGCCCCATCTCCCTGGACCTGGCCACGGCTTCCTTGTAGCCGGGCCGGAAATCCACGTAATAAAAAGGCACGCCGTATTCCTCGCCAAGAGCCTGGCCTATCTCGCGGATGGTCTCGTGTTTCTGATAAGGGCTTACCAGGAGGGTGGTGGTAAAGGCCTCGAACCCCCCCCTCCTGGCAACCCTGACCGCCTGGCCCAGACGCAGCGCGTAGCAGAACTGGCAGCGCTGCGCCTCGCGGAAAACCACCAAGCGCAGGTAATCTTCCGGGCGGTACTCCGGCTCGTAGATCACCGGCAGGCCCTGTTCTTCCGCGTACCGCTGCAGGGCCGCCTTACGCCTCTCCCATTCCGTGTAGGGGTGAATGTTGGGGTTAAAGAAATAGCCGTGCACCCCGTGCCCCTCGCGGCGCAGAAAGTCAACGGGGTAAATGGCGCAGGGCGCACAGCAAATGTGCAGGAGGATCCTCACGGCGCATCACCACAGGCTTTGCTGGTCGCAGCGTTGGCGCGGGGGCAGGCCCAGGTGCCGGTAGGCAGCGGGGGTGGCCATGCGGCCCCTCGGCGTGCGCGCCAGGAGGCCGGCCTGCATGAGGTAGGGTTCAAAAACGTCCTCCAGGGTGCCCGCCTCCTCGCCGGTTGCGGCAGCCAGCGTTTCCAGCCCTACGGGCCCGCCGTTAAACTTTTCAATAATTATGCGCAGGAGCTTCCGGTCGGTATGATCGAGGCCGAGGGCATCCACGCCCAGGAAGGTCAGGGCGGCCTGCGCCACCGGACCGGTAATTACCCCCTGGGCCTTCACCTGGGCGTAATCCCGCACCCGCTTTAAAAGCCGGTTGGCCACGCGCGGCGTCCCCCGCGACCTCCGGGCAATTTCCAGCGCGCCTTCCGGCTCCGTGGCTATGCCCAGGATGCGCGCCGAGCGCGTCACTATCTGCACCAGCTCTTCCACCTGGTAGTAGTCCAGCCGCAGGATGATACCAAAGCGGTCACGCAGGGGGGAGGTAATGAGCCCGGCGCGCGTGGTGGCCCCGATGAGGGTAAAGCGCGGCAGCGTGAGGCGCAGCGACCGGGCCCCCGGCCCCTTGCCGATGACGATATCCAGGGCAAAGTCCTCCATGGCCGGGTAAAGTATTTCCTCCACCGCCCGGGAGAGGCGGTGGATCTCGTCGATGAACAAGATGTCCCCCGGGGAAAGGTTGGTTAAGATGGCCGCTAGGTCCCCGGGCCTTTCAATGGCCGGCCCGGAAGTTACGCGCAGGTTCACGCCCAGCTCGGCAGCGATGATGCCCGCCAGGGTGGTTTTTCCCAGCCCCGGCGGCCCAAACAGCAGCACGTGGTCCAGCGCTTCGCCGCGGGCTCTGGCGGCGTGAATAAAAACGGCCAGGCTTTCCTTGACCTTTTCTTGGCCGATGAAATCCTTTAACCTGCGGGGCCTTAAAGCGCGCTCGCTCTCTTCGTCTTCCGGGCGAAGGACAGCGGATAGAAGCCTTTCCTCCACCAATTACACCTCCCCGCATCCCCGGCTAGCGCCCCAAATGCCGCAGGGCCTGGCGCAAGAGCTCTTCCGCCGGCCGCCTTCCCAGCCGGCCCGCCGCCTCCCGCACGGCCTGCCTTGCTTCTGCTTCGCCGTACCCCAGCGCCAGCAGGGCGGCCACGGCCTCCTCCTCTTCCTTGCCCGCCGGCACGCCGCCTTGGCCGGGGGGCAGCTTGTCCTTGAGCTCCAGGATGATGCGGCGGGCGGTCTTCTTGCCTATGCCCGGAACGGCGGTAAGGACGGCCTCGTTTTCCTCCGCCACCGCCCTTTGCAGCGCCTGGGGCGAAAGGACCGAGAGGATGGCCAGCGCCCCCCGGGGCCCGATGCCGCCGACCCCCAGCAGCTTGCGGAAGACCTCGCGGTCCGCGGGGCTCCCAAAGCCGTACAGGGCAGGCCCCTCCTCCTTCCAGATCAGGTGGGTGTACAGGCGGATTTCCTGGCCCCTTGGCGGCAAAGACCTCAACAGAGGCCAGGGCACCTTTACCAGGTAGCCGATGCCCCCTGCTTCCACCACAATCCCTTCTTCCAGGACGTCCACCAGTTGACCGCACAGATAGGCAATCACCAAAAACCACCCAGCCTGTGGGCGTGGCAGATGGCTACGGCCAGCGCATCGGCCACGTCGTCGGGGTGCGGCGTGGAAGGCAAATTTAAAATTGCCCGCACCATGTACTGCACCTGGGCCTTGGAAGCACGCCCGTACCCCGCCACCGCCTGCTTGACTTCCAGCGGCGTGTAGCTGGCCACGCCGAGGCCGCGCACGGCAGCGGCCAGCAGGACCACTCCCCGGGCCTGCCCTACGGAAAAAGCCGTACGGGCGTTCCTGCTGAAAAACAGCTCTTCCAGGGCCAGCCACTGAGGCCGGTACCGCTCGAGGAGTGCCAGGACCCGCTCGTAGAGCAGGCGCAGGCGTTCCGGCAGATCCACGCCCGCATTGGTTTTTATAACATCATAGGCCAGCGCCGTCAAGCGCCCGTTTTCCAGCTCCACCACACCGTAACCGGTAACGGCCACACCGGGATCAACGCCCATAACGCGCATCTTCTCGCCCCTGTTGGAAATTCCACGCCGTGCAGCGCTTTCCTCCAGACGGGCAAAATTTAAAGCCCGGGAACAACGCGTTCCCGGGCCGCCCCACTACTGCGCGCCCTCGCGGGGAGGCCTCCAGGCACCGGAGCCGGCCCCCTCATCGAGGTTGTCCAGGAAGGCGCTGGCCGCCTGCTCGGAAGAAAACTCCAGCTCGGTCTTAAGCACGGCCCTGGTTTCCGCATCCTGGCGCCCGAAATCCATGGCGCGGTAAAGCTTTAGCTGCAAATCGGGGTGAAGCTGCGCCACCGGCAGGCTCCTCTCTACCCGCAGGAGTTTCTCGTTATGGCCCAGGGGACCCTCAAAAACGGCCAGGTAGCCGTCGTGAATGCCCAGGTGGCGGTAGTTACGGTGCTCGGGGCAGAAATCCTCTATGCGCTGCCGGGCCATCACCGTACCGCCCCTTTCTTCAAGCTCCCACCCCGCGGAAGCGGGATAGCGCTTTAAGAGGGCCGCCCGGCCATCCACCCGTCCCGCGAGGCTTACCT
Source organism: Desulfovirgula thermocuniculi DSM 16036 (assembly GCF_000429345.1). Lineage (GTDB taxonomy): Bacteria > Bacillota > Desulfotomaculia > Desulfotomaculales > Desulfovirgulaceae > Desulfovirgula > Desulfovirgula thermocuniculi. The sequence continues at coordinate 2,337 of NZ_AUBR01000027.1, read as the reverse complement.
GCACGTCGCCGCAGAGGTACTCCCTTTCCTCCTGCACGTAAAGCGCACCCGGGCGGATGTGGCCCGTGGCCGCCAGCTGGGGCTTGCGCAGGGGCTCGGGAAAAAAGTAACAGAGCCCGGCGTAAATGGCGCCGGCCACGCCCAATGCCATGCACAGGCCTATCAGGGCATAAAAAAACCTCAAGAGCATGATCCCGCGGCTCCCGTTCAATACCTTGCGTCAGCAATATATTATGGCCATTTCCCGCCGGGATCATACTCTTTTTCCTTTAGCTTGCCTCTTCAAGCTCAAAATTGGCGTACACTTCCTGGACGTCGTCGCGGTCCTCCAGAGCGTCAATCAGGCGCATCATCTGCTCCGCTTCCTTGCCGTTTAGCTTAACGGTAGTCTGGGGCACCATGGTAACTTCCGCGTCGAGCACCGGGAGGCCCCTTTCCACCAGCGCCTGGCGTACCTTTTCAAAATCGGCGGGATCGGTGAGCACTTCAAACTCGCCTTCTGCGGTTTTAACGTCCTCGGCACCCGCCTCCAGGGCCACGAGCATCAGCTCGTCCTCGTCCACCCCGTCCCTGGCCACGATGATCACGCCCTTCTTGGAAAACAGCCAGGAAACGCACCCGGCCTCGCCAAGGTTGCCGCCGTGGCGGGAAAAGAGATGGCGAATCTCGCTGGCCGTGCGGTTGCGGTTGTCGGTAATGATTTCCAGCATCACCGCCACACCGCCGGGGCCGTAACCCTCGTAAACCACTTCCTCATAGCTGGCAGCCCCCGTTTCACCCAGGGCCTTTTGGATGGCCCGCTGGATGTTTTCGCTGGGTATATTGGCCTCTTTGGCCCGCAGGATGGCAGCTTTCAGGCGGGGGTTGTTATCGGGATCCCCGCCGCCTTGACGCACGGCCACCATGATCTCCCTGGCCAGGCGGGTAAAGATCTTTCCTTTCTGGGCATCCACCTTGGCTTTTTTACGCTTTATGTTTGCCCATTTGGAGTGCCCAGCCATGGCCACCAACTCCTTTCTACACAAAAGCTAATGCTTTTTTAGAAAGGCGGGAGGGCCGGCAGCTGGCTTTTATGAGCGTTTTTCAGCGCCAAGAACTTGACGGTTTCCCTTACCCTTTCGTCTCCCTGGCCGGTGAGGATAAACTCGTCCAGCTCGCGGTAGGTCAAGCCCATTTCCGCTTCATCGCACTGGCCCGGCCACAGGCCGGCAGAAGGGGTCTTTTCTATAACCCGCTGCGGCACACCCAGGTAACCGGCCAGCTCGTATACCTGGCGTTTCACCAGGTTTCCAATGGGCAAAAGATCTACGCCGCCGTCTCCGTACTTGGTGAAGTAGCCCACGGTCAGCTCGGTGCGGTTGCCCGTACCCGCTACCAGGTACCCGTAGCGGTTGGCGTAGTAATAAAGCGTAACCATGCGCAGGCGCGGTTTGATGTTGGCCACGGCAAGGTCCTTCTTCTGGGGGTCGTACTCCTCGCCGGTGAACAGGCGCACCAGCAGGGCAAAAGGTTCGTCCAGGTTGACCACCTTGTAGGGTATGGCAAAGGTCTCCGCCACCAGCCGTGCGTCCGCGGCGTCCTGCGGGTCGCTGAAACACGGCATGATGAGCCCCAGCACGTTCTCCGGGCAGGCACGCTTGCAAAGGGCGGCGGTTACCGCCGAATCTACCCCGCCGCTGATCCCTACCACCAGGCCGCGTGCCCCCCTCTGCTCTACCTGTTCCCTCAGCCACCCGGTCAGCTTTTCCGCCAGTTCCTGCAAATGCGATCCCCCCGCCCAGCAATTTTGCATAACCCCTAATAATCTTAACACGCAATCCGCAAGAAGAGAACACCCCCGCGTAATTGCGGGGGTGCTTGCGTGTAGGAAGACTTTCCGGCAGCGACCTACTCTCCCAGGGGTCAACCCCCTAGTACCATCGGCCCTGGAGGGCTTAACTTCCGTGTTCGGGATGGGAACGGGTGTTTCCCCTCCGGTATGGCCACCGGAAATTTCCTTTCCCTGCTCCCTCAAAACTTCACAGCGGAGGCACCGCCGGAATCAAGCCCTCGACCTATTAGTACCGGTCCGCTCAACCGGTTACCCGGCTTACACGCCCGGCCTATCTACCTGGTAGTCTTCCAGGGGTCTTACCGGATTAACTCCGCGGGAAACCTCATCTCGGGGCGGGCTTCGCGCTTAGATGCTTTCAGCGCTTATCCCTCCCAGACTTGGGTACCCAGCTGTGCCCCTGGCGGGACAACTGGTACGCCAGCGGTCTGTCCATCCCGGTCCTCTCGTACTAGGGACGGCCCCCCTCAAGTTTCCTGCGCCTGCGGCGGATAGGGACCGAACTG
>NZ_AUBR01000026.1 GCF_000429345.1 Desulfovirgula thermocuniculi DSM 16036 | reverse complement strand
CTAGCCCACCAGCCGGCTCCATACCTCCCGGTAGGCTTCCTCCACGCCGCCCAGGTCGCGGCGGAAACGGTCCTTGTCCAGCTTCTCCTTCGTGCGGGCGTCCCAGAAGCGGCAGGTGTCGGGGGAAATCTCATCTGCCAGGATGACTTCCCCGTGGTGGCGCCCGAACTCCAGCTTGAAGTCCACCAGGATGAGGTTTCTTTGGGCCAGGTAGTCCCGCAGGATCTCGTTGACCGCCAGGGCCAGCCGCTTCATGATGCCCAGCTCCTCGGGCGCGGCCAGCCCCAGCACGGCAATGTGGTCCTCGTTAACCATGGGGTCGCCCAGCGCGTCGCTCTTGTAGTAAAACTCCACCACCGCGCGCGGGAGCTCCGTGCCCTCCTCCATCCCCAGGCGCTTGGCCAGGCTGCCGGCGGCTATGTTGCGCACCACCACTTCCACGGGGATGATCTCCACGGCGCGCACCAGCATTTCCCGCTCCCCCACCAGCTCCACGAAGTGGGTGGGGATGCCCTTCTCTCCCAGCAGGCGGAAGAAGTGGGCGGAAATCTTGTTGTTGAGCTCTCCCTTGCCGGAGATGACTCCCTTCTTCTTGCCGTCAAAGGCGGTGGCCTCGTCCTTGTACTCCACCAGGTAGAACCCGGGGTCTGCGGTGCGGTACACCCGCTTGGCCTTCCCTTCGTAAAGCAATTCTCCCTTTTGCATTTTTTCCCTCCCCGCTGTTTACGCTACAGCCCGAAGCGCCGGTAAATCTCGTCCACGTGCCGCAGGTAAAAGCTTTCGTCGAAGAGGGCCGCCAGCTCCTCACGCGAAAGCCGTGCCGCCACTTCCGCATCGCCTTCCAGCAGCGCCCGGAAATCGGCCTTTTCCTGCCAGGAGCGCATGGCGTTGCGCTGCACCAGCTCGTAGGCCCGCTCGCGGGAGAGCCCCTTTTCCACCAGGGCCAGGAGCACCCGCTGGGAGAAGATGAGCCCCCGGGTGCGCGCAAGGTTCTGCCGCATGTTTTCCGGGTAGACCTGGAGGTTCTTGACGATCCACGTCATCTTGTGCAGCATGTAGTCCAGCAGGGTGGTGCTGTCGGGAATGATCACCCGCTCCACCGAGGAGTGGGAGATGTCCCGCTCGTGCCAGAGGGCCACGTTTTCCATGGCCGCCAGGGCGTTGCCGCGCAGCACCCTGGCCAGGCCGCTGATGCGCTCGGCGGTAATGGGGTTGCGCTTGTGCGGCATGGCCGAAGAACCTTTTTGGCCCCGCCCAAAGGGCTCTTCCACCTCCAGGATGTCCGTGCGCTGCAGGTTTCTTATTTCCGTGGCGAACTTCTCCAGCGAGCAGCCCACCAGGGCCATGGCGCTTAAATACTCGGCGTGGCGGTCCCGCTGCAGCACCTGGGTGGACACGCGGGCCGGGCGGAGCCCCAGGCGGCGGCAGACGTGCTCCTCCACCCGCGGGTCCACGTGGGCATAGGTGCCCACGGCGCCGGAAATCTTGCCCACGGCGATAACCTCGATGGCCCGCCGCACGCGCTCCATGTTGCGCTCCGTCTCGGCCACCCAGAGGAGCATTTTCAGGCCAAAGGTGGTGGGCTCGGCGTGCACCCCGTGGGTGCGGCCGATCATCAGGGTGTAGCGGTGCTCCCGGGCCTTTTCCAGGAGTGTTTCCCGTAGACGCTCTAAGCGCCGCAGGATCTGCTCGCCGGCCTCCTTCATGAGGACGGCCAGGGCGGTGTCCACCACGTCGGAGGAGGTGAGCCCCAGGTGGATGTACCTGGCCGCCTCCCCCACGTACTCCCCCACGCAGGTCAGGAAGGCGATGACGTCGTGGTTGACCACGGCCTCGATTTCTTCGATGCGCCTGACGTCAAAGCGCGCCCGCTCCTTGATCTGCAGGAAGGCCTCCCGGGGGATGAGGTTGAGCTCGGCCATGGCCTCGCAGGCGTATATTTCCACTTCCAGCCACTTGCGGAACTTGTTTTCCGCCGACCAGATGGCCTTCATTTCCGGCAGGGCATAGCGCTCGATCACTTCCCCTTTTCCCCCATTTCCTTTAAGTAGGCGTCAAGGCCCACCTCGGCCAGGCGCCGGGCCTTGCCTAAAACAGCTTCGGCCATCCGAGCCTTGTAGCGGGCCACCCGCTCGCGTACCGCGGGGTCGCCGGCGCCGATGATTTGCGCGGCCAGGAGGGCGGCGTTCTTGGCGCCGTTGATGGCCACCGTGGCCACGGGGACGCCGGGCGGCATCTGGGCCATGGAGTAGAGGGCGTCTATGCCGCCCAGGGCGCCGCTTTTGACGGGCACGCCAATCACCGGCAGGGGGGTATGGGCGGCAATAACCCCCGGGAGGTGGGCGGCCATGCCGGCGGCGGCAATGATTACCGCCAGGCCCCGCTCGGCTGCCGTGCGGGCGTAGTGGGCCGTCTGCTCGGGGGTGCGGTGGGCCGAAGAAATCACCACCTCGCAGCCGATGCCCAGCTCTTCCAGCACCTCCGCCGCTTCCTTCATTACGGGCAGGTCCGAGTCGCTGCCCACCACGATGCCCACCAGAGTTCTAGTCATTCTGGTACCCTCACCTCACCTTTTTTCTTAATGCTCGGCCAGGAAAATGTAGCGGGCCACCACCAAAACGGCCAGGATCCACATCAGCCAGTGCACTTCCCATACCCGCCCGCTGGCCGCTTTCAGCAGCACGTAGAAAGAAGGCGGGTCTTTGGCCGCGGCGGTTTTATAAGCCCGGAAGCACTTCTTACCCCGAAAGCCCCAGCGTTAACTTGCTGCTATTTCCTGAATGGATACAAGATCCATCTCCCCACCTTCCCTCATGGATATAAGCACTTCCAGCATGGCGCGAGCGGTATCCAGGGAGGTCAGGCAGGGAACGCCGTACTCCACCGCCGCGCGGCGAATGCGGAACCCGTCCCGCTCCGGCGCCTTGCCCCTGGTCAGGGTGTTGATGACCAGGTTTATTTTCCCCTCCCGGATGAGGTCCACAATGTGCGGCGACCCCTCCCTCACCTTGTTTACCCGCTCCGCGGCTATGCCGTTTTCCTTAAGGAAGGCTGCCGTCCCGGAAGTGGCCATAATCCTGTACCCGAGCTTCACCAGGGCCCGCAAGAGAGGCAGGGCCTCTTTTTTATCCCTGTCGGCAATGGTGGCCAGCACGGTACCGCTCCTGGGGATGTGGTAGCCGGCGGCCACTAGGGCCTTGTAGAGGGCCGCCGGATAGCTGCTGTCCACACCCATTACCTCTCCCGTGGACTTCATTTCCGGCCCCAGTGAAATGTCCACCCGATGTAGTTTGGCGAAACTGAAGACGGGAGCCTTGACGCCGACGTACCTGCCCTCCGGGTAAAGCCCGCTGCCATAACCCAGGTCCTTCAGCTTCTTGCCTAAAATGACCTTGGTAGCCAGGCTGACCATGGGGATGCCGGTTATCTTGCTCAGGTAGGGCACCGTGCGGCTGGCCCGGGGGTTTACCTCCAAGACGTAGACCTGGTCCTGGTGAAGCACGTACTGGATGTTAATCATGCCCCGCACGTTTAAGGCCAGGGCCAGCCGCGTGGTGTAGTCCACCAGTTGCTCCTTAACCGCCTCGGAAATGCCGTTGGCCGGGTAGACGGCAATGCTGTCCCCGGAATGCACCCCGGCCCGCTCGATGTGCTTCATAATGCCGGGAATGAGCACCGCCTCCCCGTCGGCAATGGCGTCCACTTCCAGCTCCGTGCCCTGCAGGTACTTATCCACCAGCACCGGGTACTCCGGGGTAACCCGCACCGCTTCGGCCATGTAGCTCAGCAACTCCTGGTCGTTATAGACGATTTCCATGGCCCGCCCGCCCAGCACGTAGGAGGGCCGCACCAGCACGGGGAAGCCAATCTCCGCCGCAATAGCCTGTGCTTCTTCCACGGAAAAGGCTGCCCGGCCCGGTGGCTTGGGGATGCCAAGCTGTACTAGCAGCTGGTCAAAGCGCTCCCGGTCCTCGGCGCGGTCAATGTCCTCGACGGCGGTGCCCAGAATAGGCACGCCGGCTTTGGCCAGGGGAACGGCCAGGTTGATGGCCGTCTGGCCGCCAAACTGCACGATAACCCCCTCGGGCCGCTCTTTCTCGATGACGTTTAACACGTCTTCTAAAACCAGCGGCTCAAAGTAAAGCCGGTCGGCGGTATCGAAGTCCGTGCTCACCGTTTCCGGGTTGTTGTTGATGATGATGGCCTGCACCCCTTCTTCCCGCAGCGCCCACACCGAGTGCACGGAGCAGTAGTCAAACTCAATGCCCTGGCCGATGCGGATGGGGCCCGAGCCGATGACCACCACCTTGCGCCCGTTTCTCACCCGCGCCTCGTCTTCACCGCGGTCGTAGCAGGAGTAGTAGTAAGGCGTGACGGCCTCAAACTCCGCCGCGCAGGTATCCACCATCTTAAACACCGGGCGGATGCCGTGCTCCTCCCGCTGCCTCCTTATCTCGCCCTCGCTGGCGCCGGTAAGCTGGGCCAGGTAGGCATCGGCAAAGCCCATTTCCTTGGCGCGCCGCAGGCGCTCCGGCGAAAGCCCGGCCAACCCGGCCTGCCTGACTTCTTTCTCCATCTCCACGATGTTCCGGATCTTCTCCAGGAAAAAGCGGTCGATCTTCGTTAAGGCGTGCACCCTCTCGATAAGCATCCCGCGGCGCAGGGCCTCGGCCACCACGAAAAAGCGCATGTCGTCGGGGCGGGAGAGCCTTTCTTCGATTTCCTTATCCGTGAGCTTTTCCATGCCGGGAACCAGGGGACCGTAAAGGCCGATCTCCAGGGAGCGCACGGCCTTCATGAGCGCTCCCTCCATGGTGCGGTCGATGGCCATAACTTCCCCGGTGGCCTTCATCTGGGTGCCCAGGGTGCGGTCGGCCAGGGTGAACTTGTCAAAGGGCCAACGGGGGAACTTTACCACCACATAGTCAATGGCGGGCTCAAAACAGGCGGTGGTCTTACCCGTAACCGCGTTTTTAATCTCGTCCAGCGTCAGGCCTACGGCCACCTTGCTAGCCACCTTGGCAATGGGGTAGCCGGTGGCCTTGGAGGCCAGGGCCGAAGAACGGGACACCCGCGGGTTGACTTCAATCACGTAGTACCTGAAGCTTTGCGGGTCGAGGGCAAACTGGATGTTGCAGCCACCTTCAATGCCCAGGGCGCGGATGATCTTGAGGGCGGCGCTGCGCAGCATTTGGTACTCCCGGTCGGTAAGGGTCTGCACGGGAGCCACCACAATGCTGTCCCCGGTGTGGATGCCCATGGGGTCGATATTTTCCATGCTACATATGGTAATGCAGTTGTTGGCGCTGTCCCGCATGACTTCGAATTCTATTTCTTTCCAGCCGACGACGCTCTTTTCCACCAGCACCTGGTTAATGATGCTGGCCTTTAAGCCCCTGCTCACGGTGGCCGCCAGCTCCTCCATGTTGTAGACCATGCCCCCGCCGGTGCCCCCTAAGGTGTATGCGGGCCTAACCACCAGGGGAAAACCTATCTTTTGGGCAAAGGCCACCGCTTCCTCCACGCTGTGCACGATCTGGCTTTCCGGCACGGGCTCGCCAATGCGCTGCATAGTTTCTTTAAATTCTTCGCGGTCCTCCGCTCGGCGGATGGCCTCCAGGGGGGTGCCCAGGAGCTGCACGCCCTCCTCTTCCAGCACGCCGGCACCGGCCAGCTCCAGGGCTAAATTCAGCCCCACCTGGCCGCCCAGGGTGGGCAAGAGGCCGTCGGGCTTTTCCTTGCGGATGACCCTGGCCACAAACTCCAGGGTCAGGGGCTCAATGTACACCCGGTCGGCAGTTTGGGCATCGGTCATGATGGTGGCCGGGTTGCTGTTGACCAGCACCACTTCCAGGCCCTCTTCTTTTAAAGCCCGGCAGGCCTGCGTGCCGGAATAATCAAACTCGGCGGCCTGGCCAATGATAATGGGGCCCGAACCGATAACCATTACTTTGCGCAGTCCCTTCTTAATAGGCATAAGTCACTTCCCCCGTCTCATGAGGTCGATAAACTGGTCAAATAGATAGGTGGAATCCAGCGGCCCTGCCGAAGCCTCGGGGTGGTACTGGACGGAGAAGAGGGGCAGGTCCCGGTGGCGGAGCCCCTCCACCGTCCCGTCGTTCAGGTTGCGGTGGGACACCTCCACGGGAAGGCCGGCCAGGGATTCTTCGTCCACGGCAAAGCCGTGGTTCTGGGAGGTAATGTAAACCTTTCCGGTAAGCAGATCCTTCACCGGATGGTTGGCCCCGCGGTGGCCGAACTTTAGCTTGTAGGTCCTGCCGCCGAGGGCCAGGCCTATTACCTGGTGGCCCAGGCAGATGCCGAAGATGGGGCGCCTGCCTAAAAGCTCCCGCACGGTTTTGACGGCATAGGGCACATCGACGGGGTCGCCGGGGCCGTTGGAGAGCAGGACGCCGTCCGGGTCGAGGGCGAGGATGTCTTGCGCCGTGGTGGTGGGGGGAACCACCACCACCTGGCAGCGGCGGGCCTGCAGCTGGCGTATGATGCTTAGCTTGGCCCCGAAGTCCATCAGCACCACGCGGAAGCCGCCGTTCCTCTCGCCCACGGTATATATCTCCTTCGTGGCCACGTCGCGGACCAGCTCCTGCCCCGTGAGGTGGGGGCTGCGGCGGGCCTTTTCCACCAGCGTTGCCGCGTCCAGGCACTCGGTGCTGATCACGCCCCGCATGGTCCCGTAGGTACGCAGGCGGCGGGTGAGCGCCCGGGTGTCCACCCCGGAGAGGCCCACGATGCCCTCCTTGGCCAGGTAATCGGCGAGCCGGTAGCCGGCCCGCCAGTTGCTGGGCTTCTCGCACGCTTCCTTGACCACAAACCCCCGCACGTAAGAGCGCCCGGCCTCAAAGTCCTCCTGGTTTATGCCGTAGTTGCCGATCAAGGGGTAGGTCATGACCACAATCTGGCCGCAGTAGGAGGGATCGGTGAGGATCTCCTGGTAGCCGGTCATGCTGGTGTTAAAGACCACTTCCCCCCATCTTTCTCCCCGCGCCCCAAAAGCCTGACCGTAAAAGACCGTACCGTCTTCCAGGGCAAGTACAGCCTGCCTCAAAAGATAACACCTCGTTTCCGTGCTTTTAGTGCTCAGGCAACTACCGCCAGGCCGCGGCTGAATACAACCCTTCCCCGCACGATGGTGGCCACCGGGAGGCCCCTCAAGCGGCGGCCGGCAAAGGGCGTATTCCTGCCCTTGCTGGCAAAGGCGGACGGGTCCACCACTTCTTCTGCGTGCGGGTCGATAACCGTTATGTCCGCCTCCCCGCCCACCCTTATTACGCCCCCCGGCAGGCCCAGGATGCGCGCCGGGTTGAGGCTCAGCTTGCACACCGCCTCCACCGGGCTTAAAATCCCCGTCCCCACTAGCTCCGTCCACACCAGCCCCACCGCCGTCTCCAGGCCCACCACCCCAAAGGGCGCCAGCTGATATTCCACCTCTTTCTCCTCCGGCGTGTGCGGGGCATGGTCGGTGGCAATGACGTCAATGGTGCCGTCGGCCAGTGCTTCCCTTAAGGCCTGCACGTCCTCTTCCGACCTTAGCGGGGGGTTGACCTTGGTGCTGGTGTCGTAGCCGGCCACCGCCCGGTGGGTGAGGGTTAAATGGTGGGGCGTGGCCTCGGCGGTCACCGGGACCCCCCGGGACTTGGCCTCACGGATGAGGCGCACGGAGCCGGCGGTGCTCACGTGGGCAATGTGCACGCGGCAGCCCGTGTGCTCGGCCAGGATGATCTCGCGCGCCACCATGACCTCCTCGGCGGCGGCGGGGATGCCGGGGAGGCCCAGGATGGTGGACATGTAGCCCTCGTGCATGACTCCCCCGGCGGAGAGGGAGGTGTCCTCGCAGTGGGAGATGATCGGCAGGCCCACCATGCGGGCGTAAAGCATGGCCCGGCGCATTACCGATGCGCTACTCACCGGGCGACCGTCATCGGAGAGGGCCACCGCCCCCGCCTCCTTTAGGGCGGCCATCTCGGTCAGCTCTTCCCCCCGGCTGCCCCTGGTAATGGCCCCCACCGGGTAAACGCGCACCAGGCCCAACTGCTCCGCCCGGGCCTTAATGTAAGCAATAACCGCCTTGTTATCGGCCACCGGATCGGTGTTGGGCATGCACACCACAGCCGTAAAGCCTCCCCTGGCCGCCGCCCGGCTGCCGGTCTCTATGGTTTCCTTGGCCTCGTAGCCCGGCTCGCGCAGGTGCACGTGCATGTCGATAAAGCCGGGGCAGACAAGCTTCCCCCTCACGTCCATCACGGCCGCCCCCGCGGGTTCCAGGTCCGGACCGAGGGCGGCTATGCGCCCGCCGTCTATTAAAACATCCGCCGTCCATATTTTTTTCTCCACTGGGTCGACCACCCGGCCTCCCTTTAAGAGCAGCCTATCCATCCACCGCACCTCCCCCGGCCAGCAGGTACAGAAGGGCCATGCGCACGGCCACGCCGTTGGTCACCTGCTCGGTAATCACCGCCCTGGGCCCGTCGGCCACCGCGGCGGAGATCTCCACGCCGCGGTTCATGGGACCGGGATGCATCACCAGGGCATCGGGGCGGGCCAGGGCCAGCCTCTCCCTGGTCAGCCCAAACAGGCCGGTGTATTCCCGCAGGCTCGGAAACAGGCCCTCCTGCTGCCGCTCTTTCTGGATGCGCAGCGCCATGACCACGTCGGCGCCCTCGAGGGCTTCTTCCACGGTGGCGCACACCCGTGCGCCCGTCACCTCAATTCCCGGGGGCATCATGGTGGCGGGGCCGCAGAGGCGCACCCGGGCGCCCATTTTGGTAAACCCCCAGATGTTGGAGCGGGCCACCCGGCTGTGGAGGATGTCGCCAATGATGGCCACCGTAAGGCCGGCCAGGGTTCCCTTTTTTTCCCGCACCGTAAACAGGTCCAGGAGGGCCTGGGTGGGGTGCTCGTGGAACCCGTCGCCGGCATTGATTACCGCGCAGCGCACGGTGCGGGCTACCAGGTGCGGCGCACCCGCCAGGGGGTGGCGCAGCACCACCACGTCCGCCCCCATGGCGGCAAGGGTCAGGGCGGTATCCTTTAAGCTCTCCCCTTTAACCACGCTGCTGGCGGAGGCAGTAATGCTCACGCTTTCGGCGCTTAAATACTTGGCCGCCAGCTCGAAGGAGACGCGCGTGCGGGTGCTGGGCTCGTAAAAGACGTTGGCCACCACCCGGCCCCGCAGGGCGGGCACCTTTTTAATGGGCCGGCTCAGGATCTCCTTCATGGAGGCCGCGGTATCCAAGACGAGGGCAATTTCCTCCGCGGAGAGATCCTGCAGGCCGAGGAGATCTTTGCGCTTCCACTTCATCCTCTTACCCCCAAAAAATAAGCCTCGCATTTTTCGCGAGGCCAGCAAAAAGCCTGCCGCGGGCCCTCTTTGCCGGCCTCACCGGACCGCTACTTAAAAGATGGCCCCTCGTCCTTTTCCAAAATGATCACCCTGTCTTCGCCGTCAATTTCCACCAGCCGTACAGCCACCACTTCCCGGCGGGAGGTGGGCACGTTCTTGCCCACGTAATCCGCCCTTATGGGCAGCTCCCGGTGGCCCCGGTCCACCAGCACGGCCAGCTGGATGAGGCGCGGCCTCCCCAGGTCCATGATGGCGTCCATGGCCGCCCGCGTGGTGCGCCCGGTGTAGATCACGTCGTCCACCAGGACGATCTTCCTGTCGGTAACCGGAAAGGGGACCTCTGTGCGCTGCACCAGCGGCTGGTGCCCCAGGGTACTGAGGTCGTCCCGGTACAGGGTTATGTCCAGGACCCCTACCGGCACCTCCCTCCCCTCGATTTCCCTGATCTTTGCCGCCAGCCTTTCGGCCAGGGGCACCCCCCGCCGCCGGATACCCACCAGGGCCAGGCCCTCCGTGCCCTTGTTGCGCTCGATGATCTCGTGGGCAATGCGGGTCAGCGCCCGGCGTATACCCTCCTGGTCCATAATCTGGGCCTTATACTTCAACGGCCTTTTCCCCCTTTTCACTAAAAATGCCTGCTCGCCAACCGGCAAGCAGGCATAGTCAACCGCTCCAGAGGTAAGGCAGCCTCTGCCAGGCCGCCCCGCTATGTCCCTTGCCGGCCTCACGGGACCGAGCTTAAAGGGTTTTTGCTGTCCTTTACAGCATACAAAAGGCGCCGCCAAAAGTCAATAACTCAGAGGCGGCTGATACCAATAAAAATTAAAATCACGCCCAGCAAAATAATGGCCATGCTGGAAGGGGAAACCTTCTGGGCCAGCCCCACCAGGCCGAGGCTGGTGGTGGTCAGCAGGACCGTCGGCCCCACCAGGGCCAAAAGGCTGTTGATTTTAAAGGCCGTCTCCACGCGGTTAAAGTAAAGCATCAGCATGGCCGCGCTGAACTCGATGGAAGAGGAAAGGAAGCGCAAGAGGGCCATGCCCAGGACCACGCGGTCGAAGAGGAACAACACCCGCACCCCTCCCGCTCCTGCCGTTATCGCTTAATATGCTTTAATATGCCGCCCGCGCACCGGACATGCATAAGGAGGTAGCCGGGGCCGGGAAAATAACATGGGAGGAAGTGAGCGAAGATGGAGCAAAAGCCGCGCACCCCGGTGCTGGCAACCTTAAGCGGGGTGCCCTTTATTATGGTTTTAGGCAACTCCATGCTCATACCCGTGCTGCCGGACATCAAGGAAGCGCTGGGCTTAAGCCAGTTCAAGGTCAGCCTCCTCATCACCCTTTTTTCCATCCCCGCGGGTATAACCATCCCCTTTGCGGGGTTCCTCTCCGACCGCCTCGGGCGCAAAAAAATAATTGCCCCGGCCCTGGTGCTCTACGGGCTGGGGGGCATTGCCGCCGGCCTGGCCGCCGTACTGTTTAAAGAGCTGGCCTACCCCGTGATCCTCAGTGGGCGCATCCTGCAGGGCATCGGGGCCGCCGGAACGGCACCCATTGCCATGGCCCTGGCGGGGGACCTCTTTACCGGCAGGGAGCGCAGCACGGCCCTGGGCATTCTCGAGTCCGCCAACGGCCTGGGCAAGGTCGTCAGCCCCGTGCTGGGATCTCTGCTGGGGCTAATCACCTGGTATGCCGCCTTCTTTTTCTTTCCCCTGGCGGTCATCCCTGTGGTCTTGTGCCTGTGGCTGCTCATTAAGGAGCCCCGGGCCAACCGCCAGGCGCAGAGCATCGGCGCATACTTTCACTCTCTGGCGCGCGTTTTTGAGAAAAAGTCGGCCATGCTGCTCACGTCCTTTGCCTGCGGTTCGGCAGCCCTGCTCATCCTCTTCGGGGTGCTCTTCTTCCTTTCCGAGCACCTGGAAACGGCCTTCAACCTAGACGGCGTTCGCAAGGGCGCCGCCCTGGCCGTCCCCGTCCTCTTCATGTGCACCTCTTCCTATATCACGGGACGCCTCCTGAAAAGGCGCACCTTCCTCATGAAGTGGCTGGTGGTGGCGGGCACAGCGATAATCGGGGGCTCCCTCGCCTTAGCGGCCCTCTTGCCGACCACCTTCCTGTTCTTTGCCGCCATCTCCCTGGCGGGCATCGGCACGGGCATCACGCTGCCCTGCCTGAACACCATCATCACCAGCGCGGTGGCGCTGGAAAGGCGGGGCCTGGTGACTTCCCTCTACGGCAGCGTGCGCTTCCTGGGCGTGGCCGCCGGCCCGCCCCTCTTCGGGCTGCTCATGGGCCGCGGCGTGCCCTTCATGTTCTGGAGCGCGGCCCTCCTGGCCGGCGCCGCCGCCCTCCTGGCCGCCTTCCTCATCCGCGTGGAGGACATGCAGCAGCCATCCCCCTCTCCCCGCCCCGTCTACGCCTTCCCCCGCAAGCCCTGGAACCCTTCCGAAGAGTAGGGATTTTTTACCGCCGGCTTCCGGGTAACCTTTTTACGCCGGGGCTAATAAAACTATGATCGACGGATGACGAAGGGGAAAGAGGCGAGGGGAGCTGTAAGCATGAACGAAAACGGTGGTACCCGCTCGTGGCACGCCTTTCTCAAATTCCCGCTTGGCTACCGCCTGACCAAGCCCCGGCAGCAGGGCCTGACCATGGTCATCGACAAAGGGATGGGCCTCATGGAAACCAAGGATATCCTCCACGTCTGCGCCCCCTACATCGACTTCTTCAAGCTCGGCTTCGGCACGCCAGCACTGTATGCTCCGGAGGTGTTAGAGGAAAAAATCCAGCTCGTCAAGTCCTTCGGGGTGGACATTTACCCGGGGGGCACCTTCCTGGAGGTGGCCATCCTCCAGGAAAGAATCGAGGAGTACCTTTACCTGGCCAGAGCCTTGGGCTTTACGGCCATCGAGGTGTCGGACGGCACCATAACCTTAAGCGGCGAAGTAAGGGAAAGGATCATTCACCGGGCGGCAGAAATGGGGTTTGTGGTGCTGACGGAGGTGGGGAAAAAGGACGGGCGCTGCCCGGTTTCCCGCCTGGCCGAACAGGTCATCCGGGACTTAAAGTGCGGGGCCTTCCGGGTGATTCTGGAAGGCCGGGAATCGGGGAACAACGCGGGGGTGTACAACGAGCAGGGGGAATTGCTCTCCGCCGAACTGGAAGAACTGCTGGCGGCCATAGGCGATCCCCGGCTGATCATCTGGGAAGCGCCCCGCAAGGAGCAGCAACAGGAGTTCATCCTGCGCTTTGGTCCGAACGTCAACCTGGGGAACATCCCTCCCCAGGAAGTGCTGGCCCTGGAAGCCCTGCGGGTAGGCTTGCGGGCCGATACCCTTAAAGCGGTCATAGCAAACGCTTAGCTGCCTCCCACGGCAGCCCTTTTTTTAGTAATACCGGCCACCCTGCCGCATATCTTACTTAACAAAAAGCGGCGGGAGGAAGACTATGCCCGGAGTCACCCTGCTGGCGGCCTTGCTGCTCATAGGCATTGCCGCCCGTTCAAACCTCATCGCCACGGCTGCCTGCGTTCTCCTGCTCCTCAAGCTGGCCGGACTTCACTTTGTGTTCCCCCTCTTGGAAAGGCGGGGCCTGGAAATCGGCCTCCTCTTTCTCCTCCTTTCCATCCTGGTGCCCATCGCCTCCGGCAGGATCACGGAAAGGGAGATGCTCTACACCCTGACCTCCCTGCCGGGCATGCTGGCCCTCTTCGGCGGGGCGCTGGCCACCCACCTAAACGGGGAAGGACTAAAGCTCCTGCAGCTGCAGCCGGAAATCATCTTCGGCCTGGTTATCGGCTCCATATTCGGCATCGTCTTTTTAGACGGCGTGCCGGTGGGCCCCCTGATGGCCGCGGGAATTACGGCCCTGTTCCTGGAAGTGGCTGCTTATCTCTCGCGGTAGCCGCGCGCAGCCTGGCGAGAATCTCCGCCAGCTCATCCGGCAGGGGCGCCGCAAACTCGAGGTAGCACCCCTTGCGGGGGTGGGTAAAGCCCAGCACCGCTGCGTGCAGGAACTGCCCCTGCAGGCCGAAATGCGGCCTTGCCGGCCCGTACTTGAGGTCCCCCACCAGCGGGTGCCCGATGTAGGCCATGTGCACCCGGATCTGGTGGGTGCGGCCCGTCTCCAGGGTCAGCTCCAGGAGGGTGTACTGTCCGAACCGCTCCACCACCCGGTAATGGGTAACCGCCCGGCGACCGTTTTGCCTCACCACGGCCATGCGCTGGCGGTCCCTGGGGTGGCGTCCAATGGGCGCGTCAACGGTACCGGCATCCTCTTTAAAATTGCCGTGGGCCAGGGCAAGGTAGCGCCTGGTCACCAGCCGCTCTTTTAGCTGTCTGGCCAGCTCCTGGTGGGCAAAGTCGTTTTTGGCCACCATGAGCAGGCCGGACGTTTCCTTATCCAGCCGGTGCACTATACCCGGCCTGTATACCCCGCCGACACCGGAGAGGTCCCGGCAGTGGTAGAGGAGGGCGTTCACCAGCGTGCCGCTGTAGTTCCCCTCCGCCGGGTGCACGACCATACCGCGGGGTTTATTTATGACCACCACATCTTCGTCCTCGTAGTATATGTCCAGGGGTATGTTTTCCGGGCGCACCTCCAGGTTTTCCGGCGGGGGAACGCGCAAAACAACCTCGTCCCCCGCCTTCACGCGGTAGCCGGCGCGGAGCGCAGCGCCGTTTACGGTCACCCGGCCTTCTTTAATTAGCTTTTGGATGTAGGAGCGCGTGAAGTCCGGGTTCTCCCTGGCCAGGAAGACGTCCAGGCGCAGGCCGGCATCCTGGCCTTCCACCAGGTGGTAGCTAATCCTTTCCACTTCTCCCCGCCTCCTCACGCCAGAGGGCCAGGAGAAGGAAAAAGGTCCCCACCACAATGGCCGTGTCGGCAAGGTTAAAAACGGGCCAGATGCGGAAATCCAGGAAGTCCACCACCAGCCCGTAGCGCAGGCGGTCAACGAGGTTGCCCAGGGCGCCGCCCATCACCAGACCCAGGGAAAGGCGGGTCAAAAAGCGGTCCTCTGTGAGCCGCCGGGAAGCCCAGATCACGCCCAGCACCACCAGGAGGGCCACGCCAATGAAAAAGCCGGTCTGGTAGGCCAGGATGCCAAAAGCCGCGCCCGGGTTGCGCACGTAGGTGAGGTGGAAAACCCGGGGAAGGAGGGGAATGGTCTGCCCCTCCTGCATGTAAAGCTGCACGAGCCACTTGGAAAGCTGGTCTGCGGCCAGGGTAACCAGCGCGGTTAACCAGAAGCCCAAGGCCTAACCTCCCCAATAGCCCCTTTAACGCTCTTTAATTTTACGCCCTGCAGGGCCTCCAAGGCAAGGCCTCCCGCCCCGGGCACCCTTACTTTTTCTGCACCCAAGCGCGGCCCGGCCCCTTCCCGCCGTGCCCCGAGCATCCTACCCCGCGGCTTGTTCCTAAAACTGTGGCACAGTTTAAACGATACATACTCTAGTAAAAAATAATGCGGAGGTGAAACCATGGCCTTTTCTTTTGGTGATATTGCCTGGATAATCTTCATCCTGCTGGCCCTCCTGCCGGCTTACCGGCAGTACCACCTGGAAATGGTGCGCATGAGGTTGATCCGCAGCCTGGAGAAAAAGAGAAAAAGCCGCGTCATCACCCTCATTCACCGCCAGGAGTCCCTGAGCCTGCTGGGCATCCCCATCTCGCGCTACATCAACGTGGAGGACTCCGAGGCCATTTTGCGGGCCATCCGCCTGACCCCCGACAACATGCCCATCGACCTGGTCCTGCACACGCCGGGGGGGCTGGTGCTGGCAGCGGAGCAAATTGCCCGGGCCCTGCAAAAGCACAAGGCCAAGGTGACCGTCTTTGTCCCCCACTACGCCATGAGCGGGGGCACCATGATTGCCCTGGCAGCCGACGAAATTGTCATGGACGAAAACGCCGTCCTGGGGCCCGTGGATCCCCAGTTGGGCGAGCTGCCGGCGGCATCCATCCTGGAGGCCGTGCAGGTAAAGGGCAGGGAAAAGGTGGACGACCGCACCCTCATGCTGGCGGATATTGCCGTTAAGGCCATCAATCAGGTGGAGGACTTTGTCTACCACCTGCTGGTGGAAAAAATGCCCCCGGAGAGGGCGAGGCAGATCAGCCGGCTGCTCACCAGCGGCCAGTGGACGCACGACTACCCCCTCACCTGCGAGCAGCTCAAAGAACTGGGCCTGCCCGTCTGCACCGAGCTTCCCCAGGAGATATACGCCCTCATGGACCTCTACCCCCAGCCGGCCCAGCGCCGCCCCTCGGTGCAGTACATACCCCTGCCCTACGGGCGGGAACCCGCACCCAAAAAGTAACCGGCACCCTTTTTCGTGTGCCGGCCTTTTCGTTTTTTGCGCCCATCGTCCCCTTTAATTGCGCTGTGCACAGTCTCCGTTTGTCGCCCTCTCCGTCCGCAGCAGGAGCGGCAATTCCCCCTTTAATTTTTCAGTGCGCGTTTCCCGGAGGAACCTGCCGCCCTTCCTCTCCCACCCAGGGGTGCGTGCGGTAAAGGGGCAGGGAAAGATCGTGGCCCTGCAGCAGGGAAAAGTCCAGCAACCTTTCGCTGACCTCCAGGGAGAGGGGCAGCCCGTAGGCCAGGCGGTAAATGTCCGCCAGCTCGCTCACCAGGGGAAAGCGGGGGTTGGTGGTTGCCGTCTGGTCGGCAAAGGCCCTTTCGGCCATTTCCTGAATCTTGCCCTTAAAGGCGGCAGGTTCAATGCCCAGGTCGGCTATGGTGAGGGGCATGTCCAGGTCCTTTAACAGCTTGAAAACGGCCCCGATGAGGCTCCTCACCCCCTCCTCCACCGTGCCGGCGGGCAGGCCCAGGAGTTGGGCCAGCTGCCGGTACTTCTCCGGGGCCTGGAAATACTCGTACTGGGGAAAAGAAACGAACATGCCCGGCGTGCTGGCATTGTAAGCTATGACATAGGGCAGCAGGACGGCATTGGCCCTGCCGTGGGGGATGTTAAACACCGCCCCCAGCTGGTGGGCCAGGGCGTGGTTGACGCCCAGGAAGGCATTGGTAAAAGCCATGCCGGCCATGCAGGAGGCGTAGTGCATTTTTTCCCTGGCCACGCCGTCGTGAACCCCGCGGTAGGAAGCGGGCAGGTAGCGGAAGACCATCTTAACGGCCTTGGCGGCCAGGGCATCGGTGAAATCCGAGGCCATCACCGAAACATAGGCCTCCAGGGCGTGGGTGAGCACGTCAAACCCCGTATCGGCCACCACCCTGGGCGGCATGGTGGCGGCCAGCTCGGGGTCGACGATGGCCACGTCGGGGGTCAGCTCGTAGGCGGCCAGGGGGTATTTTATCTGCCTTTCGCGGTCGGTAATGACGGCAAAGGCCGTTACCTCCGCTCCCGTGCCGCTGGTGGTGGGTATGGCCACCAGGCGGGCCTTGCGCCCGAGGGGGGGAATCTTATAAATGCGCTTGCGGATGTCCATGAACTTGAGCTTCAGGTAGTCGAATCTCACCTCGGGGTGTTCATAGAAAAGCCACATGGCCTTGGCGGCATCGATGACCGAGCCTCCCCCGAGGGCAATGATGGTATCGGGCCGGAAGCGTTCCATCAGCTTGCAGCCCCGCAACACCGTCTCCAGCGAGGGGTCGGGCTCCACCTCGTAAAAGACCTCCGTGGCCACCCGGTTGCGGCGTTGGCCCAGGTGGTAGTGGACCTTGTCCACGAAACCCAGGCGCATGATTTCCGGGTCGGTGACAATGAAGGCCCTCCCCACATCGGGCAGCTTGCGGAGGTACTGCAGGGAGCCGGGCTCAAAGTAAATGCGCGGGGGAACGCGGAACCACTGCAGCTTGGCCCGTCGCTTGGCCACGCGCTTGATGTTGATCAGGTTCTCCACGCTCACGTTGGAGGTGGTGGAGTTGCTGCCCATCGACCCGCAGCCCAGGGTAAAGGAAGGCACGTTGACGTTGTATATGTCGCCGATGGCCCCGTGGGTGGCAGGCGAGTTGACGATAATGCGCCCCGTGCGTATGCGGCGGGCGAATTCCTCAATGACCCGCCGGTCTGCGGAGTGAATGACCGCCGTATGGCCCAGGCCCCCGTACTCCACCACCTTCTCGCAAACCCTAATGCCCTCCTCAAAACCGTCCACCACGTAGAGGGAAAGGATGGGGCTCAGCTTTTCCATGGACAGGGGGTAGTCCGGGCCCACCCCTTTCAAAGGAACCACCAGCACCTTGGTCCCCGGGGGAACGGAAAAGCCGGCCATCTCCGCAATGCGCTCCGCCGGCTGCCCGGCCACCCGGGGGTTTAAGGTGCAGCTATCCTTTTCCACGGCCACCTCTTCCAGGAGGCGGGCCTCCTCCTCGCTCAGGAAGTAGCAGCCGTTTTCCTTCATTAAGGCCATTACCTCCGCGGCCACCTCGCGGTCGATGATCACGCTCTGCTCCGAGGCGCAGATGAGCCCGTTGTCAAAGGTCTTGCTCAAAATGAGGTCGGTCACCGCCCGCCGCAGATTGGCGGTCTTTTCGATATAGCAGGGCACGTTGCCGGGCCCCACGCCGAGCGCCGGCTTGCCGGTGCTGTAGGCCGCCCTGACCAGCCCGGCACCGCCCGTAGCCACAATTAAGGCCACGCCCTTGTGCCGCATGAGGTACCCGGTAGTCTCGTAATTGGGGTTCTCCAGCCAGGAAATGCAATGCTGCGGCGCACCGGCGGCCACCGCCGCTTCCAGCATGATTTGCGCCGCCGCCGCGCTGCACCGCTGGGCGGAAGGGTGAAAGCTGAAAATCACCGGGTTCCTCGTCTTGGCACAGATAAGGGACTTAAACATGGTGGTGGAAGTGGGGTTGGTTACCGGCACCACCGCCGCCACCACGCCCACCGGCTCGGCAATCTCCACATAGCCCTCTTCCTCGTTTTCCTTGATGACGCCCACCGTCCGGGCATACTTTATGCTGTGGTACACCGCTTCGGTAGCAAAGATGTTCTTCATGGCCTTGTCCTCGTAAACCCCGCGCCCCGTCTCCTCCACGGCCAGGCGCGCCAGCTCCATGTGCTTTTCCAGGCCGGCCAGCGCCATGTGCAGGACTATGCGGTCCACCGCCTCCTGGTCGAGCCGGGCGAACTCCCTGGCCGCCTGGTTGGCCTTTTCTACCAGCTCGTCTATTTTCCGGAATTCATGCTCTGCCACCTGCCGACACCTCCCTCCCCATATCTTTTCCCCTGCCAAGGGGAATATGCCCTCCCGTGCGGGCCACAAAATAAGAGTACGGGGAGGTCGGGAGGTATGGGCAGGGCCTGCCCCCTGTGCAACGGGCTTACGAAAAGGCGCGAGGTGTGCGCCTGCGGGGCCATGATGGAGGATGCCGGGCCGGTAGCCGACTATTACGGTTCCTACAGCCCTTACTTTAACCTTTCCTTTGAGGAGCCCGTGTGCCGCCACCTCTTTCGCTGCCCCGCCTGCGGACGCGAGGAGTGCGTGACCGTCCCCCTGCAGAACCTCTAAAAGCCTGCCAGAAACTGCTCCAGCTCGTCCCACGAGTCAATCAGGCCGTCCGGCTGCCACCTGGCCAGCTCCGCGGCCGAAGAAAGGCCCCAGGTGACCCCCAGAGTCTTCACCCCCGCGGCTTTCCCAGCCTGCACGTCGTAGGGGCTATCCCCCACGTACACCGCCTCCGCCGCTCCCACGGCCAGGGCCTCCAGGGCTTTCAGCACCGGGTCGGGCAAGGGCTTGTGCCTCTCCACATCGTGGGCGGTAACGACCACATCCATGTACTCCCCCAGGTTCATCTGCCTGACGGTGTGCCAGGCGCTGGTCCTTCCCTTGGAAGTCACAATGCCCAGTGCAAGGCCCTTCTCTTTCAGCCTGCGCAGCATCTCCGCGGTGCCGGGGAAAAGCCTCACGCGGCGGTCGTATTCCCGGTAGTAATGGTGATGGTAGCGGTCGATAAACTCCTTCTCCCTCCCGCCGGCAAAGTGGCGGGCAATATCTACAATGGGACGTCCGATCCACTGTATTACGTCACCTCTCCCCCAGGACAGGCCTAAATCCTCAAAAACCCGCAAGTAAACCTCCTTGAGGAGGGGCAGGGAGTCCACCAGGGTGCCGTCGAGATCAAATAAAACCGCTTTTGCGGGCATAAAACTTCTCCAACCCCCCTTCCCGGACAAATAAAAAGAGCAGCAGGGTATGAGGGACCTTCTGGCGAATTAACCTCCTAGCAAAGGAGGTTAACGCGCCATGGCCGTCAGCCAAAAAATAAGGGCTTTCTTAAGCGAGGCTTCCTGGATACGCCGCATGTTTGAGGAAGGTGAAAAGCTGCGGGCCGTCCACGGCCCCGACCGGGTTTACGATTTTACGCTGGGCAACCCGGAAGTGGAGCCCCCCGCCGCCTTCAAGGCGGCACTGCAGAGGCTGGCCGCAAACCCCATCCCGGGCATGCACCGCTATATGAGCAACGCCGGCTATGAGGAAACCCGCGCGGCCATAGCCGAAGTGCTGGCCCAGGATACCGGCCTTCCCTTTAGAGCCAAACACGTCATCATGACCGTCGGCGCCGCCGGTGCGCTCAACGTGGTATTAAAGGCCATCCTCGAGCCCGGGGACGAGGTGATTGTTTTCACTCCCTACTTTGTGGAGTACGGCTTTTACGTGGACAACCACGGCGGGGTGTTAAAGAAGGTGCCCACCGGCCAGGGGTTCCTGCCGGATGCGGAAGCACTGGAAAGGGCCATCACGCCCCGCACCAGGGCCGTCTTAATCAACTCCCCCAACAACCCCACGGGTGTGGTTTACGGCGAGGGTTGCCTGGAGGGGATATGCCGCGTCATCCGGCAGAAAGAAAAGGAGCTGGGCAGGGCCATTTACCTGATCTCCGACGAACCCTATGCCAAGCTGGTCTACGACGGTGCAAGAGTGCCCTGCGTCTTTCACTTCACCAGGAACAGCGTGGTGGTCACCTCCCACAGCAAGGACCTGGCCCTCCCCGGAGAGCGCATCGGCTACATAGCCGTGCACCCCGAGATGGAAGAGGCGGACCTCCTCATCGAGGGGCTGATCTTCTGCAACCGCATCCTGGGGTTTGTGAACGCCCCCGCCCTCATGCAGCGCCTGGTGGCCGGGCTGCAAAGGGAAAGGGTGGATGTGGAAGGCTACCGGGAGAAGCGCGATCTCCTTTACAACCACCTGGTTTCCCTGGGCTTTGAAGTGGTCAAGCCGCAGGGGGCCTTCTACCTCTTCCCCAAGAGCCCGCTGCCCGACGACGTGGAGTTTGTGCGTCTGGCCCAGAAATACCTCATCCTGGTGGTCCCAGGGAGAGGGTTTGGCCAGCCGGGGCACTTCCGTGTCTCCTACTGTGTGAGGAAAGAGGTGATCGTCAACTCCCTGCCCGCCTGGACGCAGCTGGCCCGGGAGTTGGGTATGGAAAAAAGCCCTGCCGCTAGCTAAAGCAGGGCTTTTTCTATTCCTCCACCAGCATGAGCAGCTTTTCGTGCATGTGCAGGTTCAGCTGGCGCATTACGCCGCGCAGGGTGTGCGGGTCGCTCAGGACCAGCCCGTCGGCCCAGCGCTCAAGTAGGTACTGCACGAACTCCATAAAGCCGCTGGCCAGGGTAAGGGTGTAAAGCTCCCGGTAGCGGTTGTTGTCCGGCTGGCAGGGCGCCCCCTTGTGGGTGAGCTTGAAATTGCGAAGCGCTTTTTCTTCCCTGGTCCAGGAAACTATACCGTCGATGATCTGTACTTCCTGGCCGCAGGCATCGCAGAGGAATCTGGCCACCTTTTAACCCCTCCCCGCTATAAAAAGGCCAAAATGAGCTTTCCATCCGCCTGCCTTTCAGTTTATACTTTTAGATACAAAAAGGCAAACTCCTCCTCACCAAAGGCCTTTCAGGAATCACCGGCGGCCCGCGGTGGGCCACTCCATAATCAAGCGCGGCGTAAAAGAAAGGTAATCGGCGCTGGTGAGGTAAAAGTTAATGCCCCACGCCTGATCGGGCAGCCGGTATTTGCACGCGCGGGCGTGCAGGTGTCCGTAGACCACGTGCTTTATGCCGTATTCGTGAAAGATCTCGATGAAATCGTTGTACTCGTGCTTCTCGTTGGTGGGCATATAGTGCATCAAAACGATGATCTCGCTGGCCGGATCTTTAACGCTGTTGAGGGAATTGCGCAGGCGCAGGAGCTCGCGCCGATATATTTTTAAGTCTTGTTCCCCCCGAAAAAAAGCCCCGTTGGGGCATAGCCACCCCCTGGTGCCGCAGATAACCAGGCCGCCAAAGCGCACGTGATCGTTTTGAATAAAGCGCATGTTGGCGGGCGCCACGGCGCGCACGCGGGAAATGCTCTGCCACCAGTAGTCGTGATTTCCCTGCACAGCAACCACCAGGCCGGGCAAGAGGCCCAGGAATTGCAGGTCCGGCACCGCCTCTTCCAGGCGCATGGCCCAGGAAATGTCCCCGCCCACTAAAACGACGTCCTCATCCGTAACGATCCTTTTCCAGTTTTCAAAGATCCTGCGCGCATGATCCGTCCATGCCTCGTCTACCTCGGACATGGGCTTATACTCCGGGCTGCTGCCCCAGTCCTCGGGGTCCGGCGGGCGGGAAAAGGAAAGGTGCAGGTCACTGATGGCAAAGACCCTCATAACCTCTCACCTGGAGGTGCCAACCGTGAACGAGTACAAAATCGTGGTGGTTGTGGAAACCCAGGAACATGCCTATATCCGCCTTTTTGTCAACAACGTGCTGGCCAACCCCGAAGGGCTCATCCGCCTCAAGCACGCCGAGCTGGACCAGCTCTTTAAAGATCTCTTCCGCGGCTCGCGCGGCAAGTGCATCAAGTGCCACTGCCAGTATTCTACCCGCTTTTAACACCTCTTCGACACCTCAAACCGCAACTCCTGCCGGGAAAAGAAAGATGCGGCCTCCCGGCCACATCTTTTTTCAAAAGCCCGTCTTGAGACCTAGCCGTGGATGAGCACGGGCAGGCAGCGGGTGCAAACCCAGAGGCTCTCCCCCCGGTAACGGCAAGGGAGGAGCGCTACCTCTTCCTCCGCCGCCCCGCAGCGGAAGCAGGTCTGGCTGAGGTAGGTTTTCCCCCGCTGCTTTAAGTGCTCGTGCACCGCCTGGGGAGAAAATTCCGGCGCCTCCCGCTCCTCCAGGGAAAGAGCCCCTACCGGGCACACCCCGATACAAAAGCCTGCGCCGTCGCAGAGCTCTTCCCTGACCACGCGGGCCTTACCGTCGATAATCTGGATAGCCCCTTCCGCGCAGGGAGTAACGCAGAGACCGCACCCCGTGCACTTATCCTCATCGATGCGCACGATCTGGCGCTTGGGCATGCTCAATCCCCCCGGATGTTTTTTTTAAATTTACCGCCTTCCCTCCCGCAGGATCTGTGCGCCCCTCCTGCCGGCAGGTGTGATCTTTTTCACTGTGCTCCCCATGGTCTATTTGTCCCCCCGCCCCCGTAAAGATTTTATAGAGCGGGAAAGACGGCCAGCAACGGGTGAAGCATATGCGCCTTTTCTGGACCGCCGGCATTTTATTTTTTGTACTGGGGATGATCCTGCAGCCAAGGCTGGCATACGAAGGGGCGGTCTTCGGCCTGCAGATCTGGTGGAATATAGTCTTCCCTTCCCTCCTCCCCTTTTTTATTGCCTCGGAGCTGCTCATGAACTTCGGCTTCGTCCACTTCCTGGGAGTCCTTTTGGAGCCCGTAATGCGCCCTCTTTTTAACGTGCCCGGGGCGGGGTCGCTGGTCATGGCCATCGGCTACACAAGCGGCTACCCCACAGGGGCGCTGGCCACGGCGCGCCTGCGCACGCTGCGCCTCTGCACCAGGGTCGAGGCAGAGCGCCTGATGGCCTTCACCAGCAACTCCAGCCCTCTCTTCATGCTCGTGGCCGTGGCCGTGGGGATGTTCCATAACCCCTCCCTGGGCCCCATCATTGCCGGGGGGCATTACCTGGCCAGCCTCACCCTGGGCCTGGCCATGCGCTTTTACGGGCGCGGCGACCGGGAAGCTGCGGCCAGCCCGCCAGACCCTGCCCGGGAAGGCACCTTCATCTTGAAGCGGGCCTGGCAGGAAATGGTGCGGCGCCAGGAACAAATCAAGGGGAGTGCCGGCCAGATTATGGGAGAAGCGGTGAAAAACTCCCTCCAAAACCTCTTTAACATCGGCGGCTTCATCATCCTCTTTGCCGTCCTCATCCGCCTTTTAACCAGGGCAGGCTTCATTGACCTCCTGGCCGCCCTCCTGGGGAAGGTGCTGGTGCCGGCGGGGCTTAACCCTGCAGTTTTGCCTGCCCTGGCCAGCGGCATCTTTGAAATGACTACGGGCACAAAGCTGGCCTCCGAGGCCCCCGCACCCCTCGCCCACCGGCTGGCCGCCGCAGCCGCCATCCTGGCCTGGAGCGGCCTTTCCGTGCAGGCCCAGGCCGCCAGCGTCATCGCCAGCACAGACATACGCATGGCTCCCTTCCTGCTGGCCAGGGCGGCCCACGCCGTGCTGGCCACCCTGTACACCCTGGCCTTCCTCAGGCTTGCCGCGCCGGTCCTCTTCCAGGCCGCCCAGGCACCCATCCCTTCTCCGGCTCTTCCCGCGGTGGCCTGGCCCACCTGCCTGGCGAGCCTGCTGGCCCTGGCGACCGTCCTCCTGGCCATGATTGCCCTGGGCTTGGTGCGGGAGATAATCTGCCTCCTCACGCGCGCCATACGCCTGATCAGGATTTGATGTTCTTGACGTTGCTTCAATATTTTGTTTATAATTATTACATGAAATATCTGGTTACTACATGTTAGAATTCCCGGCCGCCCGCAGCCGGGTTTGCTTTTCCAAAACAAAGGCCGAGGAGGTATCAGCGTGAGGATCGCCGTGATGCACTGGGCTTTCCCCCCCATCATTGGCGGGGTAGAAAGCCACCTGGCCATGCTGTGCCCCGACCTCGCCCGTTACGGCTGCCAGGTTTCCCTGCTGACCGGGTCTGTGTCCAGAGAGGAGGTCGACGACATCTGGCAGGGCATCCGGGTGCAAAGGCGGGTCCTTATGGATCTCAACAGCCTGAGCCCGGAAAAAATTAAGGCCAGCAGGGGAGAGATCCGGCGGCTCATCATCGGCTTCGTGCAGCAGGTCCACCCGGACCTCATCCACGTCCACAACATGCACTATTTCAGCCCGGCACACCTGGACGCCCTGGAGGAGGTTAAAGAGCGCTGGGAAATTCCCCTCGTCCTTACGGCCCACAACGTGTGGGCGGACGAACTCTGGGAGGAAATGTGCCGTCGCTCCTACGTCTGGGACGCGGTTATTGCCGTCAGCCATTATATAAAGCGCGAGCTGGTCAAGGCGGGCTTTGCGGAGGAGAAAATCACGGTTATTCACCACGGCATCGACACGGCCAAATTTGCCCCTCCCACCGCGGAGGACCGGCAGAGGATAAGGGAAGCCTACCCCGAGCTGGAGGGGCGCAGGGTCATCTTCCACCCGGCTCGCATGAGCTACGACAAGGGATGCCACCTGAGCATCCAGGCCCTCAAAATCATTAAGGAGCAGTTTCCGGAGGCCATGCTGGTCCTGGCAGGCCCGGAAAAAACGGTCGACTGGGGGCACCACCAGCCGGGCCACGTTTCCCGCATCCGCAGCCTCATTGCCGACCTGGGGCTGGAAAAAGACGTGTCTATTCGCTTCTTCCCTTGGGAGGAAATCCCCTTGATGTACAAGGCGGCGGACGTCTGCGTCTACCCCTCGTGCTTTGAAGAGCCCTTCGGGCTGGTCATGCTGGAGTCCATGGCCACCGGGCGGCCCATTGTGGTCAGCCGCGCCGGCGGGATGCCCGAGGTAGTAAAGGACGGGGTGAACGGCTTTGTCGTGCCCATGCACGACCACCGTGCCCTGGCGGAAAAGTGCTGCCTCCTGCTGGGCAACGCCGAGCTGGCCCGCCGCATGGGCGAGAACGGGCGGCAAATGGTCCTGGCCAACTTTAACCGCGAGGTGATGGCTGCCCGTACCCTTCAGGTATACGGCCAGACGCTGGCCAGGTACCTCCGCCAGAAAAAACAAATTGCCTAAAGGCCTGTACAGGGAGGTAGTCTGGTGCTCGATGTCGCCCAGGTTCCCGGATTGGTCACGCAGTCATCCCTGGCCACGGAAGTCCTCAAAGAAGGGGAGATGTTTTTCATCTGCGGGCCCCAGGGAGAGGTCAGCCACCACCAGAACAGCGGCTTTGGCCTCTACTACCGGGACACCCGCTTTTTAAGCTGCCTGGAGATGAGGCTTGCGGAAGGCGAGCTCTTGTTTCTTTCCTCTTACATTAAAGAGAGCCACTTTGCCCAGTTTGAACTCACCAATCCGGTTCTCAACAGGGAAGAGCACGTCATCCCGGCCAGCACCATCCACCTGCGGGCCCTGCGCCTGCTGGACAACGCCCTTTTCCAGCGCCTCCGGCTCATCAACTTCAACCCCGTGCCGGTCATGGTCACCCTGCAGATCAGGGTGGGCGCCGACTTCCTGGACATCTTCGAGGTGCGGGGGCTCAAGCGCGAAAAACGGGGGGAACTGCTACCCCCGGTTGCTTCCCGGGAAATGATCCTCTTTGGGTACCGGGGGTTAGACGGCGTCCACCGCTACACGCGCATCTCCTTCTCCCCCCACCCCGACGAGGTGATCGGCGGCCGGGAGAGCGGGCTGGTGGAGGCCCACTTTTCGCTGACCCTGCTGCCGGGGAAAAAGGTTTACCTCTACATGCAGGTTAAGCCCTTCCTGGGGGAAAAGCCTTCCACCCTTCCCCCCCGGGGAAAGGGGGCCATACCTTCCGGGTTCAGTCGGGCGGTGCGCAAGAGCTATACCCTTTACGAAAAGTGGAAGCAGGAGTGCACCCAGTTTGAAAGCGACAACGTTTTCCTCACCAACATGCTGCGCCGCAACATCACGGACCTCTACGCCCTCCGCACCGACTACCCCGGGCTTGGCACCATCATCCAGGCCGGCATACCCTGGTATGCCGCCCCCTTCGGGCGGGACGCCCTCATCACCTCCTGGCAGTCGCTGATCATCAACCCCGACATTGCCAGGGAAAGCCTCTACTTCCTGGCCCGCCTGCAGGGCAGGGAAAACAACCCCTGGCGCGACGAGGAGCCCGGGAAGATCATGCACGAGTTGCGGCGGGGGGAACTGGCCGCCTGCGGGGAAATCCCCCACACCCCCTACTACGGTACGGTGGACGCTACACCCTGGTTCATCATCCTCCTGGCCGAAACGTACCGCTGGACCGGCGATAGGAAAATCGTGGAGGACCTGGCGCCAAACTTACGGCAGGCTGTGGAGTGGTGCCGGAAGTACGGGGATGTGGACGGGGACGGCTTCATCGAGTACGCCGTACGCTCGCCCCGCGGCCTTACCAACCAGGGGTGGAAAGACTCCTGGGACGGCGTGATCGACCCCCAGGGCAACCTTCCCCAGGGGCCCATAGCCCTGGTGGAGGTGCAGGGCTACTATTACCTGGCCCTCTTGCGGGCGGCGGAAATGGCGCGCGTGCTGGGCGACCACGGTTGGGCCGCCGCCCTGGAAGAACAGGCGGCCTCATTAAAGCAGAATTTTTTGCGCGCCTTCTGGATGGAGGAGGAAGGCTTCCTGGCCTTTGCTTTGGACGGCGAAAAAAGGCCCGTGAGGACGGTCGTCTCCAACCCCGGCCACTGTCTGTTCACCGGCATCCTCCCCCCCGAGCTGGCCGCCAGGGTCGCCAAGCGCCTCTTATCCGAGGAAATGTACTCCGGCTGGGGCATCAGGACCATGAGCAAGGCCATGGGCCCTTACAACCCCATGAGCTATCACAACGGCTCGGTGTGGCCCCACGACAACGCCATCATTGCCTACGGGCTGCGCACCACCCACCAGCTGCACCTCCTGGAAAAGGTGGTTACCGGTCTCTTTGAAGCGGCCATGTTCTTCCCTTACTACCGGCTCCCGGAAGTGTTCTGCGGGTTCACCCGGCGGAGGGACGGCGGGCCGGTGCACTACCCCGTGGCCTGCAACCCCCAGGCGTGGGCCGTGGGGACCATGCCCCTTTTGCTCCAGGCCATGCTGGGCATAAGCTGTCACGGCAACGAGGTGCACATCAGCTCCCCCATCCTCCCGCCATGGGTGCAGGAAGTACGCATCTATAACCTCCGCGCGGGGGAGGGCAGGGTGGGGCTGGAGTTTACCCGCAAGCAGGGCAAAACCTACTGCGGGGTCATGCAGGCCTCCGGCGGGGCCAGGGTGATCATCAAGAACTGAGGTGGGTTTCCGTGGCGCGTGCCCTTCCCCAATCAGTGGCCCCGCAGGACCTGGCCCGGGAGCTGGGCAGCCGGGGGGAGCTGCTCGTCATGTGCGACTACGACGGCACCCTCGTCCCCCTGGCGCCCACGCCGGAGCAGGTCAAGCCCCCTCCCGAACTGCTGGACGTCTTGGACAGGCTGGCCCGCGCGGCGGGCAAAGCCGTGGCCGTTATCAGTGGTCGTAGGCTCGCCGACCTCCGGAAGATGCTCCCCGTGGGCGGCCTCTTCCTGGCCGGCTGCCACGGAGCGGAACTCATGGAGCCCGGAGGAAAGGTAGAGCTGCTCACCGACCCGGAAATTGCGGCTGCAATTGAGGACCTGGAGAAAAGGGCCCGGGAGTGCGTGGCCGGGCACGAGGGCTTCCTCATCGAGAACAAGTCCTTTTCCCTGGCCCTGCACTACCGCCTGGCCAGTCCCCCGGTGGCCGCAAAAGTCCTTAAAAGGTTTGCCGGCGAGCTGAAGGCCCTCCCGGCAGGAGAAAACCTCCAGCTGCTCTGGGGCAAAAAGGTGCTGGAGGTACGTCCCAGGGGCGTGCATAAGGGAAAGGCGGTAAGCTACCTGCGGCGGAAATTTCCCCGGGCCGTGCCCGTTTACCTTGGGGACGACATAACAGACGAAGACGCCTTTGCCGCTTCAAGCGAAGGGTTTGCCGTCCTGGTAGGGGAACGCCCGCGGCCCAGCAGGGCGCGGTTCCACCTGGCTTCCCCCCGGGACGTGCTGGCCTTCCTCGGCTACCTGGCCGGCTGTAATTTAGTGACGTATGGGTCTACCGGCAACTTTTTTTAAATAAATAGGTTGACAGTCATCCTGCCAACAGGTAAAATGTTGATAACTTTAGCAAGGAGGTGGGCATGTTGTACGGGTATGGAAAGGCAGTACTTTCCGCGGGTAACCCCCAGGTGGTAGTTGTTTCCAACCGTGGCGCATATGTCCTGCAGGAACACGGGGATACCCTTATCCCCAAGCGCACCGTGGGTGGACTGGCCTCGGCGGTCGAGCCGGTGCTCACCGACTACGGCGGCACGTGGATTTCCTGGTGCGGCCGTCTGGACAATTCGGGACGGAAAACCGGAGCCATGCTGGAGGTTCCGCAAGCAGACCCGCGCTACCATATCCAGGAAGTATTGCTGACCGAAGAGGAACATACCCGCTACTACCACGGCTTTTGCAATGCCTGCCTCTGGCCGCTTCTACACCAGCTTCCCGAGCGCTGCACCTTCCGCCAGGATTACTGGGAGGCGTACCGCCTGGTCAACCGCAAATTTGCCCGCATCACCCTCCAGACGAGAAAGGAAATCTACTGGATTCACGACTTTCACCTGGCCCTGGTACCCCAGTTCCTGCGATGCGCCCTGCCGGAAGCCAAAATAGCTTTCTTCTGGCACGTACCCTTCCCGCCGGCAGATTTCTTCCAGATTCTGCCCTGGGGGCGGCAGCTCATTTACGGCCTGCTGGGAAGCGACCTGATTGCCTTCCACACCCCGCAGTACGCCCAGAACTTTCTGGAAACGGTGGCCCGCTACTACCCGGTCAAGATCTTCCGGGAGCAGGGCTTGATACGCTTTCGCAACCGCCGCATCATCGTCTCCGCCATACCCGTGGGGATAAACTTCCACCGCTTTGAACAGCTGGCCGCCGATCCCAAGGTGAGGCTGCGGGCCCAGGAAATAAGGAACTCCCTGGGGGCAGAAAAAATTTTGCTCGGCGTTGACCGCATGGATTACACCAAAGGAATACCCCAGCGCCTAAAGGCCCTGGCACACCTCCTGGAGCAACACCCGGGTTACCGCGGTAAGGTAACCCTCCTGCAGATTGCCGTACCCAGCCGTAACGGCCTCGGGGAGTACGGCGCGCTCCGGCAGGAAGTGGAAAGATTGGTGGGGGAAATAAACGGGCACTTCGACGAAGTCCAGGGCGCCATACCCGTGCGCTACCGCTACCAGTCCCTGGACCTTCCTGAGCTGGTGGCCCACTACCTGGCCGCCGACGTCCTGCTGGTTACGGCCCTGCGGGACGGCCTCAACCTGGTGGCCAAGGAATTCGTGGCCTCGCGGATTGACGGGCGCGGCGTGCTCGTGCTCAGCCAGTTTGCCGGCGCCGCCCAGGAGCTCCAGGGGGCGGTGCTGGCCAACCCGCACGAGCCGCATGACCTGGCCAGGAAGATCAAGACGGCCCTGGAGATGCCCCTGCCGGAGCAAAGGAGCCGTCTGGAAGCCATGCGCCGGGTGGTCAAGAACCACGACGTCCGCTGGTGGTGGCAGAGTCACTTTAAAATCATCAAGAGCCTGTACCCGGGCACCATACCTACCCCCAGCGCCGCCAGGCTTTAAGCAGAAAAGGCGCATCCTCGCCTTCCGGGATGCGCCTTATGTTACCCCTGGGCCACCCTTGCCTCTTCCTTTTTTGCCGGCCTGATGCCCTTTAGCTCCGCCCTGCCCTCCCTGACCTGGGCCAGGATCATATCCAGGTTCTCCTCCAGCTTGCTTAAAATCTCGTCGGCGTACTCGCGGGCGCCCTGCTTGATCTCCTGGGCCACGTGCTCCGCCCGCCGCAGGATTTCCTCCGCCCTGGCCTGAGCCTTGCGCACGATCTCGCTTTCCTCGGCCTTCTTTTCCACCTGCCTCTGGATGTCCTCAAGCATCCTGTCGGCTTCCTTTTTGGTATCCGCGAGAACCTTCTCCCTCTCCTGTAAAATCCAGCGGGCCTGGCGCAGCTCTTCGGGTAACGTGGTACGAATTCTGTCTAAATAATCAAGCAGCTTTTCTTCATCTACAATAACCCGCCTGGTCATAGGAATACGGGGGCTGCTCTCAATTAAATCCTCCATCTCGTTTAAAATATGAAAGAGTTCCACCCTGCTAACCCTCCCTCGCATGGCGGTGCGCAAATTTTTCGTACAGCCTTCGTTCCACAGCCGGCGGCACCAGGTCCCGCACACACCCCCCGAAAAAAGCCACTTCCTTTACGGCACTGGAGCTGATAAACGAGAACTCCGCCCGGGTCATTAAAAAAACGGTCTCAATGGACGGCACCAGCTTCTTATTAGTCAGGGCCATCATAAACTCGTTCTCAAAATCGGAAATAGCCCGCAGGCCCCTCACGATGACCTGTGCCCCTATGCTTTTAGCGTAATTCACCGTCAGGCCGTCAAAGGAATCCACCACCACGTTGTAAAAGGGCTGCAGGACCTCGCGGAGCATTTCCAGCCGTTCTTCAATGGTAAAGAGGGGCTTTTTCTTGGCATTACGGGCAATGGCCACCACCAGGCGATCAAAAAGGCAGGCCGCGCGCTCGATGACGTCTAGGTGCCCGTTGGTTATGGGGTCGAAGCTCCCCGGGTAAACGGCTATGCGCAATATGCCTAGTCCTCCTCCCCGTCCACGCCAGGCCGGTAAAAGGCCAGCACGGTGTCCCCTATCCTGTGCTCCCGGCAGAGTTTAAGGCAGCCCACCCGCGCCGGCATCTGCCGGCGCCTGCTGCCCTCCACCACCACCAGGCCGTTTTCTTTAACCAGGTCGTTGGCGACCAGGGCCTCTAAGGCCGGTACTTCCAGGCCCTGCCCGTAAGGGGGATCCAAAAAAATAATTTCAAATTTTTGTCCTTTTAGCCGCCCGGCGGCGGCCAGCACGTCAAGGGGCAGCACTTCCGCCCGGTCGCCAAGCCCCGTTTGGGCCAAATTTTCCCGGATGGCCCTCACGGCCTGCCGGTTATTTTCCACAAATACGGCGCGGGAAGCGCCGCGGCTCAGCGCTTCTATGCCCACGTTCCCCGTACCCGCAAAGAGGTCGAGGAAGGAAGCGCCGGGAACCAGCGGCCCGAGAATGTTAAAAAGGGACTCCTTTACCCTGTCGGAGGTGGGGCGCCCGCCCCATCCCCGGGGCACTTTCAGGAATCTTCCCTTGGCCTGTCCGGTAATAACCCTCAACGGCATCCCGCCATACCCCAACACATTATACCAAAAAAATTTCCGGCAAAAAATACGCTTGCATAATCCGGCGCCGGCGGGAAAATATATAAACGTACTTTGTGCAGGCCACAACCAAAGGGGGCTCGGAGTTGCCAAAAGTAATGGACATGCTGCGCTCGTGGGGCATCAGCCTGGACCTGGCCCTGGAAGCGCGGGAAATAGTGCGCGGGGAAACGGGAGAAGAAATCCCCGGCGTGAGGGTAGACAGGGAAAGCTATCCCCACGCCGAGGTTACCATAGTGCACATTGTGGAAAAAGCAGCCGAAAGCATCATGGGCAAGCCGGTGGGCACATACATAACCATTGAGGCCCCGGTGCTCCGGGAAAACGTGCCGCACGCCCACCACGAGGTAAGCCAGGTCCTGGCCAGGATGCTCGGGCGTTACATCTCGCCGCTGCCCCGGGAAGCCGTGATCCTGCTCGTAGGGCTGGGCAACTGGCGGGCCACGCCCGACGCCCTGGGGCCGAAGGTAGTCGAGTTAAGCCTGGTCACCAGGCACCTCTTCCAGTACGCCCCCCACGAGCTGAAAGAGGGCATGCGCGTGGTCTGCGCCCTGGCTCCGGGCGTGCTGGGGCTGACCGGCATTGAAACGGCGGAAATCATCAGGGGGGTGGTAGAAAAAACGGCGCCTTCTTTAATCATTGCCGTTGACTCCCTGGCCGCGCGCAGCGTAACGCGCATATGCACCACCATTCAGATAGCCGACACGGGCATTAACCCGGGCTCGGGAATCGGCAACCGGCGGGCCGCTATTAACCGCGAAACCATGGGCGTGCCGGTACTGGCCATTGGAGTGCCCACCGTGGTCCATGCCGCCGTCATCGGCCAGGACACCATAAGCACCTACCTGGAGTTAGTTAAGGCCGCCATCAACCCCTCCCTCAACTACCATCTGGCCAGGCAGGCCGTGGAGAAGGTCCTGGCACCCTTCGGGGGAAATTTAACCGTGACGCCCAAGGAAATCGATACCCTGATTGTCAGGATGGCCAAGGTAATCGCCGGTGCCATTAACTTGGCCCTGCACCCGGCCCTGACCGCCGACGATTACAGCTACTACCTTGAGCATTAAAAAAACTTTAACAAGCGGCAGGCCGCTTGTTAAAGTTAGTCCCTGTGGGGGACCCAACCGGCAGGGAACTAACCCCGGGACAGGGCGCTCCTGCCGGTCGGGTTCCCCCGCAAGGGCTCACCTATGTTAAGGCGTGGTGCGGACATTGGTTACCTGCGGAGTGGGAGGCTGGGTACCCGCAGCCAGGCTTTGCTCGTAGGCGGCAATCATCTTGCGCACCATGTTACCGCCAATGGCGCCGTTTACCCGGGAAGGCAGGTCACCCAGGTAACCGCTTTGCGGTATTTGAATACCCAGTTCCTGGGCCGTCTCCCACTTAAACTGCTCCATGGCGGCGGCGGCCTGCGGCAGCAGAAGCCTGTTCCGCTTTTGGCCCAGAGCCATGTATGTTCACCTCCTCGGTGTGTTGAGCTATTCTTATTATGGCCCCGCGAAAACCCTTTATAACTAGAACATTTTACCCCGGCCTGCGGCAAAAATCACCCTCTTTGCGCGCACCGCAGTGGAAGCCAGTACCAATTTAAAATTAAAAAGCGGCGCGGGCAAAATTTTTTTGTTAGCTCACGCCCAGGTAAGCCACGCCGCTGCCAAACCTGCTCTGGATCTCTTTTTTCAACCGGTGGTGCTCGGGTTGCGCCAGCTCGGGGTCCCGCTCCACCAGGGCCAGCGCCTCCTGGCGCGCCAGCTGCAGGGCGCGCCAGTCCCTTAAAAGGTCGGCCACCTTAAGTTCGGGCAGGCCGGACTGCTTGGTGCCCGTAAATTCACCCGGCCCCCGCAGCTGGAGGTCCTTTTCGGCCAGGGCAAACCCGTCGGTGGTGGTGACCATGGCTTCCAGCCTGTAGCGGGCCTCCTCCGTGGGGCCGTCGGAGACCAGGAGACAGTACGACTGGGCCTCCCCCCTGCCCACCCTTCCCCGCAGCTGGTGCAGTTGCGCGAGGCCGAAGCGGTGGGCATCCAGGATGAGCATTACCGTGGCGTTGGGCACGTCCACCCCTACTTCCACCACCGTGGTGGCCACCAGCACCTGGATATCACCCCGCCGGAAAGCCTCCATGACTTCTTCCCTTTCTGCGGGCTTGAGGCGCCCGTGCAGCAGCCCTATGCGGCAGGAGGAAAGCGGCCCCCGGGAAAGCTCCCTGGCCAGGTCCACCGCCGCCTGCACGTTTAGCTTTTCCGATTCTTCCACTAGGGGACAGATTATATACGCCTGGTGCCCGCGGGCCACCTCCCGCCTGATCAGCTGGTAGGCCCTGGGCAGGTGGGAGGTGGGGAGCACGTAGGTCTGCACCGGGCGCCGCCCGGGCGGCAGTTCCTCGATGAGACTCACCTCCAGATCTCCGTACAGGGTGAGGGCCAGGGTGCGGGGAATGGGCGTGGCCGTCATCACCAGCACATCCGGGCAGTAGCCCTTTTGTTGCAGGAGGGCCCTCTGGCGTACGCCAAAGCGGTGCTGCTCGTCAATGACCACCAGGGCCAGGGACTTAAACACCACGTCCTCCTGGATCAAAGAGTGGGTGCCCACCACCAGGGGTATCTCCCCGTCCGCCAGGCCCCGCAGCAGGGCTTCCCGCTCTTTTCTCCGCAGGCTTCCGGAAAGGAGGGCCACATTTACTCCCAGGGGGGAAAGGCTCCGGGAGAGGAGGAGGTAGTGCTGCTCGGCCAGCACCTCCGTGGGGACCATCAGCGCCCCCTGCAGGCCGCTTTCCACGGCGCGCAGGAGGGCCAGGGTGCTGACCACCGTCTTCCCCGACCCCACATCCCCCTGCAGCAGGCGGTTCATGGGCGAGGGGGAGGCCAAGTCCGCCTGGATCTCGGCCCACGCCTTTTTCTGCCCCGAGGTCAGGGTAAAGGGCAGGCTGGCCAGAAAGCGTGCCACCAGCTCCCCGCCGGGGCAATAGCGGTGGGGCTTCAGCTGGCGGGACAACCTTTTCTTGCGCAGGGCCAAGGCCGTCTGCAGGAGGAAGAGCTCTTCAAAGATAAAGCGCTTCCTGGCCCTTTCGGCCTCCTTGAGGGAGGAAGGGAAGTGTATCTGCCGCAAGGCGGCGGGCAGAGCGGGGAGGGAAAACTTCCTGCGCACCGCCGGGGGCAGGAAATCCTCCACCTGATCCGCCCACTGCTCCAGGGCGAGCTTTACCAGGGAGCGCATGAAACGCTGGCTGAGCTGGTCGGTGAGGGGGTACACGGGAACTATCCCCTCACCGGCACTCCCGGCGCCGCCGTCCAGCACCTCGTAGTCCGCCACCTGCACCTGGAGCTCGCCGAAGCGCCTCTCGGCCTTACCAAAGACCAGCAGGCGGGTCCCCCGGGGGAACTGCTTTAATATGTAAGGCTGGTTAAACCACAGGGCGTAAAAGCTCCCCCCCTCGCCCCGCAGCTGTAGCTTGACAATGGAGAGGCCCGGGCGGGGGTTTAACTCCTCCCCCCCTACCACCTCCCCCTGCATGGTTACCTGCTCCCCGTGAAGGCAGGCATAAGGCGCTTTAAGCTGCGTGCGGTCCTGGTAATCACGGGGAAAGTGGTAGAGCAGGTCTTTTACCGTATTAATGCCCAGCCGGCGGAGAAGGGCGGAGCGTCGCGGCCCCACGCCCTTCAGGTACTGTACCGGGTAGGTTTCAAAATCCGCACCTGGCACTTTTCCTACCACCCTTGCGCTACCGGGAGGTTTTTGCTAGAATGAAGGAGTGTGGTAGCAGAAAAGGGGAGGTGGCGAGAACCAATGGCTAAGAGGTGCGCCATTTGCGGCAAGGGCGTGGTGGTGGGTATGCAGGTAAGCCACTCCAACCGCCGCACGAAGAGGACCTGGACGCCCAACCTGCAGCGCGTGCGGGCGGTTATCAACGGCACGCGCAAGAGAATCCGCGTGTGTACCAGCTGCCTGCGCAAAGTGCAGAGGGCCATTTAAAAAGCGGCTTGCCAAAGCCGTTTTTTATTTTTTTTATAAAATCCTCTGCAGGCGGGGGTTCGGCGTGAGGCCGGGGATGCGTCCCCTTTTGGCCACGGGCTTGCCGTTAACTTCCTTGACATCCATGGTCATGTCAATGGGCGGCGCGCCGGAAATGTAGCTGCCCACCCC
Source organism: Desulfovirgula thermocuniculi DSM 16036 (assembly GCF_000429345.1). Taxonomy (GTDB): domain Bacteria; phylum Bacillota; class Desulfotomaculia; order Desulfotomaculales; family Desulfovirgulaceae; genus Desulfovirgula; species Desulfovirgula thermocuniculi. Next base: position 9,759 of record NZ_AUBR01000026.1, on the reverse strand, counting down.
GAAGGCATCCGCTCCCGCCTCGGAAAGCACCCTGATCCTCTCCGGGGTCAGGCCGCCGCTCACAAAAATCTGCACGTGCTGGAAGCCGGCCTGGTCCAGGCGAGCCCTCACTTCCCGCACCAGGAAGGGGGTAACCCCGCCCCTTTCTCCGGGCGTGTCCAGGCGCACGGCGGCCAGCTCTTCCCCCAGCGCGCGGGCCACCCGCAGCGCCTCCTCGGCCTCGTCCTTGAAGGTGTCCACCAGGACAATCACCGGCGTCCCGGGCGGCATGGCCCTCCGGTAGGCCAGGGCCACTTCCACCGTATCGCCGGCAATGAGCACCGCCGCGTGGGGCATGGTCCCAGCAGGCTCCCGACCGGCCAGCTTGGCCCCCAGAATGCAGCTGGCCCCGTCCGCTCCCCCCACAATGGCCGCCCTTTCCATGACCGGGGCCACCGCCGGGTGGACGTGGCGGGCGCCAAAGCAAATCACCCTTTTGGGGCCGGCGGCCTCCTTGCACTGCCTGGCCGCCGTGGCCCAGGCGCTGGAGCTGGCCAGAATACCCAGAAGGGCCGTCTCGTAAATCCCAAAGGCGTCGTAAGGGCCACTGATGCGCAGGACAACTTCCTTTTCCTCAAACCACTCTCCCTCGGGCAGCGCCCAGACCTCCACTCCGGTGCCGGCCAGCAAATTTTTCACTTCCGGCACGCCGGCCATGAGCCCCCGGCGGCTGGCAAAAACTTCGGCCACTACGGGGGTCTTTTCCAGGCCGAGGTGCTTTAAAATTTCCCGCGTCTTGATGAAATAGATGTCCGTCGTCCAGCCTGCGAGAATTTCTTCGTTGCTGGCCGAAAAGAGTCGCCCTTCCGGCGAAACGCGGAAATCTGCCACCTGCTGTAAGCTTTCCACAGGTCGCCTTTTCACCGGCGGCCCTCCCCTTTCAACTTAAAAATTGCGCAAGAGATCGGCCATTTCAATGGCCGCCAGCGCCGCATCCCAGCCCTTGTTGCCGGCCTTCGTCCCCGCCCTTTCAATGGCCTGTTCCAGGGTGTCTGCAGTGATTACACCGAAAATCGTCGGCACGCCGGTATCCAGCCCCACCTTGGCCACCCCCTTGGCCACCTCCGCGGCTACGTAGTCAAAGTGGGGCGTGGCGCCGCGGATTACCGCCCCCAGGCACACCACGGCATGAAAGCGACCGCTGACGGCCAGCTTGCGCGCCACCAGGGGGATTTCAAAGGCTCCGGGTACCCAGGCTACCTCGATGTCCTCCTCGCGCACCCCGTGGCGGTACAGGGCGTCCAGCGCCCCCGCCAGCAGCTTGTGGGTAATGAATTCGTTAAAGCGCCCCACCACCAGGGCAAAGCGCAGGCCTTCGCCAATTAGGCGCCCTTCGTATATCTTAGGCACGGCTCATCTCCCTTCCCTAATCTTTACTTAACTTACTTCATCGCCCACGCTGAGGAGGTGCCCGAGCTTTTTCTTTTTGGTGACCAGGTAAAAACGGTTGTATTTTCCGGGGCGGATCTCAATGGGAATGCGCGCCACCACCTGCAGCCCGTGTCCCTCCAGCCCGGCTATTTTGCGGGGGTTGTTGGTCAAAAGGCGTATCTTTTTCAGCCCCAGGTCGACCAGGATCTGCGCGCCGATGCCGTAGTCCCGCAGGTCGGGCGGGAAGCCCAGGGCCTCGTTGGCCTCCACCGTATCTTTGCCCTGGTCCTGGAGCTTGTATGCCCTTATCTTGTTGAGCAGCCCGATGCCCCGCCCCTCCTGGCGCATGTACAGGAGCACGCCCACGCCCTCTTTGGCAATCATTTCCATGGCGCGGGCCAGTTGCTCGCCGCAGTCACACCGCCGGGAGCCAAACACGTCCCCCGTGAGGCACTCCGAGTGCACCCTCACCAGGGGAGCCTCTACCCGGCTGAGGTCCCCCTTGACCAGGGCAAGGTGGCCCTGCCCGTCGAGAATGCTCTCGTAAGCTACGGCGGTAAACTCGCCGTACTTGGTGGGCAGGGAGGCCTCGTCGACTTTGCGCACCAGCTTTTCCGTGCGCCGGCGGTATTTGATGAGGTCGGCAATGGTGATGATCTTCAGGTTGTGCTTCCGGCAGAACTCCATGAGCTCCGGCACGCGGGCCATGGTGCCGTCTTCCTTCATGATCTCGCAGATTACCCCTGCAGGGTATAGCCCCGCCAGGCGGGCCAGATCCACCGCCGCCTCGGTGTGCCCGGCCCGGCGCAGGACGCCCCCCTCGCGGGCGCGCAAGGGGAAAATGTGCCCGGGGCGGCGCAGGTCTTCCGGCCGGGTGCTGGGGTCCAAGATGGCCTTGATGGTCTGCGCCCTCTCGTAAGCGGAAATGCCGGTGGTGGTATCCTTGTGGTCCACGGACACGGTGAAGGCCGTGCCGTGCTTGTCGGTATTATGGCTGACCATGAGGGGCAGGTCCAGTTCGTCCGCCCTCTGGTTGGTGATGGGCATGCAGATCAAGCCCCGGCCGTAGGTGGCCATAAAATTAATGGCCTCGGGAGTGACCTTTTCCGCCGCCATAACCAGGTCCCCTTCGTTTTCCCTGTCCTCGTCGTCCACCACTACCACCATTTTGCCGGCGCGGATGTCCTCGATTGCTTCCTCAATGGTGTTAAAACGGAACTCCATGGTGAAAGTCACTCCCCAATCAGCATTTTGGGCCCTGCCCTATAAAAAGCCGTGCTCGCTTAAAAACTCCAGCGAAATCCCTTCCCCCGGAGAGGCCCCGCGGTGGGGGAAGGATAAAAGCCTTTCCACGTACTTGCCGATGATGTCCGCCTCCAGGTTAACCGCCTCTCCCGGCTTTTTGGCTCCCAGCGTAGTCCGGCTGGCCGTGTGGGGGATGAGGGAGACGAGGAAGCTCTGCCGGCCCACGTCTGCCACCGTCAGGCTGGTACCGTCCACGGCCACCGAGCCTTTTTTGACCACGTAGCGCATCACCTCGGGCGGCGCCTCAATCTCCAGGAGCACGGCTATGTCGTGCTCGCGCCGCCTCTTTATCTTGCCCACGCCGTCAATGTGCCCCGTCACCAGGTGCCCGCCCAGGCGGTCCCCCAGCCTCAAGGCCCGCTCCAGGTTTACCCTGTCACCCGGCTTTAAAAGACCCAGGTTGGTCTTGGCCAGGGTTTCGGCCATGACGTCGGCGGCAAAGGAGTACGGGTCGCACTCCACCACCGTGAGGCAGGCGCCGTTTACGGCCACGCTGTCCCCCACCTTCATGTCCGCGGTTACCCTGGTGGCCTCCACCACCAGGCGGGCCGAGTCCCTGCCGCGGGAGATGCCGCGCACAACGCCCACCTCTTCCACCAGGCCGGTAAACATCAGCCCTCCCCTCCGTACCGGATGTAGCCCTCCAGGCAGAGATCCTCTCCACAGCGCGCCAGGCTTACGTCCCGTAGCCTGACCGCCTCACCGAGCCAGGCAAAGCCCTCGCCGCCCACCGGCCCGGGAGCCTTCCGCCCGCCGATGATCAGGGGGGCGATGAACCAGACCACCTTATCGGCTAGGCGGCCCTCCAGGAAAGAGGCGTGGACTTCCCCGCCCCCTTCCACCAGTACGCTGGTTATTTCCCTCCGCCCCAGCTCTTCCATGAGGGCGGCCAGGTCAACCCGGGGGCCGCCGGGAATCACCAGAACCTGCGCCCCGGCTTCTTCCAGCCGGCGTAACTTTTCCGCCGGCGCCCTTTCCGTGACCGCCACAATGGTAGGAGCCGGCGACTTCTGCGTGAGCAGGCGCGCGTGAAGGGGAATGCGGGCCAGGCTGTCCACCACCACCCTCACCGGGTCCCTCCCCTCCCCGCCCGGCAGGCGGGTGGTGAGGGAAGGGTCGTCCCGGAGCACGGTATTTATCCCCACCAAAACGGCATCGTAGCGGTCCCGCAGGCGGTGGGCGGCCAGCCGGGCTTCCGGGCCGGTAATCCAGCGGGACTCCCCGGTGCGCGTGGCTATCTTTCCGTCCAGGCTCATGGCCGCTTTTAAGACCACAAAAGGGCGGCGGGTGGTAATGTACTTTATGAATACTTCATTGAGGCGCCGGGCCTCCTCTTCCATCACGCCCACCGTGACCTCCACCCCGGCCCGGCGCAGCCTTTCCAGCCCCCGCCCGCTCACCAGGGGGTTGGGGTCCTCCATGGCCGCCACCACCCGCTTTACCCCTGCCGCCAGGATGGCTTCCGTGCAGGGGCCCGTCCTCCCGTAGTGGCAGCAGGGCTCCAGGTTAACGTAAAGGGTGGCACCCCGCGCCTGCTCCCCGGCCTCCCGCAGGGCGTTTACCTCCGCGTGCGGCGCGCCGGCCCGGGCGTGATAGCCCCGCCCCACCACGCGGCCCTCCTTAACCACCACCGCCCCCACCATGGGGTTGGGGCTGGTCCTGCCTAGGCCCCGGCGGGCCAGATCCAGGGCCATTTGCATGAAGTACCTGTCCAACTCCCTCACCTGCGCCAGAATAAGAAAAAGCCCTGAAACAGCCACACCTTCAGGGCTAAAAGGACCACTTAAAAAGCCCGCCAGCAAAACCCGTTACCGGCATGAACGTGGCCTATGCTCAAAGGAGGATCACCCGTTCCCTAAAGGCTCCTTGCACTTAAGGTTATTATAGGCCCGTTTTAAGAGGGGTGTCAATAGAACTCATTCTTCCGTTCCCCCCTGGTGGCTGTTGGGCCCGCCCACCAGGCTGTAAAGCTGCTCTCTCTGCTCGGGGGGCGCCAGGACGATGAGGATGTCCCCTGCCTGGAGGACCGTGCTGGCCTGCGGGGAAAGGATTTCCTCCCCCCGGCGGTAAATGGCCAGCACGGTGGAGCCCGTCCTGGCCCTGAATTCCGCCTCCGCCAGGGACTTGCCCACCAGGGGGGAGGTGGGTAAGATGCGCACTTCTTCTATGCGCTGGAGGTTACCGGCCATCTTAAAGGTGTAATCCAGCAGTTCGTTCATGAGCTTTTCGATTTCAGCGTTGATGCGGTCCCTTTCCCGCAGGAGGCGGTGGAGCCTCTCCTGCATTTCCCGCAAAACCTGCCGGTGCCCGCACTCGGCCAGGAAGGCCTCGGCCGCCTTCTGGGACCTCACCACCACCCCCACGCCCGGAGAAACGTGCACGATCCCCATGTCCTGCAGGAGGGTGAGCGCCCGGCGTATGGTTTCCGGCGAAACGTTGTACCTGCCGGCCAGGGTGGAGCGCCCGAAGATTTTTTGGCCTTCGCGGTACTCGCCGCGCACAATGCGCGTGGCTATGTCCACGGCAATGGTAATGTACCTGGGAAAGACCTGGGAACTTAAAACATCCATAGCCCTTCAAGCCAACCCCTGCTAGCTCACCGACTTAATCTCAAAGCCCTGCTCCTCCAGATCCTTAATGAGGGCCTGGGGATCCACCGTGCTCAGGCGGAGCATGATCTGCACCCGCTGGTCCTCCTTTTCCCGGCAGGCCACCCCCACCACGTTGATCTGGTGCTTGCGCACCGTGGCCAGGATGTCGGCCAGCGCGCCAACACGGTCGACGGCCTCCAGGACCAACCGCGTCCCTGCCCGCCGCAGGCCGAAAATGCGAATTAACGCGTCCAGAATATCGTTCTGGGTGATGATGCCCACCAAGTTGTCGCCCTCCATAACCGGCAGGCAGCCGATGCGATGCTCCCGCATGAGGAGGGCGGCCTTCTCAATGGTGCAATCGGGGGCGACGGTTATGGGGTTGGTTTTCATGACCTCCTTGACTTCCATCTTGGACAGGAGGTAATTGAGCTCAAAAATGCTGAGGGTGGTAGCCGGGGAAGGTGAAACGGTGAGCAAATCCCGCTCGGTAACGATACCCACCAGCCGGCCCCTGTCCACCACCGGCAGGTGGCGGATCTTATTTTTCCTCATTACTTCCAGGGCATCTAAAATGGGGACGCCCGGGCCAATGGTAATGGGAGAGGTGGTCATGTAATCTCTCACAAACATACAGCTAAAACCTCCCGGCCGGTAATTATTTTCATCACTTAAACTATATTACCACCACTTTGTCGGGCCAGACAACGGGTGAGAGGCGGAAGTCACTAAAAAAGTCTGGGAAATGGCGGGTGCACGGGGTTCAGATAGTCGATTAACAAAAACAGGCTCAAAATGAGCAAAAAGCCGCCGGCCCAGACCAGCACAATCCGGCGCTGGCTCCAGGAAGTGTAATCGGTTAAATAAAAATAAAGCAGCATGTAGGGACAAAGGACCAGAAAAAGCCAGGTGATGTCCATGAGAGGCCTGAATCCCCCCGTTTAATATTCCTTAATACTCGTGCGCCCCATAAATAATATACCACCTTTTCCTTTTACCGCGCATTGATAAAAAAAGCAGGCCCAGGAAAGTCCTTCCTGTACCTGCACGAACCGGCATTCATAAGGGAAAGACCGGTAGGCCTACTTCCCCTGGAACTGGGGCTGGCGCTTGGCCAAAAAGGCGGAAATACCCTCTTCCCGGTCGGAAGTGGCAAAGACGAGCCCGAAGAGGTCCGCCTCGTGGGCCAGGGCCTTCTCCAGGTCCATCTCCAGGCCCTCGTTTACCGCCTCCTTGGTCAGGCGCACGGCCACCGGGCCCCGGGAGGCTATGCGGCTGGCCAGGGACTTGCAAAAAGCCATGAGCTCTTCCGCCGGCACCACGTGGTTGACCAGGCCGATTCTCCTGGCCGTTTCGGCGTCAATCATGTCCCCCGTGAAGAGGATCTCCTTGGCGATGCCCGGGTTGACCAGGCGGGTCAGCCGCTGGGTGCCCCCAAAACCGGCAATCAGGCCCAGGTTGACCTCCGGCTGGCCGAACTTGGCCTTTTCCGAGGCCACGCGGATGTCGCAGGCCATGGCCAGCTCGCAGCCGCCGCCCAGGGCGTAGCCGTTCACGGCGGCAATGACCGGCTTGGGCAAATTTTCAATTTTGCCGAGCACCCGCTGCCCCAGCCGGGCAAAGTCCCGCGCCTCCAGGGGCGTCAGCTTGCTCATGAAGGCGATGTCCGCGCCGGCCACAAAGGCCTTTTCCCCCGCCCCGGTGATGATGATCACCCTCACCGCCGGGTCGGCGGCCAGCTCGTCCACCGCTTTGTCTATCTCCAGCAGCGTTTCGGCGTTGAGGGCGTTCAATACCTGCGGGCGGTTTACGGTGAGCACAGCCGTGTGGCCGTCCTTTTCCACCAGGATGTTGTTCCAGGACACCGGCGCCACCCCTCCTCATTTGTTGTCACTGTAGACGTAAAACCCCCGCCCGGTCTTGCGGCCCAGCCACCCGGCGGCCACGTATTTCTTTAACAGCGGGCAGGGCCGGTACTTGCTGTCCCCGAATTCCCGGTGCAGCACTTCCATGATGTAAAGGCAGGTATCCAGCCCGATGAGGTCGGCCAGGGCCAGCGGCCCCATGGGGTGGTTCATGCCCAGCTTCATCACCTGGTCCACCGCTTCCGGCGTGGCGATGCCCTCGTAGACGCAGTAGATGGCCTCGTTGATCATGGGCATGAGCACGCGGTTGGAGACAAAGCCCGGCCCGTCGTTTACCTCCACCGGCACCTTGCCCATGCGTTCGCTCATGGCTTTGACCACGGCAAAGGTTTCATCGGAGGTGGCCAGGCCCCGGATGATTTCCACCAGCTTCATTACCGGCACCGGGTTCATGAAGTGCATGCCGATGACCTTTTCCGGCCTTTTGGTGGCCGCGGCTATCTGGGTGATGGGCAAAGACGAAGTGTTGGTGGCCAAAACGGTGTGCGGCGGGCATATCCCGTCCAGCTCCTTGAAAATCTTGCTCTTCACTTCCATGTTTTCCACCGCCGCCTCGATGACCAGGTCCACATCCCGGGCGTCGGCCAGGCTGGTGGAGGGGGTAATGCGCGCAAGCGCCTCCCTCTTCTGCTCTTCCGTAAGCCGGCCTTTTTCCACCTCGCGGCGGAGGTTCTTTTCGATGTTGGCCAGGGAGCGCGAGACAAACTCTTCCTTGATGTCGTTTAAAATTACTTCACAGCCGGCCACGGCAGCCGCCACCTGGGCGATGCCCGTACCCATCTGCCCGGCGCCCACCACCATGATTTTCTTCACTTCCATCAAACCGCCGACCTCCTTTCCGCGCGCTAGTCTTCGCGCCGCAAGACCATGGCCATGCCCTGGCCGCCGCCAATGCACATGGTCACCAGGCCCAATTTAAAGCCCTGCCGCTTCATGAGGTATAGCATGGTGACCACCAGCCTGGCCCCCGTGCAGCCGATGGGGTGGCCGAGAGAAATGCCGCTGCCCAAAAGGTTTGTCTTCTCCAGGCTCAGCCCGAGCTCCCTCATGCAGGCAAGGGCCTGGGCGGCAAAGGCTTCGTTTAGCTCCACCACGTCTATGTCCTGTATGGAGAGCCCTGCCTTTTGCAGGGCCTTCCTTACCGCCGGCACGGGGCCCAGACCCATGTAGGCAGGGTCCACGCCGCCCGCGGCAAAGGAAACCACGCCCGCCAGGGGCTTTAGGCCCAGCTCCTGCGCCTTCTGCCGGGACATGAGCACCACGGCGGCGGCGCCGTCGTTAACGCCTGAGGCGTTGCCGGCGGTCACCGTCCCGTCGGGGCGAAAAGCGGGTTTTAGCCGGGCCATCTTTTCCAGGCTGGTGTCCATGGGCCGCTCGTCGGTGTCAAAGGTTACCGTGCCGCCCTTGGGCTGGGGCACTTCCACGGGCACTATTTCTTCTTTAAAGAGGCCTTCTTTAATGGCCGCGCGCGCCCGCTGGTGGCTGAGCAGGCCCAATTCGTCCTGCTCCTGGCGGGAAATACCGTACTTTTGGGCAATGTTTTCTGCCGTGTAGCCCATGTGGTAGCCGTAAAAGATCTCCCACAGGCCGTCGTAAACCATGAGGTCCAGGCATTCGCCCCGGGCGTTGATGTCCATGCGGTAGCCCCAGCGGGCCCGGGGAAGGGCGTAGGGCGCCTGGCTCATGTTTTCCATGCCGCCGGCCACCACCACTTCCGCCTCGCCGGACATGATGGCCTGCGCCCCCAGGGCAATGGCCTTTAAGCCGGAGCCGCAGACCTTGTTGACCGTAAAGGCGGGGGTTTCCTTGGGTACGCCGGCATAAATGGCCGCCTGGCGGGCCGTGTTCTGGCCGCAGCCCCCCTGGAGCACGTGACCCATGATTACCTCGTCTACCTGGACTTCCTGCAGGTTTTCCTCCCACCGGGCGTATTGGCGCTCCAGCTCGGTAATGCCAGCCTCCTTTAAGGCGTCCGGCGCGAAGCTCAAAGCGTCCTGCCCGGCGGCGGGCTTTATGCCCGCCCGCACCAGCGCCTCCCTGATGACCAGGCTGCCCAGCTTGACCGCCGGCACGTCCTTCAAAGACCCGCCAAAGGCCCCTATGGCCGTGCGCGCGCCGCTGACAATGACCGCCTCCCGCACAAGCGCAACCCCCCTAGCACTCCCCTTCCTTGCCCAGGAGCTTCTTGAACTCCCTGGTCAAAAGGGGCACGATTTCAAAGAGGTCCCCCACGATGCCGTAGTCGGCCACCTTAAAGATGTTGGCCTCGGGGTCCTTGTTGATGGCCACGATGACCTTGGACGAGCTCATGCCCGCTAAGTGCTGGATGGCCCCCGAAATGCCGCAGGCAATGTACAGCTGCGGGGACACCGTCTTGCCCGTCTGCCCCACCTGCATGCTGTGCGGGGCGTATCCCGCGTCCACCGCCGCCCGCGAGGCCCCCACGGCGGCGCCCAAGACGTCGGCCAGCTCCTCCAAGATCTTGAAGTTCTCCGCCGCCTTCATGCCCCGCCCGCCGGAAACGATGA
>NZ_AUBR01000025.1 GCF_000429345.1 Desulfovirgula thermocuniculi DSM 16036 | reverse complement strand
CCCGCAGGCGTCCACCTCCACGTACCTCGCGACCACGGCGGCCATCTCCTCCTTGAGCCTCTCCAGCCCGGCCCTGTCCAGTCCCGCGCGGTCGCACACCACCATCACCGTGAGGCGCTCCCTGGCCCGGGCGGCGCTGCCGCGCCGCCGCGCTCCCCAGCCGGAACCGAAGAGCCGCGCCAGTGCCACCGCCAGGTTTGAGAGCGGGCCGCCCGGGAAGGCGCCCTTCCTGTAGAAGCGCAGGTCCCTCACCACTCAGGCGCCACCTCCCCCTTGAGGAACCCTGCGAGCCTGCCAAGCAACCCCCCGCCCTTCCTGTTGGGCGTGCGCGGCACAGCGCAGGGTTCGCCCGCCAGCCGCAGGGCGGCCGCCCTCAGCGCCCTCCCCGCGGCGGAAGCGGGGTCGAGCGTCACCGGCAGGCCGCGGTTGCCGCACACCACGGCCCTCTCGTCCTCCGGCAGGACGGCGAACGGCCGCAGGCGCAGCGCCTCGGCCACGTCCTCCGGGGACAGCGAGTCGCCCGTCCTCTCCAGGCGCGGCCGCGCGCGGTTGACCACCAGGAGCGGTGCCGCCAGTCCCACCTCGGCCAGCAGGCCCGCCACGCGGTCGGCGTCGCGCACCGCCGCGATGTCGGGCGTGGTCACCAAGAGCGCCGCTTCGGCGGCCCGCGCCGCCGTGCGGAAGCCGTGCTCTATCCCCGCCGGGGAGTCTACCAGCACGAAGTCGAAGGACTCCGCAAGGCGGGCGCAGATCTCCCTCATGTCCTCAGGGGAAACTGCCGTCTTGTCCTCCCGCTGCGCCGCGGGCAGGAAGTACAGCGTGCCGAGGCGCTTGTCGCGCACCAGGGCCTCCCGCAGGGAGCACCTGCCGCGCACCACGTCCACCGAGTCGTAGACCACCCTGTTCTCCAACCCCAGGGCGACGTCCAGCTTCCGCAGGCCCGTGTCCGCGTCCACGAGGGCCACCCTGTGGCCCAGGGACGCCAGGGCCGCCCCCAGCCCGGCGGCCACCAGCGTCTTGCCCACGCCGCCCTTGCCGGAGGTGACGACGAAGACCCTCTTGTCCGGTACGTTCAAACGGAACACCCCCCAAAAGAAAAAAGCCATCGGCTATTCCGCCTCTCCTGCGGTGCCGACTGATTCCACGTAGGGATACATCCCCGACGCGAACCACTGGCCCTCCGGGCTGCCCTGCCGCGGCGGCTCCCAGTCGGTGTACCACACGTCGTCCTCCGTGCCGAACTCGCCGTCCGGCCCGGCGGACTGGAAGGCGTACGAAAGCGGGTAGTACGGCACGGGGGCCAGCGGCGCCGTGAAGTACCTGTAGGGACTGCCCCAGGGGTCGCGGGCGCCGCCCGGCCCGCCCCACGCCACGCCCCTCTCCCGGAGGACCGAGGCCACCGAGTGCGGGTCGGAGAGGTCGTTCGAGCAGCGCGGGTAGCGTCCGTTGCCCGGCCCCGCGGCGAACACCTCCGCCACCAGCCTGAAGGAGGCCATCTCCTCGCAGGCCCGGCTGACGCGGGCGTCCTTCTGGTAGGCCAGCAGTTTCGGCACCAGCGCCGAGGTCATGGCCGCCAGGATGAGCAGCACCACGAGCGCCTCGATGAGGGAGAAGCCCGCCTCGCGCCGCCGCCCTACTTCTGCACGGTCTGATACATCGACAGGATGGGCAGGAATATGGACAGCAGGATGAACAGAACCAGGCCGCCCACGCACACCAGCATGCCCCCCTCCGCGAGCATCGGTAGCTTCTGCACCGCCGCGTCGACCTCCATCTCCGCCAGCTGGGCGGCGCGCTCCAGCATCTCCGGCAGCCTGCCGGACTGCTCCCCCACGGCGGCCATCTTGCCCACCTGCGGGGGCAGCCACCTGCTCTTTTTGAGCGTCCCGGAGAGTGAGCCGCCGCCGCGCACCACCGCCCGTGCCACGCGCACCTCGTCCCGTAAGGCGAGCAGCGGGCAGACCCTCTCCGCCACCTCCAGCGCCTGCACCGCGGGCACGCCCACCTCCAGCAGGAGGGCCAGCGTGCGGCAGAGCCGCGAGACCGCCGCGCCCCTGACCAGGGCGCCCACCAGCGGGATCCTCCCCAGCGCGGCCTCGGCGCGCCTCCTCAGCGGCCCGGCGCGCAGGGCGCCCCGCGCCAGGCGCCAGAGCAGGAGCAACCCGAGGAGCGCGCCGGGGATTGCCACCCTGGCGTGGGCCGAGAAGGCGAGCATCGCCTTGGTGACCGCCGGGAGGGGGATGTCGGCCTCGGCCAGCACCTTCGCGAACTTGGGCACGACGAAGGTGAACATCCCCAGCGCGACGAGCAGAGCGAAGGCCGCCACCACCAGCGGGTAGGCCATGGCCTGGCGTAGTTTTTCTTTGAAGCGTGCCTCGCGCTCGAAGTGCGCCGCCAGCGCGGCGAGCCCGTCCTCGAACGCCCCTGCCTCCTCTGCGGCGTCCATCACCTGGCAGAACACCTCCGGGAAGACGTCCGGCGAGCCCCGGAAGGCGTGCTTGAACGGCAGGCCTTCCCGGATGTTCGCCGCCGCCAGCTCCAGGGCCTTCTTCAGCCTTCCCTTCGTTGCCTGCGCCGCCGCCGTCTCCACCGCCTCCAGGGTCGTCACGCCCGCCTGGTGCATGACCAGCAGGCTGCGGCAGAGCATCTCGAGGTCCCGCGGGCCGACCCCGCCGAAGGGCAGCGGGAGCGCCGCCCCGCGCCTCCCGGCGCGGTGCACTCCCAGCACCACGCCGCGCTCCCCCAGGCGCGCTCTGACCTTAGCGGCGGCCTCGTCGGGGCCGGACGCCTCCACGGCCAGCTCGCGGCGCGCGCCCCCCACCAGTACTCTCACGGTGTAGACTGCAGTTTGCGCCAAGACACTGCACCTCCGCTTCTTTTTGCAAAAAAGTTCAACGATTCCACCAAAGCCGGACACCTTCCTTTCCGGTTTCCCAGTTAGGCGTGCCGCGAAAGCCGAAGGGGGCAGGGGAGGGGCGGAGCGCCCCTCTCCCTGCCCCCCTCGCTCTCCTCCCGCGACCCGGTTAGCTGGCCGAGTCCACCGTGGTGGTGGGCGTCACGTCCGGCGTGCCGCTCTGCACGGGTGCCGTGGAGCTGGAGGCCCACACGTCGTCGGCCGTGCCGAACTGCTTGTCGGGACCGGCGGACTGGATCAGGTACGCCTGGTTGGCCACGCCGTTCACGTCAGCGGTGCCGTACCTGTACGGCGTGCCCCACGGATCCTTCACGCCGTCCGCGCCGCCGGTCCACTTGATGCCCCTGGCCTGGAGCACCTGGCCCACGCCGCCGGCCGCGCTGTTGTCCGGCGCCGGGTAGTAGCCCGCGCCCTCGTTGGCCGCCCACGCCTCCACCACGCTGCGCATGGAGGCGATGTCGCCCATGGCGCGGCTCACGCGGGCCTGGTTGGTATAACCCAGGAGCCTGGGCAGCATGACGGCGGCCAGGATGCCGATGATGGCCACGACCACCAGGAGCTCGACCAGCGTGAAGCCCTTGTGGTTGCGGGAAACCCTGCGGATCCTCTCCGCGAGCTTGAACATAGAGCGGGACCACCTCTCCTTTCGCGGTTTTTTTTCCTGTGCCGCTCCCGGTCCGGATCTCAACCGAACCCGGTTACCATCCCCCCTTTCTCCCGGCGGATTCCGGGAAGCGGCTACCACAAAAAAAAGCCGGGCCGCAGACAAACTAGTGTCTGCGGCCCCAAAAGCCCCTTTCCCTAACTGTTGCGGCCATTGCCCGGCGGCACACCGACGACCGAGGCCAGCGCCTCCACCACAGCCCGGTCGTAGCCCCCGTCCCGGAGCAGGGCCTCCACGGCTTCCCGCGGGGGCAGGGCGGCCCTGTGTAGCCGCGGAGAGGTCATGGCGTCGTAGGCGTCCGCCACCGCCAGCACCCTCGACTCCTCCGGGACCTCCGAGCCCACCAGGCCGTCCGGGTAGCCCGTGCCGTCCAGCCGCTCGTGGTGGAGCCTCACCCAGCGGGCCACGTCCGCAAGGCCCGGGCACGCGGCCAGAAGCGAGGCGCCCCGCTCGGCGTGGGACCTGACCTCGCGTAGTTCCTCCTCCGTCAGTTCCTCGGTCTTGGAGAGCACCTCCGGCGCTACCAGGGCGCGGCCCACGTCGTGCAGGAGGCCGGCCAGCCTGAGGCGCGCCGCCCTCTCCTCGCCCCACCCCAGGGCGCGGGCCACCGCCTCGGCCAGCGAGGCCACCCGCTCGGAGTGGCCGAGAGTGTACCGGTCGTAGGCGTCCGCCGCCATAAGCAGCAGGCGCACGGAAGCGTAGGCGTCTCCGTAGGCGTCCGACCGCAGGCTCGCCAACGCCCTCCTCACCTGGCCCGCCGCGCCGCCGCCCTTGCGGGCGTTCACCTTTTCGTCGGCGGCCTCGAGCAGGGCCTCGGGCGTGCGCCCGTCTGCAGGTGCCGCGGCCACCGCCGCCTCAAACGCGGGCGCCTCGCCCAGCAACTCCTGGCCGGGCAGGGGCTTCGCCCGCGTCAGGCTGAGCACCGCGTCCACCAGCGCTTCCGCCTCGCGGGTGCCGCACCTCGCCAGCAGGGCGTACTCGTCGCCCCCGAGCCGCGCGGCGACGTCGCCGCGGGACCTGTCCGCCACGGAGGCCAGGATCTCCGCGAAGGCCACCAGCCTGGCGTCGCCCGCCGCGTGACCCAGGTTGTCGTTGACCACCTTGAGCCCGTTGAGGTCGAAGAGCACCAGGGTGGCGGGCCTGCCGCCAGACTCCACGTCGGCTATCGCCGCGCGCACCTCGGCCACGAACCTCCTGCGGTTCGCCAGGCCCGTCAGCGGGTCGGTATTGGCCAGCCTCTCCAGGGCTTCCCCTTCCCTCTTCCGGGCCTCCTCGGCGGCGGCCACCGCCCTGTCGAAGGCGCCCGCCAGGTCGGCCAGCTCGCTCGGGCCGCCGACCCGCCCTATCGGCTCCATCGCGCCCTTCTCCTCCATCTCCTTCAACTTCCTGCTCACGAGGCCGACCGGCCTGAGCACGACCCCGGTCAGCAGCAGGCTCGCCGCCAGGACCACCAGGCCCACGGCGCCCCCGGCGAAGACACCCGCCCTGAGCGTGCTTGCCGTGAGCAGCGGCAGGCTGGTGCGCTTCTCGACCACCAGCTGTTCGGAACCGCTACCGCGGGCATCGGACAACTCCTTCGACGCCAGCACCGCGCCCGACCGCGTCAGCGCCGCCCTGGCCCCGTTGAGTTGCTGCCACTCGACCCCCTGCGGCACCGCACCGAGTGATCCCATCCCGCAGAAGCTCAGCTTGCAGCCGAGGATGTTCTCCGCCTCGGCCACCATGCTCGGCTCCAGCACCTGGGCCAGCGCCAGGGCGCCCCTCGCCGGGCCGCCGCTGCCCGTCGTGTGCACGGGGTGTGCCGCCACGAGGTACACCTTGCCCGCGTGGAAGAGCAGGCCCTTCACGGGAGTATCGTTTTCAAAGGCCGCCTTCGCCTCCGCCGTCAGGTCGGGCCCCTTCGCCCCCGCCGCGTACATCATTTCCCCGGAGGCGCCGTAGAGCGCCAGCCGCGCGACGGGCCTGCCGTTCACGGCGACCTCCCTGACCATCCAGGCCACTTCCTCTTCCAGGAACCCCCCGTCGGGTTCCCCTTCAGAGCACATCTCGTATATGGGGTCCCACTCGCTGTAGTCCCGCGCCACGTCCAGGAGCGACCGCGGCAGCCCTTCGCCCAGGTACCGCGCCGCCGCCTCGGCCTTGTCCGCCGCAGCGCCAAGCTCCTGCAGGCGCAGGTTGTGCAGCGACAGGTTGGCGAACAGCACGCAGCCCACCGCGAAGGCCACCAGGCTCACGGCGGCGGCCACATAGGCCATTGTAGCCCTGAAGCTGAGCCGGGCGAAAGGCTTTTTCATAACCCCGGCGATTTCCCTCCACCACGGGCCGAACCTGAGCTGAAAACCCACCATAACTCTTCAGGACCTCCCCTCTCCTTTTGTGTCTCCAAACGCTACCGCGGGCATCTGAGTCCCTTCCCCCTTCAGGGCACGTCTAACTGCACCGGGCAACGAGAAAGCGCGGGTGAGCGCACCGCCGTCGAGGTACCTCAAACCCCGGGGCAGGCGGCCAGGCGGAGGAACGGCCTCCGCCCGCCCCCCGGTGCAGAGAAAGAAACCCCACAGATCTTCGAAAGACGGGATGTATTCGGCGTAAGGTACCACCCTGTCAAAAACGTCCCGGAGTACCCTGTAAAGAGACGCGAAAGCCGAACCCCTTGCGCCGGGCAGGGCGGAAGTGCCCTGCACGGCCACGGCATAGTCTTCCGAGAGGACGCGCTTGAGCGAGCGGTAGAACCTCTCGGTGTACACCGTCCACGCCGGGCCGCCGGGGTCGTCCGTCACGTCCACCACGGCCACGTCGAACGGCCCGCCCCTGTAGGACGCCACGAACTCGGCGGCGTCCGTAAAAACCAGCTCGCACCGCGGGTCGGACGCGCCGCCGCGGTCGAACCCCAGGTGGGCCAGGCACAGTTCCACCGCCTCCCTGTCTATGTCCACGGCGACGACCCTCTCCACGGGGGGATGTTTGAGGATCTCCCTCACTGTGGCGCACTCGCCCGCCCCGCAGACGAGGATCCTCCGCGGCGCCGGGTGCGCGGCCACCGCGGGGTGCACCAGTAGCTCGTGGTAGACGTGCTCGTCGGCCTCCGCCGACTGTAGCCTGCCGTCGAGGAAGAGGCAACGACCCAACCCGCAGACTTCGAGCACCTCCGCCTTCTGGTAGGGCGTCCTGCGGCAGGCGATTACCCTCCTCACGCGGTAGAACCTCATCCCATAATCTTCTTCCTCGCGCAACCACCTGACGGTCGCGGTTTCTGCCGCACTCCCGACTGCCACGCGCTCTACCTCCCTTGTACTTGCCGGAGTTGTGTCCACAAAAAACAGGGCGAACGGCGCCGTACCGTCCGCCGGAGCTCAACCGAGTAACCCCGCGGCCCTCGGGCACAGCGGGTCCGGGACCGAAAGGCTCCCAAAATCCAAGTAGGCCCTCGCGAAGCACCCGCCCCGGCACTCCCCCCAAGCGGGGCACTTCCGGCAGACTTCCGCTGGTCGGACAGGAAAGTGTGCCTCCGCGAACTCCGGCATCCCCGCTATTTCCTGGCACACTTCGCCGAAATTCCCCCCGCGCAGGTCCGCGAAGGCGAAGTCCAGCACGTCGCACAGGAGTAGCTTCCCGTCGGGCGAAATGTCTGCCACGGGCGCCCCCCTGCAGGGCCACCACCTCACCCCCGCGCCCAAATCTCCTAAAATGCCCGCGAAGGGCGCGCACCACAGGTGTAGTTCCACCCCCGCGGCCCCCGCTCCCTTAGCAGCCGAGCGCACCACCGCGGCGAACTCCCCGGCCCCCAGGACGAGCTCCCGCCCCATCGCACCCTGCGGCATGGCTGGGAGCAGGCAGACAACCTCGGCCCCGAACTCCCCGGCCGCGGCGGGAATCCTGCCCGCGTCCGCAACGTTCAGCCGGGAGAGTGCCGTCACGGTGCACACGCGCGCCCCGGCCCGCGCCAGGAGCCGGGCGGCCCGCCGAACCACTTCCCACGACCCGGGGCCGCGCACCCTCTCGTGGGTTTCGGGACCGACCCCGTCGACGCTGAGGTACGTAGTGGCCCCCAGGACGGCCAAACTCTCCGCGAGTTCCTCGGTAATCGGGAAACCGCTGGTCACCACGGAGACCTCCAGCCCGAGCCGGACGGCGGCCCCTGCCAGGGCAAGCGCGTCCGGTCTCGCCAAGAATTCGCCGCCCGTGAAGCACACGCTCCGCACCCCGGCGGCCGCCATTTCCTCCAGCAGTGCCAGGGCCTCTCCCGTACCCAGTTCGGGGCCGCCGAACCTGCCCCTGATGTAGCAGTGGCGGCAACCTGCACTGCAGGCCTTCGTCAGCAACCAGTTAACGTGTACGGGATGAAATTCCGGTTTCTCCGGATCTTCCTCTTCCACTCTATCCCCTCCGGACAAGATACTTTTTCTTCCTGCCCACATATTTCTTCTCTTTCAGCACCTCGGCTACCGCCAGCGGCCAGAGAAGCGACGCCAGCACCAGTACCCCCCTGTACCGGCCCGTGAGCCGCCAGGCGAGTGCCGCCACCGCAACGGCGGCCGCGTAGCCGAGTACCAGGTAGCACGCCACCTTGGCCAGGAACACCCGGAAGACCTCCCCTCTCTTGGTGGATTCCGGGATGTGACCGCTACAAAAAAAGCCGGGCTGTCGGTACCATTCTACCGACAGCCCGGTAGAGTGCCGCCCGTACCAGAACCTGGCCGGGCTTGGGCGGCAGGGGACCATAGCACCCAATCGTGTTGTGTCCCTTTCTTGCAAAGGCTCTACAAAAAAAAGCCGGGCACCCCTGGAAAAGGATGCCTGGCTATCCGGGCTTGATTAACGTTGGCTACCGCATCACGCTCACGGCTTGTGTCACCGGATCCCAACCCACCTTGTATCCAAGCGCCTCGGCTACATAGCGCGCGGGGAGGTAGGTGCGGCCCCTGCGGACCAGCGGGGCCACGTCCATCTCCCTGGGTTGCCCGTTGACGTAGATGATCTTGTCCCCCACCACGAGCTTCACCATCACGTTGCTCTTGGCCAGGGTCACCGTCTGGGTCGCCCCATCCCACCCGACCTCCGCGCCCAGGGACTCGCCCAGGTAGCGCACGGGCATGTAAGTGCGGCCGTTCTCGGTGAACGCCTCGGCGTCCATGTCCTTCTTCTGGTCGCCAACCCAAAAGGCCCTCTGCCCGATCACGAATTTCACGACGGCTGGTGGTGAAGTTTTCTCGGACATTTGTCCCTGATTCTGCCCTTCACTACCACCAGCCCCCTGCTCCAGCGCTCCGCCAACCTGAACTTGGTGCTTCTGGTACTCCATCCTCAGCAGGCCTGCCGGGGTGGCGGCCAGTACCACGACGGAGTCTCCCGAAGGAAAGCACGCCAGTTCGTGAACCTCTTCGGTGACTCCCTGCGTGACTGGTTTCCAGGTAACTCCGTAATCCTCCGAAACCAAGACACAGTCATCCGGCGTGCCCGCGAAGATCAGCCCGCCAGGAGCCGCGGCCACGCTGATCGCCCTGCTGGCCGTATGCTTCGGCCGCCACTCGAACTGGGCTTGCTCAACCTGCTTCCACGTCTTCCCGCCGTCGCGGGAAATGTACACGCCAGCTGGAGCGCCCGGGCTACAGGCTACAGCTGTCAATGAGCCGTCAGCTTCGAACACAGCGGCCACCTCTCCCCCGAGCATGTCCGGAGGCCAACCCGGCGCGTAACCCGGGCCGAGTGGATGGGGTACCGCCGAGAGTCTAACTCCGGTATCGCGCCAGGTCGTGCCGCCGTCAGCCGTCGCCCAGAGTGCATACGCGTCCGAAACGACAAAGCAAGCGCGCCCGTCAGGTGTCGTAAAAGCGCGTTCGTTTGCTTCCAACCCCACCTTTAAATCTACAGGCCAGGTCCTTCCGCGGTCGTCAGAAACTTTCAAGACGGTCATGGAACCAAACCGATACTTGAAGAGGCCGAAAACCCGGTCCCCCGCCGCCCAGGCGACCAGCGGGGATCCCTCTCCGGAAGCCTGGCTTTCCCACCTCGTGCCGCCGTCCCTGCTGTAGAGGAGGAACGGCTCGGAAGTTCTGGCCCACGAACCGGTCAAAACCAGCGTGCCGTCGGAAAGCGCCGCCATACTGCGGAGTTCACCTATCTCTTCGTCTCCGCGGTAGATGTTGTCCACCAGCCACTCGACTTTTTCCCAGGTCTTGCCGGAGTCCCTGCTCCGGTAAAGCAAACACGCCCCGGACTTTCCGTACGTCCCCTCTTCTTTTACAAAGGCAAAAGCGAGGGGACCGCCAGGCACGTCCGGAAAGGCGAATACCTTCGCCACGGTACCGCCCAGCACCCTTTCGAAACCGATATCGGCGCTGGCCAAGCCAGGTGTTGCAACTACAGCGATCAGTATTACTGCAAGGAAAAAGGAAACCCCTGCGGCGAGTACGCGGGAACGCAAGAACACCACCCCCGGAGGAAATATTTCCTGAGCGATTAATGATATTTCTTCTTTTCTTCCAGCAAGTCCTCTCTTTCTTCCTTTTTCGACAGATTTTTGCAAATTTCGCGGCAAAGAGAAAACTCGGGACTCTCTCCGGCACGGGGATTCCCGATCATCGAACGCCAAAACCGTGCTGAAAGCTGAAAAAGGAATCCGGGCCGGCGGAGCCAGCCGCCGCCGGCCCGGCAGAACGCCCCACGCGCCCCTCAGTCCTCCGGGTAGGGGGGCGGGTACACGACCCCCCCGCTGTGGAACCGCCACAGCCTTTGAGCAAGCGTGCTTCCACTATTGAATAGTATTTCCGTGCTTTTTCTGCGAAGTAGTTCGGCAAAGTACTCGTCGCCTGCCCTGACCACGAGGCCGTCCGTCGGCGACCAGGCGGAGATGTAGGAGCAGAGCGTCATGTTCGCCCCGGGGAAGCCTATCACGTCATCCTCGGGGTCGTCCCAGACGTACCAATCCCATTTACTGTCCCACACATAGCGGTAATGGATCAGGTACTTCTGGGCGCCGCCAATAACGCCGCCCCTGCCAGGCTCGAAGGTCGGCACGATCGCGAACCTGCCGCCCCCCTCAAACACGGCCTCTTCCTGGGAGGAAAACACCGGCTGGACTATGCCGCTGACGATCTCGGACAGGACGCGCGATTCGAAGGACTCGAAGGACTCTCCCCTCTGGCGCTCCCTCGCCAGCTCCAAGCCGGCCGTCTTTTCGCAGGAAGCAATCAACTTGTTCTGCTCGTTCGCCCCCAGGTAGGGGTTTCCGGACAGCGGGATCAGCGGGTCGACGCTGACGTTGTTCCCCTTCTCCCGCAGTGCCTGCGCCCCAGGCCAGTAGAGGGCGGGCGGCGAGTTGCCCCACTGGGCCCTCCAGAGCACCGGGAAGTTGTTCGGGTTATTCCCGGTCACCCTGTGTGCGTACCTGACGGTGACCTTCCAACGCGAATCCCGCTGGTCGCTGATCGGCGTGGCGCTCTCGTGGGACTGCCCCAGGAACTGCCACCCCGACTGCGGCGTCCAGCGCCAGTAGCGGTGGAACTGCGCGATGCCGCTCGACCTGCCGCTCGAAACGTGGGCCCAGCACCACCAGTCGACGCTGACCTCGATGGGTTGGGTCGCGACGCTCAGCACGGGTCTCGTCTCCGTATCGACCCAGAGCAGGTAGCCGGGAGCAATCTCCTTCGTCAGATAGCCGAAGTCCCCCTGGGTCGGGACGAATCTGTACCACTCCACGAACATCGGCTGGGCCCTGACCACGGGCAGGTACCTCATCCAGCCGTCGGGGTCGTAGTAGCGCAGGTCCGTCGTCCTCTCATATATGCCCGTTCCTTCCGGCACCACGAAGTTGCTTGTGTCCCCGTCCCTTTCCCTGCAGGTGTAGGTAGTGTAGTTGAACTCCTCGACGCCCCGCGAATAAGGATAGCTGAAAAGCACCGGCGCGGTCAGCTCGGAACCGTACGCGTAGGCGCCCCCCGTAGTGTAGAGCCACCCGCCCCACCTCGTGTTGCTCCACCAGTACTGGCTACCGGGCGGGGGCGGCGCGTTCCGCGGCGGGACGGGCTCCAGGTAGTAGAAGGTGATGCGGAACGACGGCTCGCGGCCGCCAGGCCAGTTACCGTAGGTAATGTACTCACCGGTCTCCCCGTTGACCCTGAGGTAGGGGTCGTCCCACCAAGCGCACCAGAAGGGGACTTTCGGGTACCACTTCTCGAAGAGCGGCTTCAGGGCGGAGATCGCCTTGTTCACCGCCGTGTTGTAAACCTTCTGCCACTCTGCATCGGACATCCACCACGGTTTTTTGAAGTAGTAAAACGAGACGCTGACGGTCCACTGGCCCGTCGCGGGGTCGTGCTCGGCGTGGCCCCAGCACTCGGGGAACTCGCGCCCTCGGTAATAGGAATACCAGTAGGAACCGTAATCGTCATCCGACCAGCAGTGGAAATCGAACGCCAGCCTCATGGGTATGAGCGGGTAGACGGTCGGGTCGGTGCCGTCCCACCGGACGTAGGGCACGAAAAAGCCGTACGCGTCGCCGGACTTCAGGATCTCGGGGTACTCGGGGTCGTCCACCCTCTTCACCTGGACATCGTAGTAGGCCTCGGAGTAGCCCGGCTGCGGCCACTTGTACCACAACCTGTCCGCCAGGAATTCCCTTTTCTGCCCGCGGTTTATGAGGACATACTTCGTCTCGTTGGGTCCGAGCGAAACCCCCTGCAGATCTTTTGAAATCGCACCGTCCCTATTCCACCTAGTATGCCAACCCCAAATGGATGCTTGCATGTTCACCCTCACCGGGTAGGGGTTGGGGTTCTGCAGTACGCCGAGGATGAGCCAGTAGTCCGGGTCGGAACCGGGGATCATCCGGGCGAACGACCAACTCATCGGCCAGGCGAACTGGTTGAACGCCCTCTCCACCAGTTGCCCCGTCCGCTCGTAGTAGTCCCAATCGTAATTGACGTCCGTGGGGATGTTCGGCGCGATCAGGGACAGGCGGACGGGGTTGACCTGCTTCGGGTGGTCCCAGTCCAGGTCCAGCTTCCGCTCGTACCTGACCAGCTTCTGCACCTGCCTGTCCCCCACCTTGGCCCCGGGCACGTAGGCCTCCCCCGTCTCCCTCCCGGTGGCGGGGTCGCAGACGACGAACACCCGGCCGAACCCCTCGATATCCGCGTAGTAGCCGTACACGCGGGTCGTGACGAGGTTCCCGTTTGCGTCCACGCCCGTCACCAGATCGGCCCACTGCAACTGGGGCCCGGCCAGCGCCGGGAGCGTCTGGAGGGCCAGGCAGAGCAGGAGCGACGCGACGAGTACCGTGCTCAATGCCTTCCGGCTCACCTTATTACTTAACCTCCTTTCGCTAAATTTCTTTTTTCACAAAAAAAAGGAGGATCCGGGCCGCCTACTCAACCAGGCGCACCCGGACCTTCCCCTCGGGTTGCTCCTTGGTGAAGGGGACCTTCTTCCACCCGTACACGGGTTCGGTAACGGTCTCGTAGACCGGGGTTTCCCTCCACGCCAGCGGCGGGTACCAGGCGGGTTGGCTCCACTCCCGCGGCTGCGGCATGTGCGGCGGCTGCTCCGTCCCCGTCAGGTCGGCCTCTTTCTTGTTGTTGTCGTACGTCTTCTCATCGTATTTTCCGTCAAACTTCTCGGGCCGCCACCCGGTGGAGGGATCGTTCCCGGTGTTATAGTAGCATATCGAGGCTATGAACTTGTACTGGCCCTCCCCGATCACAAGGCCGCTCCACTCTTTCGTGTAACTCCCGTGCGGTTCGAGGTAAATGTTCGTGCTCCCGACCTCGTCGAGCCGCTTGAATTCAACCTGGTACTTGTACAGCCTAATCTTGGCCCAACCGCCCACATTGAAGCCGGAAGCGAAAGTCGCCCTGACTTTCAGAGGTTGGTTTGCCCGCGGTGAAGAAACCGGCTGGCCGGTTTCCGCGTCCAGCACCTGGATGCTCGTCACGGCGAGGTCATCCGTCCCGGGTTGCTCCCCTCCGGGCGGGGGAAGGGTAACGCCCGACATACTCGTATTCGCCCAGTTGTCATCGTAAGGGTTCGATCCCCTGAAGAGGAGGCTCGGCGCCTTCTCCATCTTCTGCCCCGTGAGCGGGGGCACAAGGGCGCCAAACCTGCCGTAGGCGGCCACGGTGTTGAGAGGCTCGAACAGCGGCAGGCCGTTCTCCGAATACTGCATGTTTATGGTCACCCTCAGCTCGTACTGGCCCGAGGGGGGCGACACCTCGAACTCCCACTCCACGCTGTTGGGCGTGGCGCCCGGCTTTACCCCGGGGCCGTAGGACGGCGTGCCCGCCGGCCTCATCGTCCCGCCCCGCCCGTCGCCCACGGGTACCGGCCCGATCTGCGTCTTCGTGCTCGCGGCCAGCGTGTACTTCCCGTTCTGGACGATGTAGGCCCTCAGCGTGGCGTCCTTCACCAAGTAGGGCGTGGAGTTGAAGAAACCCGCCCTGAACCTGTCCTTGCCGTTGGGACCCTGCGCCAGGCCGATGCAGTCAACGTTCGTCGCCGCGACACCGTAGATGTAGGAGTACAGGATCTTCGCCCTGGTGGTGCTCGTCTGCCCGCCGCGGCTCAGGGCGTCCCTGCCCATGGAGGCCGCGTAGTCCTTCGTCAGGCCCACGGGCGAGTTGGCCTCTTTCGAGTACCAGTGCCAGCCGGCACCGCTGGCGTCGTAGCCGCCCGCCTCGAAGCCCTGCCCCGCCGGGCCGTTGCCGAAGCACTTGGGGTTGGAAAGGGTATCATAACCAGGAGTTAAACCACTCTCGTCCATCACGGCCCGCACGGGCACGTCCTTTAGGCAGTCGCTGTACCCGGCCCTGGGCAGCATGGGGTTCACCCCGCCAGGAACGGTACCCTGAGTGGACCAGAACGCCGGGCTGACGATGTAGTACCCCCCGTCCTGCGGCACGCCCAGGGCGGCCAGGTACTGGTCCGCCTGGGAGAAGGCGGGGTCGTTCTGACCAACCGCCGTCCACCCCTGGCTGGCCTCGAACGGCACCGTGTCGAACACCGAGCACCAGCCCTCGAACACCTTGAAGGGCGAGGTCACGGTGTCCCCCGTCTCGTTCACCCAGAACTCCGTGAAGTGCTGGCGGGTATAAGTCGCGTGCCCCTGCGCGGCGTAAAGGGGTGGAGCGGGGTGTGTAGTAGGGTCTTCCCACTTTAAAATGTCTGCCCACGCGGGAAAGGCAAAGCTAAGGGTAAACGCCAATAGTACCAGAATGCTTCCAATTCTTGTCCTTCTCCGGAGCAGATGCAAGGTAAGCACCTCCTCGTAGGGTTTTAAAAAGAAAAACGAAAGGGAGGACCGGAAATTAACCCGGCACCTCCCCGCTAAAAAAAGATTTTCAATTTTTCCGGCTTGCAGAAATAGCGCTCACTATGCTTTCATGTGAAGAAGTTCTTCGACGGCACGTTTTAAGAGCGGCAATCTGTCCCGTATCACACCCCAGAGAAATTCCGGGTTTAAATCGTAATACTCGCGAAGTAGATGGTCCTGAACTTCCACCAACTTTTCCCGCCCCACCTCCTTGTACTTCTCCCACAAGGACTCGGGAATTCGTCTGATTGCCTCCCCAATCATATACAGGTTTGCAGCCACGGCATCCTGGATCATGGTTTCCCGCGAGAAGGCTTCAAAAGAGAGTCCTGCCGTATACGATTGGATCTTGTTAATAGCTTCCAAAATGATTTCCAGATAGAAACCAACATCCCGAGACATGCTTCACCTCGCGGTTAAGAAATAAAGTTTTCCGAAAACTCGCGCACGGGAACATTTACGGTCCTCGAAACAGGAATCCCCGACGTTGCCAGCCTCTCCATAGCCTTTACTACTTCAGCCGTGTAATACCGCTCCCCACATTGGCGACATACCCCGGCAGGCACATTTTCGATGATTACCAACCCGGCTTTCGTACGGTAATCCACGGTCACAGGCTGTTCCTCAACGGAACCGCCGCAAAAAGAGCAATTTGCGTACTCGTGCCTCATTTCCTTCCCCCTCTCTTTCGCGTTTTCCAATCCGGCTCCCATTTCCTCGGCTCCGGAACATAAACGGTAACAATCCGTATCCACCCGTTGGGTAGAAAGCCAACTACCAGGTGGACAGGGCGATCATCAGATGCCCACCCAAGCACCAAGCAACTCGCTCCGCGCGGGTCATCGGGATAATCCTCAATGATTTCGCCCGTTTGGATGGCATTTTCGATATCTACAATGCTTAGGTCATCATTTAGCCGCTCCCTCTCCGCGTGCTGGGACACCTCGTACTTGTTAGAGACCACTGCCTGGCGAATGAAATCAATATTCATCGCGTTCCCCCGGTTTCCTCAACTCTGATCTTACCACAAAATAGCGAGACCAAAAAGGTTACTTGCTCATCAACTTAATTCCCGCCTCCGCCTTGCCTGTTTCGTAATCCCAGCCTCCATGATAAATATCGTCAACACCCTTCACCAGTCCTGGCTGGTAGCCAGCTCCCACGGCGAACAGCAGCTGGCTCACATCGCTCACGCTGTTGATGCCCACCATCGGCACCCCGTCCTTTACGAAGAGCGGGAAGTCCGACTTAGTGAGCATCACCTCGGGCTTGCCGCCGACCGCCTTGCCCACGCTGTCTCTAGTCCCTGCCTTCATCAGCCGGTAGTTCCTCACGTCCCCGTAGTACCCGAACAGCGCCAGGTGCTCCCCGTCCCACACGATGTTCTCCCTGGGCACGCCGAACGCCTCGGCCACCGGAATGATGGGGACGTAGAAGGCACCGTAATCAGCCCCCGGTACCGGGAAAGAGTTGGCCTCGTTGTAGAGTTGCGGGTACTTGTTGCGCAAGAACTCGGTGCCAGTGGGGTTGCCCGCTATGACGCACTCCGTCCCCAGGTCCACCGTGCCTTTGCTCCCGTCCGCCCAGGTCACGTCCGCGTACCTGCTACCCACCTTGAACTCCATCCGCAGGGCCCTGGGCGGGAAGCCCCACAGATCGGGCGCAGGCACGGCCCCCGGCGGCGGTTGCAATGTGCCCCTCACGGCGTCGTCCCAGGAGATCTTATAGGCGGTGGGCTGCTGCGGCTGTTGCGGCTGGGGCTGCGGTTGGGGCTGCGGCTGGGCCTGCTGGGACTCGGGCAGGTAGACGACCACGGCCATGGCTTCGTTGACCCACTTCACCTCGTACCCGAACGCCTCGGCCACGAACCTGGCGGGCAGGAACACGCGGCCGTCCCGCAGGAGCGGGGTCACGTCCATCTCCCTGGGTTGGCCGTTGACGTAGAGCGTCCTGCTGCCCACCTGCAGCCTGACCGTGGTGCCCTCCATGGCCAGGGTCACGGTCTGGGAGGCTTCGTCCCACCGCACGTCTTTCTCCGCCACGCCCAGGGCGTAGGCCAGATAGCGCACGGGCACGTAGGTGCGGCCGTTCTCGATGAAGGCTTCTACGTCCATCGGCCTGCTTTCGCGCATCCGCTGACCGTCTTTTATGTAGATGCAGTTGTAGGACTTGCGTCCGAGGTAAAATTCCGCGCCGAGGTTCTTCGCCTCCGCGGGCGCCGCCGCAACCAGGACGACCGCCGCCAGGAGCAGCGCGGTAATGGCGGTAAAGGCGCGCTTCGCCTTGCGCGGTAACAGGGTTTTGAGCATCGTTGACCACGCTCCTTTCGCTTGATTAGTTTTGCAGTAGAAACTCGAGTCCCAAAGTAGGCTACACTAGCGGGCGCAGGCCCGGTACGAAAGAGAAAAGCCTGACAAAAAGCCGAACGGTTAATTTTGCCACAATCTGGTTATTATAGTTTTGGCCCGTATTGTATAATAACGCGTGGAGTTATTCTACTTTCCTAGAATAAAAAGCGGGGGTATTAGACACCAATGTTACCGGAAGACTTCATTCAACCAAACGGCCGCCTGGTACGCATCGGTGAGGGAGAATGGGCTTTCATACCGGAATCCCTCCCGCCGCGAATAGAGTGGACTTCCCGGCTTGTCGCCGAGCTTTCCCTTGCCGACCGCGCCGTCGGGGAACTTGCGGGTCTGGGACGAATGCTTCCCAATCCCCACCTGCTGATCAGGCCGTTTCTCCGCCGCGAAGCCGTACTGTCCTCCCGCATAGAAGGCACGCGAGCATCTCTTTCAGATCTTTACTTGTATGAGGTAGCCGGCCAGCTCAGGCTCTGGAACGATGAGGCACTCAAGGAAGATGTGCGGGAAGTTTTTAACTACGTGCGTGCCCTGGAATACGGCCTGTCGAGGCTCAGAGAGTTGCCCATAAGCCTGAGGCTGATAAAGGAACTGCACTCTATACTGCTCGAGGGTGTAAGGGGAGCCGGACGCTCGCCGGGAGAACTCCGCAAGGTACAAAACTGGATAGGACCTCCAGGTTGTACCTTGAGAGAGGCCACCTTCGTCCCTCCCCCCGCTTCCGAAGTCCTCGATTTGATGGGTTCCCTCGAAAAGTTCATTCACCGGGAGGATGACCTCCCGCCCCTGGTAAAGCTGGCCATGATACACTACCAGTTCGAGGCTATCCACCCCTTTCTAGATGGCAACGGTCGTCTCGGTCGCATGCTCATCATCCTTCTCCTGTGTGCGTGGAACATCCTTCCCCAACCTTTGCTTTACCTAAGTCCCTACTTTGAATTCCGGAGGCAACAATACTATGACCTCCTGCAAGGGGTCAGCACAAGGAGCGCGTGGGAAGACTGGATTGTCTTCTTCCTTCGCGGAGTGCACCACCAGGCTACGGATGCCATCGGAAGGGCCAGCCGCCTCCAGGAACTCCAGGCGAACTACAGAGAACGCTTCCAAAGGGCGCGCGCCCCGAGTGCCCTGCTCAGCCTGTGTGATCACCTCTTTTCCCTGCCCATCATAAGCGTGCCGGAAGCGGCAAAACGCCTCAACGTCACTTACTCTTCCGCCCAGAAATACATCGAAGCGTTAGTACGAGAAGGGGTACTTCAGGAAATCACTGGCCGCAGTCGAAACAAGCTCTACATCGCCAAGGAAGTAATGGAAATCCTAGATTAGCAAGGGGGATCCGTTTCATCCCGGCTACCCGCTTTCTCTCCAAGCAACTTCCTCACCCCCTCCAGGGCCTCCCCGTCTACCTCTATGTTAGCGGGCACCAGCACCAGCGCCTTCCCGAATCGGTAGACCGCCAGGTGGGTGCGCCCGTCCTTTCCCAACACATCCCGTAGGTACGAGTACGGCAGGGCGAAGTGATGCTGCGTGACCTTTGCGATCTTGAGCAGTTCCAGTTTCGGCTTCTCCATCCCCGGCCACCGCCCTTCCCGCGGTTTTTTGACCAAGGCTGACTTTTTGACTTTGATGTTCTTTGACTTTACCCTACCACCAGGTACCAAAATTGGCAAGTGCCGTTCCGGGCCGGATTTGACCATTTTTGACCAAAGTGGGCGCTTGGGACGGGGGTTTCTGGAAATTGCGCGGGAACACTCGGAAAAGCGGGCGCTTCCTCACGCTCGCCGCCCCCGCGAATCCGTGCAAGCACACCGAAGTTCTTCCCACGCCCCCAAAAGTGTGGTAAGATTGCATTGCGAAAGGGGCGGAGCGGAAATGGGCCTGAGCGAGCTCGAAAGAGAAGTCTTAAACCAGTTCATAGCGCACCTGAACCGCATCTACCCGCGGGAAGTCCGTGCGGTGATCCTTTATGGTTCCAAGGCGCGGGGAGATGCCAAAAACGATTCGGATATAGACATCCTCTTGCTGGTCAACGACCGCGGCAGGATCAACCGCGATAGAATTTACGATTTTATCTTGGAAGCCGAACTCGAACACAACGTAGACATCTCCCTGAACATTTACGATGCCGAGCACTTCAAACAGCTGGTCGAAGCGCGGTCGCCCTTCGCCTCCAGCGTACTCCGGGAAGGGGAAGTCCTGTGGCAGATGTAGATGTCCGCGAACTCGCGAAATACCGCATGCAGTCGGCCCGCGAGCGGTTTGCCGCAGCACAGGTACTCCTGGAAAATGGACTTTTCCGCGATGCCATTTCCCGCGCCTACTATGCAGTTTTCCAAGCTGCACGGGCCGCCTTGGCCACAAAATCCCTGGATGCCCGCAAGCACTCAGGCGTGGTCAGCCTGTTCATCCAGCACTTTGTGAAGCCCGGCATACTTCCCAAGGAGTACGGCAAAATTCTTAAAAGTACCAAAGATTTGCGCCATGCAAGCGACTATGATGACTTCTACCTGGTTACCAAGGAAGAAGCCCGAGAAGCGGTAGAAAAAGCCGGGCGGTTTCTCGATGGTATTGCAGAATTCCTCGAAAAAGCAAACTGGGGCCAAGTTTCGGACAATTGAAACCTCATCCTGCCAACTTCCTCACCGCCGCTTCCAGGAAACAATTCCGGCTACCTGCTTCCAAATCCCCGCAGCTCTTCCTCGATTTCATCTGCCAGGCCCGGCAAGATGGCGTCTAGCAGGATCCTGTCCTGCTTGGAAAGCCGCGCTTCCCGTTGCTGTTTCTTTTCTTCCGTTTCCTGTCCCAGCATATTCATGTTAAGGAAATCCAAACGGGTGATGTCGCCTACCGGAACCCAAGCCGCGAGGTCCGGCCGGTCGGCGTCCCGTATGAGAAGGGCCTCTCCCTTTCCGTAACCGTACCGGAGGACTTCCCCTTGGAGTTGCTGGCCGTTTTTCAAAGCGACCGCGACGAACGGCCTCTTTCCTGCTAGACGGTAAGCCAGCAGAACATCCCCCAAAACTTGGCCGGAGGCAAGCCGGAAACTCTTTCTCCTGCCACAGTCAGCGGGAACTATGCGGCCGCGTCCTGCCATTGTTGTCAGTACCCCGCACACAAGCGCCCGCACCGCCCTGCCGAGCCGAACCAACCGCATTCTGACCCAAAAGCGGAATCTCTGCCACAGCAGAACATCCCACACCACGGCCAGCACGAGTTCCGCGAGGCCAATTGCCATGGCGAGGAAGTATACCGTCGCAAACACTATGCCTGCCGGGGCGAGAGACCTTACCTCTTCTTCCGCCAAACCGCTCAGGAACAGGAGCACACGCAAAAATCCCTTGCAAACTTCGATACCGTATAGCAAATCACCTAAAAACAGAAGGCCCAGCGAAAGGCAGAAGACCAGGAGGCCCTGCGACAGCGCAGTGTCAAACCGCATTTCCTGGCGGGACCTTCCCGCTAAAGCTGCCCACACATACCCAGGTAACAGGATCAGAAAGAGAAAAAGGAAAGTGGAGAGGGAAAGGCCAGCAATCAACTGCACCACCTCTCAAAATCGATTTCTCTGTGCAGAACTTCTTTGACGCTCAAGCCATAGTTCCTGCGGATTCCCCGTCTTTCTTCAACCAGGTCCCGCCAGATGACGGAGAGAAAAGCCAAGATCAGCATTGCCCCGGCGCACGCCATCACCCACCCGTAGGTCCGGAGCACGGATGTCGCCCAGGAGAGGCGCCCGGCCGCCAGGCACGCGAGGAGAAGGATCGCCCCCACCGGGTAGGTGAGGACAACCGCGATCACTACGTACCATGAAATATTTACCAAAAACGGCGCTTCTTCTGCTGGCTCTTCCCGATACCTCTTCCACCAGCGCTTCAATAGTTGAAAGAACACCGCAATCCCCCCTGAAAAACTAAAAGGCTTTCACCAAAAAATTTCGCCGCTGAAGGCCCCTGTAGTTCCTCAAAATTTCGCCGCCAGCCAACCGATGCCCGACGCGGCGACGCCCATCGCGCATGCCTCTGCTAACCAGGACACAAACCACCCCACAAAAGACAGAAAGGCGGCCACCTTGGGTTTTTCCTTCCGGGCTTTTTTATCGAAGCACCAGTCGAGCCTGGAGCGGATCGCGGTGGGAAGCAGGAAAAGCAGGTAAACCGGAAAAATGACGTACCAAACCGCATCAAAAAGGAGGAAACCGCCTTGTCTGAAATCGTCCGCGTCCTCGGTTCGTGTGTTTTTGATCCGGTGCTTCTGGGTTTCCTGGAAAAGATCCGGCTCGCGTCCGGCATCGAGCAAATTCCCCCGACGCTCCTCTGGTTTGTCGCTTTTACCGAGCTCGCCTTTGCCTACTTCTGTCTCTGCTTTCACACCTTCTTTCACGAATTCGGCCACTACCTCGCGTGCAGGCTGGTCGGAACCAAGCCACGCGTCGTCAAGATCTGCGCCAAGGAGTACCGCTTCCGGCGCCTCGGAGAGACGAGATTCCTCTTCGGCCTCCTGCCCCTTCCCTCGGGGTTCGTCGGCGATCCGGAAAGACCCCGCCTTCTCCAACCCACCCCGGTCAAACAGGTAATTGTTTCCCTCGGCGGGATAGGCGCCACCGCCCTGCTTTCCGCGCTCTCCCTCGCGTTCGCCGCCCATTCGTGCGGCCTTGTCAGGTGGCACGCCGGACTCTTCGGTGCGCTCGGGGTATCTTGCGTCATCGCCAATTCTGCCGGGGACAACACTGACGGGGAAAGGTTTTTCTTCGCGATCCGCCGCTTCAGGAGCGGTTCCTGGCCAGAAGAACTGCCAGAAACCGCACGGCAAAAATACGCCTTTGCGGTATCGCAAGCTGGCGCAGTTCTGGCGTTCTTCCTGACCCTTTTCCTTTTCGTCATCTGACGCACACAACCCGCAGACGGCGGTGCGGGCGGCGTTCCTGGCGAAGACGAACATCGCTACCGGAAGGAGAAAGCGCCACACGCCTTCCAAAAACTCCGCCTCTCTCGGAGAAAACTTCCCTCCAGCGTGCCCGTAAAAAACCGCCCACAAGCTACCGTGGCAGAAGGGGGCAGAGCACAAGCACGCCAGCGCCCCCCACAAAAGAAGTGGAATGCCGTCGGGGACGTGCGCCAACAACAGAAGCGAAAACCGCGTGCGTGAGGATCCGGACACCCATTTCGCCAGCCGGGCGTAGAGGCCAGTTGTCGAACCCCCGACCGTTCTCTCCCAAGGGATGTAATGTCCTACGCTCGCCTGCCACGGTAACAAAAAGAGGTAAATAAAAGTGTAACCGATAACGATGCAAAAAAGGGCCTCGATGAGCACGAAAATCCCCCCAAAAAATTCGCGGGAAAAGATCAAAAGGCCTGCCGGAAGGGGCTACCGACCGCCGCGGCGCCTTTTGCAGGAAAAGTCGCCCGCGCCGTGGCCGCCGCGCCCCGCAGTGCCCGTCTCCCCAGGAATTCCCTCACGCTCACCACCACCGCGTGCCTGACCGTCTCGTAGCTCCCGGTCAGCAGGCACGTGCCCCGCGGGAACCTCGGCAGGCCGCGCAGCATGGCCGGGGTGGCGTCGGACTTCACCCCCTGCAGGGCTTCCAGTTGGTCGGGCTCGAGGGCGAAGACCGCCCGCGTGTTGCACTGCGCCAGCACCCGCCTGTCGACGTCCAGGGGGTTCTGCGAGACCAGCACGACCCCCACGCCCCAGTGCCGCCCCATGCGCACGTACTCCCGCACGACCTGCTTGCAGGGCGTCTCGCGGTCGGACGGCGCCAGCAGGTGGGCCTCGTCCAGGAAGACCGCGAGGGGCGGTATTCTCCCGGCAAGCCTCAGCCGCTGGAGTTCCCGCAACGTGGCCCCCGCGAGGAGCTGCACCTGCAGGGCATCCAGGGAGGAGCAGTCCACCGCCAGGGGTAGCCCGGAGTTCAGCGCCCCGACCCAGTCCGGGCCGCGCTCCGCCTCCCCGAGGAAGCGGTGGCGCTTCAGCGAGTGCTCGACCCTCGCCATGGCCACGCGCACGTCGTAGCCGTCCAGCCGCAGGGCGTGTATCCCGTCCCTCTCCATCCTCCTCAGCACGTCCCCGAGCCCGAACGACGACCTGTGGCCCTCCTCCACCTCCCTGCGGAGCGCGGTGAAGGAGAAGAGGAAGAGGTCGTACCCGTGCGTGCCCTCCAGCGCGGCCACCGCCTGGGCCGCCTCCTCCGGGGTGAGGGACGACAGCGGCACCTCGTAGTCCCTGCCGGGCCGGACGACCGCCCCGCCGAGGGACGCGACCAGCCCCAGGTGCTCCGCCAGGGGGTCCACGATCATGGCCGGGATCCCCAGCCTGGCCAGTTCCTCGACGAGCACGCCCGCGAAGTGGGACTTGCCCGACCCGGTGGTGCCGCACACGAAGACGTGCCGCCACAGCGACTCCGGCCGCAGGAGCACCTCGACCGCTCCTCCCAGGGCGGTACCCACGCGGAGGGAGCGCTTCGGGTCGGCGCCGAACCCGAACAGCGCGGCCGCAACCTCCCGCGGCGGCTCGTAGACCTCCGCGCCCGGCACGGCGGGCTCGCGCGGGGCGAAGAACTCGATCCCGCCGCCGGGTCCCGGCTCGCCCCGCCGGAGCACCTCGACCTCGTACACCGCCCTGTCCGGCGCGGAAGCGTCGACTCCGCCCACACGCCCGACCAGGAACGCCCCCCCGCCGAGGGGCGTGGCCACGACCGCGTCCGACGGCACCCTCTCGCTCGAGCGGAAGGTGAAGGAGTGGTAGTTGGCCGCCAGCACTTCGCCCAGCACGCGCACGGTCGGTTCCCTCCAAAAAATTAGGGGGGCAAGGTTCCCTCTCCCCTGCCCCCTTCCGGCCCAGCTATTGCTTCTGCCCCTGCTGTTGCTGCGCCTGCGGTGCGGGCGGCCCCGGCTGCGGTGCCTGCGGCGCCTGCTCGCCCGGCCTCAGCTCGCGGTGCAGGGCCAGCGCCTGGCCGTCCCTGTAGAGCATGTCCACCTTGTCGCCCGGCTTGAACCACTTCGTCAGGTCGGGCTTCTCGCCCGGCCTGCTCACGAACCCCATCCCCACCTGCACGGTGGTGTACTCGTTCACCCTGGCCGTGATGTTCTGCCCGATGTCCCCGCCGCCCTTCTCCACCTTGATGGTGATCTCCTCCGGCTTTACCTCGAGCGCTTCGCCGTGACGGACCATCTTGTTGAGTTCCTCTTCCTGCTTCCTGGCCATCTCCATGGCCTGCTTCTTCGGCACGTAGACGTACTTGCAGTAGCCGCCGCCGAAGCCAGCGGCTGCACCCACTAACAGCGAGGCGATGACGACGAGTGCCAGTATGCCCTTGCGCAAGCAGACCAACAGACACTCCCCCTTTCCGAAATTTCTACTGTCTGTACTCCTTCTTCGCCGAGGCCGCCACCCTGAACACGAAGTGGCCCTTCGAGCGCCACCACGGGCCGTCCGGGTCGGGCCGCGCCAGTTCCGGTAGCAGGCGCGGCAGACCGGGTAGCGGGCACGGCAGGTAGTAGGTGACCGCGCAGCCGACCCACTCGCCGGAGTCCCAGAACTCCGCGCTGGCGCCCCGCCTGCCCTGCGGCGGCGCCTGGCCGGGGGGCAAAAGACTGTCCTGGGGTGCCAGGAGGCCCTCCCTCACCAGCGTCAACCTCACCCTGCCGCGGGCCGCCGAGAGGGCGGTGGAGGGGTCGAGTTGGCCGAGTTGCACGCCGTACTCCCGCGCGCCCTCCCTGGCGGCCAAGGCCACCCCGGCCCTGACCGCGTCCAAGTGGAGGTAGACCGCGGCGAAGAAGAAGAGGAAGAAGAGCAGGGGCAACATCAGGAGCCAGGGCACCACCTCGCCCCGGTAGCCGCGCGCGAAACTGCGGACCCTCAAGGCGCACCACCCCTTTCCGAGAAAAAAAGCAGGAGCCTTGGCTTCAGTATCGCCGGAACACGGAGAGGGAAACTACAAGACCCCCTGTGTATCCGAAAATCAACAGGTCTGCAAACCACATCGCCGTCCACGCCAGGGCGGACAGGGCAAACGCCCGTCCGCCCGAATCCAGCCAGCAGTCAAACCTTGAACGAACGGCCGTCGACAGAAGGAAAAGCGCGTTAAATGGCAAAGTGAGCAGGTAAAAAGCGCACACCAAAAGAAGACAGAAATGATCAACAATATTAAGGATTTTCTCGACAAGATTGTTGTACTTTCCACTAGCCGTCCCTCTTTCGCCATTGTTGGTGCAATTGCAGAATTTTTCTTCCATGCTTGGCTTCACACTATCATCCACGAGGCGGGACACTTCTTGGTGCTCTGCATCCTTCGTGACCGCCCTCGGCTGGTGAGAATTTGCAACGCTGACTTTATTTGCAGACACTCCGGAAAAACGATCTTCCGCATCGCCCCCGTACCCGGCGGGTTCTGCGGGCACCCGGCAAGACCACGTGCTCTCCAACCGACGCCGCTCAGGCAAATCTTCGTTTCGCTGGGCGGCCTCGGCATCACCGCCCTCTTTTCGCTGGCCGCCCTCTTCACGGCCAAGGTAGCCGTCCCGGGAGTTAAAATCCACCTGGCTCTCTTTGCTGTTGCTGGTTTTACCATACTCTTCGAGAACATCTTTGGCGACAACCTCGACGGCACAAGGATCTTGTTTGCCGCTTCCTGCCTTCTCAAGAGAAAAGCGTGGCCAAGAGAGTTGCCCCGGGCGGCAGGGCGCAGGCCTGTTGCGGCTATCGTGAAAGCAGTCAGGATTGTCGTATTGACGCTTTTGGGACTTTACCTCGTCGCCCGTGCCTTTCTCTGGACTCTCTAAAAGACAGAAAGCACAGGCCACGGTGCGGGAAGCGAAACCCTCCCACAAAAAAAGAATTGTGGACAGCGTTGCCGCTGGGAGAAGAAGAATCGCAGGCAACGCCTCTGCAGGGATCGATGCCCACGTGCCCTGCAGAGCCAGGTTCTCGAACTTTTGTTGCCAGAAGCCCATGATAACATAGATGGACACTACCCACCACACAAACAGAATTCCTCCCCGGCTGATGCGGGCGGAACAGAGCAGGGAAAACCTCGTGGGCGAATTGCTGACGACGAATTTTCCCAACGTGGCGTAAAGAGGTGCCAGCGGAGAGGGAAGGTACCCGCACCACCGGGACGACGAACCGTAGTAACGGCAGATGGTCACCCCACTCAAATAGATCGTCAAAAACAAAGAACCACCGAAAAGAAGGGACACCAGCGACTCGTTAGAAGACAACTTGATCCCCCCCTTTTTCAAAAAAAATTAAGGAAGCCGGAAATGTCCGGCTTCCCTTTACTGGCCGGCCTCGCCCGACAGGAAGTATGCCTCGCCTACGACCTTCCTGGAGGGCGGTTCAGCGCTGCGCCATGCGGGCACGCCCGCGCTGGCGAGCCTGTTCCAGAAGTCCCTCAGCGGTACCGGGTAGTGGTAGGTCACCCGGCAGTAGGCGAAGTTGTCGGTTCTCGGCCTGCTCACAGGGTCGCCCGCGGGGGCCTGCGGATCGCCCCTCCTGGGGTCGTTGCAGAGGACGTCCTTCTCGGGGTCGAAGGTCACCAGCGCCGTCCAGTCGTCGGGCACGTACTCCTGGATCCACTTCACCCGGAAGAACCGCTCCCTCTGGCCCGTGTTCCGGCCCCAGAGTATGACGTTCGAACCGGCGAACCTGGAGAGGTCGGGCCCGGCGGACCTCACGATGGTGTTCCCCACCCAGTAGTCCTCGCCGTCGAAGGTCAGGGCACCCCTGAGCACCTCGCCCTGCGGCACCTCCACGTCGGCCCGCAGGACCGGGCAACCCTTCTGCTCGAACCAGGTCACGCCCTCGTGCACCATGTCGATCACCAGCGTGTACGTACCCGGCCGGGAAGGGGCGGTCACGGGCAGGGTGAAAGTGTAGGCCTGCCCGGGCGCCACGGCCCAGTCCACGTAGTCCCGCGCGCCGTCCCAGACGACGACCCTACCGGAGTTCTTGTCGTACCAGTGGTAGGCCAGGCCGAACCTGCCCTGCGGCGTCCACGTCAGGGAGCCGGTGTTCTTGGTCGTCACCCTGATGGCGTAGGTCTCCCCGGCCACCATGTACTTCGGCACCTGAGCGGGGTCGTAGGAGACGCCGTAGTCTATGCCTCCCACTTCGACCCACGCCTCGAGGGTGGGCCAGTTGACCCCCTGTAGCGGACCGAACCAAGCGCAGTACTCCTGCACGCCGTCGATGACCAGCCTGTACTTACCCGCTTGGGAAGGCGCCTTGATCTTCAGGTCGAGGGACACCGTCCCGCCGGGCGGCACGGCCTGCGGCAGGCCCGTCCTCAGGCCGTCCTGGACGACGAGGTTGCCTTTATCGTCGTACCAGTGGTATGAGAAGTTCGTCCGCCAGGAGTCGGGGCCGTTCCAGTCGCTGGGCCACCAGGAGGGCCTGGACGCGAACCACTCCTTCCGGGCGAGGTTGGTGGCGGTCACTCTCACCGTGAACTCCCCGTTGGGCACGACCCTCTGGGGGAGGGTGGCCGCCCCGTACGACACGCCATCGACGGGCGTGTACGTCCACGAAGAATTGGAGCGGAGGACGATCCCGCCATCGAGATCTACGACGACATCGCAACCTTGCGCGGCCCGAACTTCCACCTCGGGGACGTCGACGTAAGTGGGGTTCCAAAGCACCGAACTATCCGTGGTCAGCAAGGTGTATATGCTCGTGATATTAGGACTGGACACGTCCACCCATTCATCGTAGGTACCGCTTCTTTTTGCAAGCAAGATCCAAGAACCGCCGCCAGTACCGTAAACATAGCCGAAATCGTAGTTCCTTTCGCTGTTACCCTTCAAATGAATCCTGGTAATAATACTACCGCTAGACCATATAGGAGAAGCTACTTGAGCATTGTGGTAGTTCACTCCCAATCGAAGAGTACCATTGGTGGATTGAACGGAACTACTACCTGCCGAACTCACGCACACGAAGTACCTCGTGTTGGGGTAGGCGTAGAAGCGGATCGTACCGCTTCCGCTCGCCACCCAGGAAACCTGCCCTTCCACCTCTACCTCGGGCACGTCAACATAGGTCGGACTGTAGAGTACCGAGCCATCCGTGGTCAACCTGGTCTTGATCTGCGTTATGTTCCAGCCAGAAACATCGATCCACTCGTCGTACTCCTGGTTGTAGCCGGGGCTACACCTCCGCGCTAGTTCCACCCAGGAGGAGCCGTTCCAGCCGTAGATGTAGCCGTAGTCGTAGTTCCGCTCGCTCTTGCCCCGGATGTGGATACGCTTAATTTTGCCACCCCCGGGCGGCGACCACGAGTTGCTCCACACGTCGGCGTTGTGGTAGTTCACCTGCAAGCGGAGGGTGCCGTTGGTGGATGGAGTACCGCTACTTCCCCCCGCCCCGCTCGTCCCCACGTAAATGGGGACCGCCCGGCCGTACCGGTCCTTCGCCGTGACGGTCACCCACTGCGCGTAGGGAACCGTCCACTCGGGGTACTTCGCCGTTCCGTTCGGCCCGGGTTGCGGCGCATAGGAGGTAGGCCAGTGCCACCCCGTCTGCCTCACCGCGCACAGGAACCCGGCCGGACCGTAGTCGTTCCGGGCGGTCGCTACGAGCTGGACGGGCCGGGCCGGACCTGGCTCCCAGTCCCAGGTCTTCACGCCCCGGCCTGAACCCTGAAGGACATCAGTCGAATCCACGCGCACGCTGAACCAGTCATCCGCGGTGGCGTAGAGGCGGTACCTACCGTAGTCGGCGGTCCACCAGATCGGCGAGGTCAGCCGCACCTCCTGGCCGTTGGGCGCGCAGCCCATCGCCCCCGGCTGGCCCCATATCCACCAAGCGTTGGGGTCGGGCCAGGCGGTGCCCTCCACCTCGACCTCGGGCACGTCGACGTAGGTGGGGGAGTAGAGGACGCTGTAGTCCGTGGTGAGCCTGGTCCTTATCTGGGTCACGTTATAACCAGAAACGTCTATCCACTCGTCATATTCGGCGTTGTAAGAGGGACTGCACCTCCTAGCTAGTTCCACCCAGGACGACCCGTTCCAGCCGTAGACGTAGCCGTAATCGTAGTTCCGCTCGCTGTTGCCCCGGATGTGGATGCGCTTAATTTTGCCGCCACCGGGCGGAGACCACGGGTTGCCCCACACGTCGGCGTTGTGGTAACCCACCTGCAGGCGGAGGGCGCCATTGGTGGAAATAGTGCCGCCGTTCGCAGTCCACCACGTACCCCACCGTCCCTGGCCGTACTGCGCCAAGGCGGCCGCCAGGAACGGGCCGGGGTGGCGCGTCTGGTTGACCGTCTGGCTACCCTGCGTGCCGGGCTGGTTGCCGTAGTTCCCGCCCGTCTGCTGTACCGTCTGCGTCTCCGGCGGGTCGGTCGTGGCCGCCGTGACCTGGAACACCCCCGCCTCGGCCCACTCTCCCCCGGCGGCGACCACCTTCCCCACCAGGGCGTCCATCTGGGCCTTCACGTCGGGGGAGGCGGGCTTCACCTTGACCGGCCCCCTCGTGCGGTCGTGGATGACATAGCCGTTGCCGGACTTGGTTAGTTTGCCGACCAGTATGTTGTCGAGCGACACCCCGGGTATCGCCCCGCCGGGGATGTAGGATTTGCCCGCCTGCATCGCGCCCTGCACGACCTCCGCGGCCCTCGCCTTGGCCCCCTCGATGTCGCCGGGGTGGGAAGCCAGCCACCTGGCCCCGGCGCGAGCGGCCTCCTCCACCACGTTCTTGGCGTCGGCCATGTGGCCGAGCCAGGCGAAGCCCCAGGCGGCCGCCGCCAGCAGGGGAAGCAGCACCACCGCGGCGACCACGGGCGAGGAGCCGCGGGAGTCGGAGAGGGACTTGCGCAGGGAGCAAAGGACCCGCCTCAGCAACCGAAACACCCCCTTTCCACAGATTTCCAGCACACCAGCACTTCGTTGCACGGCGGCACCGGGGGGAAGCGCCGCGCCTCCACCGCCGGGAACGCCGCCCTGAAGGCCGCCGCTGCGGCGGCCTGCTTCCGGTCGAAGGGGTGGAGTCTGGTCGTGTTCACCACCGTGACGCCGTCCGGTAGCAGGGCGTCCCTCACGAGGGGTGCCAGTTCCCCCAACCACGCGGGCGTGTGGGTGCGGTCGAAGACATCCACGAGGGCGAACGCGAAGCGCCTCTTGGCGGGCACCGCCCGCCGCAGGAACTCGAGCGCGCCGCAGACCGCGACCTCCGCCTCCCGCGGCAGGCCGAAGTAGAGGCGGGCCGCTTCCACAACCGCGGGATCGGCCTCCACGGCCACGACCCTCGCACCGGGGCGCAGGCGGAGGGCGGCGTGGACGAACGCCCCGCCTCCGAGGCCGAGGACCAGCACGTCTCCGGGAACGGGGCAGGCTTCCAGGGCCCGCGTTGCCACTTTGAGCGGAAAAGCGCGTGGCCGCCCGGGGTCGCGGCGGTCGAGCACGGTCTGCACGGTGAGGAAGTCCGACCTGAGGTGGCGCCGTGGCGCCCACACGGCATCGGTCACCCAGAGGGTGCCGAACACCTCGCTAGGAACTTCGGCCACGAGCCTCTCACCCATCAGGGTTAGGAGCAGGCAGGACGGAAAGCGTGCCCCCAAACCTGGCACCCGCACGGCTTAAACCACCCTTGTTCTCAACAAAGCCAGCGCCGCGACAAACCCCGCGCACAGGAACGGCGCGAAGGGCAGGGGTTCGAAGGGGGTGCCCGCGGCACCTGGCCTCGCCCCCACGAGGAGCATCTTCAGGGCGGCCAGTTCCGCCCCCAGCCACCCCCGCAGGCCGAGCCTCCTCAGCCTCGCTGGCGCGGCCCACAGCAGGAGGAGCGGCAGCGACAGGGCCAACCCCAGGAAGGCCGCGTCCGCCCCGGCCAGCGCGCCCAGGGCCGCGAAGAGCTTCGCGTCCCCCTCCCCGAAGCAGCCCAGCAACCACAGGAGGAAACCCGCGAGGAGGCAAATCCCGAGGGTGCCCGCCGCCTGGGAGAACCTCCCGCTCGCCAGGCCCAGGAGGAGGCCCAGGAGCATCCCCGGGAAGGTCAGCCAGTTCGGGATCCTGCGGGAGCGCAGGTCCAGCGCGGCACCCAGCACCGCCGCACCGACCGCCAGCGCGTCCCCGGCGAACTCAAACATATACATAAGCGGCCACCTCGCTCGGACTTCAGAAGATCAGGAAGAAAATGTTCTGAACAGGACCGCGCTCAGGCCAAGTCCGAGAACGAATGCGGACAAACCCAGTAGTTCTTTCGTTCCCGCAACCTCAAAAAACCAGGAAGCGCAAAAGACGATCAAACCCAAAGAAACAATTCCCCAGAAAGTCTTGCTCTTCCTGATGTTCGGGCGAAAAAGATTGATCAACGATCCTGTCATGAATCCGGTAAAGAGCGATGTAAAGCCAAAAATTGTTTTTGGTTCCTCTTCCCATGATTTGTAAATGGACGCCAAAAAAAGTGAAGCACCAATCCCAAGCATCATGCCCTCGACAGTTGTGAGAAAACGAAGAAAGCTCTTGAGTTTCTCGGGAAATTTCTTCTTAACTCCCAAGCAACCCACCCTCCCGCCGCCTGAAAACGGTTAGCTCGCTCAACCCGAACGGTAAGCGGAGGCGCGCGTCGAAGACCAGAACCTCCTCCGCGACCCGATCCAGCAACCCGGGCAACCTGCCAGGGCCGCCGCGCCCGAACTTCCTCGCCAGCCAGGCTAGCGGCAGGAAAAGCGACACGAAGTAGCTCCTTTCCACCACCGCGAAGCCGAGGGAGGCGGCCAACCCCGCCGCCTCCCCCTTCCTGTACCTCCTGAAATGCCCGCAGGTGCTGTCGTGGGCGGACCACATCTCCGGGTGCAGGGGCACGGAGACGAAGAGCAGCCCGCCGGGTTTCAGCACCCTGCGTGCCTCCGCCAGCGCCGCCCGGTCGTCCTCCACGTGCTCCAGCACGTCGAAGAGGCACGCGGCGTCGAAGGCGCCGTCCGGGAAGGGCAGTTCCCCCGCACACCCCGGCAGGACGCGCACCCCCCTCGCGCGGGCCGCCTCCCGCAGAACCGGGTCGGGTTCGACGCCGCACCAGCGGTACTGCGGTAGCGCCGCCGCCAGCCTGCCGTCCCCGCAGCCTACGTCCAGGACCCAGGAGTCCGGCGGCAGGCACCGGGAGACCAGGCGGGCCAGGACGTGCGTCCTGGCCCGGAAGTACCAGCAGTCGCCGGAGAAGAGTTCCCAGCAGGCTCTTCCGGAATCCCTGCGGCGTCCAACCCTCCTCACCGCCCCGCACCCGCCCCCGCTACCTCTCTAGGCAGGTGAGCCAGCACCCGACCGAGTTCTTCCCTCACCTCGTCGTAAGAGTAAACGCGCTTTCCTTCCTGGAGGATACCGGATCCTTCTGCGGGCACGACGAGGTACCAGCCGGGCACCCGTGCCTCATTTCTGGGTTTCCGTGCGGCTCCGGACACGAGGAAGCGGTAATCCTCTTCGTTTTTCGCGTAGAACCACGTCCCGTACGCGGGAAGGCGGTATTCGTAAGGCACGCTCGCGAAGCTGTTCCACCTCGCCTTAACTTCCGCCTGCCGCTTGAAGTCAATCACGGTAAACACCACCCCGTAGATGCCCATCAGCACCGCTAGTATGAGCGCCGTCAGAGCCTTTTCCCGCTCCATAAAGAAACCGCGGCTTGGGAATCCGCTTCCTTTAAGGACGGATTCGGTGACACCTTTCCCGCCACTCCCGGCAGTCCTAAGGGTATCATTTTCCTGGCACACGGCAACCGCCTCTTCAGCTCCAATAACTCCCGGAACATCCTCCACCCGTCCCGCAAGAGCCTCACCTTCGAGCCCGGCCTGTCGTGCCACTCCACGCCCACCTCCTCCACTCTCAGG
The DNA here is from genome assembly GCF_000429345.1 of Desulfovirgula thermocuniculi DSM 16036. GTDB lineage: Bacteria > Bacillota > Desulfotomaculia > Desulfotomaculales > Desulfovirgulaceae > Desulfovirgula > Desulfovirgula thermocuniculi. Next base: position 12,703 of record NZ_AUBR01000025.1, on the reverse strand, counting down.
CCCATCTCCCGGGCCAGGAGCAGGACCTCCACTTCGAAGCAGTACCCGTCACACGCCGCGCGGGAAAAGAGCGCCCGCGCGGCCTCCCCCCGGAAGAGTTTGAACCCGCACTGGGTGTCCCGGTAGGGCAACCCCGTGAGGAGCCGCACCAGGAGGTTGAAGAGCCTCCCCGCGAGCTTCCGCCCCGGGGAGGCCCTCCTCACCCTCGCCCCCGGTGCCTCGCGGGAGCCGATGGCGATGTCTGCACCCCTTTCAAGTGCCGCCTCCAGCTTCGGCAGTTCCGTTACGGGCGCCGCCAGGTCGGCGTCCGTCACCAGGATCAGATCTCCCCTCGAAGCCAGGACTCCGGTCCTGACCGCCGTGCCCTTGCCCAGGTTGCGCGGGTGCCTGACCACCCGGCAGCCGAATTCCCCGGCGACCTCCGCCGTGCGGTCGGAGGAGCCGTCGTCCACCACGACGACCTCGTATTCCCGACCCGACAGGTGCGCCCGTATCGCCTCCAGGGTACCGGGCAGGCGGGTTTCCTCGTTATAGGCCGGGACGACGACGCTGTGCACGGCGAGCGGCACCCCCTACTACTGCCCCGCCAGGGCGTTGCCCATCTTCTGGGCGGCCTGCCTCACGCCGGGACCCAGGCCCTTCCAGACGGCCACCGCCAGTATGATCCCCACTAACGTCACTACCAGCCACGGGACGGCCTCCCCGCGGTCGCGGCGCAGGAAATCCACGATCGCTTTCGCCATTCCGAACACCCCCCAAAAAAAAAAGAAGAGGACCCTCTCTGAGAGGGTCCGAAATCGTCACTGTATCCTCACTTGCTGCAGGCCGCTCGCGGCGTTGTTGGCAACGGCGTTTATCTCAGTACCCACGTTGCCTGGCGAGTTCTTGAACTTGAGGAACGCGGCCACGGCGATGATGATCCCGATGATGGTCACGACGATCCACACCACCGCCTCGCCGCCCTCGCCGGAAAAGAACTTCTTGAGCAGGCCGAACATGCCGATTCACCTCCTTTTCTAAAAATTAAGAGCTCCCGCCCGGCGGGCTGACCCGCGGGCGGCGCGCGAACACCGCCGCCGTCTCGTCCCTGTAGGCCTCCTCCCAGTCCGGGTGCCGGGAGAGGTAGAGGGCCAGCCATGATTTGGCGGGCACCAGGACGACCCTCACTCCCCGCCTCTCGAACACGCCGTCGGGGTCGGGTCGCCTGAGGATGCCCGCGGCGGCGTCGTAGTCCTCCAGGACGCCCGAGCCGGACAGGAGGTACATATCGGCCCTCCCGTCGATAAACGGCCGCACGCCCTCCCAGACGAGGTAGCCGCCCCAGGTGTAGTGGTTGAACACCCCCTCGGTGAGGCCGCGCTCCTTCATGAACCGCACGGCGGCGACCGGGAAGGGTTCCCCCTCCTGCGGCTTCTCCAGCCAGTTCGGGGGAAGGGCCGCCAGGGCCACGGCGAGGGCCGCCGCAGCCGCAACGCAACTCCCTGCAACGAACGTCTTCCTCCCCGGCCCGCCGAACCTGGCCGCCAGCGCGGGCGCCGCGGCGGCGGGCCAGAGGAGCAGGAAGTACGGCAGGTGCCTGAGCGACAGCAACCCCGCCGCGAAGGCTCCCGCGGCGAGCAGGCGCAACGCGCGGTCGGAGCGCCCCCAGAGGAGGCACAGCGCGCCCACCAGTGCCAGGCAGGGCCAGAGGAACGGGGAGTGGAAGTTGGGGGACTGCCACTCGGAGATGAGGTTCACCAGTTCGGGGCGCGACGAGACGGCCACGGCGAAGGCCCACACCTCCGGGCCCCAGGGGTTGAGGTTGACCGAGGCGGCGAAGATCAACAGGGCGGTAGCTTGCGCGGGGGCGGGCCTCCTCCCCGCGAGGGCGTCCGCCGCCAGGAATGCCGCCCCCGCCAGCGCCCCGGCGGGGGCGGAGGCGTGGGCGTTGGCCCACAGCGCCCCCAGGGGGGCGGCCAACGCGGCGAAGCGCGGCCGCCCCCGGGCGGCGTCGAGCACCAGCACCCACAGGGCGAACAACCCCAGGGCGAGCGTGTGCGGCCTGGCGCTGAGGAAGGGTGCCAGCGCGCCCGCCGCCAGGGACGTGCACGCCGCCGCCCACGCGGGGCTGCCCGACCTGCGGAGGGCCAGGCCGTAGGAGCACCCCGCGGCCAGGAGGGCGCCCAGCGCCACAAGCGACCACACGCCCCACGGGCCCGCCGCGCGCCAGAGCAAGGCCGCCAGCACCTCCCACAGCCACTCGTGGGCGTGCCAGGGCGCGCCGGGGGCCGTCCACGAGAAGGGGTCGGCCCTCGGCACGGCGCGGTTGTCCAGGATCCACTCCCCGGCCTTCACGTGCCACAGGGTGTCGCCCTGCACCATGGCGTTCCCCGCCGCGGCGGCCACGGCCAGGGCAACCGAGAGGGCCACTACCAGCCCCAAGATAGCATCAAGTGCCCGCGCGAAATCGCCCTTGCCCAAGGCAGACCGCCCCTACTGTATCCTCACCTGCTGGAGGCCCGACGCCGCGTTGCTGGCCGCCCCGGGTATCTCATTGCCCACGGTGCCGCCCTGGTGCCTGAAGCTGAGGAAGGCGATGACCGCGAAAATGATGCCCACGATCGCCACCACCAGCCACACCACCGCCTCGCCGCGTTCCTCAGAGAAAAACCGCTTAGCCACGCGATGCCACCCCCTCAAAAAAAAGCCGCCGGGGGAAGTTCCCCGGCATGCCGGGTTCTAGAGCGTTATCCCCCTGGCGGGGGAGGCGGTAGCGCTTGGGCGGAGCCGCGGGCGCCCAGCCTGACGGCCCCGCTCCAGCCGGACGGCCTGGGGGCGGAGACCAGTTCCTTGAACGCGTCCTCGCCCCCCGCCACCCTCCTGAACAGCGGCACCAGGAGGTACGACCTCACGCCCGCCTCGGCGCGCGAGACCTTAAACTCGTCGTAGTACACCGAGCCGTCGGAGCCGTACTTGGGCTTGGACCAGTCCACCCCCAGCTGCAGCTCGTACCCGGGCGTCGGGTTGGGCACAAGGCCCGCCGCGGGCGGGCAGGCCACGTCGTAGACGGGAACCTTCTCGCCCAGCAGGTTCTGCCTGAACGCGGCGAGGGCCGCCTGCCGCGCCTGCGCCTCCCTCCTCTGCAGGTCGCAGTGGTACTTCACGATCTTGGCCTTGACCTTCACCGCCTTTTCCGGGTCGGTGGTCTCGTTGCCGCTCCCGTCCACCAAGACGTACTTGTACTCCGGCACGACCTCGGCCTGCATGGCCCCCGCGAGGGCGGCCGCGTCGGCTGCCGTCTGGAGCCTGGCCCGCACGGCGTGCGCCCGCGAGTAGTCGTACCCCAGGACGCCGAAAACGCACGAGAGCACGACGAGCATCATGATCAGCACCGCCGTGCCGCGCTCGCCGCACGAAAAGCGCCGCACCAGTTCCCCCACATTATCACCTCCCGCCGCCATTAGAAACTTTTCTCAACGCCGAGAACAACTCCGCCGAGGCCGCCCCGGCGGCGTTTGCCGCCCACGCCACCAGCGCCCACGCCAGGGCGGGGTGCTGGGCGGCCTTGACGGAGAACGCCGCCACCGCCAGGGACGTGGCGGAGAGGGCCACGAGGCTCGCCCCGGCGCGGCCCAGTAGCGGGGACAGCAGGCCCCGCAGGGCGGCGTGCGCCGCGGTCACCAAAAGAAAAAGGAAAGGCACGCCCTGCAGGGCGGTCAGCGCGCCGCCCGCGAAGCCCTTCGTTCCCCCGAACGACAGCAGGTCGCCCGCCAGCCGATCCAGGATCAGCGCGTCTTCCATGGTAGCCGCCCCCTATTTGAACGGGTTCTGCCTGGCGAGCGAGATGACCATGGGGGCGAGGGTGCATATTATCGTGGGGATGGCCATGACGAACACCGCCAGGTGGAGCTTCTGCTCCGCGCTCTTGGCCTGGCCTATTATCTCGGCCTTGCGCCGCTCCCTGGCGTCCCTCACCGCCTCGGCCAGCTTGCCCGCCACGGAGGCCCCGTAGCGCTGCGCCTGCACCACCGCCAGGGTGAGCCGCCGCGCGTCGAGCAGGCCCGTGCGGGCGGCGAACCCGTTCAGCACGTCCTCTATTGAAGCCCCGAACTTCGCCTCGCTCACCGCCCGGGCGAGCTCCTCGCGCAGGGCGGACCTCTTGTCCGAGGCGGCGCCGGACGCCGCCCACTCCAGGGCCGCGCCGAGTTCCAAGCCCGCCGACAGCGCCGTGGAGAGCCTCGACGCCACCATGATGAACTCCCGCTTCATTTTCCTGCGCCGCTCGGCGACGAGATAAGACAGCCACCAGTCGGGTAGCTTCAGCAGTAGCACGGGCAGGAAAGCCAGCACGTTCAGGGAGAAGAGGCCGAGGAGGCCGGACACCGCCGCCAGCCCGACCAGCAGGAACCTGAACGCGTCGAACGCCTCGGGGGTCACCCCGAGGGGATTGCCCGCCATGGCCAGCCTCTCCTCCACGTCGGGCGGGCCGGCCAGCCTCTGCAACCAGGGGTAGCGCACGAGGAGGCCGTTGAAGAACGCCGAAGCGGCCTCGCGTAGCGGCGGGGACTTGGCCGCCAGGTCAAAAGCGGTGACCGTGGCGCGCAGCCTCAGCGCGGCGATCAGGCAGAGCACCGAGACGCCCGCCGACACGGGCACGTAAAAAGGGACTTGCATTTCCCACCACTCCCGCAAGATCAGAATTCCTCTATCGAGCGCAGTATGTTCAGCACGAGCCCGAGGCCGGCGAAGAACACCAGGACGGCCACGAAGAGCGAGACGCGCCCCGCCTGCGTGGTGAGCAGCGGCCCGAAGAGGTCGGGCGCGAAAGCGAGCATGAAGGCCATGTACCCCACGGGAATGAGGGTGACCATGACGGCGGAGGTCTTCGCGCCCCTCGTGTGCTGGTGCACCTGGTAGCGCATGCTCACGCCGTCCCGCAGGTTGGTCAGGACCTGCCTGAGGAGTTCCAGCGCCCGCGGCCCGCCGACCTTAACGTAGAGTTCCACGGCCTCGCACAGTTCCTCGGCCTCGACGCAGGGAACCCTGGCGGCCATGTTCCGGAACGCCTCCGGCTCGGGCACGCCTTTGGAGATCTCCTCCGCCACGCGGAGGAACTCGGTCCTGATGGGTTCGGGAGAGTGGGCCGATGCCTCCCTCAGCGCCCTCTCCATCGGAAGCCCTATGTGCAGGGCGGTGAGCAACGTGTCCAACCCGAACTCGACGGTGTTGCGGAAGGCTTTTATCCTCTGCCTGTAGAGGAAGGCGTTCAGTGCGCGCGGCCCGAGCAGGAAACCCCCCACGGCCAGCGGCGCGGCGAACAGCGGGTCGAGCAGGGCGGCAACCAGGAAGAAGACCGCCGTGCCCGCGGCGGCGCCGGCCAGCACGGCCCCCTCCAGACCGAGGGAAGACTCCCCGCGCAGGTTCCACAGCCGCACGAAGAAGGACTCGCGCCTCCCGCCATCGGACGCAACCCGCCCGCGGGCGAAAGCTTCTAATAGCGGGTTGACCCTGCCCCTCGACGCCAGGGCCACAAAGAGGGAGAAGACCGCCAGGAACACGGGCACGCCTATTAGTGCTGGCTGCACGGGAACCACCCCCTGAGCTCCTCCAGTTCCTCCGGCGTCAGGTAGAGGGAGAGTTTGCGCTTGCGGAGGAAGTCCGGCGCCTCGCCGGTGGGCTTCAACCCGCCCAGCGGCGCGCCGTCCTCAGCGTACCCCTCTATGCGGAAGGTGTAGAGGGGCACGACTTCCGGCAGGGAGTCGAAGTCGCGCCTGCGCACCTCGGCGATGTCCAGCAGCCTGCGGTGGCCGTTGACCTGCGCCAGGAAGAAGATCACCTCGGCGGCGGCCACCTTGCCCGCGCGGGACGCCAGCGTGCTATACGCCCCGCCCCTGTAGGCCGCCAGCATGTCCGAGAGTCGGGCGGGGACCTCCTCCGGCCCGTCGGCGTGCACGGTGGACATCGAGCCGGGGTGGCCGATGTTCATGGCCTGCAGCGTCCAGTACGTGGTGACCTCGTTGCGGCACTCGGAGCATATCACGCGGGCGGGTTTCGTCCGCAGGACCTTCTCGAACAGGAGGTCCTGGGAGACCTCGCCGCTACCCTCGACGCCGGCCCGCCGGGGTTCCAGCACGACCGCCCACGGTACGGGCAACTTCGGGCGGTTCGGATCGGGGAGTCCCACGCGCGTCTCCGCCGGGTCCTCGATGAACACCAGCCTCTCGTCCGGCCCCACGCACAGGAGGAGGGCGTTGAGGAAGGTGTTCTTGCCGCTGCCCATGCCGCCCGCCGCGAATATGTTCAGCCGCGCCTTGACCATCAACTTAAAAAGCCGCACCATTTCGGCGGGGAAGACCTTCCTCTCGGCAAGCTCTTCGAGCGTGAAGAGGCGGGAGAAGCGGCGGATGACCACGCTGGTGCCGCGCACGGACGGCCCGTCGAGGAAGACCACCGCGCGGGAGCCGTCCGGCAGGCGGAAGTCCTCCACCGGCCGCGCCTCGTCGACCTTGCGCCCGACCGAGGCCGCCATGCGCACGACGAACCGCCGCAGGTGCTCCTCCGAGGTAAAGGTCCTGCGCCAGGTGTGGATGCGCCCGTCCTTCTCGTACCTGATGAAGTCGTACCTGTCGATCCATATGTCGGTCACCCCGGGGTCGGCCATCAGGTCGGTGATGGGGCCGAACCCGTATATGTCCCTCATCAACTCCTCGATGAGGTGGACGGGCATGCCCTCCCGCGCCACGATCTCCCGCAGGAGGGAGCGCACCCTCTCCCTGTCGCGCAAGACCTCGGGGTCGGACGCCCACGCTTCCCTCATCAGCTTCGCCCGCAGGACGTCGACCTCGGCGGCGGCGGGGGACGCCTCCCTTTCCGCCCCGGCGCGGGCGCCGTCGGCCCCGCCCGCCCCCACGACCAGTTCGGCGTACAGCGAGTTGTTCATAAAAGATCACCTGCCTATGAAGCCGCCTTTTTCTTCCTGCCGCCCCCGAACAGGGACAGCAACCTCTCCCGCAGCCCCTTCCTGGCCGCCCTGGCGAGGGCGACGTCCACGCCGAGCACGTTCCTGGCCACCTGGCACACGGCCCGCGAGAACTCCGAGTCCGCCCTGACGCACACGTAGGGAACCCCGGCAACCTGCGCCTCTTTAGATTCCAAACCTGGTTCTTCCGGTAATTCGCCCTTGAGCGGTACCGCCGTTCCCGCCTCCTTGGTGAAGGCCTCCACGAAGTCCCGCACGGTGAACCACGTCTGCCTGACGCGGTTCAGCACGAGGCCGGTTTTCGCCGGGTCGAGGAGCCGCCCGAACTCTTTCGAGTAACCCTCGGCGAGCAACCGCAGGTCGGTGAAGGTGTATCTGCACACCAGCAGCACGTCCGTGGCCCTGGTGACGGCCACGAGCACCGGGTCGCGGTCCTTTAGGGCCACGCCGGAGTCCACGATGACGAAGTGGAAGAACCTCTGGCACGCTTCCAGGATCAGTTTGGCCAGCTCGCGGTTGAAGCGCTCTTTCTCGTCTGGTGTCTGCGGCGGGGCCAGGTAGTACACGTTCGCCCCCTCGCTGTAGTTCATGACTCCCGATACGGCGGCCCACGGGAGCGCCTCGGCGGAACCGCTCGCGAAGTCCTCCCACAGGGCCGCCGTCTTGGGCTTCCGCGCGTCCCCCGGCGGGAACCAGGTGTAGAGACCCGTCGAGCCGTCCACGTTGAAGTCCAGCAGGGCCACCCGGCAGGCCATCCCCGTGGCGCGCTCCTGCTCCCTGGCCCAGAGGCCCAGTACCGCCGCCAGGTTCTCGGCGAGGGTGGTCTTGCCCGCCCCGCCCTTGTTGGAGTAGACGACCACCGTGCGGGCCGGCACGGCCACCGCCCGCTGGGAGACGGCCACCTCCGGGGGCCGCACCTCGAGGTCGTCCAGCCGCACCCGCTGCGGGCTGAGCCTGCCCAGGGCGGCGACGCACGCCCTCACCGCCTGCTCGGGGTCGGCGGGTACGGAGTACACCCGCGCCTCGCTCATGCGGCTCCACGTCGCCGCGCTCACCGGGCCGGACACGAAGACCAGGGCGTTCGGGCGGACGCGGGCGATGTCTATGGCGACGTTGACCCACTCGGGCTGGGAGGTGACGAGCACGCCGTCGGGCTTCACCCGGTCGACGAGGATGTAGATGTCGTAGGGCGAGGCGGCCTCGCCCACCACCTTCGCGCCGTGCTTCGCCGCCGCGGCCTTGCACTCCCGTATGAACTCGGGGTGGCCGCCCACGAAGAGCAACGACATACTGATCGCCCCCCTACCCCCTACCGCCCGGCCTGGCCCGCTGGCGCCTGCGGCTGCGGTGCCTGCGGTTGCTGGACTTGTGGTTGCTGCGGGGACTGCGGTTGCGGCTGCTGCTGCGTTTGCTGTTGCTGTGCCTGCTGTGGCTGTTGTGCCTGTGACTGCTGCCCGGCGCCCTGGCCGGACGCGAGCGGCTTCAGCACGAAGGTCAGCGAGGCCTCCTTGCCGCCCGTGACGTAGGGGAGTAGCTTCGGCAGGTCGGCCTCCGGCACGGCAAGGACCACGCCCTGGGTGGGTTGCTCGCCCTCGCGCGTGCGCACGGTGCCCGCCCTCAGCACGAGCACGTCGGAGGCCACCTTCACGGGAGGTTCCTTGTCGCTCGCCCTGGAGTAGATGTCGACGCGGTTGCCCGCCTCGAGCGTGCCCGCCACGGTGGTACCCAGCGTGTTCGGCACGGCCACCGCCACGTAGCCCGGGCCGAGGGAGGCCACGGCGCCCGCCACGCCCGCCTGCTGCGGGGGTACCAGCATGGAGCGCCGTAGCACGGTGCCCGCCGGCAGGAAACCCCTGACGGCCATGCCCGCGGCGTCGCGCGGCGACAGCACGGCATCCCCGTACAGGGTGCCCCTGGCCTGCTCTACCAGCGTCAGGTCGTTCTGCGTCAGGACCTCGCCGGCCTGCACGTCCCGCTTCACCGCCACAGCCTGCACCGCGCCCGCGAAGGAGCGCACGGCCTGCACGGAGCCGACCGCGGCCACCGCGGCGAAGACCACCGCCGCTAGCAACCAGTACCGGAAGTTCTTGAGGGCGTTCACGGTCATTTGTTCCCCCTTTCAGAAAACATATAGAGCTACGGGATATCAGGACAGGCCCAGGACTTCCAACACCGCTCTGGCGAGGTAACCAACCGCAGCGTCGAAGTCCGGGCTGCGGCCCAGGGGTAGCGCGCTGCCCTGCAGGGCCGCGTTGACCGCCGCCTCCTCCTCGAAGCCGCCGGGTATCCCGACCACCCGCTGGAGGCCGTACTCGCCCGCGTAGACCTCCGGCGGGTAACCCGCCCCGGGGAGGACGCGGTTCACCACCAGCACGTCGAGCCTCCAGCCGCCCCTGACCCAGCTACCCACGCGCTCGAACGACACCGGCGAGCCGTCCGTGACCAGAACCACGCACCCGGCGCGGCGGTAGGCGGCGTCGGCGGCAACCTCCTCGGAAGCCGCGATGTCGGCGACCAGCACGCCGCACGGCCGGAGCGGCCGAGTGGGTGTTCTGCCCGCGCTGGCGAGGGCGTAGCGTCCCGTACCGAGCGCGCTCACCAGGTCGGGTGCGAAGTACCTGTAACCGGCGGGCGAGGGCGTGACCTCGAGGTAGAGGGAGTCGTAGTCCTCCAGCACCCCGGCCAGGCAGGCCGCCACGGTGGACGCGCCGACGTTCCCCCTCGCCCCGAACACCGCCACCAGGTGCCGCGCGGCGTCGAAGTACTCCTCGGCGGGGTGCCTCTCCGGAGCTTTCTCTTCCGGTTCCGGCACGCTGGCCGAAACCACGTCTCCGGCACTACCAACTTCCGAACCCGCGAAGCCGACGCCCGCGGCACTCCCCTCCGCCGCGCTACCCGCCTCCCAGAGAGCGGGCTCGGAGCCAAACCCGTCTCCTCCTTCCCACAGGGCCGGTTCCGGCACCAAGCCCCTCTCCAGGGCCTCGCGGGCCGCCCGCACGGCGGCGGAGACGCCGATGCCCCTGCCCCGCAGGGCCTCGCCCAGCACCCTGCCGGCGGCGTCGACCACCCTGCCGCCCTCGACGAAGAGCACGCACTCCGGCGGCACGCCGCACAGCGCGGCCTCGCGGAGCAGTCCGAGTCCCTCCGCGTCCCTGGTCCCTGCCACGACCACCACCGGCACGCCGAGGGAGGCCGCTGCCGCGAGCTCATCCGCGAGGGCCGCCGCCGGGGCGGGATTCGGGGGGCGCACGACGAGTGCGACCGTGCCGTCCCCCGGGGCGGCCGCGCCGTCCAGCGGCAGGCACTCCACGCCAGCGAACCTCGACAGCCGCGCGAGGGCGCTTTCCTCCATGTTGACGTACAGTCTCCGCAACACCGTCATCTACGACCCCCCTTTAAAATGTTGGCAACTCCGGCAGACAGGGCGGACGGGCGGGCCAGCACGAACCCCTGCACGCCGACGTCCCAGCCCGTGCCCGCCAGCCACTCGAAGTCTTCCTCCCTCTCTACGCCCTCTAAGATCGGGTAGGAGCCGAGGCCCGCGATGGCCTCGACCAGCCCCGCCAGGAGCGTCTGCTTCTTCCTGTCGGCCGCCACGCCGTCGACCAGCACGCGGTCGACCTTCACGTAGTCGAGTTGGATGCCGAAGAGCAGGTCGATGTTAGCCCTCTGGGTGCCGAAGTCGTCGAGGGCCACGAAGAACCCCCGCTCGACCCACTCCCGCACGAGTAGCGGGAACTCCCTCAGGGCGTACAGGCCCTGCTCCGACACCTCCACGCACACCCTGGCCGTGGAGATCCCCCTGGACTCCACCAGGCGGGCCGCCCTGGCGGGGAAGGCCGCATCGGCGAAGGCCTCCGGCGTGAGGTTGAAGAACAAGATCTCCCCCGTCCTCAGCAGGACCTCCTCCGCGGCCCGCTCCAGGACGCGGAGCTCCCACATGGGGATCGCCCCCACGCGGCGCGCCTCCCGCAGGAGGTCGTGGGGCGACCACCCCGCGGGGTGGCGCAGGAGTGCCTCGTACCCCAGGACCTGCGCCGGATCTTTGATGTAGAAGATGGGTTGGTAGTGGAGGTAGAAGTTGCTCAACAAGGCATAGCCCCCTTTCCTGCCGCGCCGGACGGCACGACCCCGTCGAGGGCGGCCGCCAGCGCCCTGCCCAAGCGGCTCTTCCTCCCCAGGGCGGGCGGGTTATACGGCCTGCCGCGCGCCGCCTCGTCCTCCGCGGCCGCCACCGCCGGGTCCTCGGGCACCTCGTAGAACTCCCCGAAGCCGAGGAGTCCGGCGGCATCCCTGGGCGAGATGTTCATGCCGGGGTACCCCACGCGGTTGACGACGACCGCCACCCTCCCCGCGCCGACCTCGGCCAGCCACTGGCCGCGCAGCCTCGCCACGGCGGAGGCCGACATGCGGTGCGGGAGGGTCACGACGAAGACGCGGTCGCAGAGCCGGAAGATCGCCCTCACGGGGGGCGTGACTAGCCGCACCCCGAAGTCGAGCACCACCGCGTCGTACTCCCCCGCCAGGCGGGCCACCAGTTCCTCGGCCCGCCCGGGGTCAGGGAACCATTCCCTCTCCGGCAGGGGGGCGGCGACGAGCCACGTGCCCGCAGGCCCCGCGGCGGGCTCGCGCCCGGCGAAGAAGGACTCCAGGTCGCAACCTGGCGGGCGCTCCTCGGAGTACCCGCAGAGGCGCGTCAGCCCCGCCTTGCCGGTGTCCAGGTCGACCATGCACACCGACATCCCCCTGCCCGCCAGCAGCGCGGCGGCGTTGACCGCCAGGGAGGTCTTGCCCTGCTGGGCCTGGGTGCCGGAGTAGAAGGCGAGCACGAGGCCCTTCCTGCCCGTTGCGGCCGCGCGCGGCGTAGCGGCGGTCTGCGAAGGAACCGGGGCGCCGTGCCGAAGGGAATCCGGCGCGACGCCTGCAACGGACGATGTGCCCGGCATCGGGGTTGTGCCGCCGGGGAACCCAGCCGGAGCCTGCCGCACGCCGTGCGCCCGCGGGGGCGCTCCTGCGGCCCCTCCCAGCCCGCAGAGCCTGGCGGCGATCTCCAGGGCGGCGTCGCCGCTGAGCGCCACGGGCGTGTCGCCCGAGGCGAGCAGGAGGTCGCTGAGCTTCCCCGAACTCAGGCCGACCACGCGGCACCCCAGGTCGGCGACGGACGGCAGGAGTTCCACGTCGACGACGGCCACGTCGGGCCGCACGCCGGGCGGGAGCCTCCCGGCCACCGGGAGGAAGCCGCACTCCTCCGCCCGCCGCAGGAGAGACTCGGCGCGCCTGCCCACCAAGAGGATTTTCGATCCCATCACAGGTTCCCCGATTCCAACGGGCGCCGCGCCCGCGGCAGGAGGGGAGGCGGCAACCCCGGCTCCGGAACCTCCCCCGGGCCGCGCAGTCGGCTCCTCGGGCGCCCCCGCGAACGGGCCGCCAAAGGGGGACCCGGATTGCCCCTGCACCGTGCAGGCGTGAGAGAGGGGCCGCTCCGGCGCGGGGCCGCCGCGGGAGTCCCCATCCGCTCCCCGCTCCTTCTCCTTCCTCGGAAAGAACCTCTTCCAGAAGGTCACACCGAACCTGCCTCCCTTTTCCCTTTTTTTCAATCCCACCACAGGGTCCTCAGATCGAGGAGGAGCATTTTCCAAAAACATCGAGGCAAGTCCCGCGAGAGCTTTTGCTGTATCCGGTCCCGTAGTCCTCGGTCCCGCCAAGGTCCTTCCGGAAAACGCGCTCCTGGCAACCCTCCCGTCG
>NZ_AUBR01000024.1 GCF_000429345.1 Desulfovirgula thermocuniculi DSM 16036 | reverse complement strand
AGCTTGGAGAGCGCCAGGGTGTAGCCGTCGGTGGTGTAGCGGGCCAGCTCCGCGCTTTCCACCACGTAGATTTTGTCCGCGCCGTATTCCCCTAAGGCGGCGGCCAGCTCGCCTACATCTTTACCGATGACCACGGCGCAGAGTTCTTCCCCCAGCTCGTCGGCCAACCGGCGCCCGGCGCCCAGCATCTCAAAGGTGACTTTCTTGAATTTGCCGTTGGCGTGCTCGGCGTATACCCAGATCCCTTTAGCCATCTCTCCCCTTTGGCCCCTCCTTTAGACGACCTTGGCTTCTTCGCGTAACAACCTGACCAACTCCGCCGCCGCTTCCGCCGGCTCTCCGGTGATGATCTTGCCCTGTGAGCGCGGGCTGGGCAAATAGTACCTCCGCGCCCGCACCTTGGGCGCCACTTCCTCTCCCCCGAGGCCCAGGTCCGCAATGGTGAGCTTTTGCATGGGCTTCTTTTTGGCCTGCATGATGCCTTTCATGGTGGGGTAGCGGGGCTCGTTTAGCCCTTTCTGGGCGGTGATGACCGCCGGCAGGGGCACTTCCACCACTTCGTAGCCGCCTTCGATTTCCCGGCTGGCCACCGCTTTGCCTTCCGCAATGTCCAGCTTGATGACCATGTTGACCATGGGCAGGCCCAGGATCTCCGCCACCCTGCCCGCCACCTGGGCGGAGCCGTCGTCTATGGCCCGCCACCCGGCCAAAATGAGGTCGTATTCCAGGTCGCGCAGTAGTTTGGCCAGGATGGTGGCCGTGGTGTGCTCGTCTATTTCCTCTAGGCCCTCGTCTCCCACGTGCACGGCTTTGTCGGCACCCATGGCCAGGGCCTGGCGCAAAATGTCCGGCACTTTGGGCCCCCCAAAGGAGACCACCGTGACTTCGCCGCCGTGTTTTTCTTTGAGCCTTAATGCTTCTTCCACGGCAAATTCGTCGTAGGGGTTCATGATGAGGTTTACGCCCTCGCGGTTGATCTTGCCCGCGGCGTCCAGCGTGATCTTGGCCTCCGTGTCAAAGGTCTGCTTGGGAAGAACGACTATCTTCAATGCCTACCACCCCGTCCTGTTTTTCTTTTAGGCTATTTGAGGGGGCCGGGCATACACCACCCCCTGCCCCCTCATGGCGTATCGATGCTTACGATACCTTGACCACCAGCGCCGCCGCCGTATCGCCGGCTGCACAGCCGGTGAACAGGCCGTAACCCCCGCCGAGCATGACCAGCTCTTCAATCATTTCAATTATCCCTCTTCCCGTGGTCGGCCCCTGCGGGTGCCCGTAGATGAGCGAACAACCGTAATTGTTAATCTTCATTACGTCCACGTTCATCTCCCTGGCCAGGTAAAGGTCGTTTACCACAAACGGGTTGTGCGTCTTGATAACCTTTACATCTTTAATGTCAATGCCGGCCTTGCTTAAGGCCATTCTCGCTGCCGGTACCGGGGCCATGGGCATGTGCGCCCTTTCCACGCGGGCAAAGCCGTAGGAAATTACCTGGATCTCCACGGATTTATCGGCGCTCAGTTCCCTCGCCTTTTCCCGCGTGGTAACTATCACCCCGCAGTTGCCGTCCGCCGGGTAGGTCTGCGCGCCAAAGGAGTGAACGCCCCCTTCCAGTACCGGCTTTAAGCTCGCCAGCCCTTCCCGTGTGGTCGGGTAGACTCCCTCGTCCTCTTCCAGCACGCCTATTTCCTTCTTCCCTTTCCTGTACTCCACGGGGAACATATAGCGCTTCTGGAAGGCCCGGTCGTTGGCCAGGGCCTCCTTATACTGCTCGTAGCGCCTGTACGCTACTTCGTCGCACTGTTCTTTTGTGGCCCCAATTTTCTTGGCCACGTTTTCGGCCGTCTGGATCATGGCAAACTTTCCTATGGGGTCGTTGAAGTTATCCAGCATCCAGTCTTCGGCAACGACCTTCCCTCCCTGTCCCATAGGATTGGGCCAGATGGTGTGGGGGGAGTTAGAACACCTGTCGGTCATCAGGCAAAAAGCCGTCTCGAAAAGCCCCACTTCCACGCCAGCAGCAGCCTGGTTAATGCACGTGGTCGAGGTAGTGCAGGCCTGCGAGATGTGGCACCCGGGTATGTGCGTGGCCCCCATGAGGGCTGCGGCCCATGGCGCGGCATGGAAAGTATGCAATTGCCCGACGGTTTTGCCCAGGTAGAGGTAATCGAAAATTTTGACGTCCAGCCCCTTGGAAGCAAGCCACTTCTTGGCTGTTGTCGCCGCCAGCTCCACGGGGTGCTCGTTCTGCAGGCTTCCCTGCCACCTGGCAAAGGGTGAGCTGTAGTAGCCGCGATAAGGGATATATGCCTTCGAATACATACGTCTCCTCCTCGTATAAAAAATGCTTTTACTAGGCCACCTTAATGGGGTAACCCCCGGCCTCCGCAACCTCGGCGGCAATTTCCCGGTTGAGTGCCACCACGTCTACGGGCACATGGGTGCAGAGGGCGCGCACCCTGCCGACCTCTTTTTCTTTTTCTTCGCCGACCATGGCCAGCACGTCCGCCGCTTTTGCCTCAACGGCCCTCACCGCCTCAAACGCGTAGGCCTCGGTGATCTTCCTCATCAATTCCGCTTCCGCCTTCTTACCCGAGTTAAAGGCCTTTTGGGTACGGAGAAGCGCGCTTTCCATCCCGTATACTTCTATGGCCATATCGGCAAGCCTGCCCAGCACCTCTTGCTCCCGGCCGATGTTCTGGCCGTACCTTGCCGTCGCCTGCTTATAAACATACAGGAAGAGCGCCTTGGCCATTTTCACAATTTCTTCGGCCCTGGTGAGGGGCGGCGCAATGCCGGCCCAAACCTCGTCAATCCTGTCCAGCTTTTCCCCTAAAGGTAGCTCCCCTTTTTGGGCCTTACGCACGATGGTTGTGGGTATGACGATCCTGTTTATTTCGTTTGTCCCCTCAAAGATCCTGAAAATGCGGGCGTCGCGGTAGACCCTTTCAATGGGGTATTCGGCAATGTACCCGTAGCCTCCGTGAATCTGGACGCCCTCGTCCACCACATAAGAGAGCGTCTCGGTAGCGTAAATCTTTAAAATTGAGCATTCGATAACATAATCGCTTAACCTCTCGGCTATCTCGTAACCGAGAACCTCCTTTGACTTATCGAGCTTGGAAAATACCTCTTCCTCGATCAGCCCGGAGATCCGGTAAAGCATACTTTCGGTGACAAAAATCTTCTTGGCCATGTTGGCCAGCTTTTCTTTAATCAGGCCAAAGTTAACTATGGGTTGTTTAAACTGCTTGCGGTTATTGGCATAATTTGCTGCCTGCTCGAGCGCGTATTTTGCCGCGCCCAGGGCGTTGGCCGCAATCTTAAGCCGCCCCATGTTGAGGATGTTAAAGGCAACGAGGTGACCCTTGCCTACTTCAAACAACAGATTTTCCGCCGGCACCTTGGCATCTTCGAGGGTCAGGGCTCTCGTCGACGAGCCCTTCAGGCCCATCTTCTTTTCCTCCGCCCCCATGGAAAAACCTTCCGTATCGCGGTCAACGATGAAGGCGGTAAACTTGTCGCCGTCTACCTTGGCAAAGAGTACAAAGACATCGGCAAACCCAGCATTGGTGATGAACTGCTTGGAACCGTTTAAGAGGTAATACTGCCCGTCCTTGCTCAAAACGGCCCTTGTCCTGATGGACATGGCATCGGTTCCGGCTTCCGGCTCCGTGAGGGCGTAAGAGCTTATCTTGTCCCCGGAAACAATGTCCGGCAGGTACTTTTCCTTTTGCTTCTTGTTACCAAAGTAGACGATGGGTAACGTCCCGATACCCGTCTGACCGCCGTGGGTAATGCAGAAAGAACCGCCCCTGCCCATGCACTCGGCAATGATCATGGAGCTTACCTTATCCAGGTCCGTACCCCCGTACTCTTCTTCCACATCCGCACCCAAGAGGCCCACATCTGCCGCCGCCTTCATCAGGCTCCTTATGGTCGCCTCGTCCTGGGATTCTATCTCGTCCATACGGGGCAGGACCTCTTTTTCCACAAAATCAACGGTCGTGCGGAAGATCATCTTCTGTTCATCCGAGAAATCCTCCGGCGTGGTAATCAGGCTCGCCTCGATATCCTCAATTAAAAAGGAGCCGCCTTTTATCATTCTCACACCTCACTTGTGAAGACAGGAGAAATTACCTGTCGGTGAAATTGGGCTTCCTTTTTTCCAGGAAGGCCTTCATGCCCTCCACCCTGTCCTCGGAAGAAAAGGCCGTTAGGAAAGCGTGCGTCTCAAACTTCAGCGCCGAGCTAATATCCTGGTTAACTCCGGTATTTATGGCCACCTTGGCCATCTTGAGGGCCACCAGGGGCTTGCCGGCCAGCTTTTTGGCCATCTCCTTTGCCTCGTCAAGTAGCGCGCCGGCGGGGACCACCTTGCTAACCAGACCCATCTTCTCGGCGGTGGCGGCATCAACGATCTCTCCCAGGTAAATGAGCTCTTTAGCCTTGGCCACCCCCGCCAGCCTGGCCAGCCGCTGTGTGCCGCCGCCGCCGGGGATGATGCCGAGGTTAATCTCGGGTAGCCCGAACTTGGCATTTTCCGAAGCTATCCTGAAATCGCAGCACAGTGCCAGCTCAAAACCGCCCCCCAGGGCGTACCCGTTAACGGCAGCGATGGTGGGCAGCTCTAAATTTTCCAGCTTGAAGAGGACGTCCCTCGATTTCTTGCAGAAGAAGTACATTTCAAAGGGCGATAAATTGGCCATTTCGCCCACATCTGCCCCGGCGGCAAACGCCTTATCGCCTTCACCGGTGATGATGAGCACCTTAATTTCCTTCCTGGCACATAAATCGTCCAGGGCCGCCTCTAATTCCCCGAATAGCTTTGAGTTAAGGGGGTTCATTGGGGGGCGGTTTAACTTTATAACGGCCACCTTCTCTTCATACTCAACCTTAATCGTCTCAAACATGAGCCTACCCTCCAATGTGCGAAATATGGCCATTACTGTTACTTTTGGTAGTCGTACCAGCCCGCACCCGTCTTCCGTCCCAGCCTGCCCGCCCTTATCAGAACCTTCAGGCTCGTCGGCGGATTCCACCTACCGTCCTTGAACTCCTCGCACAGGTAGCTCAGCACATAGTAGCCGATATCCAACCCGCCGAAGTCCTGCAGCTCGAAAACGCCCATAGGGTGGTTAAGGCCCAGCTTCACGCCAATGTCGATGTCCTCAACGGTTGCCACGCCTTCCTCCAGCAGCTTCATGGCTTCCACGTACTGCGCCAGCATTAACCTGTTGACCACAAAGCCGGGGGAATCTTTCTTTACTTCAATGGGGGTCTTGCCCAGCTTCTGGCACATTTCCTTCACGAATTTAACCGTCTCATCGCTGGTGTAGTAACCCCGCACCACTTCTACCAGGCGCATGACCTGCGGAGGATTAAAGAAGTGCATACCGACAACCTTATCCGCCCTCTTGGTGGCAGAGGCAATATCCGTAATGGAAATGGAAGAAGTGTTGGTGGCCAGGATGACCTCCTTGCGGCAGATGTTGTCGAGCCTCGCAAAAACATCTTTCTTTATTTTCACGTCTTCAATGACCGCCTCAATGACGTAGTCCGCAGCAGCAAACTCGTCCAGGTTTGTCGTCGTCTTGATTCTACCCAGGATGGCATCTTTTTCCTCTTTGGTCATCTTGTTCTTTTCGATCCTCTTGTCCATCAGGTCGGCCATCCTCTTTAAGGCCCCGTCGAGAAACCTCTGCTCCACATCGCAGAGGAGTACCTCAAAACCGCTAGACGCCACCAGGTGGGCAATGCCGCCCCCCATCGTCCCTGCGCCAATAACCCCAACTTTCTTTACTTCCATCTGCCAAAACCTCCCTAGCACTTTTTGTGCACTATGACAGTGCAAAAGTTATGCCACAATTCCAAAGTTTTTAAGAAATCACCGCCGGCAAAGTTATCGCGAAATTGGCTGTACCATTAATGAAACATCGACCCGTTTCACTTTCTCTACCATGTAGAATTTTTGCAACCACGGCTACCGGACAATTCCTTATGGTCATGCACCTATAAACCATATTTGTCACTTTTAACCATCACCTGCTCTCGGCCCGCAACCAATTACGAAATTTCATGGCGAAGGTATCGTATTTGGTTCATCTGTTGACCATATGCTACACACCTGGATGCAACAAGTCTACTCCCCCCGGCATCTTCCGGGTACTCCGGCACGCAGCACAAACTTAAAGCAAAAGGCGCGCCCCCAAAGCACGCCTCTCCAAAATTAAAGCGATCATGCCATCTGGCACACTTATTGCAGTTCATATTCTAAAAAGTTTTGTTTTTCAAATTACTTTGAGGGATTTTTGGGGAAGGAGGCAACGTTTTGGGCATGGAGAGGTGGCAAACCGTTGAAAGAGTACCCGCCCCTGCTTTAATACCCAAATTTGGCCCCTTGTCGGGAATGAGGATTCTTCTAACCGGTAGCATTGTCGCCGCACCTTTTGGCGCAACCATCCTTGCTGAGTACGGTGCCGAGCTCATCCACGTGGAACGCCCCAATGTCGGCGACCCGTTCCGCTATCAGGCACCGGTAATCGAGAAAAACGGCCAGCGCGTGAGTGCAGGGTGGATTCAAGAAGCCAGGAACAGGCTCAGCCTAACCCTGGAGCTAAACCTGAATATTCCGGAAGTTAAGGACATTTTCCTCGGGTTAATTAAAAACTCTGATGTCTGGATTGAAAACATGGTCTGGGTAGACAAACTCGGCATTAACGACGAAATGCTCTTTGAAGTCAACCCCAAACTGGTTATTGCCCACATCAGCGGCTTTGGCCGGCCCAAGTTCGGCGGCGTTCCCGAAGAGTGCGACCGTCCGTCGTACGACGCCATCGGCCAGGCCGAGGGAGGTTTCATGTATCTAAACGGCTTTCCCGAGCCAATGCCGCCAATGCTGGCGCCTTCCTTTGTAAACGACTATATAACCACCATGTTTATGGCCTGCGGTGTGCTCATGGCCTATATTAACGCCCAGAAAACCGGTAAGGGCCAGGTGGTTGATATTGCGCAGGTAGAAGCCATGAGCAAGTGCCTCAACGATGCCTTTACCCAATACTTCCTCCTCGGCATGGTTAAAGAGCGTTTTGGCAACAAGATCCCCATCTTCCAGCCGGCAAACCTTTACAAGACGAAGGATAATAAGTACGTCTATATTGGCGCCTACGGGCCCGTGGTGTACAACCGCTTCCTTAAGGCCCTGGGCTTGGATCCGCAGAAATTCCCGCACGAAAAGGCCGGCGCCTCCAAGGAGGCCGTAAATTCCGAACTAGGCAGGGAGCTCGAACGGATTACCGGAGAGTGGGTGGCCGCGCGCACGGCTGCAGAAGTGAAGGAACAGCTCACCAAGCACAAGGTGCCCTGCGGTATCGTCAAAAACATTGCCGATCTGGCCGCAAGCGAGCATTACCAGAAGCGGGGCAACTTCATCGAGTACGAAGATCAAACTCTGGGCCAAACGGTCAGGGCTTTCGGCTTCTGCCCCAAGATGAGCGAAACTCCCCCGCAGGTTTGGAGAGGGGCCCCAAGGCTTGGGCAGGACACGGAAGCAATCCTCAAGCGCCTCCTGGGTTACAGCGACGATGAAATCGCTGCTTTTCGCGCAAAGGGCATCATTTAGATAGAGAAGTGCAGAGAGACACAGCGCTACTCTCCCCTTCCTCCCACTTTCTTTTTCTCTGGGGAAAAGCTTTCCATAGGGGTTTTTCCTGCAAGCATGGCATATCCGGCGCGAGGAGGGAAAACCCCTTTATCTTTTTTTCCTTAAATTTCCGAAATCAATATCGGGAGGGCTTTCAGGTGTTGCAGCAGGGCGAACAAAACGGCAGCATAATTTCGTGGGCCATCCGGCTGGCGCCGGCAATAAGAAAGCTGCTCGGCGATGAGGTCGGCATTTATATTTCCGATACAAGCCACCTCCTGTACTGCGAACACGGCATAGTCCCCCTGCCCGTAAAGCCCGGGGAGGTCACGCCTGCGGGAACCGTTACGGCCCAGGCCATAAGGACCAAAAGGAGGGTTTCCCGGCGGGTCGGCGCCGAAGTCCTCGGCGTCCCCTACATTGGTATTGCCCACCCTCTCCTCGACCCCGCCACCGGGGAAGCCGTGGGCGCCATTACCGTCACCATGCCCACTGCAAAGCAAGAGAACCTTTACGAGATGGCCCACCGCCTCGAGTCCCAGGCCGCCGCCTTAAACGGCGCCTCCGCCACCCTTTCGACGAGTGCCGAGGAACTGGCAAACGCCACCACCGACCTCCAAAATATCGCGCAGTCCCTGCAGAGTGAAATCTCCAGAACGGACCACATTTTGAGGCTGGTGCGGGAGATTGCCGAAAAGACGCACATCCTCGGCTTAAATGCCACCATCGAGGCCGCCAGGCTGGGCAACATGGGCCGCGCCTTTAACGTGGTGGCCCGAGAGGTGCGTAACCTCTCGCAGGAGACGCAGAACTCCATCAAGGAAATTTCCCGGGAACTAGGCAGCATAAAGGATTTCGCCCAGAACCTCACCAGCGTTATCACGGAGGTCGCCGCGGCAAGCCAGCAGCTATCGGCCCTTGCCCAGGAGATCCACGCTTCCATAAACGAGCTAAACGCGGTGGTGGAGGCGCTGAAAAAGCAGGCCGACGAAATGATCGAGGAATAAATAAAGGCCTACTTCCCTGCGGGGGGTAGGCCTCTTTTGGTTAGCGCCCCTTTTCCTAATGGCCTGACGCATCCGGCGCTTTTCCGCTGAATTCCCCGATGATGCTTTCCAGTGACTTGCCGCGCGTCTCGTATCTCACGAAAAACACCGGCGCCACAGCACCGATTAAGGAGGGCATGATAAACCAGAGCATGGTGCCCGTAAACCCTATGCCCAGCTGCTGCACGTAACCGGCCATAATTGGCGCCAAAAACCCTCCAATCCGCCCGAAGGCGTGCGTCCAGGCCACGCCCGTGTTCCTGAACTCCGTCCGGTACGTTTCGGCAATGAGAGGCTGCACCGAGGTGAGGGCCAGGTTGGAAGCAAAGCCCAGGAAAATGCAAGCGGCCAGAATTCCCAGCGTGCCGGCGGCATTGGCCATGAGTACGACCGCCAGGGTACAAACAATGAAGCTAAAAATAATATTCTTTTTCCTACCCATCTTGTCCGAAGTCAGCCCGGCCACACCGTTGGCAACAATGGAAGCGGCGTTTTGCATGATGGCAAAGCCATAGCTCTTGGTGAGAGAGAGCCCCTTCTCGTACAGCAGGGTCGGCATCCAGGCCGTCACGCCGTAAATGATGACGCAACCCATGAAGTACATAATCCAGAGGCCGACGGTGGCCAACCGGTACTCCCGGGAAAACAGCGCCGCCACGCCCACGGACTTCGGGGGCGGCGGCACCAAAAGCCCCTCCGGGCTCCACTCCCGCGCCGACCCCCGGGCCGCCCTCTCCATGGCCCGGATGACGCCTACGGCCTCCGCGTTCCTCCCCTTGCTGACCAGCCAGTGGGGCGACTCGGGCAGCAGCGCCGCCAGTATGAGGGCATAGAGAATGGGCAACCCCCCTATCAAGTAGCAATACCTCCAGCCCCAATGGGGCACTACGGCCATGGCTACGAGACCGGCCATCACCCACCCGGCCACCAGCCAGGAAAATGAGGAGGCAATGAAAAAGCCTCTGTACTTTGAAGGGGCAAACTCGGAATTTATGGTTGCCGAGACGGGGATGCACGCCCCGAGGCCGAAGCCGCTCAATACCCTAAAAATTGCAAACATTTCGTAGCTTTGGGCAAAGAATATGGGGATGGTAAAAAGAGAATAAAGCACGCAGGAGAGGATCAGCGTCCTTTTCCGGCCAATGCGGTCGGATAAAATGCCGGCCACCATGCCGCCGAAAATTAACCCTAGCAGGCTCCAGGAAGCAAGGCTGCCGGTCTGCACCTTTGTTAACGCCCACTCCTTGGAAATCTGCGGCATGGTGTAGGAGACAATCATGTAGTCAAAGCCGTCAAAGATCATGGCCAGCCCGACAAGCAGGTAGACCTTCCACACGAACCTCGACATACCTAATTCGTCTACCACTTCTGAAACGTACTTTTTCACGCTCGACCACCTCTTTTTTCATAAAAGCAAATTGCTCCCGTTAAACTCCGTGACGCTGCTAAGCGCCACGGAGTTTAACGTCCCGGGCTTTCCTTACACTCTCTTTTCGGCCATTTCGCTCACGATATTTTCCAGCGTCTTGCCGGTGGTCTCATACCTTATAAAGAACACGGCTGCCAGGATGGCTATAATGCAGGGCGCTATGAACCACAGCATCGTTCCCGAAAAGCCGACGCCGAGTTGCTGCACGTAACCGGCCATAATCGGGGCAAGCAGCCCCCCTATGCGCCCAAAAGCATTGGTCATGGCCACGCCTGTATTTCTAAATTCCGTCCTGTAGGTTTCCGCCAAAAGCGGCTGCACGGCGGTCAAAGCAAAGTTATTGGCAAACCCCAGGAACATGCAGGCGGCCAAAATGAACCACTGCCCTGTCGCCCCCGCAAGTACGGCCACGGCCACTGCCGCCAGCGCAAAGCCGAAAATAATATTCCTCTTTCTTCCCACCCTGTCCGAAACGAATCCCGTTACGGCGTTGGCAATAATGGAGGCCACGTTTTGGAGCGCTGCAAAGGCATAGCTCTTGGCCAGGGAAAAGCCCTTTTCATACAAGAGGCTGGGCATCCAGGCCGTCACGCCGTAAATGATGACGCAGCCCATGAAGTACATGATCCAGAGGCCGACGGTGGCCAGCCGGTACTCCCGGGAAAACAGCGCCGCCACGCCCACGGACTTCGGGGGCGGCGGCACCAAAAGCCCCTCCGGGCTCCACTCCCGCGCCGACCCCCGGGCCGCCCTCTCCATGGCCCGGATGACGCCTACGGCCTCCGCGTTCCTCCCCTTGCTGACCAGCCAGTGGGGCGACTCGGGCAGCAGCGCCGCCAGTATGAGGGCGTATACTACAGGCACGACGGCAAGAAGGTAGCAGAACCTCCAGCCCATAGCCGGCACCACCGGAATGGCCACCAGGCCCGAAAGCACCCAGCCGGCCACCAGCCAAGAGAACGTCGATGCCACAAAGGCACCCCTGCTCTTGGTGGGCACAAACTCCGAGTTAATAGTTGCCGACACGGGGATACAAGCCCCGATCCCTATGCCGCTCAAAATTCTAAAGACGGCAAACGTCTCAAAGTTCTGCGCAAAGTAGATTGGCAGGTTAAATATGGAGTATACAATACATGCCAGTATCAACATCTTTTTCCGCCCGATGCGGTCGGAAATGATCCCTGCAATGGCTCCGCCGATTAGCAACCCCAGCAACGTCCAAGAAGCAAGGCTACCCGTCTGCACCTTGGTTAGCGCCCATTCTTTGGAGATCTGCGGCATCGTATATGAGACTATCATTTGCACGAAACCGTTTAAAATCATTGCCAAGCCTATAAGTAAGTACACCCTCCATGTAAAACCGGAAACCCCTAGTTCATCAATTACCTCCGAGACGTAATATTTTCTCATTCCTTATTTCCCCCACCTCGTAAATCATAATGTCTATTGTGATGTCTTAAACCAGCAAGGAATATAATTCAGCCATTTATGCTACTTAAGCGGAAAATAACAGTATTATTTGGATCAGGGCAGCACCAGTAAGTATCTTCAAGCTTTTCTATCCATTCAAACTTGCCCCCGTGCAGCAACACTATTACCGGCATCATCAGTGCACCAAGTGCCCACGGGCACAGGGCAGGAAACCTTTCTGCAGAAAACACAAACCTTTCACCTATTTTGTACCCTACAGAGCAGTGCCCGTTGCCGCGAATTTCCACTATCTCGGCCAATACTTTCATCAAATCACCTCTTTAAAAAGACTTGGCCTATAATATCCTACACCGCATTCCTCACCTCCCAAGCAGTTTGTACAGCAGATATTGCAAGTAGTATACCAAAAAAATCTTAACTTTCTAAAACAAAAAATTTTTTGCCTGAATTGACACTGGTCCGCCGCTTGTTTATAACTATAAGTGACAACTACTAATTGTTGGTATAAGCGCAAGTTTTTGTCTTACATTTGCAACATCAGCCGTTGAATTAAAGATACACCTGTATCGCTAATGCATCATTAAGTAATACCTTCATGAAAGGATGTGATCTCCGTGTTTAAAAACATCCTCGTGCCTGTGGACGGCTCCGAGCACTCACAGCGAGCACTTGATAGGGCAACCGAACTGGCCAAAATAACCGGTGCCAAGCTGGTAGTCTTTCACGCACTCCACATCCCGAGTACGCTGCACTCGCTCTCGCACGTGGCCGAAGAAACATACAACTTCATAAGGCAGCAGGTACAAAATACAGGCGAAAAAATCATCAAGGAGGCCATGGAAAAGTGCTCCAGGAACGGTGTTAGCGCCGAAGGAAAGCTGGTATGGGGGGACCCCGCTTACGAGATTACGCGCGAGGAGCAGGAAGGAAACTACGACCTCATTGTTATCGGCGGACGGGGAATGGGTGAGATCAAGGGATGGGTGCTGGGCAGCATCAGCCGCCGCGTGGTCCGCTATGCCAAATGCCCGGTGCTTGTAATTAAATAGCGGGAGTCAATTATCTCCTGCGCAAAACAAAACGAGCAATTTTGCCCTGGAAAAACCAACCCCCCGGGCAAAATTGCTCGTTTTTGTAGGTTTACTCTTGCAAAGCTTTCTTAGGAAAAATGGTGCGGGCGGTGGGAGTTGAACCCACACGGGCGCGAACCCATCGGATCCTAAGTCCGACGCGTCTGCCATTCCGCCACGCCCGCACGCCGTACGGTTCTGAACGCCAACATCATGCCTGCCAGCCGTACCGGACCATAAGGAAAGCATTATAAAGTTAGCCGCCCGGACCGGGTCCAAGCGGCTAACCGCGTTTTCTTTTTGGCTGGGGCGGCTGGATTCGAACCAACGAATGGCGGATCCAAAGTCCGCTGCCTTACCGCTTGGCTACGCCCCAGCAATTGGGGTGGATGATGGGACTCGAACCCATGACCCCCAGGTCCACAGCCTGGTGCTCTGACCAGCTGAGCTACATCCACCGCGCTGGCCAGCAGCAAGGCCGCATAGAAGCCCCGCCGCAGAAGTCATTATAACAAACCCGCCGGGCGAAGTCAAGAATCTCGCCGGGGAACTTTTCACCTGCATGTGGCTGCGGTTACGGGCACCGCCGCGTCTTTTAAAATGCGGTTGTGCCTGCCCAGCACCTTGTAGAGCTCCACGTCCCGTGTAAAGCCGCAGCGCATGAAGAACTTGCGCCCCGAACTGGTGGCCTGCTTAACGTACAGCACCGTTCCGTGTTCGAAGGCCTGTTCCAGGTAACCCATGAGAAGCCGGCCCAAGCCTTGCTGCCGCAGGTCTTTTTTGACCACCACGATATCGATCATGATCAAGTCGCGCCTTTCCGGCACAAAGGCACACAGCCCGCAAGGCCGACCCTCGTCGTCAAGCATCATCAGAACGAAACGCTCGCGCATTTGTTGCCAGCCGGGATAACGTGGGTTGATCTCCCCCACGTCCTCCAGCAGGCCGGACAAAGCCTCGTGCACGCACCACGGGACCCTGAGCGCCCCCGGCAGGCGGCTGAGGTAACGCTCACCCAGTTCTTCTGCCCCTTCGGGAACGTAGAGGCCAAATCGGTACGCTCCCACCCCGCCCATAAGCCCACCACCCGGCCATATTGAACCTTTGTTAAAAATGCTTAACTTTCTCTTAACATTCGTTTAACAAAATTATATTTGCCTTTTGCCTTTCAGGGAACCCCCTAACGCATCTCCCTTCACCAATTTTTTCTTAAGGGAGCCCTGCCGAGCGGGAATCATGGCACAATTTGCTTCCCCTCGGCATACCCTGATATTGGGCTAGCAAAATCAGGTAGAAAGGAGGCAAACTTATGGCTCCCAGCTACGACTACTATAGCAACTTCTCCCTGATCCTCTTCCTCATCCTCATCCTGCTCTTCTTTGGGCGGGGGTTCTTCCCCTACCAGGCCCAGTAGCGGCCTAGGCCATGACCGCGGGCACCCCGGCGGGGGTGCCCGCTCTTATGCCTGCTTACCGCAAGACCCCCGCCAGGAAAGCGGCCACGCCGGCCAGCTTTTCCTCATGCCCCCACCAGAAGTGGTCGGCTCCGGGAACAACTTCCACCCGGCACATTTCATCCTCCGCCGGCACTTCTTGGAGGATGTGCCCCGGCGGGGTGAGGTTATCGCGCTCGCCCACCATAATGAAAACCGGCCTGCTACAGCCGTGCAGCATTCCGGGCAGCACAACCGGCGAAACTGCGGCCACGGCCAGAACTTTTTCGTGGCGGCAGCCCACCGCCAGGGCCACCATGCCGCCAAAGGAATAGCCGCAAACCGCCAGGCGGCCCGCATCCACTTCCTCCCGCCCCGCAAGGAAGGCCAGCGCCGCTTTCGCGTCGGCCTGCTCCCCCACGCCCTCCCCAAAGGAGCCCTGGCTTCTCCCCACGCCGCGAAAGTTAAAGCGCAGGGCGGCCACCCCCCTGTCCACCAGACCTCTGGCCAGTGCCAAAACCACGTTGTTTTCCATGTTGCCCCCAAAAAGGGGGTGGGGGTGGCAGACAACCGCACCGGGGAAAGGGCCCGGCCCGGCAGGGAGCGAGAGCACCGCTTCCAGGAGCAAGCCTTCGCTCACAAAGCTAAGGGGAATTTCCCGCATACCACCAACTCCTTTCCCGGAAGGAAAAATGCCGCGGGCGGCGAAAATAGGAAGGGCGTGGCGGGTATGCTACTTCAAAAAACTTGCGGGGAGGTTTCGCGCCCTTGAACCTAAACACCCGTGAAATTGCCGCCCTCTGGCAGGCGGTGAGGGAGAAAAGACCCCTGGTACACAACATCACCAACTGGGTGGTCACCAACATTACCGCCAACGCCCTCCTGGCCGTCGGCGCCTCGCCGGTCATGGCCCACGCGCTGGAGGAGGTGGCGGAAATGACCTCCCTTGCCCAGGCGCTGGTGCTGAACATCGGCACGCTGACGGCCCCGGTGGTGGAAGCCATGATCAGGGCCGGGCAGGCGGCACGCCAAAAGGGCATCCCCGTGGTGCTGGACCCGGTTGGGGCCGGGGCCACCACCATGCGCACGGAAAGCGCGCAGCGCATCCTGCGCGAGGTGCCCGTAACCATCCTGCGCGGCAATGCCTCGGAAATAGCGGTAACCGGGGGATACGAAGCGCAGACCCGGGGGGTAGATGCCGGGGAAAGCCCGGCGGACCCTGCCGAAATTGCCCGCAGCGTGGCCTGCAAGCTGGGCCTCACCGTAGCCGTAACCGGGCCCGTCGATTACGTAAGCGACGGCACGCGCCTGGTGGCCGTGAAGAACGGGCACCCGCTGCTGGCCCACGTTACCGGCACCGGCTGCATGGCCACGGCCATTACAGGGGCGCTGGCCGCCGTCTGCCCCCAGAACCCCCTCCTGGCCGCCGCCGCCGCGCTGGCCGGCTACGGTCTGGCCGCCGAAAAGGCTGCCGCCAGGGCCACAGGGCCCGGGAGCTTTGCGGTCTACCTTTTTGATGAGCTGTTTGGCCTGACGGGGGAAGAAATAGCCCGCGGGGCCAGGGTGGAGGTGTTATCTTAAGCCCAGCAGAGCAGCCAGGGCGTCGTAGAGGCGGCGGGGAAGGTCGTTGCGGTTTTCGCCGGTTACCTCAATTACCTGTGCATCCGGCCTTCTTTTCAGGGCATCGGCAAAGGGGTGGGGTCTGGCCAGCACGGTGGCCACTACGGGCACCGGCGCCTCCAGCGCTTTCAGCACCGCCTCGGCAAAGCCCGGCACGAGGAGCTCCATCTTCCCGATCTCGTCAATAATCAGGCACCTGGGCACGCCTGCCTGCAGGGCGTGCTCTATTTCCCGGAGGGCCTCCTTCAGCCCTTCCGGCCTCACCCCGTACTTGCCCACGCGCTTTGGCGAGGAAAAGGACACGTGGGCCAGGAGATCCTTCTTGCCGCCCAGGGTCACCACCTCAAAGCCCACCCTTTTGCCCCCGGCGCGGATCTCCGCCGTATAAAAGCCGGCAGCCAAGGGACCCAGGAGGTGGGCCAGCCTCACCACCACCGTGGTCTTGCCCGCCCCGGGCAAGCCGGTGAGAAGGAAGTTTTTCGCCCCGCCCGCGCTAATAGTACACCCACCCCTCCAGCCTGCAGGCGCCCTCTTCGTTACCGCACCCGTTCACCGCCCACCACGCGGCCAGCGCGCACAGGATGCTGTCCAGGGCATCGCCCCCAGCATCCCGCACGGCCAATTCTTTAACTTCGCCCCGTACGGCCAGCACTCCTCTTCCTTCGAGCGCTTCTAAAATTGCGGCGCGTGCCTTTTCGCGCTCCTTCCCCCGGCCCTTGTAGGGCAGGTAGAGGTCCTGCGCTTTAAGGGTGGCCGCGGGGCACACTTCCACCAACCACGGCACCCAGGGACGGGCTTCCTGCACGGGCAGCACGCAGGCCAGCCCTTCTTTCACCAGGGGGTGCAGCACCTCTCTTATACCGTAATATGTCTGGCGGTAAAGCCGCAGGTTGTAGGGCGAGAAGGGGGCACGGCACCTCTGCTCGCCCACCCTCTTCAGCTCCTTTCCACCGGCGGCTTCAAGGCACTTCTGCCTGAACTCCTCAGGACCCGCGTAACATCCGGGAAAAGAGAGCACGAACTCCTCCCAGCTTTCTTCCTTTACCAGCCGCTGCGGCAGCCCGAAGGGAAAGTCAAGTCCCACCGCGCAGTCCCGCTGCCGGGCGATAAAATCCCGCAAGGCGGCGAAAATAAGGCTCCGCTCCCCGCCCGCGCCGGTCAGGTCTTCCGCCCTAAAGCAGCGGGTCACGTGCAAAGCGCCCCCCACCGCTTCCCCCCGGGCAATCCATATCCGGCGACCGGCATCCGCCGCGCCGCTAAAGTCCACACCCCAGATGCGGCCAGACAGTGAGGGCGCCATAGGTACTAGTGCTCCTCTCCCTGGCGGGCCATGGCGATCAGCTCTTCCAGCTCTTCCCTGCTGAAGCGGTAAACCTGGGTGCAGAAGCCGCACCGGGCTTCTACTTCGCCCTGGCCGGCCATGATTTCTTCCAGTTCCTGGCGCCCCATGGCCAAGAGGACTTCCTTCAAGCGCTCCCGCGAGCAGTCGCAGGCAAAGCGGAAAAGGAGCCTCTCGTGTACGGTATATGTAAAGCCGTCCAGGAGCAGGCGCAGGAGGTCGTCGGGGGAGCACCCCCGGTCGATAAGGTTGGAGACCGGCCCGGTGGCCGCCACGTTTTTCTCCAGCCGCTCGGCTATGCTTTCATCCGCCCCCGGCAGGAGCTGCAGGATGTAGCCGCCCGCCGCGCGCACCTCACCGTCCCTGCCTACCAGGACCCCCAGCCCCACCGCCGCCGGTGTCTGTTCCGAGGCGGCAAAGTAGTAAGCCAGGTCTTTGCCTATTTCCCCCGAAACCAGAGGGACGCTGCCGTTGTAGGGCTCGCGCAGGCCGAGGTCTTTGCTCACGTACAGCATTCCCTTCCCCACCGCCGCGGCCACGTCCAGCTTGCCCTCGGCATTGAGCGGCAGGTAGATGTGCGGCTCGCGGATGTACCCTTTAACGCGCATCTCTTTCACCGTGGCCACAATGCCGCCGGCAGGCCCGTCCCCCACCACCCGCAGGGTGAGGGACTGCCGCCCCTTTAGCGTGGCCCCCATGAGGGCCGCCGCCGTCAGCACGCGGCCCAGGGCCGCCGTGGCCACAGGAGAAGTGCCGTGAATCCTGCTGGCCTCCCCCACCATCTCCGTGCTGCGGGCCACCAGGACCAGCACCTTCCCCTCTGCCGCCGTCGCCCGCACCAGGTAATCGCCGCCGTAATCCCCGGTAAGCAATGGCCTCACCCCTCTTTAAAATTACGTTTTGCCCTCAGCGACGGGTGTCCGGAAGACTTGATGATGGGGACCGGGGCAACTGGAGCACCACCACGCCGCCCAGGACCAGCATAATGCCGGCAGCCTGCCCAAAAGTGAGCGGCTCGGCAAAAACAGCCGCGGCCAGGATAACCGCCAGCGCCGGCTCCAGCGCGCTGGTGATGGCCGCCGTGCCGGCGTCAACCCTTTTTAAGCCTGCAAAGAGGGCCAGAATGGCCACCGCCGTGGAAATTACCGCCAGGGCAACAACCCAGGCCCAGGCCCGGACGGGAAGGTCAAGTAAGAGCTGGCCGGAGATACCGCCGTACAGCCAAAAGCCTGCTGCCGCCAGGAGGAGCACAAAACCCGTCGCCGCCAGGGGGGATCTTTGGCGCAAAAGCCGCCTCCCAAAGACGAAGTAGGCCGCGTAGCAGACTGCCGAGCCGGCGCCGAGCAAAAGCCCAATTGCGCTCGCCTCCCCGGAACCTTTCCCCAGCACAAGCAAAAGGCCGGCAACCGCCAGCGCCAGGGCGGCAAGCTTTTCCGCGCCGGGGCGCGCACGGTAAAAGAGCATCTCCCAGAGCACCACAAACAACGGGTAGGCGTAAAACAACATGGCGGCCAGCGAAGCAGGTATGCGCTGGAGCGCGGCAAAATAGCAGGTGGACGCCCCCCCGTAGCCTACGAGGCTGAGCAGGAGATAGGCGCCCATGTCCTTTATGCCCACGCGCGAAAGCTGCCCGGTGAAGAAGATGGCCGGCCAAACGACAATTGCCGCCAGGGCAAAGCGGGCCGCCAGGAGGGTTACCAGATTAACGCCTCCGGCATAGGCAAGCTTAACGAAAACCGGCATGAAGCTAAAGCAAACTGCCGAAAAGGCCACCAGCGCGGCCCCCGTAGCGCGGCTGCTCACCGTTTAATTCATCTCCCGGCAACTTGACGTCCAAAACCACAATAAATAAAGCCTCCGGTCCCATCCCCGGAGGCCTTGATATTCTGGAGCCGGAGATCGGATTCGAACCGACGGCCTGCGCATTACGAGTGCGCTGCTCTACCGCTGAGCTACTCCGGCCTGCATGTCCCGGCGCTCATGGCCTCCAGCCGCCGGAAGGCTCATCCCTCTCAGTGCCCGCGCATTCCGCCTCCGGCACCCCGGCTACAGGCCTGCGCCACCTGCCTTATCTATATTAACCTACGCAAAACACCTTTGTCAATTGGTAGCGCCCTCCCGGGCCGGGGCGGTGGCCCTCCAGTTCCAGCAGGCGCCTCTTTAAATCCAGGCCGCCACTAAAGCCCCCCAGGCCGCCCTCCCGGGTTAACACCCGGTGGCAGGGAACCACCAGGGGGGTGCGATTCTGCCCCAGGGCACGGCCCACGGCACGTGCCGCTCCAGGCACTCCCAGCGCGGCGGCCACCTGGCCGTAGGACCACAGCTCGCCGTAGCCGATGCTCCTGACAAACTCCAGCACGCGGGCCACAAAGGGGGTGTAGGGAGAAAAGTCCACGGGAACGGCGCTAAAATCCACCGCCCGGCCCGCAAAGTAGGCGCACAGATTTTCTTCCAGGAGCAGGTGGAGTTCCTCTTCCCCCGCGCTGGCCGCCGCCCCGGAAAGGGGCACCCCGCCGGCGGCCAGCAGCGCGCGCGCCTCCTCACGCGTGGCCTGCGGGAAGCTTAAGCCCAGGAGGCCCCTCTCGCTCCAGGCGGCGGCAACATACCCGGCGGCGGTCCGCGAGAAATACAGCCGCACACTCAAGGGTTTTCTCCCTCCCTGGCTGAGGTGAGGATGAACAAGGCCAGGCCGCCGATAATGACGGCCCCCCCCAACAGCTGGGTCAGCGCGGGTACCTGGTGGAAAATGAGGTAGGCCAGGATGGTGGCCCCCACCGGCTCGCCCAGGTTGCTCACCGAAACCACGGCGGCCTTGACGTAGCGCAGGGCCCAGTTAAAAACGGTGTGGCCGCCAATGGTGGGCACGAGGGCCAGGAGGAAAAACCAAAGCCAGGTTTCCGGCGGGTAGGGGTAAAGCGGGACTCCCGCCGCCAGGTTGGCCAGGAGCAAAACGGCGGCGCTGGCGCCGTAAACCAGAAACACATAGCTCAGGAGGGAGAGGCGGCGGCGTAAGCTACGCCCGATGAGGACGTAGCCCGCCACAAAGGCGGCCCCGGCAAAGGCCAGCACGTCTCCCAGGAAAGCCTGCCCGCCCAGCCGGAAGTCCCCCCAGCCGATGACCGCGCTGCCCAGGAGAGCCAGGGCCGCCCCCACCAGCCCCCTGGGAGAAACTTTCTCTCTAAAGAGGAGGTAGCCGCCCGTCAGCACAAAGAGCGGCTGCATGGTCACCAGGACCGTGGAGCTGGCAATGGAGGTGTAGCTTAAGGAGGTAATCCAGGAGGCAAAGTGCAGGGCCAGGAAAAGGCCGGCCAGGAGAGCCAAGGCCAGGTCCCGCCGCGAAACGGCGCGCAGTTCGTCTTTCTGCGCGACCACAAAGGGCGAGATGAGGGCCACCGTGAGGAACAGCCGGTAAAAGGCAACGGCCAGCGGCGGGGCGGCGGCAAGCTTGGTAAAGATGGAAGAAAAGGCAGCCGCCACCACGCCCAGCAACGTGGCCAGGTAAGGACTGAGGAGGGGATTTTTCTCTTTTTCCACCAATAGCCCCTCTTTTTGGCATAAGCCGGTGTTTGCTTTCCTTAGCAATTCTCCGTCATCCTTTAAAATCCTCCCCCGCAAAAAGCTCGGTAGAGAGGTAGCGCTCTCCCGTGTCGGGCAGGATGGCCACTATCGTTTTGCCCGCATTTTCCGGGCGGGCAGCCAGCAGCAGCGCCGCCCGGGCCGCCGCCCCGGCGGAAATGCCCACGAGGAGGCCCTCTTCCCGCGCCAGGCGCCGGGCGGTTTCCATGGCCTCCTCATCGCCCACCTTTACGATCTCATCGATTAAAGACAGGTCCAGCACGGCGGGCACGAAGCCGGCGCCGATGCCCTGGATCCTGTGCGGCCCGGGAAGGCCGCCGGAAAGGACGGGGGAGGCCGCCGGCTCCACGGCCACCGCCTTCAGGGAGGGGCGGCGGGATTTCAGCACCGAGGCAATCCCGGTGATGGTCCCCCCTGTGCCCACCCCGGCCACCACGACGTCCACCTCGCCCCCCGTGTCCTGCCAGATTTCCTCGGCGGTGGTGGCCCGGTGGGCGGCAGGGTTGGCCGGGTTTTCAAACTGCTGGGGCATGAAGGAGTTGGGTTGGGCCTGTGCCAGCTCCCGGGCCTTTTTTACGGCCCCGGCCATCCCCTCGGCGGCGGGCGTGAGCACCACCTCGGCGCCGTAGGCGGCCAGCAACTTCCGCCGCTCCACGCTCATGTTCTCGGGCATGGTCAGCACCAGCCGGTAGCCCCGCGCGGCGCAGACCATGGCCAGCCCGATGCCCGTATTGCCGCTGGTGGGCTCAATGATGACGGTGTCCCTGTTGATGAGGCCCCTCTCCTCGGCCTCCCGGATCATGCTCCAGGCTATGCGGTCCTTGACGCTGCCGCCGGGGTTGAAGTACTCCAGCTTGGCCAGGACCCTGGCCGGCAGGCCTGCCGCCACCTTCGCCAGCCTCACCAGGGGCGTCCTGCCGATTAGATCCAGCACGCTGTCGTAAACGGGCACGCTTTCACCCCCTAAAACCTCTGCACCAGGAATACGCCTAAGACAATTAAAGCCGCACCGATTCCCCGCCCCGGGGTAACTTTCTCCCCCAGCAAAAGAACCGCCAGAAGGAGGGCCAGCACGGGATAGGAAGCCACCACCGGAACCACGGCGGAAACCTTGCCTGCCTTGAGGGCTTTAAAATAGGCAAAGTGCCCGATGACCGAGGCCGCAATCCCTTCCGCCACCAGCAGGCCCCACGTGCGTGCCTCAAAATTCTGCAGGCTGCCCCACCCGGAAGTCACCGCCCCCCAGAGCAAAAGGGCCGCCAGCACCCCCAGGGTGCGCGCCAAAAGCGCCCCGTAGGGGTCGCTTTTCACCAGGCCGAGCTTTGCAAACACGGGACCCAGCCCCCAGCACGAAGCGGCTAAAAGAGACCAGAAAAGCCAGCTAATCTTAGCCACCCCCCGATAACGGCTGTTTTAATAAATGTTTACCCGGCGGCGATATTTTACCACCTGAAGGAAAAATAAAAAAGCCCCGCAAAGCGGGGTGCTTTGCGGGGCCTTTATCCGGGCCTTTATGCCCTTACATGGGCGGCATTTCCCGGCCTTCCTTCTCCTTCTCCGGCTTTTCGGCCACCAGGGTTTCCGTGGTCAGGATCATGGCGGCGATGGAAGCAGCGTTTTGCAGGGCCGAGCGCGTCACCTTGGCCGGGTCGATGATGCCCGCCTCGATCATGTTCACGTACTCGCCGGTGAGGGCGTTAAAGCCCATGCCCGAGGGCAGCTCCTTGACCTTCTCCACGACCACCGAGCCTTCCGCACCGGCGTTGTTGGCAATCTGCCGCAGCGGCTCCTCCAGGGCCCGGCGGATGATGTCCACGCCCACCTTTTCGTCCATGCTGCTGGTCTCAATGCCGTCTAAGGCCTTGATGGCCTCGATGTAGGCCACGCCGCCGCCAGGCACGATGCCTTCCTCCACCGCCGCGCGGGTGGCGTTGAGGGCGTCCTCAATGCGCAGCTTCTTCTCCTTCATCTCGGTTTCGGTAGCCGCGCCGACCTGGATGACCGCTACGCCGCCGGACAGCTTGGCCAGGCGCTCCTGCAGCTTCTCGCGGTCGAAGTCCGAGGTGGTTTCCTCGATTTGCTTCTTAATGGAGGCAATGCGGGCCTTGATCTTCTCCGGCGAACCCTTGCCGCCCACGATGATGGTTTCTTCCTTCTTCACGCGCACCTTCTCCGCGCGGCCCAGCATGTCCAGGGTGGCCTTATCCAGCTTCAGGCCGAGCTCCTCGCTAATAACCGTGCCGCCGGTGAGGGTGGCGATGTCCTCCAGCATGGCCTTGCGGCGGTCGCCGAAGCCGGGGGCCTTAACGGCGCAGCAGGGCAGCGTGCCGCGCAACTTGTTCAGCACCAGGGTGGCCAGGGCCTCGCCCTCTACGTCCTCGGCAATGAGCAGGAGGGGCTTGCCGGTCTGCACGACCTTCTCCAGGATGGGCAGGAGGTCGGCAATGGAGCTGACCTTACGGTCGGTGATGAGGATGAAGGGATCGTTTAGGATGGCCTCCATCTTCTCGGCATCGGTCACCATGTAGGGGGAGATGTAGCCGCGGTCAAAGTTCATGCCCTCCACCACTTCCAGGGTGGTGCCGATGCCCTTGGACTCTTCCACGGTGATGACGCCGTCCTTGCCCACCTTTTCCATGGCCTCGGCAATCAGCTCGCCGATGGACGGGTCGTTGGCCGAAATGGAAGCCACCTGGGTGATGGCCGTCTTGCTCTCCACGGGCTTGGCGGCGGCCTTAATGGCCTCCACGGCCTTCTCCACGGCCTTTTCAATGCCCCGCTTCATGAGCATGGGGTTGGCCCCGGCGGCCACGTTCTTCATGCCTTCCCGCACGATGGCCTGGGCCAGCACGCAGGCGGTGGTGGTGCCGTCGCCGGCCACGTCGTTGGTCTTGGTGGCCACTTCCTTAACCAGCTGCGCCCCCATGTTCTCCAGCGGGTCGGCCAGCTCGATCTCCCGCGCGATGGTCACACCGTCGTTGGTGATGGTGGGGGAGCCGAACTTCTTCTCCAGCACCACGTTGCGGCCCTTGGGACCCAGCGTCACGCGGACCGCATCGGCCAGGGCGTTAACGCCCCTTTCCAGAGCGCGGCGCGCATCTTCTTTGAAGATAATCTCCTTACCAGCCAACTTCCATTACCTCCCCTGTCAAAAATTTAATGCGGACCTTACTTCTCGATGACGCCCAGGATGTCGGCTTCGCGCATGATGAGGTATTCCTCGTCGTCAATCTTGACCTCGTTGCCGGCATACTTGGAGAAGAGTACCCGGTCGCCAACTTTCAGGTCGATGGGCACGCGGGTACCGTTATCCAGCAGGCGTCCCGGACCCACGGCCACCACTTCGCCCTCCTGGGGCTTCTCCTTGGCCGTTTCCGGCAGCACAATGCCTCCCTTGGTCTTCTCTTCCTGCGGCAGAGGCTTCACGACTACCCTCTCGCCAAGAGGCCTGATCCTCACCAATACCCCTCCTTATGTAAATTTATTGTTAGCACTCACAAAAAGCGAGTGCTAATACCCAAAATCTATAATATAAAGCGGGAATTTCCGAAGCAAGCGGCACGGTACGACAAAAATCTTCCTCTCGGCCTGTACGCTGAAATTACGTTAGAGTACCTTTTGTTTTCTCCCGCTAACGAGCCCTTTTTCCAGATTAAGTTTTCGGTTCTACTTTTCTACCAATAGATTTTTTCCGCCGGGAAAACTTTATATACATCGGCTTCCCTCGCCCGTGCTGGCGCCGGGCGGGGGCTACTGCTCCCCGCACTCCCCTGCCCTGCCGGTCAGCACTTCCAGGCCGTGGGCCAGGGCAGGGAGAATGGCTTCCAGGCACTCCCGCACCCCCCGCGGGCTCCCCGGCAAATTGATGATGAGGGTGCGGTGGCGTATGCCGGCCACGGCCCGGCTGAGCATGGCCCGGGGGTTTTGCTGCAGGCCGCGGTAGCGCATGGCTTCGGGAATGCCGGGCACCTCCCGCTCGATTACCGCCCGCGTGGCCTCAGGGGTGTTGTCCCGGGGGCCGAAGCCCGTCCCCCCGGTGGTCAGCACCAGGTCCAGCTTCTCCTGGTCCACCATGTTGATGAGGTTTTCCTTCAGCACGTCCAGGTCGTCGGGCACGAGGCGGTAAACCACCACTTCGCCGCCGATCCCGGCGATCATTTCGCGGATCACCGCGGCGCTTTTGTCTTCCCTCTCCCCCCGAGAACCTTTATCGCTGGCCGTAAGGATACCTACCCGCCACATATTGAAAAACACCTCCTGGGAAACTGAAATTGCCGCCGGTGCGCGGCGAGTTGTAAAATGAACTCAAACCCCCCAACAGGGAGGCAAAAAGAATGGCCCATGATGAGCTAGTGGCCAGAGTAACCCTCACCAGGGTAAGCGCGGGCGCCCGGACCACGGAAGCGGCGCCGGCGGAAGACGTGGTCATCAGGGAGGCCCCGGTAACCGTCTTCGTCAACGACGAAGAGCTGGCCACCCTCATCTGCCTGCCGGAGCACCTCAAAGAGCTGGCCGTAGGTTTCTTGTGCGCGGAGGGCATCTTAAAGGAGCCGGGAGATTTAAAGGACTTTTTTGCCCGGCCCGGGGAGGGGCTGGTGTGGGTGCAGACCTCCCGGGCAGTACGGCCCCGGGAGACTTTTTTAAAGCGCTACCTCACCCCCTGCTGCGGGCGGGCCCGCGCCTCCTTTTACTTCGTCGGCGACGCCCGGCTCTCCCCGGTAACCGCGCCGCTGGCCGTGCGGGCAGAGGCCGTCCTCGCCTTCAGCCGCGAGCTGGAGGAAAAGGCGGTGCTTTTCCGGGCCACCGGGGGCACCCACGCCGCCGCCCTCTGCTCACCGGAAAGGTACCTCCTGCTCTACGAGGACGTGGGCAGGCATAACGCCGTGGACAAGATCATCGGCCACGCCTTCCTGGAACAAATCCCCTTAAGCGACAAGCTCCTGGTCTTCAGCGGGCGGGTTTCGGCGGAAATCCTGCTCAAAGTGGCCCGCATGGGCATACCAGTCCTGGCCGCCCGGGGCGCCCCCACCGAGCTGGCCGTGGAAATGGCCCGCGAGCTGGGGATCACCCTGGCGGGCTTTGTGCGCGGCGAAAGAATGAACGTCTACGCCCACCCGGAGAGGATCATTTTTTAAAAGCAGCCCAGCTCGCAGGCGGTGATTTTAATGCCCAGGGCATCGCAGGCCTCGCCCACCGCCCGCACCGGCACGCCCAGCTCCTCCGCCAGGCGCCGCGCAGCCGTGCAGGTGATTTTGCCTTCGCCGGCCGCCTTTTGCAGCGCCTCCACCAGGCGCGGGTCTAATCCGGCGGGGGTGTCCTTGGGCACCTGTCCGCTCCCCCCTTTCCACAAACAACGAACCAGGCCCCTGAAAAAGAGCCTGGTCTTACTTATGCCCGCAAGACTGGCCGTTTACGCGGCGGGCACGATGGCCCCCAGCTTGCACTTGGCCAGGCACTCGCCGCAGCGTATGCACTTCGCAGGGTCAATGGCGTGCGGCTCTTTTTTATTTCCCGCTATGGCCCCTGTCTCGCACACCTTGGTGCAGGACTGGCAGCCCTTGCACTTTTCCGGGTCCACCTTCAGGGGCGGGATCTCCACCCCGGCGGCGGCAGCCGCCTCCTTTACTTTGGTTCCCGGAGGCACCGTAATTTGCACACCGCCCAGGTTAATGACGACTTCTTTCTGCTGTTTCTGGGGCTCGGCCATCCTCTCCCACTCCCCACAAGAAAATATGTTTAAAAGCCACAATTATGTTTATTCCACGCCGGAAGGCCGATCCCTCTTCCCGCTTTAACTTTGTTTTTGCCTGGCCAGCTCCTCTTCCCGCAGCAGCCGGCGCAGGGCCTTGCCCACGATGGTCTTGGGCAGGCTCTCGCGGAATTCGATCTGCCGCGGCACCTTGTAGGCGGCCAACTTGGAGCGGCAGAAGGCCATTAGCTCCTCTGCGGTGGCCGTCTGGCCCTCCTTTAAAACCACGTAGGCCTTGACCGTCTCACCCCGGTAGGGGTCGGGTATGCCCACCACCGCCGCCTCCAGAACCTTCGGGTGCTCAAAGAGGACCTCCTCCACTTCCCGCGGGTAAATGTTAAAGCCCCCGGCAATGATCATGTCCTTCTTGCGGTCCACAATGTAGAAGTAGCCCTCCTCGTCCATCCTGGCGATGTCCCCGGTGTAAAGCCAGCCGTCCCGCAGCACCTTGGACGTTTCGGCGGGCATGTTCCAGTAGCCCTTCATCACCTGGGGCCCTTTCACGCACAGCTCGCCGGTTTCCCCGGGCGGCAGCTCTCTCTCCCCGGTTTCCAGGTCCACAATCTTGCAGAGCGTGTCGGGGAAGGGCAGGCCGATGCTGCCCACCTTGCGCCGGCCCCGCAGGGGGTTGCAGTGGGTGACCGGGGAGGCTTCCGTGAGGCCGTAGCCCTCCACCAGGTAGCCGCCGGTGAGCTCCTCGAACCTGTTGGCCACTTCCACCGGCAGGGGGGCCGAGCCGCTGATGCAGTACCTGATGGAGCGCACGTCGTACTTGCCCACCTCGGGGTGGTTGTTTATGGCCACGTACATGGTGGGCGCTCCGGGGAAGAGGGTGGGCTTGTAAGCGTGGATGCACTCCAGCACTTGCGTAACCTCAAAGCGCGGCAGGATGATCTGGGTGTAGCCCATGAGCACGGCCAGGTTCATGGCCACGGTCATGCCGTAGACGTGGAAGAAGGGCAGCACGGCGAGCACCTTTTCCCGCCCGTACTCGCAGCCGGCAAACCAGACCGCCGTCTGCACGGCATTGGCCACGATGTTGCGGTGGGTGAGCATGGCCCCCTTGGGAAAGCCGGTGGTCCCCCCCGTGTACTGCAGCACCGCCAGGTCCGCGGTGGGGTCGATCTCCACGGCGGGCGCCGCGGCGGGGGCTTCGGCCAGCAGCTTCTCCATCCACAGCACGCCGGGAGGGGCTTCTACAGCCGGCTGCCCGAGGGCAAAGAGGATGACGTGCTTCAAGGGCGTGGCACCGTAAATGTTCCGGATGCGGGGGTAGAGGGCATCGTAGGCCACGATTACTTCGGCGCCGGAGTCCGTCAGGATGTACTCCAGCTCCCTTTCCACGTACATGGGGTTGACCTGCACCACCACTCCCCCGGCCTTCTGGATGGCCATGTAGGCCACCACGTACTGGGGGCAATTGGGGGACATGAGGGCCACGCGGTCGCCCTTTTTAACGCCCAGCCGCGCCAGGGCCCCGGCAAGGCGGTGGACCATGCCCGCCAGCACCCGGTAGGTAATCTCCTGGCCGGCAAAGATAATGGCCGTGTGCTCGGGAACGGTGGCCGCCGCTTTGTCCAGCAACTGGGGCATGGTCGTTTGCGGGTAGCTCACGGTGTGGGGCACGCCCTCGTCGTAAAAGCGCAACCAGGGAAGGTTCCTTGTCTCCGCCATGCGAGCCGCCTCCCTAAAGTTTGTGGGTTATGGTAAATGAATATTCATTCATTTACTTCGACAGAAAAATTTTAAAACCTTCTAAAGATGCGCCACTTTTTTGATTTTTAACGGCAGCAGGAATTTAGCCCCTGCCCTGCGAATTTGCTTTTTGGGACAATCAAGTGCGGCCCAGGTTCTCCGAGCCCGATTGCCTAAGGCCGGTGGGCTATGGCTTTCGGGCCGATAGGGTGTGTTGGGAAACCGGCACGCCTCCCGGTGCGGAAAGGAGAACACAGCGACCTTGTGTTCTGCCTGCCGCAGAACACATTTTTTTTTGGGAATACGTGAGGGGCTGTGCTCTTTCTCCGCAGGGGCACAGCCTTTTGTGATGACGGCGGGCCAGGAGGTGGGAGACGGGAGGCTACCCGCACGCGGCAAAAACGTCACGGGCCAAAAGAAATACTATGAACGAGGAGGCGAGTTCCGTGTTTAAGCGCGCGGCCATCTTTGCTACGGGCATTTTCCTCGTCCTGGTGCTTTTAGGCGGGTGCGGTTCCAGGAGCGGCGGCGAACAGAAGCCTGCCGGGAAACGGCCCGCAAAGCAAGACGTGATCCTGGCCACCACCACCAGCACCCAGGACAGCGGCCTTCTGGACGTGCTCGTCCCGGAGTTTGAAAAGAGGACGGGCTACAGGATCAAGGTCATTGCCGTAGGCACCGGCCAGGCCCTGGAAATGGGCAAGAGGGGGGAGGCGGACGTGCTGCTGGTGCACTCCCCCCAAGCGGAAAGGGAACTGGTGGACAGCGGGGTGGGCATAAACTACCGGCTTGTCATGCACAACGACTTTGTCCTGGTGGGGCCGGAGAACGACCCGGCGGGGGTAAAGGCGGCCAAGAGCGCGGCGGAAGCCTTTAAGAAGATTGCCGCGACCCAGAGCACTTTCGTCTCCCGCGGGGACGAATCGGGCACCCACAAGAAGGAAAAAGAGATCTGGCAGGAAGCCGGCATCGCCCCCGGCGGCAGGTGGTACCAGGAAGCGGGCACGGGCATGGGCAATACCTTAAACATTGCCTCGGAAAAGGGCGGCTACACCTTAAGCGACCGCGCCACCTACTTGGCCAACCAGAAGCACCTGAAGCTCAAAATCCTCCTGGAAGGGGATAAAAGCCTGCTCAACATCTACCATGTCATGCAGGTGAACCCGGATAAGTTCGCTAAGGTCAACGCTGCAGGCGCTAAGGCCTTTGTGGACTTCCTGGTCTCGCCCGAGGGCCAGCAAATCATCGGCAGCTTCGGGGTGGACAAGTACGGCCAGCCGCTCTTCTTCCCCGACGCGGGCAAAAAAGAAGAGGAACTGGGAGGCACGAGGTGAAAAAGTACGTTATTGAGGCGCGCAACCTGCAGTTCTGGCGGGGGAAAAGAAAAATCCTGGACGTGGAAAGCTTCGGGCTGGAGGAAGGAGAGGTCCTGGCCCTGCTCGGCCCCAACGGGGCGGGCAAGAGCACCCTCCTGCAGGTTCTGGCCTTGCTTTTAAAGCCCACCCGGGGGGAGGTGCTGTTCCGGGGCTCGTTAGTTGGCCCCCGCGAGGCCCTCTTGGTGCGCCGCCGCATGGCCGTGGTCTTCCAGGAGCCCCTGCTCCTCAACACCACCGTTTACGAGAACGTGGCCGCCGGGCTGAAGCTCAGGGGGCTCCCCGCAGGGGAAATTAAAAAGAGGGTGGGGCACTGGCTGGCCCGCCTGGGAATCGAACACCTGGCGGGCCGCCGCCCCCACCAGCTTTCGGGAGGAGAGGCGCGGCGGGTGAGCCTGGCCCGCGCCTTCGTCCTGGAGCCGGAGGTGCTCCTTTTAGACGAGCCCTTTGCCGCCCTGGACCTGCCCACCCGCCTGGCCCTCCTGGAGGACCTGGGGAAGCTCCTGCGGGACACCGGCACGAGCACCGTCTTCGTCACCCACGACCTAACGGAGGTACCCCACCTCACCGGGCAGGCGGCCCTGCTAAAGGAGGGACGCCTAATTTACCGGGGCAGCTTTACCGGGCTGTGCGGGCTTTCGCCGTCGGAGGTGGCCCGCATCACCTCCCTCGCGAAAGCGCTGCACTGCCGTGGCTTCTAACTAATCGAGCTGGAGCAGGCCGCCTATAAACTCGATCTTTTGGGGCGGCGTAAGTATTTCCACGCCTTCCCGGGAGGCCAGCTCGTGGGCCAGGTTTTCCGTGACCCAGA
The DNA here is from genome assembly GCF_000429345.1 of Desulfovirgula thermocuniculi DSM 16036. Classification (GTDB taxonomy): domain Bacteria; phylum Bacillota; class Desulfotomaculia; order Desulfotomaculales; family Desulfovirgulaceae; genus Desulfovirgula; species Desulfovirgula thermocuniculi. Next base: position 16,850 of record NZ_AUBR01000024.1, on the reverse strand, counting down.
GGCACTCCAGTTCCAGGGTGTTCTTGATGATGGCCCCTTTGAGGGCGCGGCAGTCCTCCGCCCCCAGGCTCCGCAGGGCCGCCTCGACAGCCTTTTGGTCGTCGGGCATGACGATGGGGATCATGGCCCGCTGCACGTTACCGCTGGTAATGCAGTTGAGGTAGGTGGCCTCGCGGTCCATCTTCTCCACCAGGCGCGCGGTGGTGAAATCGGCCAGGCCTATGCCCGTGGCGTTGCCGTGGGACTCCGCGGTCAAATCCAGAACCACGATGCGCGCAATAAAGGGGCGCTCCGGCTCCGGCACCCCCGCCATCCTCATCCTGCCGATGACGTTCACATCCATGCCCGTGCCGCTGATGTTCTTGCCCATTTCTCTGACCACCAGGAAGTCCAGCTCGTCCGCCGGCAGGCGGGGCAGCAAGCGGTAGGCCTCCTTTAAAAGGCGCATCTCCGCGGCCACCATTTCCTCGGGCACCACCGCCTCGATGAGGGCCGTCTCCTCGTAGCCGTTTTCCACAATGCCCAGGCCGGCCACCACCTTCCCCGCGCGCAGGAAAACCTCCCCCACCTCCACGAGCACCCGCGGCATCTCGGCGGGCTTCGTGCGGTGAAAGGCAGAAGCCCCCCTGGCCTTCCCCAGCCCCACGGCCATCATTTTCAACAGCCCGCTTTCCACCGGGCCGTGGAAGGTGGTGTGGGGCTTGATGCGGTTCACCACCACCATGCCGTCTGCCTGCCAGGCAAGGGCATCGCAGAAAACCCTCACCCCGCCGGCAGTCCTGCCTATTTCCACCACTTCTTCCGCGGCCAGCACCGGGCATCCCACGCTTTCTTCCGTAATGCCCAGAGAGGCCAGCACCTTTTTCTGTCCTTGCGCGCTCCCCCCGCCGTGGCTGCCCATGGCGGCCACCACAAAAGGCTCGGCCCCGGCGGCCCTCACCTCATCCGCCACCGCGCGCAGGATGGCGGCAATGTTCTTTATCCCCCGGGAGCCGGCGGTGATGGCCACGCGCTGGCCGGGCCCGACCCTCCCGCGCAGGCCAATCCTCTCCAGCTCGGCGCGGACCTTCCGGGGTACGTCCTCAACTACCCGGCGGGGAAAGCGCTGCCGGATTTTTACAAAGAGGGGGAATTCCATCTACTCCATCTCCTTTGGCGGCATATTCATACTTTCCGTGCCGTAAGACATGGCCAGAAGCTCCACCGTGTGGAAAACGGGCAGGTCCAGCCCCTCCCCGGCCAGGCCGGAAGCCAGCTGCAGGCGGCAGGAGGGGCAGCCCGTAACCACCGCCCGCGCTTTAGTTGCCTTAATGCTGCCTACTTTTGCCTTCAATATTTTTTGGGAAAGCGCGGGGTGAGTAAAGCCAAAGGAACCGGCCAGCCCGCAGCAGACATCGCTTTGGGGCATCTCCACCAGGGTAAGGCCGGGAATGCCGGCCAGGATTTGGCGCGGCTCCGCATGCACTCCCTGCCCTCTCTTTAAGTGGCAGGGATCATGGTAGGTAACCACCAACGGCACCTCTATCTTTCCTTTTAAGAAACCGCCGGTATGCACGAGGAAGTATGAAATGTCCTGTACCCTTGCGGCCACCTCTTTGGCCGCCTCTCCCCCCAAAAGCCTGCCGTACAGCTTAAGCATCTCCCCGCAGGTGGCGCAATCGGTGACGATGAAGTCTGCTTCTAGATTTTTTAAGCTCTCTACATTGCGCCTGGCTAACTGCCTGGCCGTTTTCAAGTCCCCTGCCGCCAGGGCCGGCATGCCGCAGCAACCGGCGCCGGCCAGGAGCACCTGCACGCTGTTCTCCTCCAGCACTTTCAATACGGCCCGCCCGGTCTGGTGGTAGGCGTACTGCGTCATGCACCCCACAAAGTAAGCCACGGTGAGAGAAGGTTTTTCCAGCTTTGCCGGGCGGAACAGCCGCGTAAAGGGGAGGGGATGGAAAGCCGGCAGCTTCCTGCCGCGAAAGCTCTTCAAGAGGCCCGCACGCTGGCAGAGCGCCGCCACCCTGCCGAGCAGCGCCAGCCTGCGTCGAGAAGGCAGGGCACCGCGCAGGAGAACCTTTTTGGCCGGCGCAAGCCCTCTCCTTTTGACGCCTTCCGCCCTGGCCCAGAGCACCAGCTCGTCTACCCTCACGCCGTTTGGACAGTGGGCCACGCAGGCCTGGCACAGGAGGCAGGCGTCCATTATCTCGCCGAGGCGCCGGGAAAAAGGGAGCTGCCCTTCAAGGGCGGCCCCGGCCAGCTGCACCCGCGCCCTGGCCACCCAGGGCTCGCTGCCTTCCTGCAAAAATACGGGGCAGACCTCACGGCAGGAGCCGCACTTGCTGCAGCGGTTGACGTGGTACCTCACTTCTTCCGCACTTTCCAGCAACCCTTAACTCCCCCCAAAGATCTTGCCCGGATTTAAGATGCCGTACGGGTCAAGCGTTTCCTTTATTTTCCTCATAGTGGCCACCCCCGGGCCCCCGTACTCTAGCTCCAAAAAGGGCGCTTTTAAAAGGCCGATGCCGTGCTCGCCGGATAGGGTTCCCCCCAGGGCAAGGGCCGCTTTGAAAATCTCCTCGATGGCCGCTTCCGCCCTGGCCATCTCGTCCGGGTCGCTTTTATCCACCAGCAGGTTCGGGTGCAGGTTGCCGTCCCCGGCGTGGCCAAAAATGGCAATGGTCAACCGGTACTTGCGGGCGATTTCCTTGATGGCCCTGATTAAGGCCGGCACCCGGCTGCGGGGTACCGTGGCGTCCTCGGAAATCTTGGTGGGCTTAACCTGCACCACGGCAGGTGAGACGGCCTTTCTCGCCCGCCACAGCTCCGCCTCTTCTTCCTTCGTCTGCGCCACCCTCACCCTCACGGCGCCGTGCTCTTCACAGAGGGCGGCAATGAGCCTGGCCTGCTCGCTCAGGGCCGCCGCCGGCCCGTCCACCTCTATGAGAAGGATGGCCTCCACATCAAGGGGAAGCCCGATGCGGAGGTAATTTTCCACGCACCTGATGGTCACGTCGTCCATGATCTCCAGGGCAGACGGCACCACTCCGGCACCGAGCACCGCGGTAATGGCCTCCGCCGCCTGCTCGATGGCCTTAAAGTCGGCCCGCAGGGTCTGCCTGGTCTCCGGCCTGGGGATCAAGCGCAGGACGGCCCGCGTAACAACGCCCAGCGTGCCCTCGGAGCCCACAAAAAGCCCCGTCAAATCGTACCCGCTGGCGTTTTTTACCGTCCTGCCCCCGCACACCACCACCTCCCCGCCGGCCAGCACCACCTCCAGCCCCAGGACGTAGTCCCGGGTGACGCCGTACTTCAAGCCCCGGGGACCGCCAGCGCACTCGGCAATGTTCCCGCCGATGGTGGAAACGTTCGAGCTGGAGGGATCCGGCGGGTAAAAAAGGCCCGCGCTCTCCGCCGCCCGGTGCAGCCGCGCGGTGACTACCCCCGGCTCCACCACCGCCAGCATGTCGGCCGTATCGATCTCCAGGATGCGGTCCATGGCCGTTAAGTCGAGGACGATGCTCCCCTCCACCGGCACGGCGCCGCCGCTTAAGCCCGTCCCAGCCCCCCGGGGAACTACGGGGATCCCTTCCGCAGATGCCAGCTTCAGCACCGCCGCCACCTCCCGGGTGGTGGCAGGCCGCACCACCACCGCCGGCGCGCCGTATAAAAAGGTCCCGTCGTAGGAGTAGCAAAAGAGGTCCTCGGGAGAGGATAAAACCTTGCCATGGCCCAAGAGGCGCCGAAGATTGTTGACAATTTTTTCATTCTTGCCTTTTTTCACGATCTGCACCTCGGATCAATGGCCCGCCCGGGCAAAGAAACCGGCAATATGGCCGTCAAGTTGTCAGACAGGTTGAGTTTATTTTAACCCATTTTCCCTTTAGTGGCAATAAGATCTTCTTTCTTTCCCCCACCAAAAGTTTCAGAAAAACATGCTATGTAAGATGATTAGCTCTTCCCATCTGTCAGGTTATATGCTATAATTTGTTATACAAGCTTGAAAATTTTTCTGCGCGGGGGTGGTGGATGGAGGGGAACAAGAACCGCAAAGCGCAAGCCCCAAGCCTCAAAACCGCACAGAAGCACTTGTAAACATTTGTAGAAGGGGGATCAAAACACATGAAGGTGAATAGACCTGGCCTGAGGGTGCTGGCGGTTGCCGTAATGGCCCTGTTCACCCTTGCCCTGGCCGGCTGCGGCGGCGAAAAGAAAGAAAGCACCGCTCCCAAGCAACAGTTTCTGAACATTGCTACGGCCTCCCCGGGAGGAACTTACTACCCCGTAGGCGTGGGGCTGGCAAACCTGTGGACGGAAAAGCTAAAGGATAAGGGCATACGCGCTAGCGGCCAGTCCTCCGCCGGCTCGGTGGAAAATGTGGACCTTCTCCAGAAAGGCGAAGCCCAGCTGGGCATTTTCCAGGGCCTGATCGGTGTCCAGGCCTATGAGGGACGCGGGAGGTTTGAAGGTAAGCCCTATAAAGGCCTGCGCTCCATCGCCATGCTCTGGCCTAATGTTGAGCACTTCGTCCTCGTAAACAGTGCCGTTAAAACGGGCAACGTATCCGACATCAAGGGCACCAAGTTCTCCGTAGGGCCCAGGGCCAGCGGCACCGAAGAATCGACCCTGGTCATCATGAAGGCGCTGGGCCTGAGCATCAACGACATTTCCCCGGAGTACCTCGGCTACAACGATACGGCCTCGGCAATTAAGGACGGACGCGTGCAAGGGGGCTCCATGCCTGCCGGCATACCTGTGGCGGCAGTCACCGACCTCTACGCCAGCCGGGCAAATGTGACCATCCTGGAGTTTACGGATGAGCAACTGCAGGCCGTGAACAAGATTTACAACACCTGGTTCCGCTTCGTGATTCCGCCGAACACTTACCCGGGCCTGAATAAAGAAGTCAAAACCATAGCCCAGCCCAACTGGCTGGGAGTGGCCGACAGCGTCAGCGAGGAAACGGTTTACCTGCTGACCAAGACCATGTTTGAAAACCTTGACGCCGTACACTCTATCCATGACGCGGCAAAAGGCATTACCCTGGAAAACGCCTTGAAGGGCCTCCCCGTACCGCTTCACCCCGGAGCATACCGGTACTTTAAGGAAAAAGGCGTAAGCATCCCCGATAACCTCGTTCCTCCAGGGGTTAAGTAACGGTTAAAAACAATCTCCGAAGGGGTAAGAGGAAACCTCTTACCCCTTCCTAAAAGCCTTTTTGAGGAGGAAGCCTTCATGTTGCTAACCAAGAAGCAAAAGGCAGTAACAAAAGAAGCCGGAGCACACAGAGATAAGGAAGCAGGGGGAAGCACACGCAAGTTGGCAGGGTGGCAGAAAACCCTAACCAGCGCTATTGCCATTCTCTTTTCCCTTTTTGAAATAATTAGCAACAGCATAATTAACATGGAGGAAATTTACCGCAACGCCATAAGCCTGGCCTTTATGGTGGCGCTAACTTTCCTGCTGTATCCGGCCACGCGCCGGTCACCGCAGCAGCGCTTTACCTACTTCGACCTCATTCTGGCCATCGTGGGTACGCTCAGCGTGCTTTATATCGTCTTTTTCTACACCGACCTGCACGTGGTGAGGAAGTCCCAGGCCATCTTCACGGACTACTTTTTTGCCGCCCTGGCAATTGTCATACTCCTAGAAGTTTCCCGCCGCACGGTGGGGTGGTTCATACCCGTCCTGTGTGTCCTTTTCCTTATCTACGCCCTCTACGCCCGCTATTTCCCAGGCATGTTTGCCATGGCCGGCTTTTCCCCGGAAAGGCTGCTTTACAGGATGTACATGACCACCGAAGGAATCTTCGGTACTACCCTCTCTATAGCCTCAACATACATCTTCATCTTCATCCTCTTTGGCTCGTTCCTGCGGGCTACCGGCGCGGCCTCCTTCTTTAACGACCTGGCCATGGCCATTGCCGGGAGGTGGCAGGGCGGCCCCGCCCAGGTAGCGGTCATCTCCAGTGCCATGATGGGTACTTTAAGCGGCAGTGCCGTTTCCAACGTGGCCACCACCGGCACCTTCACCATACCGCTCATGAAGCGCGTGGGTTACGAACCGCATTTTGCCGGCGCGGTAGAGGCGGTGAGCTCCACCGGGGGCATGATCATGCCGCCTATCATGGGCGCCGCCGCCTTCATCATGGCCGGGTTTCTGGGGATACCCTACGGCACCGTTGTCCTGGCCGCCATCATCCCGGCCCTCCTCTATTACCTGGCGGCAATCATAGCAGTTTACCTGGAGGCGCGCCGCTTGAACCTCAAAGGCCTTGATCCCTCATCCCTGCCACGGGTAAGCCAGGTTCTGCGGGAAAGAGGCATTCTCATAGTCCCCATTCTGGTCATCTTCTTCACCCTCATTACCGGTAAGACACCACTTTACGCCGGCTTTTTGGGTATCCTGGTCACCATTGCCGCCAGCTTCTTTGTGCCGGGCTCCCGGCTAACCTTATCTAAACTGCTCACCGCCCTGGAAGAAGGCGCTACGGGCATAATCCAGGTGGGCATTGCCTGCGCCAGCGTGGGGATCATTGTCGGCGTGGTCAACATGACGGGGGTCGGCTCGGTCTTCGCCTACAACATCATCAACCTTTCCCACGGCAGCGTACTCCTGGCCCTCATCCTGGTTATGCTGACCTCCATCCTTCTAAGCATGGGGCTACCCTCCACGGCCCTTTACATTGTGGTAGCGGTAACGGCAGCACCGGCACTAATCAAGGCAGGCGTCCATCCCCTGGCGGCGCACTTCTTCGTCTTCTGGTTCGGGGCCATCTCCAACATAACGCCGCCCGTCGCCCTGGCTTCCTACACCGCCGCGGGCATTGCCGAAAGCGATCCCATGCGCACCGGCTGGGCAGCCTTCCGCCTGGCCATCCCAGGCTTCCTCATCCCCTTTGTGGCCGCCTACAACCCCCTGCTGCTCATGCAGGCACCGCCGGGAGGCTCGCTCCACGTCCCGGAATTGCTCATTGCCATTGTCACCAGTATAATCGGCGTATTCGGGCTCTCAGCAGCCACCATCGGGTACTTAAAGGATTATCTTTCACTGATTGAACGCGCACTGTTCTTCTGCGGCTCCGTCCTGCTCATCATTCCGGGACTGGTCACAGATAGTATCGGCATCGGGCTTGTAGGTACAGCCCTCGTCCTCCACTTTGCCCGCGCTGCCAGAAAGCTTCCCAAAGGCACCATACTTTAAAAAAATAAAAACCGGGGCCCGGGCGGCTCAGTTGCTAACCCGGGCCCCTTTTCCTTTTTCCAGGGACTCCAGAAGCATCTTTACCTTTTCCTTTACCTTTTCCAGGTGTACGTTTGCCTGGACCCTGGCCAGGTTGGCCTGGCCCTCTTTGATGGCCTCGAAAATGGCCTCGTGCTCCTTAAAGACCTGCTCCCTCTTGCGGCGGAAGCCCACGTTTTTGGCCAGGGTCACCGAAAGGCACTTGCGGTAGAGGTCCGAAATGTCGTCCACAATGCGAATGAGCACCGGGTTGTGCGTTGCCGCCACCACCGCGCGGTGAAAGGCAAAGTCCTCTTCCTCGCCGATGGCCGTCTCGTCCTCCGTAATCAGGCGGAACCTCACCAGCGCTTCCCTCATGGCCGCCAGGTCCTCCTCATCCCGGCGCTCGGCGGCCAGCGCGGCAGCCTCCGTCTCCAGGATCTGCCTCACCTCTAAAAGGTAAAGCACCTGCTTGTAATCCATGGCTTCCAGGATGAGGGGTTCCAGGAGTGAGCTGCCGCAGCCGGCCCGCACGTAGCTCCCCCCTCCCTGCCTGGAAGCTATAATCCCCGCCGCTTCCAGCACGCTCAGGGCCTCCCGCACCGGCGAGCGGCTTACCCCGAACATCTTGGCAAGCTCGGCCTCCGAGGGCAGCCTGTCTCCCGGCTTGTACTGCCCTTTTTGAATCATGGCCTTGAGCTCATCCACGATTAGCTCCCAAGCCTTGCGCCTGTTAATCAAACCCGGCCTTACTCCTCTCCGAAATTTTCTCTACAAGTAAGGTTATCATAAAACCCTACTGCATAACAAGTTTGGCCGCGATTTTCCGCACCACCGCCGCCAGAAGACCGATTACCGCCAGCGTCAAAATGAGGCGACCGCCCAGAATTACCCACAGGTTGGCCCCCAGGGCCAGAAAAATGGCCGTATCTTCCACTACGGCATGGGACATCCCCAAAAAAAGGTTTAAGAGCCACACCTCGCGTCTGTGCAGCCTGGCGCCTCTGAGCTCTTCAATGATCACGCCCGCGCCGTACAGCAACCCAAAGAAGAGACCCGCCAGGAGGGGGAAGGCGGAGGCCTCCGAGAGGCCCAGCCAGCGCAGGTAGCGCCCCCCTTTTTCCGTCCACCTCTTCCACAGGGGGACGCGGCGCAGGGCCTCCAGGAGCACCATGAGCGGGAACAGTATAGCGGCCATGAAAAGGACGGTGCGCAGGGCGCCCGCAAGGGCTTCCCCGGCCACGGAGACAAGGTTCAAGGGATACCTCTCCTTTTCGCTCGCATGATTACAAGAGGGCGTTGAGCAGAAGGCCGGCCGCCAGGGAGGCACCGAGGCGGAAGAGGGTCATGACCAGGGGGTTTACGCCCGCCTGCGCGCAGACGGCCGCTTCCATGGGCAGGCTGTGGGAGATGAGCAGCATCATGGCCAGGATGGTCACCTCCCGCGGGGAGAGGGCAAGGGAGGTGATCACCCCCACGGCTGCGTACAGGTTCAATACATTGCCCAGCACCAGGGCCAGGGCCGCCTCACCGGGCAGGCCGAAATGACCCATGAGCGGCGCGCAAAGCCCGGTAAGCCAGGGCAAAACGGGCGTGTGCTTCAAGAACGTTACCAGGACGTACACGGGCACCACCACTTTGGCCAGCTTCCAGGTGGTGGCAGCGCCTTTATAAAGGCCCTGGTAAAAGACCTCCTTTGCGCTCGCTTGCAGCATTTTAAACCACTCCGCCATCAGGTGTAGCTGCTGCGCTGTTGGGCCAGGGTCAGGGCAGCCGTAACGGCGTAGGAGAGCAGCAGGAGGATGATGCTCAGAGCGCAGGCCAGCTCGTACTTGCCCTGCCCCACGGCCAGGACCGTGGCCGTGGTCAGGACCCTCGTGCTGCCGGCAATGTTGCCCCCCACCATCATGGAAGCCCCCACTTCGGAAACCACCCCGCCAAAGCCGGCCATTACGGCGGCCAGGAGGCCCAGCCGCACCTCCCGCACGCAGAGCCAGAGCAACTGCCAGCGGGAGGCCCCCAGGGCCAAAATCTGCAGGGGAATCTTCGGGGGCAGCGACTGCACGGCGGCCACGGTAAAGCCGGCCACAATGGGCGTGGCAATGATGGCCTGGGCCACCACCATGGCCGCCGGGGTGTAGAGGAGGTTTAAAAAGCCCAGCGGCCCGTAGCGGGTAAAGGTGAGCCAGACGGCCAGCCCCACCACCACCGGCGGCAGGCCCATGCCGAAGTTCACCAGGCTAATCAAGAAACGCCGCCCCGGAAAGCGGGTCAGGGCCAAAAGTACACCCAGGGGCACCCCGGCCATGACGCTGAGCAGGGTGGCCAGGCCAGATATTTTTAACGTTCGCCAGGTGATGTCCAGCACCTCCGGGTCGCCGGAAGCCAGGAGGCGGACGGCCTCTTTTAAACCGTTTAAGAAAATCTCCATGGTTTGTCTCCCACGCCTCCCTCCTGGACTAGCTCTTTTAAGTTCAGCTCCGCCAGCTTCTCATTGCCGGGAACGCCCGTCTCTTCGTCCCATCCCCGCGCCCGATAATATTCCCGCAGCACCTCCCGCACCTTGGCACGGTCAAGCTTCCTGCCGGCGGCGGGACCGGCCTGCACCCCTTCTTCGTAAAACCGCGGGGGGAAGTCGGAATCGGCGGGCTTTTCCCCGTGGCGCAGGTTAAAGAGCTTTTGCAGGTTCCAGGCGCGCTCCCCGGCCCGGATGGCCTCCTCGGGAGTGACGTCCACACCGGTGAGGGCGGAGTACAGGCGGGCCAGGATGGTGGGCCCGATGGTGTGCAAAAGCGGCGGGCGGATGCAGACGCCCAGGGAATTGTACAGGGCCAGGAGGTCTTCGGACCACTTGGCCATCCTAGGAATGTTCACGTCCCTGGTGACGGGGTCGAAGATTTCCCGCTTTAGGTGCTCCGGCATGTCCAGGCCCTCGTACATTTCCGGCGGGAAGCCGAATTTTTCCGTGAAGTAGGGCACGGGGTTCTCGTTGTAGCGCAGGTTTTCCACGGGGTTGCGCGTGCGCAGGTGGTCCCCGCCGCGCACATTGGTAAGGTAGCCGAGGGTCCAGGTGGACCAGCGGGCCCGCGGGTCCAGGAGAAAGGGCTCCAGGCCCTTTACCTCCACGGCGCACTTTTCCGCGCCGGGGAAGTGCCGGGAGGCCCGCCGCACTCCTTCGGCCAGGACGTCCCCTATGCCCTGCCGCAAGGCGATCATCTCCAGGAGCCTGGCCACAGCTACTTCGTCCCCCCACTCCAGGGGAAAGCCCACGTCCTTTGCGGAAATAATCCCCTTTTCAAAGAGCTCCATGGCAAAGGCCACCACGGCGGCGGCCGAAACCATGTCCAGCCCCAAGCGCTGGCAAAGCGCGGTGAGCGCGGCTACGGAGGCGAGGTCGCCCACATCGCAGCCGGCGCCAAAGCCGATGACCGGGGTGACCTCCAGGTCCTTTAAGCGCAGGCCCGCGTGGGGCCCCTCCTTCACCTCCACCCAGTGGGCGCAGGCAAGGGGGCAGGCCATGCAGGCAATGCCCCGCGAGGTGTACTTATGCATGGCCTTGCGGCTGCGGGTTTCCTCCCAGCCGGGTAGGGCGCCCCAGCGGAAGTTGCGACCCGGCAGGGCGCCGAACTCCTGGTAGGGCAGGCTGGCCAGCATGGTGCCGTAACGGGAAAAGGGGCCGTAGAAGGGGGAGGAAAAGATGGCCTTTTTAGCCTCCTCCACCCCCCGCAGAAAGTCCTTCTTTTTCGCCACCTTTACGGTGCCCCTTCCCCGCACCGCCACGGCCTTTAAATTCTTGCTGCCCATCACCGCCCCCAGGCCGGTGCGCGCCCAGGCGTCAAAGGGGCCGTTTTCGATGCTGGCAAAGCGGACCAGCCTTTCGCCCGCCGGCCCGATGGTCGCCACCTGCACGGCCTCGTCCCGGTGCTCCTCCCGGATGCGCCGCACGGTTTCCCAGGCGTCCAGCCCCCAGAGGTGGCCGGCGGGCAGTATTTTTGCCTGGCCGTCGCCGATGAAGAGGTAAACCGGCGCCGGTGCTTTCCCCCTGATGATGACCCCGTCAAAGCCGGCAAACTTCAGCTCGCCGCCCCAGAAGTTGCCGGAGTTTGCCGTGCCGAAGAGGTTGGTGGCCGGGGAAAGGGCGGAGGCCTCGGTGCGGGAAGCGGTGGGCACGTTCGTCCCCACCAGCGCGCCGGCGCAAAAAACGAGCACGTTTTCCGGTCCCAGGAGGTCGGCGCCGGCAGGTATCTCCCCGTAGAGCAGCCGGGCGTTAAAGCCCAGGCCGCCCAGGTACTCCCTGGCCAGGCCCTCGTCCACGGGCAGCTCCCTTATTTTCCCGTTGCTTAAGTCCACGTCCAGTATCTTTCCGGCGTAGCCGTACATCACGCCCGCCCCCTTTCACCGGCGGCCTCAACCAGTTCCACCACCTGCAGGGCCCCCGAGGGGCAGGCCAGCGCGCAGGTCCCGCAACTCTTGCAGGTGGAGGAAAAGGAGATCTCGAAAGTCCCCGCAAACTCGCGGCGCGCAACGGAAATGTGCCCGCGGGCAGGGCCAAACTCGCCACAGTTGACCACGGAGCAGGTCAGGGCGCAGGTGCCGCAGCCCGTGCACCTGGCAGGGATCACCGCCACTCCCTTAGGCAAAATAACACACCCCCGGCAAAAAGCGCGGTTTTAAAAAGTGTTCGCCGCCGGCGGCGCATTACCTCTTCTTTTGGGAAAAAAACGGCCTGCTAGGCGCAGGCGGGACAGGTGGGATTTTGTTCCACCTTGATTTCGGTAAAGGACATGAACAGGGCATCGTACACCAGCAGGCGGCCCACCAGAAGGTCGCCCAGGCCCAGGAGGTACTTTACGGCTTCCGTGGCCTGCAACGCGCCGATGACGCCCGGCACCGCCCCCAGCACGCCCAGCTCCCGCGTGCTCGGGGCTTCCGGGCCGGGCTCCTGGGGGAAGATGCAGCGCAGGCAGGGACCTTTCCCCGGCACCACCGTCATTACCTGCCCGGCGTAGGCCAGCACCCCGCCGTAGACAAAGGGCCTGCCCAGGGCCAGACAGGTTTCGTTGAGCAAAAAACGCGCGGCAAAGTTGTCGGTGCAGTCAATTACCACATCGTAGCGGCCCACCAGGGAGGCGGCATTTTCCGGAGAAAAGCGCGCGGCGAAAACTTCCACTTCTATTTCGGGGTTTAAGGCCAGGAGCTTTTCGCGGGCCGACTCCACCTTCAGCCGCCCTACGTCGGCGGTGCGGTGCAGGATCTGGCGCTGCAGGTTCGACAGCTCCACCACATCGGGGTCCACCAGCCCCAGCCGTCCCACCCCGGCGGCGGCCAGGTAATACGCCGCCGGCGACCCCAGCCCGCCGGCGCCGACCAGGAGGACGGAGGAGGCCAAAAGCTTCTTTTGCCCCTCCTCTCCCACCCCGGCAAGCAGGATGTTGTAGTGGTAGCGCCCCTTTTCTCCGCCCACGGCCTACACCCCTTTCCCTTCCGGGCCGGGTATTGGCCTGGCCACCCCTGTGCGCGCCGCGGCCTCCTCCACGGCCCTGGCCACCGCAGGGACTACATCCTTGTTGAACACCGAGGGGATGATGTTCTCCGCACTCAGCTGGTCGTCCGGTATGACCCCGGCCAGGGCGTGGGCCGCCGCCAGGCACATCTCCTCGTTGATGGTGCGAGCGTGGCAGTTAAGCGCCCCGCGGAAGACCCCCGGAAAGGCCAGGGCGTTGTTGACCTGGTTGGGGTAGTCGGACCTGCCGGTGGCAATAACCCCTGCCACCCCGTAAATTTCCTCCGGCTCCACCTCCGGGTCGGGGTTGGCCAGGGCAAAGACCACGGGGTTATCGGCCATCTTCATGACGTTCTCCCGTGTGAGAAGGCCCGGCGCCGAAACGCCGATGAAGACGTCCGCCCCCGCGAGGACCTCCTTTAAGCTGCCGTGAAGGCACTCTTCGTTGGTGTTTGCGGCCAGCCAGCGTTTGTGCGGCTCTTTGGGCGGGTTGTCCCGCGCGATGGCTCCTTTCCGGTCGCAAACCACAATGCGGCGCGCGCCGGCGCTCAAGAGGATCTTCGTGATGGCCACCCCGGCAGCCCCGGCGCCGCTGATGACCACCTTCACGGCCCGGATGTCCTTGCCCACCACCTTCAGGGCGTTGAGCAGGGCCGCCAGGGTCACAATGGCCGTGCCGTGCTGGTCGTCGTGGAAGACGGGTATGTCTAAAAGCTCCCGCAGCCTCTCCTCCACCTCAAAGCACTTGGGGGCGGCAATGTCCTCCAGGTTGATGCCGCCAAAGGCGGGTGATATGGCGGCCACAACCCTCACTATCTCCTCGGGCTCGTGCACGTTAAGGCAGAGCGGCACGGCGTCTACACCGGCAAACTGCTTGAAGAGGGCCGCCTTACCCTCCATGACGGGCAGGGCGGCCAGGGGGCCCAGGTTGCCCAGGCCCAGCACCGCCGAGCCGTCGGTGACAATGGCCACAAAGTTGCCCTTCATGGTCAGCCGGTAGGCTGAAAGGGGGTTTTGGGCCACGTCTTTCGCAATGCGGGCCACACCCGGCGTGTACACCAGCGAGAGGTCCTCCCAGTTTTTAAGAGGCGCCTTCAGGCCGACCTCGATCTTGCCGCCCAGGTGACGCAGGTAAACCCTGTCCGCCACGTGCAGCAACTCAACGCCGGGGAGCTGCTTTAAGGCCCCGGCGATCCTTTCCAGGCTCTCCGCGCTGGCCAGCCGCACCATGAGGTCCCTGACCACATGCTGCGGGGTGGCCGCCACCAGGTCGATGGCCCCCAGGTTCCCCCCTTCGGCGGCCACGACCTCCAGCACCCTGGCCAGGACCCCCGGACGGTTGGCCAGCTTCAAGCGCAGCACGATGTTTAAAGAAAGGCTCACGGCATTCACTCCTCACTTGATTCTTCTTTGTGGGAAACACTCCTGGCCATGCGCAGGAGCTCCAGGGCAACGGGCTCCAGCCTGGCGATCATCTGGGAAAGCGACTCCATTAACTTTACCTGGGCTTCGGTAACTTTTTCTAATATTTTAGCCCTCTCGCTGACCTCTTCCAAGTGCTTCTTTAGCTCTTCTAAAAGGTTCTTTTTCCGCCCGGGCACGTAGGCAAGGTATTTCTCCCGGGTGGCCACGGCCACCGCCGTGTCCTCGGGGGCCAGCTGGTTTATATACGGGGCAACCCTGGCAAAGCAATGCAGCAGTTCCAGGCCGTTGTCTTTTTCCGGCACCATACTTCTCCTCCTCCGGCGCTGAAAAATTAAAAGGAGGGAGTCCCCGCCCCTCGCCGGGGAAGCGGGGAATCCCCCTTCACTGCTACCCGCCCTTAACCCGAAACTACGGTCTGCGAGGGAGAAGACCCTCTGGCCTCCCCTTCCACGTCGTCGAAGTAGTGCTTGAGGTTTTCCACCGGCGTGGGCTTGCTCAGCAGGGAGGCCACGACGTAGCCGGCAACGGAGGCGACGACGCCCAGCACCGCCGGGTGCACGGGGCTCTTGCCGCCCATGCCCGTCCACATGGGCGTCCAGAGGACGGCGGCAATGAACCCCAGGATGATGCCCACAAAGGCGCCCTCCTTGGTGCCGCGCTTCCAGAAGCAGCCCAGGTAAACCGGCGCCAGGAAGGTGGCGGCAAACAGACCCCACACGTAGCCGCCAAAGATGAGCACGGCCTTAGGCGGGTTCAGGGCAATGGCCAGGCTGACCAGGCTCCCCAGGGCCACGGCGGCCTTGCTGTAGGTGAGCAACTTTTTGTCGTCAATGTTGGGGCGGAAAAATTTCACGATGTCGTAGGAAATGCCGCTGGCCATAAGCAGCAACTGGGAGTTGGCCGAAGATATGGCCGCTGCCGCAATGCCCGTGAGCAGGAAGCCTACCAGGATGGGGTGGAAGAGCTGGTTGGCCACATAAGGCAGGGCGTAGTCAATGCTACCCACCTTGGCCGGCAGGGTGGGCACCAGGGCGCGGGCGGCAAGGCCGGCCAGGATTACCCCCAGGTAGGAGAAGCACATGGCCGCCACGCTGTAGCCCCCCATGCGCGCCGCCGTGGGGATGTCCCGGGAGGCCAGGAGGCGCACGGCGTACTGCGGGTTGGCCGCGTGGCCCAGGCCCCAGCCCATGAACACGCCGACCATAGTCAACCAGGGCCACAGGGTCAGCGTCCAGGCGTCCAGCAGGCCGCCGGGCGGGGTAACCTTGCCCGGCATCCCCTTGGCCCCCTCAAGGGGAACGGTACCCAGGGAATTTAAGGTGGCAAACATTTCCCCCAGCCCGCCGGACATGGCTATGCCGGCAATGGCCGCCACCCAGGCACCGATGGTCAGCACGATAAAGTTCATCAGGTCGGTCCAGGCCACCGAATAAAAGCCGCCAAAGGTGGTGTAGATAAGAAAAACCCAGCAGCCGATAACAGCCCACTCGTAGGGAATGCCTGTCATGGTGTTGACCACAATGCCGAAGCCCCGCAGCTGGATAACCACGTAGAGGATGTAAAAGAGGGCAATGAGGGCGCCGCCCAGTGCCTGCAGGGGACGGCTGTTGTACCTGGCCAGGTAGAACTCCGGGACGGTGGTCACCGGCTTGCGGCGCAGCTTGTAGGCCAGGATGATGATGGGCACGGTGGCAAAGAACCAGCTGCCGACGCCGTAGTAAATGCCGTTTAGGCCGTAGGCGTAAATGTAGCCGGGCAACCCCAGGAGTGACACGGCGCTCATCCAGGTGGCGGCAAAGGTACCCACTCCCAAAAGCAGGCCCATGGAGTTACCGGCCACCAGGTAGTCGGCTAAAGTCTTGGTTTTACGATAACCAATGAGGCCAAAGTAAAGCAGGACGATAAAGTAAACGATAAATATGCCTACCACCCACGGGTTGGTTCCGCTGACCATTAATCAATACCTCCTCCCTAGCGCTCCATTTTCCTGGCAATCACCTGCGCGGCCCAGACGGAGATGGCCGCAGAGCCAAAATAGTAAACCCAGGGCCCCAGCCAGCCCGTCCACGACACCCCCAGAGGGCCGGGGACGGACCTGAGGGAAGGTGCCAGGAGCCCTACCCCCACGTAGCACCAGATCCAGAGAAAGATCCATACTACCAGCACGCGCGCCAAGTCTTTCATAAGGCTCACCCTCCTTTACCGAGTGTTAGATAGAAGCGCAACAACCCTAGGCCAGCCCAACGTCCCTTCCTCACTCCCACCCCCGCAGGCGGTAGTAGTCGGCCAAGAGCCGCGCAAAATTCTCCCGCGGCAGGACGTCTCCGTTCTCCAGGGGCTCGGTAAAGAAGCGCTGCGGCAGGCTGTCGTCTTCTTTCGTTAACCCTTCACGCAGGTTGAATTTCCGCGTGGCCTCCACAATGCGCCTGGCTATGCCGCGCAAGTTCCCCTCGTCTAAGCCCAGCCCCGTGGTGGCGTTCACCAGCTCCACCAGGTCCTCCCACAGCACGAGGTCGCGGTAAAAGCGGCAGAGAATCAAGGCATCGTAGATGGCCAGCCGGTCTTCGTAGTCGATGAACAGCTCCGCCTTGCCTTCCACGGCCTTGGGGTCGATGATCCCCGCCAGCTCGGGCTTGTAAAAGGTGGCCCGCAGGTGACACGCACCCCGCGCCGCCGTGGCGTAGGCCAGCCCCATGCCCTGTAAGACCCGCGGGTCGTA
>NZ_AUBR01000023.1 GCF_000429345.1 Desulfovirgula thermocuniculi DSM 16036 | reverse complement strand
ACAATATCGTCTTCCAGAAGCTGTTCGGCACCGGCCCGGCCCTTGCCCACCCGCTGGCCGTGCCGCGCATCACCGCTCCCTCCACCTGGACTTCCCGCCTGCTCCCCTACCAGCACTTTGCCTGGGGGCTGCCGCCGGCGTCGGAAGCGGTGCCGATTCCCCAAAGCTTCGCCACCCCGCGGTACCGGTTCGTGGTTCTCCATACTCCGGGCCACAGCGACGACCACATTTGCCTCTTGGAACCAAACGAGGGGTGGCTGTTTGGCGGCGACCTCTTCCTCTCCGAGAATGTGCAGGTGCTGCGCCGCGATGAGGACGCCGGCCAGATCCTTGCCTCCCTGCGCCGCCTGCTGGACTACGACATCAAGGTGATCTTCTGCGCCTCCGGGCGCGTGGTGACGGAGGGCAAGAAGGCTCTGGTCGCCAAAATAGCCTACTGGGAGGAACTGGCAAAAGAGGCCTGCCGCCTGAAAAGGGAAGGGCTGCAGCCGGAGGAAATCAGGGACGTATTGCTGGGGGAAGAGGGAGCCATGTATAGCCTCACGGCAGGAGACTTCGGCAAAATTCACCTTATTAACTCGCTGCTGCAAAATTTTTGCCCTGCTTAGCCCAGCGAGAGCCTCAAGACCAGCATTTCCATGGCCGCCAAAAAGTCCATCCTGCCCTTTTTAACGGCCTCATCGGCGCTCAAGAGCATGGAGAGGGCTGCTACGGCCTGCTGGCGGGAAAAGTTTTCCGCCTGGGCCATGAGCTTGCGGGCCACAAAAGGAGGCACGCCCAGCTGTGCGGCCACCCGCGCCGGGGGCTCTTTTTTCCCCTTTAGCTCCCTGGCCAAAAGGATGAGGCGGAACTGCCGGGCCACCATGGCCAGGATGGCCGGGGCCTGGTGCCCCACCTGCAGGAGGTCCCTGATCCCCGCCAGGGCCTCCCGGTAGCGCTTTTCGCCGAGGGCATCTACCACGCGAAAGATGCTTTCCTCCGGCAGGGGCACCGTGAGCGTGGAAACGTGTTCCTCCTTTATTTCCTTTTCTGCCCCCACGTACGAAAGCAGCTTGTGGAACTCCTGGGAAAGCCGCAGCAGGTCCGGCCCGGCGCGCTCCGTAAGCAGCGCAGCCGCCTCCGGGGAGATTACTTTGCCGGCCAGGCGGGCCTGCTTCTGCAGCCAGCGCACCAGGTCCGCCTTGCCCAGGTAGGTAAATTCCACGGCCCGGCCGCGCCTGAGAAGGGACTGACAGAGCTGGCTCTTGAGGTCGACGGGATGGGAGGTGGTAAAGATCAGGCACGTGGTGGGCGAGGGGCGGGAAAAGTAGGCTCCCAGGGGAGAAGACCGGGAAGCCTTGCGCTGGGAACCGCCAAAGAACGGCGCATGGCGCACCACCACCAGCCGGCGGCCGGCCAGAAAAGGTGGTACCTGGGCCCGCCGCACGATCTCCTCTTCCGGCGTCTCTTCTCCGTCGCAGGAGTCATAGTTAAAAGCTTGCGTCTCCGCGGTTAAAAGGCGCTGGCGGAACCTCTCCACGGCCTTTTCCTGCAGGTATACCTCCGGCCCGTAAAAAAGATAAAGCGGGGCAATATTCCCCTGCTCGAGCTCTTTTAAAAGCTCCAGGAAATACTTCATTACCCTCAACCGCCCCTTTTGCCTACCTGCCCAGTTTTTCCTTTACCGCCGCCACCTTGCCCTCCATGGTCAGGGGCCTGTCGCGGCGCTCGTCGATGCGCAGGGTGGTCAGTACCCGGGCGGCTCCTTCCCGGAAGGGCACCTCGTGCATGCGGCGCACCACCGCCAGGATGCGGTCCAGGTCGCCTTCTATGACCGTCCCCATGGGGGTCACCTGGTAGCGCAGCCCTTCCTCCGCCTCCAGCAGCTCCACGCACCTGGCCACATAGCTGCTGATGCTGGCGCTTCCCGTCCCCAGGGGAACCACGCTAACCTCCACCACAGCCACCGCTATCCCTCCCCGTCAAGAATTTTCGCTGGAGAAAATCGGCCACCGCGCTCACCTCTGCCGGGCTGAAGCGCGGCACCGGCAGGCCCTCCGCTTCCCCGCCCACCACGGCCACCAGCCGGTCCTTCCTGCCCACCAGCGGCCCGGCACCGGGCCGGCATACTTCCACCTGCGGCAAATCCGCCTCCTTATAGCCCTCGGCCAGCACGATGTCCACGGGGCCGAGCAGGGAGGCAACCGCCAGGGGGTCCAGGTCCTCCTCCACCTGCCTGATAACGGCCACCTTGCGCGGCGAGGAAATGCACACCGCCCGCGCTCCTGCCTGGGCGTGACGCCAGGTGTCCTTGCCCGGCCTGTCTATCTCAAAATCGCCCCGGTGGTGCTTGATGGTGCCTACCCGGTAGCCGCGCCGGCTAAGCTCGGCAATGAGCCTTTCCAGAAAGGTGGTCTTTCCGGCCCCGGAAGGACCCACAAAGCACACCATGGGCGGCACAGGTGCCTCCTTCAACTTTCCAGCACCTCGATGCGGTCCCCCACCTTCACCGGGCCCCCCACCAGCACGCGGATGAAAATGCCCTCCCGCGGCATGACGCAGTCCCCGGTCAAGCGGCGGATCTCGCAGGGCGCGTGGCAGGCCTTGCCGATCTGGGTCACCTCACCGACGGCCTGCGGGCCAATGGCCAGCTTTGTCCCCACTCTAAGCGAGGCCAGGTCGATCCCTTCGGTGGTGAGGTTTTCGGCAAAGTCGCCCGGCCCGACGTCCAGCCCTCGCGAGCGCGCCCTCTGGATGCTCTCCCAGGCCAAAAGGCTTACCTGCCGGTTCCCGGGGCCGGCGTGGGCGTCCCCTTCCAGCCCGTGGCCGGCCACCAGCAGGCCGGAAACGATATTTTTCTTGCGCGTCCCTTTTTCCTTGCTGATGTTTACGGCCCTGATCACTCCCATTCCTCTTCCCCCTCCCGCCGGAAATAGCCGCTTTGGCCGCCTTTCTTTTCCACCAGGCGGATGTTTTGGATGGTCATGGCCCGGTCTGCGGCCTTGCACATGTCGTAAACGGTCAGGGCGGCCACGGAAACGGCTGTTAAGGCCTCCATTTCTACCCCCGTCCTGCCGGCGGTCTTTACCCTGGCCTGTATTTCCAGCCTGTCGGGCGGGCGGGGCTTAAAGTCCACCCACACGCCCGTTATGGGCAGGGGGTGCGCCAGGGGAATGAGGTCACCCGTCTTTTTGGCGGCCATGATGCCGGCTAAGCGGGCCACTCCCAGCACGTCGCCTTTGGCCGCAGCGCCTTCCGTGATCAGACGCAGGGTTTCCGGCCGCATGACCACTTCCCCGCGGGCCACCGCCTCCCGTAAGGTTACTTCTTTCCCGCTCACGTCCACCATGCGCGCCTTCCCCTGCTCGTCTATGTGGGTGAGCCGGCCCACGTTACCTAACCTCCCAGCTGGGACATGGCTTTTTCCCGCGCGGGCCGGTGGCTGCGGATGTGCCCGGCGGGAGGCTTTTCTTTTATGGCCCGGGCAATGAGGGCGGCCAGCTCTTCGTCGCCCGCACCGCGGCGCAGGAGCGCCTTTAAGTCTATTTCGTGCTCGCCGAAGAGGCAGGGCCGCAAGGAGCCGGAGGCGGTGAGGCGCAGGCGGTTGCAGCGGCGGCAGATGTGGTCGCCCACCGCGGAGATGAACCCGATGGTTCCCGCCGCTCCGGCGGCGCGGTAGTACCGGGCGGGGCCGCTCCCTTTGAGCTTGCGCACTTCCTGCAGGGGGCCGAACTCGCTTTCTATCTGCGCCTTTATGGCGGCGGCGGGCACATAGCCGCCGGCAAAGATGGCCGCGGCGTGCCCGAAGGGCATGAGTTCGATGAAGCGCACGTGCAGGGGCCGCTCCAGGGTGAGGCGGGCCAGGTCCAGGATCTCGTCGTCGTTAAATCCCCGCACGACCACGGCGTTGAGCTTTACCGGGTGCAGGCCCAGTTCCAGGGCCTTCTCCACTCCCTGCCAGGCGGTTTTCAGGTCGCCGCCGCGGGTGATGTAGGCGTAGCGGTCCGGGCGCAGGCTGTCTAAGCTTATGTTTACCCGCCGCAGGCCCGCTTCTTTGAGGGGCGCGGCCATGGAGGGGAGCAGGAGCCCGTTGGTGGTGAGGGCCAGGTCGTCGATTTCCGGTATCCGGGCAATCGCGTACACGAGGCGTTCGATGCCGCGCCGCACCAGGGGCTCTCCCCCCGTGAGGCGCACTTTCCTCACCCCGGCCCTGGTGGAGGCCCTCACTACGCGGGCTATCTCTTCCAGGGTGAGGATCTCTTCCCGGGGAGCCGCCGGTACGCCCTCTGCGGGCATGCAGTAGAGGCAGCGCAGGTTGCAGCGGTCGGTGACCGAGACGCGCAGGTAGTTGATTTCCCTTTGGAAGCGGTCTTCCATGCCGTCCACCACCCCTAGCCCTGCTCCCACATGATTTTGCCGCAGTCCCGCAGGTCGTAGCCCCCCAGGGCCTCGACCTCCCGCCGAAAGCCCGGGTGCTGCATTGCTTCCAGGAGGCGCTGGATGTAGGGGGTGTCCCAGTAGGCCTTGGGGATGCAGAGGTCGTAGCGTTCTTCGGCCAGGGGGATGAAGTCCAGCCCGAGGGCCAGGGCGGCGGCGCGGATGCCCAGGCCGGCGTCCGCCCCGCCGGCTACGGCGGCGGCCACGGCCATGTGGGTGTATTCTTCGCGCTCGTAGCCGTTGATTTGCGCGGGGTCTATCCCCAGCTTTTTCAGGTAGTAGTCCAGCAGCACCCGTGTGCCGGCCCCCCGCTGGCGGTTGACAAAGGTGACGTCGGGACGGGCAAGGTCTGCTATGCCTTTGATGCCTTTGGGGTTGCCTTTGGCCACGATGAGGCCCTGTTCCCGGTAGACGAGGTTGACCAGCACTACGGGTACGCCGGGCAGGAGGCGGCGGATGTAGGTGATGTTGTATTCGCCGGTTTCTTCGTCTAAAAGGTGGGTGCCGGCAAGATGGGCCTCGCCCCGCTTTAAGGCGCCCAGGCCCGCCAGGCTGCCCACGTGGGCGCTGGAGAGGCTGGCCCGGGGGTGCAGCAGGCGCAGGTAGTTGCCCAGCACGTCCAGGGCCAGGTCGTGGCTGCCGATGACGACCGTGGTTTCCCGGATCTCTTCCAGGGGGCGCAGGAGCTCTACCGTTACGGTTTCGCCCGCGCCGTACCCTTCGCTCAGCCGGGGCACGCGCACGATGCCGTCGGCCCTGATGAGGGAGGTGGTGAGGCCGGCGCCGCGGGAGATGGGCGTGGCCATGATCTTTTCGCCCACCTGACCCAGCTTGACGCGCACGAATTCTTCGATGCCCAGGGTGGAAACCAGCTTGCGCGAAAGCACGGCCTGCGCTTTGGGCCGCTCCGGGGGCAGCAGGCCTACCTTGCGGTAGAGCAGCGGCTTGATAAACAGCTCGGCGCACAGGTAGGCCGATACCGGGTAGCCGGGCACGCCGATGACGGGCTTGGCGTTGATTTCGCCCAGGATGACCGGCTTCCCCGGCTTGGTGGCCACGCCGTGCACCAAGACCCGCCCCAGGTGAGCAATGACTTTGGCGGTAAAGTCTTCGCTGCCGGCCGATG
Organism: Desulfovirgula thermocuniculi DSM 16036; assembly: GCF_000429345.1. GTDB lineage: Bacteria > Bacillota > Desulfotomaculia > Desulfotomaculales > Desulfovirgulaceae > Desulfovirgula > Desulfovirgula thermocuniculi. The sequence continues at coordinate 42,011 of NZ_AUBR01000023.1, read as the reverse complement.
AGCCGGCAATGACCAGTACCAGGTCCGCTTCCTCTAAGGCGCCCCGCACGGCGCGGCTTAAAGCGGTAAAGTCATCGGGGGTGATCTCCTTGCGTAAGGGGATGCCGCCCCACTCCGCCACCAGGCCGGCCAGGACGCGGCTGTTGGTTTCTATGACGCTGCCGGGCTTTAGCTCCCCGCCCGGTTCTACCACTTCGGAGCCGGTGGGCAGGATGGCCACCCGCGGGCGGGGGTAAACGGCCACTTCGCTTACCCCTCCCGCCAGAAGCCCGCCCAGGTCCACGGGGCGGATGCGGTGGTGGGCCGGCAGGATCATTTCCGTGGCCACGATGTCTTCGCCCATGGGCCGCACGTGCTGCCAGGGGTATACGGGGTGGGTGATCTCGATTACCCCCGGGGAGGGGAAGTGCGCGTCTTCAATCATGATCACGGCGTCACAGCCCGCGGGAAGGGGGTCGCCCGTGTCGACGGCCACGGCTTCGCCGCCCACCGCCAGCCTTACGGGGCTGGTCTCGGAGGCGCCAAAGGTCAGGGAGGCCTTTACGGCAAAGCCGTCCATGGCCGCCGCGTGGTAGTGGGGGGAGGAAAGGCGGGCGTATACCGGGGCGGCGGTTACCCGCCCCAGGGACTCCTCTACGGCCACCACTTCCGCCGGCCCGGGCTTTGTTGCCCCCACCCCTTCCAGGTGCGCAAGATATTTCTCCAGGGCCTCTTCCCAGGGCAGGTCTTCCAGGTAGATTTCCCGCTTTAAAACATCTTTACTTCCACCCATTCTCCCGCCTCTACTCCTTCCTTTGTGGCCGGTATCCTGGCCAGGCCGTCCGCCTTTACCATGGTGGAAATTAAGCCGGATTTGCCCAAAACGGGCTCGGCCCAGAGCGTGCCGCCCTCCAGCTTCAGCTTTACCCGCACGAAGTCTTCCCGCCCGGGGGCAGAGCGTAAGTTACGCGTTAAGCGCGCCCGCAGGGGAAATTCCCAGAAGCTGTCCCCAGGGTAGCCCGCACACCGGATTAAAGGGGCCACCAGCAGCTCAAAGACGACCAGGGCCGAGGCCGGGTGGCCGGGTAATCCAAAGACGGGCTTGCCGTTTACCACCGCCCCAATGGTGGGTTTGCCCGGCTTTAGCGAGAGGCCGTGAAAGAGCACCCCCGGCTCGCCCAGCCCGGCTATGGCCTGCGCGGCCACGTCGCGGGTGCCCACGGAACTCCCCCCGGACAACAAAACCATGTCCGCTTCACGAAGGGCCCCGGCCAGGCAGGCCCGCATTTCCTCCAGGTCGTCCCGCACAATGCCGTAAAGGTGCGGCTCGCCGCCGCAGGCCTTCACCGCCCCGTACAGGGAGTAGGAGTTGATGTCCCTCACCTGGCCGGGTGCGGGCACCTCCCCCGGCAGGACCAGCTCGTCCCCGGTGGAGACGATGCCCACCCGCCAGGGCAAGCGCACTTCCACGGCCGTAACCCCCACCGCCGCCAGGATGCCCAGGTCCTGGGGGCGTAAGATATGACCCGCCGGCAGGACCACGCTCCCCGCGGCAATGTCCTCGCCGCGCCTGATGACGTTCTCCCCCGGCGCCACCGGCCTGGTCACCCCTATGGTCCCCGCGCCCAGCTCTTCGGTGTGCTCCACCATGACCACGGCATCGGCACCGGGAGGCAGCATGCCCCCCGTGGCAATTTTATATGCCCGGCCCGGGCCCACCGCGCCGCCCGGCGCCCGGCCCATGAGCACCTCCCCGCTTACCTCCAGATAGGCGGGCAGCCCCTCGGACGCCCCAAAGGTGTCGCGCGCCCGCACGGCATACCCGTCCACCGTGGAGCGGTCAAAGCCCGGCACGTCCTCGGCGGCTACCACGTCACGGGCCAGGCACCTCCCCAGGGCGGATAAAAGCGGTACCTCCTCCGTGCCGGGGTAGTGCTTTATGTTCTTCAAGATTGCCTCCCGCGCTTCCCTTACCGTTACGGCCCAAAACAGCTCCTTCATTGACTTCCCTCTCCAAAAAGCTGCGCTTTACGGTAGTGCTAATTAGAAATTTCTCCGCCGTTCCCCCTTAACCTTCCGGGCACAACAAAAACACCCCGAGGGTGTTTGCGGGCAGGAAGGCAGCCTTTACCTTTTGCCGTAAAAACCCAGCATCACCCGGTGCACGGAGGGTATTCCCGCGGGGACAAAGGCCACCCGGTCACCGTCCTGCAGGGGGCAGTCTTTCCTTTCCACCCGCCCGTTGACAAAAACCGCCTCTACTTCTTCCGGGGGTATTCCCAGCCGCTCCATAAGGGTCCCGGGAGTTTCACCGGGGAAAATTTCCACTTCGGCGGGGAAGGTCCAGCCGCGCGCGGAAAATATGTTCATCAAGGAACCGAAAGCGCGCAGCTCAACTCTGGCCACCGCCCGCACCTCCCTTTTCTACCCTCCTCCCACCGGCGGGAAGAGGGAAACGCGATCGCCGGGCTGCAGCACCCTGTCCAGGGGAGCATGGCGCCCGTTGACCAGGGCGGCAAAAACCTGGTCACGCGGGATGCCCAGGCTGTCCACAAGGTCGGCCAGGGTTGTTCCCTCAGGGCGCTCCACTTCTATAGCCTGGCCAAACCGGGCTCCGGGAATGTATTTTTCCAGCCCGCTGAACACGCGCACCTCCAGGCGCAAAAGGCACACCTCCCACCGGTCAAAGTGGCAAGGCACCCCGGTGCCGGGGTGCCTTGCCCCGCCAGCTGTCATGGCTTTAGAAGTTAAACACCTGGTCCAGGTCCTCGTCGCGGACGTCAAAAACCGTGTTGTGCGGAGGCAGCTGCTCCAGCTTGAAGAATTCCGGCAGGCGGTCGTCGGCGCTCGTGAAACCGGCTTTAAGGTTAAATTCCCTTTCCGCCTTCAGCACCCGCTTGCCCAGCTCAAGGGCATCGTCCACGGTAAAGCTGATGCCGTACTTGGCGCTGATCAAATCGCAGATGGTGGGCATGCCCTCAGGGTTGTCCAGCACGGCAAAGGCCACGAAGAGGCAGAACCCCGTGCTGTCCAGGAAGGCCGTGGCAACCTGCAGGTCCCGGGAAAGCTCCACCTGCCCCTCCGGCTTGTGCGGGTCCACGTAGCCGCCCACCTTGAGGATGTTGGCCGTTACCGCGTAGCCGGCGGTGTGGTCGGCGCCCATGGGAGAGGTGGCGTAGGTAACGCCAATACCCTTGCAGCCGCGCGGGTCATAGGCTGGCAGGCCCTGGCCCTTGACCACGGGCACGTGGGTCACGCCGTAAACCCGCCCGGCCGTAGCCGCACCGCTGCCGATAATCCTGCCCAGGGGCGTGCCCCTGGCCACTTCCTCAAGGGCCTTAATGGCTGCCTCGCCGTCGCCAAAGGGTATCACGCCGGCCTCCATTAAAACGCCCAGCGTCACCCCGGTTTCAATGGTGTCCAGGCCGTAGTCGTTGCACAGGTAGTTCAGCTGGCCAATGACGTCCAGGCTGTCGATCTCCAGGTTGGGGCCGAGGGCCCAGGCAGATTCATATTCAATGGGCGCGCAAACTTTGCCGTTGGGCAGAGGATAGATGTTGGAGCAGCGCATGACGCAGCCGGGGTGGCAGGGGTGGGTGGCCTTCCCGCCGCGGGCCACGGCAATTTCCGCCAGCTTCTCGCCGCTCACCTCGGCAGCCCTCTCAAAGCGCCCGAAATGGAAGTTCCTTGTGGGCAGGGCTCCCGCTTCGTTGATGATGTTCATGAGCACGTTGGTGCCGTAGTTGGGCAGGCCCTTGCTGGTCACGGGGTGCTCCTGGAGAATCTGCGTGAACTTCCTGGCCGCGGCCTTGAACCTCTCCGCTTCCTTGAGGGGGGCGTCAAAAGTGGTGGGGCTGTCCACCACAATGGCCTTAATTTTCTTGGAACCCATGACCGCCCCCAGGCCTCCCCGCCCGGCGTAGCGGCTGCTGTTGCCATCGCTATCGTTATTGGTGACACCGGCAGCCGGCAGGAGCATCTCACCGGCAGGGCCAATGGTAATCACGGCCACTTTCGGGCCGTAGCGCTCGCGGCAGATGGCCGTGACCTCGTAGGTGCCCTTGCCGGCCAGGTCGTTGGCCGGGATTAACTCTGCCCCCGCAGGCGTAACCTTCAAAAGATACCAGTCGTTCCCCTGGGGCTTTCCTTCGAGGATGATGGCCTTAATACCCAAATTGGCCAGCTTCTGGGAGGCAATGCCGCCGGCATTGGCCTCCTTGATCCCGCCGGTGAGGGGGCTCTTCCCTCCCACCGACATGCGTCCCGACGACGGCGCATTGGTGCCGGAGAGCATTCCCGGCGCAATGACGAGCTTGTTAAAGGGGCCGAGAGGGTTGCAGGTGGGAGGAACTTCATCAAAAACCAGCTGGGAAGTCAGGGCCCGGCCTCCAAGGATCAGGTACTTTTCCGGCACCTCCTCGAACTTCACTTCCCGGGTCGCGGTGTTCACCCGCAAGAACTTGGACACTGGCATACCCCCCTGCTTTTAATTTTGCCCGCCTCGACGAAATTTGCGGTTTTCGAAAGGGCCGGCATTGTACGGCCTTTTGCAAACCTGCCTGGTACCATTTTACATTATAATTGCCGCTCAAACAATAGGTGGAATAAATATCAGGTTAACCAATGGTCAGACCAACCCCAGCTCGCGCAGCTTCTCCGGCGTCGGGCGACCGTTTTCATCCCATCCCCGCAGGCGGTAGTATTCGTCCAGCATGTGGTTGATCTCCTCCAGCGGGATCCGGGCACCCTTGCTGGGGCCGGAAGGGGTTTCCTCCCGGTATACCCTGGCCGGGGGGAGGTCGTAGGATCTGCCGAAACCGGGTACCTCCCTGAACCAGAACAGCCGCGTCAGGTTCCAGACGCGCTCCGCACACTTGAGAAGCTCTTCCCAGGTCACTTCCCTTCCCGTGAGGGCTGAATACGCGCGGGCGTAATAATCCAGGCTCATTTCCAGCTCTACCCAATACAGCCGGCATACCCCCAGCATGTCAAAAACCGGCCGGATGTGCTGCAGGGCAATTACCTGTGCCGCCTTGCCCTCGGTCCCCGTGCGCCCCATAGCCAGGTCGTAGGTGACTGCCCACGAGCGGTTGTGGTGCGCCCCGATGTCACAGGTCATGTAGCTGAGCAACATGGCCGCGGCATTCCTGGACTCGTACCCGCTTATCTCTAGGCCCTTAACCTGCATGGCTATGTCCAGCGCCTGGCCGCCCAGGCGCCTGGCCACGGGGAGGACGCCTTCGGCCAGGAGGTCACCGATCCCCCGGCGGTAGGCAATTATTTCCGCCAGGTAAACCAGGGCTTCCAGGTCGCCGAAGTTTATCTCCCGCCCCTCAAAGTCGCGGGCGGTGAGCAGGCCGCGGGCAAAGCACTCGGCCACAAAGCCGGCCACGTTGCCGAAAGAAATGGTGTCCAGGCCGAGATCATCGCAAAGGTAGTTCATGTAGGCCACCTCTTCAATGGATCCCAGAGCGAAGTTGCCGCCAATTAAGGCCGTCGTCTCGTACTCGGGGCCTTCCACGTACACCTCCCGGCCACCAAGGCGCACGCGGGAGTATTTGCCGCAGTTCATAATGCAGCAGAAGCACCCTTTATCGCCTACGACAATCCTCTCCCTCATAACCTCCCCGTGCAGCCGCTGGTGTTGTTCAAAATATGATGTGGAGAAATTGCGCGTCGGGAAGCAGCCTATCTCATTGGCCCACTTGGTCACCCCTGCCGTCCCGTAGCGCTGCCACTCGCCAAATGCCGGGTGTTCCCGGGCGTGGCGGTGCATGGCCCTGGCAATCTCGTCCATTTCTCCGGGCCGGGCCACGCGGATCGACCCCGTACCGCGGAAGGCCACGGCCTTGACGTTTTTCGCGCCCAGCACGGCTCCCATGCCGGTGCGGCCCGCCTGCCGACCGAAGTCGTGGTTCACGCAGGCATACTTCACCCTGTTTTCCCCGGCGGGGCCGATGATCATGATTTGAAAATCTTCCCCCAGCTTTTCCTTCAGGGCAGCCTCCGCCGCAATGGCCCCTTGACCCCAGAGTTCGCCCGCCGGCAGGATTTCCACCCGGTCGTCGTCAACGACAAGGCAGCATGGGGTGCTAAAACGGCCTTCAATGACCACCGCATCGTAGCCGGCGTATTTCATTTCCGCCGCCAGGTGGCCGCCCACGTTGCTGTCCCCGTAACCCCCCGTAGCCGGGGACTTGGCTCCCAGGTGCGCCTTTGCTCCCCCCGGGACAAGGGTACCCGCCAGGGGGCCGGAGGCCACCACCAGCCGGTTTGCAGGCCCCAGGGGGTCGGCACCCGGAGGAATACCGTCGTAGACCAGCCTGGCCACAAAACCCCTGCCGCCGATGTAGTCCCGAATCAGCTCTTCCGGCAGGGGTTTTACGGCAAACGTGCCCTCGCTTAAGTTCACGTACAGGATCCTACCCGCATACCCGTACACCCGCACCGACCTCCCCTTCCAGGATCAGCGCCCCGGCAGCGCACACCCGGGCACACTCACCGCACAGCTCGCACTTGAGGGGGCTGGGCAGGTCGGGATGGGCAAAAACCGCCCCGCTGGGGCAGCCCTCCCTGCACGCCCCGCAGTTGGTGCACTTTGCGCGGTCCAGGACCACCACTTCACCCCGCCGCTCGAGGGCACCCGCGGGGCAAAGGTCTATGCAGGCGCCGCACTGATCGCAGACCACCACGCTATAGCGGCCCGGGACCGGAAAGGAGGCGCGGATCCTTATGGCCGCCTTGCGGGGGTTTAGCTCCTGTAAATTGGCCCAGGAGCAAAAAATCTCACACGTACGGCACCCCGTACAGCGCTCGTGAAAAACTTTAAGGCGCAAAGTTTCCAAAACCTCCTCTCCCAATATATCATCCGCCTGCCGCAGGCAACAGCAGGTAAACGGTGCAGTCCCCGGAAATCAGCCCGTCCACCTCCACGCGCCGCCCGTCCACCAGCACGGTGGGGTGGAAGTGCTCCACCCTCAGGGTGGCCAGTATTTCCCGCACGGGCACCGCATGGTCATACTGCAGGAGAGCCTCAGCATGACCTGGCGGCAAAACTTTTGAGAGCTGTCCCACCGCCCTCACCCTGACGAGGAAGGCCCTCAACCTCCTTAAACGCAGGCCGGCTCGGGTATCAGCTGGCCGGTCTTAAAGCGCTCAATACTGAAATATGAAACGTCCACGGCAGGCTCCTGCCCGGTGATCATCTCGGCCATGATCTGGCCGACAATGGGTCCCAACTGGAAGCCGTGGCCGCTCCACCCGATGTCCAGGTAGAACCCGTCCAGGCCGGGCACGGGACCCAAAATGGCCTGGGAATCGGGCGTCATATCGTAAAGCCCCGCCCATTGCCGGATTACCCGCGCGCGGCGCAGGGCGGGCAGGTGAAAGGTCATCTTGGTGGCCACATCGACCAGGAACTGCCAGGAAGAGCGCTGGTTGAAATCTTTAACCTCGCCAGCGGGATCACCGACGCCCATTAAAATGCTGCCGTGAGGGGTTTGCTTGAAGTAGGTACCGTGGGTAAAGGAAATAACCATGCAGGGGATAAACATTTCCACGGGCTCCGTAACCAGAATCTGGTGGCGCTCGGGGTAAAGCGGCACGTCCACCCCTACCATGCGGGCCACAACACCGCCGTGGGGTCCTGCCGCGTTAACCACCACCGGCGCGTAAATAACCTCGCCCCGGCTGGTTCTTACCCCCAGGACCCTGCTGGTCGAGTGGAGGATCTCCACCACCTCGGTGTAGGTTTGTATTTCCACTCCCAGCCGCCTTGCCGCCCTGGCGTAAGCATAGGTCACGTGGAAGGGGTTCGCGTGACCGTCGCGGGGGTTAAACGAGCCTCCCACCACGCCCTCCAGGTTAAGGCCGGGAAGCAACTCGGCAATCTCCCGCGGGGAGAGGATCAGCGTGCCGGCATTCACCAGCCGGTTTTGCAGGGAGGCGTTTTTCCGTAGCTGCTCCAGCTGGGAGGCGGAATAGGCCAGCATTAGGTAACCGCCCTGGAACAGCTCAATGCCGTAAGGGTAATCCAACTCCTCGGCAAGCCTTTCCAGCTTTTTAATGCTGGCCGCGGCCAGGCGTATGTTCACTTCCGTCCCGAACTGATGGCGGAAGCCGGCGGCAGAGCGACCCGTCCCGCCGCTGGCCAGGAAGCCCTTTTCCACCACCAGCACGTTCTTTACCCCGCACTTCGCCAGGTGGTAGGCTATGGAGCAGCCGTGAATGCCGCCGCCGATGATCACCACCTCTGCCGTGCGTGCCACGGGAAACCACCTGCTTTCAGACTGCCCTACAGGGGCAACAGGGTGCCGATGCCCTGCTCCAAGGCTTTCTGGTAAATCCTGATGGCCGTAGCCATGTCCTCGATGGCCAGCCCCAGGTTCATGGAGATGATCCTCTCCCGCTCGCTTTCCCGCGCCGGGACCTTACCGGTGACCAGCTGGCCGAGGTCGGCATAGGCTTTTGGTGCCCCCCGGAAGTAGCCCAGGGTACGGTAATACTCAAACTGGTTCTCATCGTCCACGTAAAACTTATCGCAGCCCTGCATGGCCTCCGGCTGCCAGTAAGAATCAAAGTCTATGGGCAGCCCCAGCACCCCTTCCTTGAGCCAGCCCAGCTCGATGGGCGGCCTGGGCTCCTTGAGGATGGGGGTTGCCGTAACTACAATGTCCGCCTCCTGCACCGCCTCTCGGGCACTGCCGGCAGCAACGTACTCCAGGTGGGGCAGCCTGGCCTTCATTTCCTCTATGAAGAGGGACGTTTGCCCGGGGTTGATATCATAACATTTCACTACCTTCAGCCTGCGCACCAGCGCCAGGGCCTCCAGCTGGGTGCGGGCCTGCACGCCGCAGCCAATTATGGCCAGCACCTCGCTGTCCTGCCTGGCCAGGTACTTAGCAGCAATACCGCTAACCGCACCGGTACGCTGGGCGGTGATCCACACGCAGTCCATCACGGCCAGGGGAACCCCGGTTTCCGGGCAGTTCAAAATTAAAAGGCCGTTTAGGTACGGGAGGCCGTGGCGGGTATTACCGGGATAACCGGCCACCCACTTGAGGCCCGCCGCCCCGAGGGCGGGTATATATGCCGGCATGGCGTGGATAAAGGCATCGGGCTGCGTAAAGATGCCCGGCTTGGGCGGCATCTGGCAGTTACCCCTGCCCTTTTCAAAGAGGGCCTGCTCCACAGCTTCCATGGTTTCGGCCATGGAAAGGCCGATTTTTCTTACGTCCGCACCGGAAAGGTAGAGAACTTCTTTTCCCTTTTTCACCTTTTAAAACCCCCTACTTTTCGCCCAGGTAGGCCTTCTTGACCCGCTCGTCGCCCAGCAGTTCCCTTGCACTGCCGGCCAGCACCATCCTGCCGGCCTCCAGCACCACGCCGCGGTGGGCCAGCCTTAGCGCCGCGCGGGCGTTTTGCTCCACCAGGAGGATGGTCACGCCCCGGGCGTTTATTTCCTTGATGGTCTGGAAAATCTCCCGCACCAGCAGCGGGGCCAGCCCCAGGGAGGGCTCGTCCAGGAGCAAGAGCCTGGGAGCGGCCATCAGTGCCCGACCGATGCTGAGCATCTGCTGTTCGCCGCCGGACAGCGTCCCCGCCAGCTGGCGCCGGCGCTCGTACAGCCGCGGGAACAATTCATACACCTGCCTCCTGGTTTCTTCCAGGCCCTTCCTGTCCCTCCCCCGGCTGTATCCCCCCAGGATGAGGTTTTCTTCCACCGTAAGGGTGGCAAAGACCCTCCGGCCCTCCGGCGCGTGCGCCACTCCCATCCTGACTATCTCGTGGGCGGGAACCTTTCCCAGGTCTTTCCCCGCAAAGAGAATTCTGCCCGCGCGCGGCGCCACCAGGCCGGAAATGGCCCGCAGGGTGGTGGATTTCCCGGCCCCGTTGGCCCCCAGGAGGGCCAGGATTTCCCCCTCTTTGAGCTCAAAGGTGATGCCCTTCAAGGCGTGCACGTGCCCGTAGGAAACGTGAAGGTTTTCCACCGCCAGCATTGCCATTTTAAACCTCATCCTCTTCCCTGCCGAGGTAGGCCTCAATGACCCGCGGGTTGTTTTGTACTTCCGCAGGCGTGCCCTCGGCTATCTTTTCGCCGTTGTCCATGACCACCACGCGGTCGGATATGTTCATGACTACTTTCATGTCGTGCTCGATGAGCAGGATGGTAATGCCGGATTGCCTGATCCGCTCGATGAGCTCCATGAGGTCGAGGGTTTCTTTTTCGTTCAGGCCCCCCGCCGGCTCGTCGAGGATAAGCAGCTTCGGCCTGGTGGCCAGTGCCCGGGCAATCTCCAGGCGCCGTTGATCACCGTAGGGGAGATTTTTGGCCAGCTCATGGCGTACGTGCTCCAGGTTAAGGAGGGCCAGCAGGCCTTCTGCCTCCCGGCGAATATACTCTTCTTCTTTTTGCTGGCCGGGGGTGCGGAACACCGCCCCCAGCACCCCGGCGCCGGTGCGGCAGTGCAGCCCGGCCATGACGTTTTCTAAACAGGTCATGTTTTTAAAAAGGCGCAGGTTCTGAAAGGTACGCGCTATACCCATCTGGGTGATCCTATGGGGCGGCATGGTGCTGATTTTTCGCCCCGCAAAGTATATCTCTCCAGCGTCGGGCCGGTAGATCCCCGTGATGAGGTTGAAGACGGTAGTCTTCCCCGCGCCGTTGGGCCCTATTAAGCTGACAATTTCCCCGGCGTTTACCTCAAACTCCATGGCGTTTACCGCCATGATTCCGCCAAAGCTCTTGCTTACCTTCTTTACTTCCAAAAGTGCCACCGCCCAGGCCCTCCCCCTATGCCCCGGATAGCGTTTCCGGCTTCTGGCCCGCCGGAAGCTCTTCTTTCGCGCTGCGGATTTCCTCGCGGTAGCGCCGGGCCGGCCAGAGCCCTTCGGGGCGGAAGATCATCATGAGAATCATGGCCAGGCCAAAGACAAGCATCCTGGCCTTGGCAAATTCGCGAAAGAGCTCGGGCAGGACGACCATGCACAGGGTGCCCACCACCACGCCGGGTATGGAGCCGGGGCCGCCCAGGACCACGATGGTGAACATGACCACCGACTCCCAAAAGCTAAAGCTTTCCGGGGCAATGACGGTCATTTTGGTGGCGTATATGTTTCCGGCCACCCCGGCCAGGCCCGCTCCCAGCATGAAGGCCAGCAGCTTCATACGGTTGACGTCTATGCCCATGGCCGCCGCCGCCAGCTCGTCCTCGCGTATATAGTGCCAGGCGCGCCCTATGCGGGAGTTCTCCAGCCTCTTTAAGGCAATGACGGTCAGCAGGACGATGAGCCAGATGAAGTAATAGTAGTGGTGGGGCTGAAAGAGGCGGAAGCCCAGGATCTCGGGCCTGGCGATGCCCATGATGCCGTTAGGGCCTCCCGTGAGACCAAAGGGGTTGTTGTTTAAGGTAATGCGCATGATCTCCCCAAACCCTATGGTGACTATGCACAGGTAGTCCCCGCGCAGGTGTAGGATGGGTCTGCTGATGAGGTACCCCATAAGGGCGGCCAGGAGGCCGCTCAAAGGCAGCAGCCAGAGAACGGGGATGTGAAAGGCGGTGTTCAGTATGGCCGTGCTGTATGCCCCTACGGCGTAAAAGGCCGCCTGTCCCAGGTTGAAAAGCCCCACGTACCCCACAATGATGTTCAGGCTCAGGCCCAGCAACACGTATATACCAAAAAAATTGGCCACATCAATCCAATAGGTGTTGGCCAGGAAGGGGTAAGCTACGGCACCCACCCCCAGCGCCAGGTAGGCCAGCTTTAAGTAGCGCGGGTCCCAGTTATGCCATCCCCTGCTCAACTCTACCGCCACTCCTTCTTAGACTTTCTCCGCCACGCGTTCGCCCAAAAGCCCGGTGGGCCGCAGGATGAGGATGAGGATTAAAATGATAAAGGCCACAACATCTTTCCAGGCCGCCGCCACGTAGCCGGCCCCTATGGTTTCCAGGATGCCCAGCAAGAGGCCCCCCACCATGGCCCCGGGAATGTTGCCGATGCCCCCTAAAATGGCGGCGGTAAAGGCGCGCAGCCCGTAGGCCCACCCCATGGTGAAGTTTATCTGCCGGTAATACATTCCCACCATGATGCCGGCTATGGCTCCCAGTGCTGGCCCAATGACAAAGACCAGCGCAATGATGCGGTCGACGTTGATGCCCATCAGCCGCGCGGTGTCGTGGTCCAGGGAGCACGCGCGCATGGCCGCCCCCAGCCTGGTTTTTTGCACGAGAAGGTAGAGGAAGAGCATGAGGCTTATTGAGAGGGCCAGGATGATTACGCGCATGAGCCCTATGTTGATGCCCCCCACGCTCCACTCGATGTTCGGCACGAGGTTCTCCGGAAACACCAGGTAGCCCCCGCCGTAGACCAGCATGATGGCGTTCTGCAAAAAGATGGATGCCCCCAGGGCCGAGACCAGGGGAGCAAGCCTCGATGAGCGCCGCAGGGGGCGGTAGGCAACGCGCTCCAAAATCAGCCCGATTACCGCCACCATGAGGGCCACCAGCAAAAAGACCGCCACCAGACCGGCAACGGGGTGGGGGATGTGCTCCATGAGGTTGGCCGAAACTATTAAGGTGAAGGCCAAAAAGGAGCCGATCATGAACAGCTCGCCGTGGGCAAAGTTGATGAGCTTTAAAATGCCGTAAACCATGGTGTAGCCGAGGGCCACCAGGGCGTAGATGGATCCGATGGTCAGGCCGTTAACCACCTGCTGCAAAAATTCCTGCACGCCGCTTATTCCTCCTTTTGCGCCGGGCAGGGGAGGCGGGGAACTACCCCCGCCCCCCTGCCCCGGATGCACGAGCTACTGCTTCTTGTAGAGCACGAACTCGCCCTTTTCGTTGACCACGTAGGCGGTGTGCACGGAGCCCAGCCGGTCCCCTTTCTCGTCAAAGGTGATGGGGCCGGTTATCCCCGGAAAGTCCTTCAGCTGGGTGTGGAGGTACTCGGCCAGCTTGACCGGGTCCGTGGACTTGGTCTTCTCAATGGCTTCCACCACCACCCGGAAGGCGTCGGCCATGGTCAGCGTCCAGATGCTCTCCGGCTCCTTGCCGTACTTGGCCTTGTAGTCGGCTATGAACTGCTTGGCCTCTTTGTAGGGCAGGTCCTGCGGCAGCGGCAGGGTGGTGATGATGGCCCCCTTGGCCGCTTCAAGCCCCGCGTTCTTCACAAAGTCCGGGTTGTTGTTGGCGTCCCCGGCCATGAAGACGGCCTTGATCCCCAGCTCCCGCGCCTGGCGCAGCAACAGGCCGCCCTCGGAGAAGTAGCCCGTAAAGTATATTACCTCCGGGTCGAGCCCCTTAATTTTGGTCAGCGTGGAGGTAAAATCCTTCTCTTTAGGCGTGATGGCATCGTTAAATACTACCGTGGCCCCCTTCTCCTTCAAAAACTTCTCCGTCCAGTCGGCCAGGCCCTTGGCGTAGGTGGTGTTGTCGTGGATGAGGGCCACCTTCTTCTTGCCCAGGGTATTCACGATAAAGTCGGCGGCAAACATACCCTGGCGGTTGTCCAAAAAGCAGGTGCGGAAGAACATCTTGTACCCTTTCTCGGTCAGCTTGGTGGCCGTTGAGGAAGGCGTGATGTGCAGGATCTTCGCTTCGTTGTATATCCCCGCTGCAGGCTCCGTGGCCGAGGAGTTATAGGCCCCCAGCACGGCAATTACCTTGCTGGACACCATCTTCTGCGCCACCAGCGAGGCCTCCTTGGGGTCGCCCTTGTCGTCCCCCTGGACGATCTCTATCTTCTTCCCCAGCAGGCCCCCCTTGGCGTTAATCTGCTCCGCCAGCATGGTTACCGCCTTCACAAAGCCCTGGCCCTCCAGGGCCCAGTCACCGGAGATGGGGCCCTGCACCCCTATCTTGATGGTGTCGCTCTTGCCCCCTCCGGCACAACCCGCAGCCGCCACCACCAATGCCGCGGCCACCATCACCACCAGTAGCTTTTTAAGCACCTCTCAAACCCTCCCGCATTTTCTCTTAATTAATCGGCACGCACCAACCCGCAAGCCGCAGACGCACAGCCACCCGAATCCTCCTCAATCCCCCCTTTTACACTTTTTTTAAAGGCCCAAATTTTTAAACAAGTTAGCCAATGTTTAATCATTCGCCATTTTTGCCCCTGATCCTGTCTCAAGTTAAGATGCCGGATGATTTTTTAAAGCCGGGCCCCCGCACGCAACGCCCGGATGTTAAACGCGGCCACCTCCGTGGGAAAGCGCTTTTCAATAGCCTTTTCCAGGGAATCCAGTTTCACTATACCGGTATGAGCCGCCATGGCCCCCAGGGCAACCATGTTTAAAACCTCCGGGCGCCCCATTTCCCGCGCGCGGCGGTAAAAAGGCAGGCCATAACTATGCACCCCCTCCGGCAGGTGCCGGGGAGACACCAGGTCGCGGTCGTAAAAGAGGAACGCCCCTGCCGGCAACAGCGGAACGTACAAATCGTATGCCCTGGGCGTGAGGGCCAGGACCAGGTCCGGCACCTCCACCCCGGGGTAGACAATCTCTCCTGCGCTGATGACCACCTCGGATTGAGAAAAGCCGCCGCGGGAGGCTATGCCGTAAGACTGGGTCTGTGCGGCATTCCTGCCCTCGCAGACCGCCGCCTCGGCCAGCAGCAGGCCGGCCACCACCAGTCCTTGCCCTCCCTCACCGGCCAGAACCACCTGCCAGGTTTCCCTCACTTTCGTTCACCCCTGCCTGAGGCGCGCTGCCTCACCTGCTCGTAGGCGGCCAGGAAATCGGGCTCATCTCTTTCTGCCAGTTTACCGATTAAAATGTAGCCCTCCGGAACTTCGCCGCGGCGCGCAGCCGGAGCGTGCACGCCCAGCGACCTTTCCTTTAGGTAGCGCATCATCTCCGCCGGCGTCCCCAGGCGGTTCCTCCTGCCGTAATGGGTGGGGCAGGGGCTTACCACCTCAAGGAAGGAAAAGCCCTTCTTCGATATGCCCTCGCGCAGGAGCCTCTCCAGGAGCGGGACGTGGTAAACGGTGGCGCGGGCCACCAGGTTTGCCCCCGCAGCATCGGCAATTTTGCATAGGTCAAAGCCACGCTCCGGGTTCCCCAGCGCGGTGGTGGAGGTAACGGCACCCCGGGGGGTGGTGGCGGAGACCTGCCCGCCGGTCATGCCGTAGTTAAAATTGTTGACCACCACGGCGGTTAGGTCCACGTTGCGCCGGGCGGCATGAATGAGGTGGTTGCCGCCTATGGTCGCGCAGTCACCGTCGCCCATGAGCACCAGGACTACCAGCTCCGGCCTGGCCAGCTTGATGCCCGTGGCAAAGGCCAGCGCGCGCCCGTGCGTGGTGTGCAGGGCATTGGTGCGCAGGTAGTCGTCGGCTTTCCCCCAGCAACCTATCCCCGTAACCACCACCACTCTATGGCGGGGCAGCCCCAGCGCCGCCAGCGCGCGGGCCAGGCACCTGAGCACAATGCCGTTCCCGCAACCCGGACACCACATATGGGGGAGCATTTCTTTCTTGATGTATTCCCACCAGGCGTTTCCGGCTAAAGCCCGCATAGCCCCGCCACCTCCTCCAGCCGCGCGGCAATCTCCCCGGGGGTAAACCCCTCGCCGTTGTACTTGTGGAGCCCGTAAACGGGCCTCTCCCCGCCAACCACCCGCTCCACCTCGCAGACAACCTGCCCGTAGTTTAGCTCCGCCACCACCACCGCCTTTGCTCTTCTGGCCAGCAGCTTAACCTCCCTGTCCGGGAAGGGCCACAGGGTTACCAGCTGCAGGACACCCACCTTCAGCTTACCGGCACGCGCCGCCGCCGCCCTGGCCGGTCTCACCGTGCAGCCAAAAGTAACCAGGAGGATGTCCAGCGTACCGTCGCAGCCGTAGCCCTTAACCTGCACCACTTCCTCCCTGTGTGAGGTTATTTTGGTAAAGAGGCGCGCGATTTTCCGCGCGGCGTTTGCCGGGTCGTTGTTGCTGAACCCGTCTTCGCCGTGCATGGAGCTGGTAATGTGAAACACATATTCGCTCCCGAAAGCTGCCAGGGGAGGTACCCCGTCGGCGCCGGGCCTAAAGGGCAGGTACTCATCAGGGGGGCAAAGCGGATACCTGCGGGCCACGATGGGCAACTTTTCCGCCGGGGGCAACTCCACCACTTCCCTGAGGTGGGCGACGATTTCATCGGCCAGCAGTACCACCGGCACCCGGAAACGTTCCGCAAGGTTAAAGGCGGCCACTGTCAGCTCAAAGCACTCCTGCACCGAAGCGGGCGAGAGGGCAATTAAGAGCTGGTCCCCGTGCCGGCCCCACCTGGCCTGCATCACGTCGGCCTGGGCCACCTTGGTAGCCAAGCCCGTGCTGGGGCCCGAGCGCTGCACGTTGACCACGACGCACGGTACCTCCCCCATCACCGCCAGGCCGATATTTTCCTGCATGAGGGAAAAGCCGGGCCCGCTGGTGGCCGTAAAGGCCTTGACGCCGGCAAGGGAGGCCCCAATTACGGCGGCGATGCTGGCAATTTCATCCTCCATCTGCACAAAAATGCCCCCCACTTCGGGCAGGCGCCGGGAGCACACCTCGGCTATCTCGGAGGAGGGCGTAATGGGGTAGCCGGCGTAAAAACGTGCCCCGGCGGCAATGGCTCCCTCGGCAATGGCCTCGTTTCCCTGCATAAACAGGCGCTTACTTCTTTCCACTCTCTCCCACCATACCCAACATTTTTTTAACCACTTCCTCCTCCCACCGTTCCCCGCGCGGTCCTTCTCCCGGGACATACCCCAGGCTACAAGAAAGCTCGCGGGCGGCCCGCTCAACCGCGCGGGCGTACCTGGCAACGTTTTCCCTGCTCACGCGGAACACGGAAAAGGACACCGAAAGCGCCGCCACCACCCGCCCCGTGTAATCCCTCACCGGCGCGGAGATGCAGGCACTCCCCTCATGGTACTCGTTGGCACTAACCGCCACACCCATTTCCCTCGTCCACCGCACCTCCTCCCAGATCGCCTCCGGTGTGGCCGGCGTGCGGGAAGCAAACTTCCGCAGCTCCACCCTGCTCAGGTAGGAGGCAATCTTTTCGTCGGGCAGGGAGGAGAGCAGCATCCGCGAATCGGCCCCGGCGTAGAGAGGCGAGCGCTGGCCTACCGGCACCAGGGTCTGCACCGGGTGAAGGCCCGGCAGGGAAAGAACGCATACCCTCTCCTCGCCGTCAAGAACATCCAGGTAAACCGTCTCCTCCAAGGCATCCCTCAGCCCGCCGAGAACGGGAATGGCCAGCGCAAAAAGGCTGGTGCTGCCCTGGATGGCGCCCACGAAATTAAAGAACTTGTAGCCCAGACGGTACTTCCGGGTAACGGGATTCTGCACCAGGTAGCCCCTCGCCAGCAGAGTCTGCACCAGCCTGCTCACAGTAGGAGGCGGCAGGCGGACCAGGCGGCTTAACTCCGTAATGCCCAGCTCGTGGTTGCGGGGAGTAAAGGCTTCCAGTATGTCGAGGGCCCTGTCCAGCGAGCGGATGCCCGGCATGGGAACCATTCCTTTTTCGTATGGCAAAAAGTAATTTCATTGGCTTAACTTTCTTAACATTATCAACCGATCCCCGCCCGTGTCAAAAGGCCAAAAACAAAATCAGGTCCCCAAACGGACCCTTTTTGCCTTCTTGCGCCCGCTCTTGGTTTCCCTCGCCATGTTACCCGCGGGGGGCACTCACCCGACTGCCACCCCGCCTGAAATGCATGTGTATAAGTGTATAGACATATGATTAAAGGTTGTTTAATTCTTTAAACATGCCGGGCTTCCCGCCCTTCCCTCCACCCGCGGTCCCGGCCTTGTCGGCGGTGGCATATCTTTTGCATGTTAAATTTTTCTGAAAAATAACCTCTGGGGGGAGGCTGGGCCGTGCGGATTGAGCAGCACCCCATTTTGGAGTTCCGCCGCGGCAAAAAGGTAAAGTTCATCTTTGACGGCAAGGAATACGAGGGCTACGAGGGTGAAACCATTGCCGCTGCCCTGCATGCCGCCGGGATCAGGGTCATGCGGGAGAGCCCGGTCCTGCACCGCCCCCGGGGCCTTTTCTGCGCCATCGGCAACTGCTCCTCCTGCCTGATGACCGTCAACGGGGAGCCCAACGTGCGCATCTGCACGGAAAAGCTCCGGGAAGGCATGGTCGTAAACAGCCAGAAAGGAAAGGGAGTCCTTTATGAAAAGAGAAGTTAGGTTTGCGGAAATTGCCGTTGTCGGCGGCGGGCCGGCAGGGCTGTGCGCCGCCCTGGAGGCGGCCAGGGCCGGCGCGCGGGTGGTCCTGCTTGACCGCCAGGATCACCTGGGGGGGCAGCTGATCAAGCAGACCCACCGCTTCTTTGGCTCCAAGAGCCATCGCGCCTCGCAGCGGGGGTTTAAAATTGCCGAGGCCCTTACCCGGGAGGTTGCTTCCCATCCGGCGGTGGAGGTTCACACCGGCGCCACCGTATTTGGCTTTTACGAGGACGGCGTGCTGGGAGTAGAGCAAAAAGGGCGGGTATTTTACCTCAAGCCCGCGCGCGTGATTGTGGCCACGGGAGCAGCGGAGAGAACCCTGGCCTTTCCCAACAACGACCTCCCCGGTATTTACGGCGCCGGGGCGGTGCAAACGCTGGTCAACGTCTACGGCATCCTGCCTGGCAGGCGCGTGCTCATGGTCGGTGCGGGGAATATAGGCGTCATTGTCAGCTACCAGCTCCTGCAGGCGGGCATGGAAGTAGCGGCCATTGTGGAAGCCGCACCGGTCATCGGCGCCTACTGGGTACACGCCGCCAAGGTGCGCCGGGCCGGGGTACCCATTTATACCAGCCACACCATTAAGGAGGCCTACGGCAAGCGCGAGGTTGAGGGTGCCGTCATCTGGCAACTGGACGGGGATGGAAAGCCCATCCCGGGGACGGAAAAAGACCTGGCCGTGGACACCATCTGCCTCTCCGTAGGGCTCTCCCCCCTTATCGAACTCTTAGCCCAGGCCGGCTGCCGGCTCGCCTACGTCCCGGAGCTGGGCGGGCACGTCCCCCTGCGCGACGAAAACCTGCAGACCACCGTGCCCGGCGTTTACGTGGCCGGGGACGCGGCAGGGGTGGAGGAGGCCTCTGCGGCCATGATGGAAGGGGCACTGGCCGGCCTGCACGCCGCCTACAGCCTCGGCTACGGTCAGCAGGACTACGAAGCCCGGCGCGCGGCGATAAGGGAGCAGCTGGAGGCCCTGCGCTCCGGCCCGGTGGGCGAAAAAATCCGCAGGGGACTTTCCAAGGCGATCATCCAGCTATAGCGAGGTGATTCTGGAGATGTTACCGGTAGACGGCATTCCCACCCCCGAGGATATCATGGCCAAGATGCCGCCGCCGGAGCGGCTCGCCCGGGGGCCGGTGGTCATGGTAGAGTGCTTCCAGCAAATTCCCTGCGACCCCTGTACCCATGCCTGCCCCCGCCAGGCCATCCTGCCCATGAAGGACATTAACGAGATACCCCGGGTGGACTACGAGAAGTGCAACGGCTGCGGACAGTGCATTTCCGTATGCCCCGGGCTGGCCCTGTTCGTGGTCGACCTCACTTACAGCGAGGAGGAGGCCCTGGTCAAGCTGCCCTACGAGTTTCTGCCCCTGCCTGCAGAGGGGCAGGTGGTTGCCGGGCTCAACCGGGCGGGGGAAGAGGTCTGCCCGGCCCGGGTGGTCAAGGTGGTGGCCACGGAAAAGATGGACAAAACCGCCGTGATCTGGCTGGCCGTGCCCAAAAACATGGCCATGGAGGTACGGCACCTGAAGGTAAAACCCCGGGGCACGACCGTCATCTGCCGCTGCGAGGACGTAACCCTGGAGGAAATAGAGCACCTCATCAAGGTGGAGGGCGTACGGACCCTGGAGGAAATCAAGAGGCTAAAGCGCTGCGGCATGGGGCCCTGCCAGGGCCGCACCTGCCTGCCCCTCATTGCCCGGGAGATCTACCGCTTGTGCGGCACGGAACCGGACAGCCTGGCCTGGCCCACCTACAGGCCCCCCGTAATTCCCCTGAAGCTGGGTGTTCTGGCCGGAGGAGGCAGCGACGATGCACAGGCATGAGGTCATTATCATTGGCGGCGGAGTCACGGGCTGTGCCATTGCCTATAACCTGGCCGCGCGGGGCTTGAGGGACGTGGCCGTACTGGAGAGGTATTACCTGGCCTCCGGAGCCACGGGGCGCTGCGGGGCGGGCTTCAGGCACCAGTGGGGCACAAAGACCAACTGCCTCCTGGCCAAGCACGCCATTGCCAAGCTGGAAACCCTGGCCGAAGAGCTGGATTACCCGGGAGGAATAGACCTCAAGCAAAAGGGCTATCTCATCCTCGCCTACACGCCGCGCATGGTCGAGCAGTTCAAGAAAAACCTGGCCTTACAGCAGAGCCTGGGTATTGATGCCCGCTGGCTCACACCGGAAGAGGCCAAGGAGATCGTGCCGGTCCTCAACACCGAAGGGCTCCTGGGAGCCACTTACTGCCCCAAGGACGGGCACGCCAACCCTTTCAAGGTCACGGATGCATACGCCCGCGCGGCCAAAAGGCTGGGGGTTAAAATCCACACCTACACGGAAGTCCTGGACATTAAGGTTGAAGGGTCCCTCAAGACCGTGCTCACCAACCGGGGCACTTTCCAGGCACCGGTGGTGGTAAATGCCGCCGGCGGCCATGCCGCCACCATTGGGCGCATGGTGGGGGTGGACCTGCCCATTAAACCGGAAAGGCACCAGATCCTGGTCACCGAGCCCGTGGAGCCCCTGCTGGACCCCATGGTGATCAGCTTCTACCACCACCTCTACTGCCAGCAAACACCCCACGGCAGCTTCGTCATGGGGCTAGGGGACCCCAACGAACCAAAGGAGTACAACGAGCGCTCCAGCTGGCAGTTCCTGGTGCAGATGGCCGGTAAAATTGTGCGCCTGCTGCCGCCGCTGAAAAACTTACGGGTGGTGCGCCAGTGGGCCGGCGTTTACGACATGAGCCCTGACGCCCAGCCCATCCTGTGCGAAGCACCCGAAGTCCCCGGCTTTTTTGTGGCCGCAGGCTTTTCCGGCCACGGGTTCATGATTGCCCCCATGACCGGCCAGCTAATGGCTGAGCTCATTTTGGGCCAGCCCACTTCCCTGCCCGTTGACATGTTCCACCTCTCCCGGTTTTCCCGGGGCGAGCTACTCATCGAACCCTCGGTCGTTTAAAAAGGCTGGTAAGGAGTGATGCGCTTGCTGACCCCCTTTGTTAACGAGCCGCTCACCGATTTTACCCGCGAGGAAAATTACCGGAAAATGAAAGAGGCCCTCGACCACGTGCGCTCCCAGCTGGGGAGGGAGTACCCCCTCATCATCGGGGGCAAGGAGGTTTACACCCGGGAAAAGATCGTCTCCCGCAACCCCTCCTGCCACAGCGAGAGCGTGGGCCTGGTTTCCCGTGCCGACAGAGACTTAGCCCAGCAGGCCGTAGAGGCAGCCGCAAAGGCCTTCCCTGCGTGGAAAAACGTACCGCCAGAGGCCAGGGCACGCTGCCTTTTGAAAGCTGCCGCCATCCTGCGGAGGCGCAAGTTTGAGTTTTCGGCCTGGATCGTGCTGGAGGCCGGGAAAAACTGGGTTGAGGCCGACGCCGACACCGCCGAAGCCATAGACTTCCTGGAGTTTTACGCGCGCGAGATGATGCGCCTCGCCCAGCCACAGCCCCTCACCCCCTACCCCGGAGAGGAGAACATCCTGGAGTACCTTCCCCTGGGCGTGGGCGTGGTCATACCTCCCTGGAATTTCCCTCTGGCCATCCTCGTCGGCACTACCGCCGCCCCCGTGGTGGCCGGAAATACGGTGGTGCTCAAGCCGGCTAGCAACACCCCGGTTATTGCCTATAAATTTATGGAGGTGCTGCGGGAGGCCGGCCTGCCCGGCGGGGTGGTAAACTACCTCCCCGGCAGCGGTGGTGAAGTGGGCGATTTCCTGGTAGGCCACCCCCAGGTGCACTTCATCAACTTTACCGGGTCCAAAGAGGTAGGCCTGCGTATCAACGCCCTGGCCGCCCAGATTGCCCCGGGGCAGAAATGGCTCAAGCGGGTCATTGCCGAGATGGGCGGCAAAGACGCCATCATCATCGACGAGGAGTGCAACTTGGACGAGGCCATAGCCGGCACGCTTGTCTCGGCTTTCGGCTTCTCCGGCCAAAAGTGCTCGGCCTGCTCAAGGCTCATTGTCGTGGGCAAGGTCTACCAGGAGGTCCTGGACCGCCTGGCCGCAAAGGTAGCACTCCTCAAGGTCGGCCCGGCGGATGAGTACGGGGTGGACCTGGGCCCGGTCATCGACCAGGCTTCCTTTAATAAGATCATGCAGTATGTGGAAATAGGCCGCCGCGAAGGACGGCTGCTGGTAGGCGGCAAGGGGGACGACAGCCGGGGCTACTTCATCTGGCCCACCGTGTTTGCCGACGTCCCGCCCGGGGCCCGCATTGCCCAGGAGGAAATTTTCGGGCCCGTCCTGGCCGTTATCCCCGCCCGCGACTTCGACGAGGCCCTGGCCATAGCCAACGACACGGAGTACGGGCTGACGGGCGGAGTTTATTCGTCCAACCGTTTCCACCTAGAAAAAGCCCGCCGGGAATTCCACGTGGGCAACCTCTACTTCAACCGCAAGATTACCGGGGCCCTGGTCGGGGTGCAGCCCTTTGGCGGCTTCAATATGTCCGGCACCAATTCCAAGGCGGGCGGCGGCGATTACCTCAAGCTCTTCATGCAGTCCAAAGTCGTGTCCGAGCGCTTCTAGGTGATCCGGCGCATCTCCTTTAAAATGCCCAGGCGATTCATCTTATAATACAGGGTGCTGCGCGGCAGCCCCAGGAGGCGGGCGGTAAGGGTGCGGTTACCGCCCGCTTCTCTTAACGCCTTGAGGATGAGCTCTTTTTCCGCCTGCTGGGCGGCGGTGGCCAGGTCTTTTGGCGGGGGCTGCTGCTGCACCTGGGCAACACTTAAAGCGTGTTCCTGCAGATACGGGGGCAGGTCCTTTTCGGTTATCACGCTGCCCTCGGCCAGAACCACCATTCTCTCCACGGTATTTTTAAGCTCCCGCACGTTGCCGGGCCAGGAGTAAGAAAGCATGGCCGCCACCACCCCCGGCTCCACCTTAACGATATCTTTATGGTAAATTTGGCAATATTCTTGCAGGAAGCGGTACAGGAGTTCGGGTATGTCCGAGCGCCTCTCCCGCAGGGGTGGCATTTCGATGTTAATAACGTTTAAGCGATAATAGAGGTCCTCCCGGAACCGGCCCGCGGCCACCATTTCCTCCAGCTGGCGGTTGGTGGCGGCAATAATGCGGATGTTCACGCTTACCGGGCGGGAGCCGCCCACGCGGTAAAAGGCCTTTTCCTGCAGTACCCGCAGCAGCTTCACCTGCAAGTTAAGGGGGAGCTCCCCGATCTCGTCCAGGAAAGCCGTGCCCTCGTTGGCCATTTCCAGGAGCCCCGGCTTGCCCCGGGGCCCGGCACCCGTAAACGCCCCCTGCTCGTAGCCGAAAAGCTCGCTTTCAAAAAGCTCGGCGGGGATGGCGCCGCAGTTAACCACCACGAAAGGCTTGCCTGCTCGCTCGCTGGCCTCGTGAATGGCGCGGGCCAACACTTCCTTCCCCGTACCGCTCTCGCCCCGGATGAGCACCGTAGCATCGGTGGGAGCCGCCCGCCGGGCCAGGTCGACCACCGCCTTCAAGCGGGGGTGGTGGCCGTAAAGCTTGGCAAAGGGATCGGGCTTCTTTAAGCCGTTTTTCTGGATAACCTCCCGGAGGTACTTCACCTGGTAGCTGGCCTGGGAAAGGGCGCGGTTCAGCTGGATGATTTCCGTGACGTCCTTTTCCGCCGAAACGCCGCCGATAACCCTACCCTCGCGGCGGATGGGGAGGGAATTAATGAGGACGTGCGTGTCCTGGCAGGGCTGGTGGTACTCCGCGTAAACCTCCTGGTTGTTCCGGCACACGCGGGTTACCACCAGGTTGGTAAAGAAGTTGTGGATGGACCTGCCTAGGATGTCGCCGTCGCTTATGCCGTAGAGCAGTTCCGCCTTGCGGTTCCAGCCGATAACCCTTTCCTGGGTGTCGATGATGCACACGGCATCGTTGGCCGCCCCCAGCACGGCCACGAGGGTGGCCTCCGTATCCAGGAGGAACTCCACCAGCCGCTGCACCACACCCTCCAGGGTAAGCACTCCCAGGATGCGGCCTTCCCGGTCCACCACGGCAATATCCTTTTCCCTTAAGAGGGGAATAACGCTTAAGATATGCTGTTCCAGGACCTCCTCGCCCTTATAGGCACAGTCCCCCGGCTCCCCGCCGGGCGGAATCTTCTGCAGGAACTCCCGCGCCAGCAGTTCTTTCCCCAGGTACATAGCCACGCTCTCCCCCATCACTCCCCCAGGTATGCCTTTCTCACTTCCGGTCTCTCCATGAGCTCTGCTGCCGGGCCCTCCAGGATGATCTCCCCCGTCTGCAATACATAGGCCCGGTGCGCTATGGAAAGGGCCATACGTGCATTTTGTTCTACCAGCAGGATGGTTGTTCCTGCCTCGTTGATTTCTTTGATGATGGAAAATACCTCCCGCACCAGAAGGGGGGCCAGCCCCATGGAAGGCTCGTCCAAGAGCAACATCCTGGGCCGGGACATCAGGGCCCTCCCGATGGCCAGCATCTGCTGCTCGCCGCCGGACAGAGTCCCCGCCAGCTGGTTTTTGCGCTCGGCCAGCCGGGGAAAGCGCTGGAAAACGCGCTCTAAGTTGGCCTTAAACTCCGCCCGGCTGCGGCAGGTATAGGCTCCCATTTCCAGGTTTTCCATTACCGTCATGCGGGCAAACACCCTGCGTCCTTCCGGCACGTGGGTCAGGCCCATGGCCACGATCTGGTGCGGGGAAAGCCTGGTTATCTCCTGCCCCTGGTAAAAAATCTGCCCCTTCCGCGGGCGCAGGAGTCCGGAAACGGTGCGCAGGGTGGTGGTCTTCCCCGCCCCGTTAGCGCCAATGAGGGCGACAATCTCCCCTTCCCTCACCGTAAAGGAAATACCCTTCAGGGCCTCGATTACCCCGTAGGCAACGCTTATTTCTTTTACTTCCAGCACAGCCCTCACACATCCTTCCCCAGGTATGCCTCAATGACCGCCGGGTCCTGCTGCACTTCCGCCGGAGTGCCGTCGGCAATTTTCCGCCCGTAATCCAGCACCGCTACTCTGTCGGCCAGGCTCATGACAAAGTTCATGTCGTGTTCCACGAGAAAAATGGTCACGCCCATCTCTTGAATCCTGCGCACGAGCCGCGCGAGTTCCTGCTTTTCCTGGGGGTTCATGCCTGCCGCCGGCTCGTCCAGCAGGAGCAGCTGGGGCTCGGTGGCCAGGGCGCGGGCAATTTCCAGGCGCCTCTGCTCGCCGTAGGCGAGGTTTTTGGCCAACTCCTCTGCCCTGGACGCCAGGCCTACAAAATCCAGGAGTTCCCTGGCCCGCTCTTCTATCCCCCTCTCCTCTTCCCGCACCCGCCCGAAGGGCAGCAGGGCCCCCAAAACGCCGGCCCGGGCACGGCAGTGCCGGCCTATCTGCACGTTTTCCAGCACCGAAAGGTTGCCGAAAAGGCGGATGTTTTGGAAGGTGCGGGCAATACCGAGGGCCGTTATCCTGTAGGGGGGTAGCCCGGTGATCCTCTCCCCTTTAAAGAAAATCTCGCCGGCGGTGGGCCGGTAAATCCCGGTCACGAGGTTGAAAACGGTGCTCTTGCCGGCGCCGTTTGGCCCGATTAAAGCCCTTATCTCGCCCTTTTCTACGGCCATGCTTACCTGGTCGACGGCCACCAGGCCGCCAAACTGAATGCTCACGTTCTGCAATTCCAGGATGGGTGCCATGTCTTACCCTCCAAACTGCCTAGCCACCGAGGGCCAGTGACTTGGACTTCCTGCGCCGCAAGAGGCGCCGGAAATCTACCCCGCCCAGAAGGCCGTGCGGGCGGAAAATCATCATCACCACCAGCAGGAGGCCGTAAATCATCATGCGGTACTTGGCCATAAAGCGCAGGAATTCCGGGGCCACCGTGAGCACAGCCGTGCCCAGGATGGCTCCGGGAATGCTTCCCAGGCCTCCCAAGACCACAAAGCTCAGGATTTCAAAAGACTTAATGAAGCTAAAATCGTTGGGATTTAAGTATTGCATGAGGTGGGCATAAAAGCCCCCGCTAATGCCGGCCAGAAAGCAGCCAATGCCGAAAGCCTGGACCTTGTACCACATGGCGTTTATGCCCATGGACTCGGCGGCAATCTCGTCCTCCCGGATGGCCTTCAGGGCACGGCCGAAGCGCGAGTTTTCCAGCAGCACTACCGCCGCAATGGCCAGCACCACAAACAGGGTCACATTCACGAGATTCGAGGCGCGGGAAATGCCGGCCAGGCCAATGGCCCCCCCGGTAACCTTCATGTTGGTAAAGGCCACCCTCACGATCTCCCCGAAGCCCAGGGTGGCAATACCCAGGTAGTCACCGGTAAGCCGGAGCACGGGAAGCCCTATCAGCACGCCCCACAGGGCGGCCATAAGCCCCCCCGCCAGGAGGGCGGCTGTAAAAGGCAGGTGGTAATCCCTGGTCAGTATGGCCGCCGTATAGGCGCCTATGCTTAAAAAGGCGGCGTGCCCGAAGGTCAGCTGGCCGCACAGGCCGGTGATGAGGTTTAAGCCCAGGGCGGCAATGATGTATATGCCCACCAGGGTAAGAACCTGTTGGTAGTAAGGGTCGATCAGGCCGGACAACCATTGTTCCATGAGCATCTACACCTTCCTTTGAATTGGCCGTCCCAGCAGGCCGGTTGGCCTTACCAGCAGGATGACGATGAGCAGGGCGAAGGCAATGGCATCCTTGTAGGTGGAAAAACCGGCGGCCACGCCGAAAACTTCAAAAAGCCCCAACAAAAGGCCCCCGATCATGGCCCCAGGGATATTGCCGATGCCGCCCAGAACCGCCGCCACGAAAGCCTTCAGGCCGGCCATCACTCCCATGTAAGGGGAGACGGAATTAAAGTAAATCCCCACCAGCACGCCTCCGGCGGCAGCCAGGGCCGAGCCAATGGCAAAGGTAAAGGAAATGACCCGGTTGATGTTAATGCCCATAAGGCTGGCCGTGTCGTAATCCTCCGAAGCCGCCCGCATGGCCTTGCCGATCTTGGTATACTTGACGATCAACTGCAGCCCGGCCATGAGCACCAGGGACACCAGGAGGATGATGAGCTGGATGCTGGATAATTCCAGGCCCCCCAGCCGCCAGGTGGTCGTCTTCAGGATGGGAGGGAAACCGGTAGCCTGGGGACCCTTCAGCAGGACCATAAAGGTCTCCAAAAAGATGGACACGCCAATGGTGGTAATCAGGAGGTTTAGGCGGGAGGAACGGCGCAGGGGCCTGTAGGCCACCCGCTCGATGGTCACCCCCAGGGCCACGCAGCCGATCATGGCCGCCCCCAGGGTGAGGAAAAAGTTGTTGGAAACCAGCCCCGCTACGGCCACGCCGATAAAGGCGCCGATCATGTAGATATCGCCGTGGGCAAAGTTAATCAGTTGGATGATCCCGTAAACCATGGTATAACCCAGGGCAATCAGCGCGTAGGTGGCGCCGAGCGTCAGGCCGTTGATAAACTGCTGTATGAGCATTTTACGGCTACCTCCTGCCAAATTGGCGGGGGCGGGGCCGCTTGACAGACCCCGCCCCTTTTGCGCCCCGCTAGGACTGGGGTGCTTCCACGGGAATGGCCTTCTTCAGGACGAACTCCTGGTTCTTTACCTCCAGGAGGTAAACCGGGCTCTTAACCGGCTTGCGGTCGATGCGGAAGGTCAGCGTGCCGGAAACGCCGGGGAAGTCCTTGGTCTTGGCCAGGACGTCCTTAAACTTGGAGGGATCCGTGCTGTTGGCCTCCTTCATGGCCTTGGCCAGGAGCATCACCGCATCGTAGCCCTGTGCCGAGAACATGTCGGGCAGCTTGTTGTCGTTTGCCGCCTGGTATTTCTTGATGAACTCCTTGGCTTGCGGGGAGGCGTTGGCCGGGTCGGCAGCAAAGCCGGCGTAAACCATGGTCCCCTCCACCGCCTCGCCTCCCAGCTTCCAGAGGACGGGCGAAAGCAGGCCGTCACCGCCGGCCATCTTAATGTTGAGGCCCTGCTTGCGTACTTCCTTCATGAAAAGGCCGCCTTCGGTGTAGTAGCCGGTGAAGATTATCCCGTCCGGCTTGGCCTGCTTAATGCGCGTCACCTGGGCGCTGAAGTCCTGGTCGCCGTCCTGGATGCTCACTTTTTCCACAACCTGTGCGTTCAGCTTGGAGAGGGCATATTCAAAGATCTTGGTGAGGCCGACGCTATAGTCGTTGTTGGTGGAGGTGACAATGGCCACCTTTTTCCAGCCCAGCTCTTCGACCAGGTACTTGGCCACCGCCGGGGCAGCTACCTCGTCCAGGAGGGTATTCCGGAAGATGTAGTCGCCGATTTCCTCCACGCCCGGGCCCACCGCGCCGGCGGAAATGAGGACCACCTTATTTTGCTGGCAAATGGGGCCGGCCAGCTTGGTCTTGCCGGTGGTGGGGTCACCCACAATGGCCACCACGCGGTCCTTGCTGATCAGCTTCTGCACCACGCTGGCCGCTTCGCTGAGCTTGCTGCCGTGATCGGCCTCCACAATCTCCACTTTCTTGCCCAAAATGCCGCCCTGCTTGTTCAGTTCCTCGGCGGCCATCTTCATGCCTTTCAGGGTTTCCACGCCGTAGCTGGCCTCATTACCCGTCAGGGCGCCCAGGAAACCGATCTTTATGGTGTCCCCTTCGGCCTCCTTTGCGCCCTTGTCGGCTGCCTTGCCCCCGCCGCAGCCGGCTGCCAGGAAGGCCACCAGCAGGAGGCCCAGCAAAACCAGCCATATGCTCTTTTTCCGCAACACAGGTCCTCCTCTCCCACTCTTTTTTATAGTCTTTTACGGTCTAAAGGCCTTTCCGGAAAACATACCAGAGTTGCACCCGTGCCCGCCGGCTCCCACCCTCTTCCTTGTCTGAAAATTCTTTTTGCACAGTGAAATGTAATTCGACATGGGGACAACTAAATCCTCTTAAAACAATAAAAATTTTGGTTTATTTTCTAAACCCCTGATCAGGGTGTGTCTAATTCTATGAACACAAGAGATTTTTATCACTCCCGCACCAATCATTTAATTTTTCAATTCATGCAAAAAAGGTTTTTTATAATTGGACGCCGTATGAATGCCCTAAAAGAGCCCGTTTACAAGGGGGAAGAGAAAAGTGGAGGACTACCGCCAGCTTTGGTCAGAACTGGCCATGGATTTGGAAAGGCACGATCGGCTCATGGCCGCCCTGCCTGCGGTATACAGGGAAGTCTTCCTGACCCAGCCGGACCGCCCTGCGGCAATGCACTATTTTAACCTGGTAATAGCCGAGATTCACGGCCTCCGCATTGCCGAGCTGGCCGCCCACCGCGAAAAAGGAGGGAAAGTTTTCGGCACTTTCTGCGTCTACGTGCCCGTGGAAATCATCAGGGCCGCCGGGGGCATAGCCGTCGGGCTCTGCAGTGGCTCCCAGTTCTGGGTTCCCGAGGGTGAAAAGGTGCTCCCCCGGGCCCTCTGCCCTCTCATTAAGGCTGCCCTGGGAGCACGGCTGAGCAGGACCTGCCCTTACTTCCAGTCCTGCGACATCGTGGTGGGAGAAACCACCTGCGACGGCAAGAAGAAGGCCTGGGAAGTTTTAAACGAATACCACCATGTATACGTCATGGAGTTGCCCCAGATGAAGGGAAACCGCGATCTGGAGTTCTGGGTGGAAGAGGTAGATCTCTTCAGACAAAAAGTTGAGGAGATTACCGGGAACCAGGTTACCCCCGAGCGGCTGGCAGAAGAGATAAACCGTCAGAACCGCCTGCGCCGCGCACTGCAAAGGCTTTACGCGCTGCGGACCGCCGATCCGCCGCCCATAAGCGGAAAGGACGCGCTGCTGGTCACCCAGATTGCCTTTTACGATGACCCCGACCGCTTTACCGCGCATACGGAAAGGCTGGTGACAGAGCTGGAGGAAAGGGTCAATGGCTCCCGCGGCGTTGTGCCGCCGGGAACGCCCCGCCTCCTCGTCACCGGTACCCCGATGGCCATTCCCAACTGGAAGCTGCACCATCTGGTGGAAACCGCCGGGGCCGTGGTGGTGGGCGAGGAAACCTGTACCGGCACACGCTTCTTTGCCAGCGAAGTTGAGGAGGGCGCCGGCTCATTAAAGGGCCAGATCCGCGCTCTGGCCCGCGCCTACTTTAAAACCAACTGCGCCTGCTTCACACCCAACTCCAGGCGCATCGAGGACATCCTGGACCTGGTCGAGCGGACCCGGGCCGACGGGGTAATCTATTACAACCTGCAGTTCTGCCAGGGCTACGCCGTCGAGTACCACGCCGTCGAAAAAGCCCTCAAGGCCAGAAACATACCCGTTCTGTGGGTGGAAACGGACTACAGCGAGGAAGACACGGCCCAGCTGCAGCTTCGCATAAAGGCCTTCCTGGAGATGCTGGGTTAAAGCTAGCAGGGCGGCGCTTACCTGCCGCCCTGCAAACTTTTCTCCCTCTTGCCGTAGTAGTATATTATTCCCTGCGCGTTTAGCTCCAGCTCTGCCTCCAGGTGGTGCACCGCCCTGTGATCCTGGTCCGCGACACCCCTTATCAAGGGGCTTACCAGCTCCCACAACTTCTCCTTTAGCTCCGCCACGCCGCCACCGGCGGTAAAAACCTCCTCACCCAGCCGGGCCATGGCCTCTACCATTTCCCTGTTTTGAGCAAAAACGGCAGCCACGTCCCCCGCGGTACCGAAATGTGTAAAGAAAATGCGGCGGGCATTTATGCTAGCTAACCGGTCAACGGTGGCCAGCATCTCCGCGGGTTCGAATTCCGTGGGGGTGGTGGAGGGAAGCACGAAATCCCGTCCCAGCAGGCGGCTGATCTCGGGAAGCCGGATGCCCAGGGCATCGCCGGCAAAAATGCCCCCCGAGAGCGAATCGTGAACAACCATGTGGTGCCGCGCGTGGCCCGGGGAGTGATAGAAAGTAAACTCCCGGCCTCCCAGGTCGAGCTTTTCGCCGTCTTCCGGGGCGTGTACCCGCTCCGGCGGCACGGGGATTACCTCTCCGAAGAGGGAATCAAAGCGGTCCCCGTACACGCCGCGGGCACTGGCCACCAGCCGCGAGGGATCCACCATGTGCCGCACGCCGCGCGGGTGCACGAGGAGCCTCGCCCGTGGGAACTCCCTTAAGAGTACCCCCGCAGCCCCCGCGTGGTCCAGGTGGACGTGGGTTACCACCACGTAAACCACGTCTCCCCTTTCCACGCCCAGCCCTTCCATGGCCGCCAGGATGTACCTCGCGCCGGGCGGGTGGCCGCTCTCCACCAGGGCAACTTTTTGCCCCCTCACCAGGTAGACGCAGGCCCGCTCCTCCTCGCCATGGTAGTGAACATCGATCAGGTAGATGCCTTCTCCCAGGTCAACAGGGCCGCCCAAAACAGATCACCTCGCCATCAACAAATATCGGTAAGCGCCCAGGGCCGCTTTGGCGCCCTCACCCGCAGCCACAATCACCTGTTTTTCGGGTATGTCGGTGATATCACCGGCGGCAAAAACACCGGGCACGGAAGTGCGGCACTCACAGTCCACCTTAATTTCGCCCTTCTCGTTTAGTTCCAGAAACCCTTCGACAAAGCCGCTGTTGGGCACGGTACCTATCTCCACGAACACCCCCTGCACGCCCAGCAGCTTCTCCTCCCGGGGATCGGACAGGGAGCGCAGGGCAATCCCGCTAACCCTTTCTTCCCCCTCGATACGTACCACCTCAAAGCCCGCCAGCTTGGTAAGGTTGGGCGCATCCTTTACCTTGTCCACAAGTACCGGGTCGGCCGTCCACTCCCCCAGGGAAACGACGTAAACGTGCCTGGCTACCTTGAGCAAGTCGTACGCCGCCGTAAGGGCGGAGTTCCCTCCCCCCACCACCGCCACGTCTAGGCCGCCAAAGAGGGGCGTATCGCAAACGGCGCAGTAGCTAACGCCGCGGCCCAGTAAGCGGCCTTCTCCAGGTACATTGAGTCTGCGGGGGCTTTTTCCGGCAGCCACAATCACCGTGCGGGAGCGAAAATCCCGGCCATCGCGGGTGCGGGCCACAAAATGGCCGTCCTCTCTGCCCAGGCTTACCACCTCGGCCTGTACCACCTGCACGGGGTACTTCTTCACCTGCTCCTCAAACCTGGCCATCAGCTCGGCGCCGGTAATATACTGGTAGCCCATGTAATTCTCAATTTCCGCCGCGCGGGCTGCCTGCCCGCCGTACTGCTTTCCCACCAGCAAAGTGGAGAGCTTTTTGCGCGCCGTGTACACTGCCGCCGTAAGTCCCGCCGGGCCCATGCCGACGATCAGCACATCGTACACCGCTTCATCCCTCCCGGGCATATTTTGCCTTGTTCCCCCGGCGGTCCATGCGCAAAAATTTCGCCAACACGCGGCTATCTTCCTTTTCCTGTCCGCACCGCAAAGCGGTAACCGTCGGAGCCGAAAATGACCGCGCCGTCGTAATCGGTACGGTAAATCCGCGCCCCTGCCCTTTGTAAGAGTTCCAGGGCTTCCGGCGCCGGCTGGCCAAAGCTGTTGCGGCTGCCCACGGAAATTACCGCCAGCTGCGGGCGCAAAGCCTCCACGAAAGAGGAGAGCAGGTAACGGCTGCCGTGGTGGGGAACCTTCAACAAGGTGCAGCCCGGGCCCTCCACGTTGCCCAGCAAAAAACGCTGGGCCTCCGCCTCCGCATCCCCTGTGAGGAGCAGGAGCTGCCGCCCGTAGCGCACCTGCAGCACCAGGGAAGCGTTGTTTAAGTCCGACCTCGTGCCGGTGAGCGGCGGCTGGGGAGGGCCGATCACCTTGACCTCCAGGTTCGGGTCCAGGTGGAGGATGTCGCCGGACCCCGCCTCTTGCACCTTAATCCCCCGGGTACCCAGCCCGTCCAGAAAGGCCCGGTAAAAGGGGGGCAGGGGCTCGGCGGATTCCCCGCTGCAAAACGGCGAAACCAGCACCAGACCTACGGGAAAAGCCCGCATCACCGCCGGGAGTCCCCCGGCATGATCCTCGTGGGGGTGGGTGACGACCACCACATCCAGCCGCCTCACCCCCAGGCGCCGCAGGTAGGGAACCACCACTTTTTCCCCGGCCACCCCGTCCCCGGCATCCACCAGCGCGCACCTGCCCCCGGGCGTTTTTAAGAAAATGCTGTCGCCCTGGCCCACGTCAATAAAATGGGCTTCCAGGCGGGAGCCCCCGGGAATCCCAAAGACCAGCAAGTACAGCAAAACAACCAGCGCCCCGGAAGCGGCCAGAAGGGTGCGGCGGCGGGAAGGGGAGGCGGCACCGCCTCCCCCCTCACGGAACACAAGGCTCCCGCACAGGTACCAGGCCGCCACCAGGGCCCAGGGAGGGGTAGGCACATAGACCACGGCGCCCGGCAGGTCCCGGCAAAAGGAGATGAGGGCCACGAGGGCATCCAAGGCCAGTGAGGTGCTGGCGTGTACCAGTGAGGCGAAGGCCGGACAGAGGAGGCCGCTTGCTGCTGCCGCCATACCCAGGGCCAGGAGCAGGCCGGAAAGGGGCACGGCGGCAATATTGGACAGCAGGGACACCGGGGAAACGTAGTTATAGTAGCGTGCCGTAAGGGGCAGGGTGGCCAGCTGGGCGGCCAGAGTCACCCAGAGAATCCCCCGCATCCAGGCAGGCCTGATAGGCCATTTCTGCAGCCAACCGTCCAGCACCGGCCCCCAGGAGAGGATCCCCCAGGTGGCGGCAAAAGAAAGCTGGAAGCCAATATCGTAAAGGGAGAAGGGGTCGAGGGCCAGGATGAGCAGGGCGCTGCCGGCCAGGGCGGCAGGCCAGCTGTAAGGCCGACCCAGCCGGCGGGCCCACAGCAGAAAGAGGGCCATGAGGGTGGACCTGGAAACGGCCGGGCCGAGGCCGCACAGCAGAGCATAGAGCACCAGGAGCGGGCTGGCTACCGGGGCGGTCCAGCGGGAAGGAAGGTGCACAAGCTTCAACAGGAAAAGCAGCCCGCCCAGGACCAGGCCCACGTGGAGCCCGCTGACGCTCAAAATGTGCACCACGCCCGCCTCGCCAAAGAGATCCCTGGTTTTTTGCTCCACCGGCCCCTGCACGCCGAAGACTATGCCGTTAAGCAGGGCCGCCTTTTCCGGCGGCAGGGCCTGGCGGTTTACGGCCAGGAGGCGCTCCTTTAATCCCCAAAGGGCGCGCCTGAGGGCGCTGCCGCCCGCCCCCAGCTTGCGGATATCCGCCGGCCCGCGCACCAGCAAGAGGGCCCCCGTGCCCCGGCGCGCCAGGTAACGCCGGAAGTTAAACTCACCGGGGTTACCGGGCTCCCCGGGCCTTATGAGCAGGCCGTGCACGCCGAGCCTGTCCCCGTAAGCGTACACCGGCCCCCTTAAAGGAGCGCGCACCAGAACGGTCGCGCGCACGGCGCGCGCTTCAGCCCCGCAAGCCAGGCGTTCTAAGGCCAGCCAGTAATAAATCCGGTCGGGGCGCACGTCGGCCTCCCGCACCACCGTCCCTTCCGCGGTCACCCAGTGCCCCTCAAACTCCAAGAGGGAGGAGTCCAGGCACCGCGCCGACGCCAGGGCCGCAGAAAAAAGGCCCAGGGCGGCAAAGAGGCACAGGGAGAGGTAAAAAGTGCCGGCCCACCGCCGGAGATATCCTATAAGGGCCAGCAAAAAAAGGGCGCCGCAGAGGGCAAGGGCCTCTCCTGCGGCGGGGCCACACACCTCAAAGGCGGCAACACCTGCGGCAAAGGCTATGGTTAAAGAGACGAGGGGCCGGGCGCCCAAGGCCACCACTCCCGGATGAAGGGCAATTGCCTAATCCTCCACGGTAATGGTTCCGGTATGCTGGTCGTAGTCTACCGCTGCCCCCAGGGCTTCCGAGACAAACCGCAAGGGAACCATTGTCCTGCTATTTACCAGCCTGGCCGGCTCGTCCAGCACCACCCTCTTACCGTTAACCACGGCCACGTTGCCGTTGAGGTTCAGGCTGATGTTTATACTGCCCCTGTTGATGAGCACTTCTTGGGCCGCAGGGTTAAAATCCACCCTGGCGCCCAGGGCTTCGGAAATGGCCCGCAGGGGCACGAGAGTACGCCCGTTGGAAAGCAGCGGCCTGACGTCAAACTCCTGCTTCTTGCCCCGCACAAAAACCTTCAACTCCCGGTCTCCCAGCTTGCGGTACACACCGCGCAGTTCCCCGTAGCCGCGCTTCCTGTCCCGGGCCAGCTCCAGGGCCAGCTCCAGCACTCTTGCCGCCCGGCGGTAATGGCCCAGCGCGGCATAGGTGCCTGCAGCGCAGCGGTATACGAGAAGCCTGGCGCCATCCCCCGTGGTAAAGCGGTAGGCCAGGCGCACGGTGACGTCGGTCAGGCCCACCACCGCGTCTTCGAGGTGCGGGTGTGCCTTGAGCATGTGCCGGTACCTGAAGGTAAACCGGTAAAGCTCACGGGACAGCGAAACCAGGTGGCCCGGAGCCGGAGCGCCTTCCTCCTTTAATTTCTGTACCGCCATGTAAATCTTCTCCGCTTCCGGAATCTCCCGGCACTCCTGGTACAGCGCGGCAGCCCGGTATACCGCCTCTTCAACGCTTACGGGGCCGGCTTCAATTAAAGCGGGAGACTCTTCCCGGGGAGAAACTTCTTCCACCGTCTCAATGACTACGTCCTCCGCCTCTGCCGTACCGCCTTCCGCCGCGCCCTCGGCGGCGCCGCTTAAACTTGCGGCCCCAGCCGGGCCGGAGAAGAACAGCGAGAATACCAGCAGCATGGAAAGCAGTGCTGCCGGTCGTACTTTCACCGTACATCCCTCCTCAAAAAGTCTCACTCCGCCTTCTTTCTTAGCTCCATATCCAGCTCCGCCAGATCGGCCGCCAGCCCTTCCAGGACCTTTATCCTGTGCTCCTGCACGCTGATGATCTCCTCCTGCAGCCTCAAAAAGGCAGCGGCATCCCTCCTGGCCTTTACTTCCCTTAGCGCCGAGGCCCTTTTAGCCAGCGCTCCATGGGTGGCATCCAAAACCTCCCGGTACTGCTCCAGTCGACCGGCCAGGTGGCGCAGGCGCGCAACCTTCCTGGCGTCCAGGCGCGCCGGGTTTTTCTTTAATTCGCCCGCGAGATCTTTTATTTCCCCGACCTGGCGGTGCAGCTGCGCCTGGAGATCTCTGATGCGCTTGTTGTTTGCCGCAATAACCTTCGCCTTTTCCTTTATCTCCACCAGGTCCGCCCTCTCCTTTGCCGGAGGAGGGCCCTGCCTGGCATGCAGGCCCCCGGCGTAGGCAGCCCCGCTCAGGAAGAAAGCGGCTACGAGGAGGAAAACAACCCACTTTTTCACCGGCCTCACTCCTCAATACTCCAGGTCCTCGTCCTTTACCTCGTCCATGCGCTCCAGGGCCCTAATCAGGTCGCCCAGCTGCCTGTCCAGCTCCTCCAGAACGGCCACGGCCTCCTGATCGGGAACCCTGTTGTCGCTCTTAAGCACCATGCCGGAGGTTTTGCCGCCGCTTTCTTCCGTCACCGCAGGCCGGCTGCCGTAAGAGCCGCCGGGTTCTTCCCGCACCTCCTGCGCTCCCGGAACTTCCTGCGCCGCGTTTTTCTTGCCGCACCCCAAAGGCAAGAGCAGCACCAGGCAGGCCAAAAGAAGGGCCGTTGCTCTTTTCATCTCGCCTCACCCATGCTCCGCTCCCCCCTTTCAGGGGGAAATTTTAAAAGGCCAATTTCAAACAATTATGTGCAAAATGTAAAAAAGCTGTAAAAGGCTAGCCCTTATCCAGGGGCACGGTAAAGATCACCTCTGCCCCCCGCCCGGGAAGGTTGGCCGCCCTTATCTCGCCCCCGTGGAGCGCCACCAGCTCTCTGGCAATGGCCAGGCCCAGTCCCGTGCCCCCGACCTTTTCGCCGCCGGCCCTTTCCGCCCGGCGGAACTTCTCGAAAATAAACGGCAGCTCTTCCTCCGGAATGCCGGGCCCGTCATCCCTCACCCTTACCTCCAGCAGGCATCCCTCCTGCCGGAGGCTCACCCATACGTTTCCCCCGCCGGGGGCGTATTTTACGGCATTGTCCACCAGGTTGAGCAGCACCTGCTTCATCTTATCCCTGTCCACCGGGGCTACGATCTCCCCTGCGGGAACCTCCGCGTGCAGGGAAACGCCCTTTTGCCCGGCAAAAAGCGCGCACTCCTCCAGCACCTCCGCCACCAGTTCCTTCATGCCCACCCGCTCCCTGTGCAGCTTCACGCCGCCCGCACGCAGCCTGGCCAGTTCCAGCAGGTCGTTAACCAGCCTGGCCAGCCGGTCCGCTTCCCCGTATGCCCGCCGGAGGTACTTGTCCCGCTCGGCGGGAGCCACCAGGCCTTCTAAAATGGCCTGGATAAACCCCCTCACGGAAGTCAGGGGGGTGCGCAGCTCGTGGGAAACGGCGGCCAGAAATTCCCGGCGCATTTCTTCCACCTGCTTCAACCTGTTTTTCATGTAGTTAAAAGTTGCCGTCAGCTGGGCCAGCTCATCCCTGCCCAGCACCGGCAGGTCCTCCCCGAAATTGCCTTCCGCCAGGGCCGTCGCCGCCCTCTGGATGCGCTCCACGGGGCGGGCGATGTGCCGGGAAACGAGAAAAACGACCGCCGCTGCCGGGAAAAGGAGCGCCAGGGCGGTCAACCAGATAATGCGGTATACCTGCGCCAGGGCTTCCTGCAGCTCGCGGAGGGGCGAGAAGAGGAGCACCACGCCGGCTATGCCGCCCTCGGCCCTGACCGGCAGGCCGGCCATGACCACGTACATGTTTAGGGGATGGAAAAAGACCTTTCTTTTCACCAGCACCTCGCCGCCGAGAATCCTTTTGATGTCCTCCAAAAGCTCTTTTTCTGCCCCGCCCAGCTTCTCCCCCTGCAGGGACTCAAGGGCCGCAGCCTTTTCGCCCAGCAGAAGGTACACGCGGCTCCCGGTAGCCTGGCCCAGGAGGTCCGCCGCCGCCTGCAGCTCGCCCCGCCCGACCTTACCCTGCCTGTAGAGGAGGGCCAGCTCCTCCATCTCCCGGGCGGCCTGCACGAGCTGCCCCCCCTTTTGGGCCAACACGTAAGAATGGAAAAAGGCGGTCAGGGAAAGGGCCATTACCAGAACAACCGCCAGCAAAATAACCGTATAGGTAATTAAAAGGCGCTGGAATATGGACCTAAACATCACCCGTGACCTCGAACTTGTACCCCACGCCGTAAATGGTTTTGATCTGCCACCCGGAACCACCCTTTAGCTTATCCCGCAGTTTCTTCACGTGCATGTCCACCGTACGGGTCCCGCCGGCATAGTCGTAGCCCCAAACTTTTTCCAGGATCTGCTCCCGCGTCAAAACGGCATTGCGGTTGACCAGGAAAAAATGCAGGAGCCGGATTTCCTTAGGCGTGAGTTCCACCGGTCGCCCCCCGCAGGTCACCCGGTACGTCTTCATGTCCAGAGTGAGGTTGCCGGCCACCAGGAGTTCGGCCGCTCCGGCCTTGCGCAGCCGCGCCCGGATGCGGGCGGTCAGCTCCCGCGGGTCAAAGGGCTTCACCACGTAATCATCGGCCCCCAAGTCCAGCCCCTGCACCCTATCCTCGACGGCATCCCTGGCCGTAAGCATGATGATGGGCACGCCGCTTTCCTGGCGGATGAGGCGGCAGACCTCCCAGCCGTTAATGAGGGGCAGCATGAGATCCAGGATCACTAGGTCGGGCTTAACGGCCCGGAAAGCGCTTACCCCCTGGCTACCGTCGCGGGCAAAAAAAAGCCGGTAGTCTTTCTGCAGGTAAATCTTCAGGAGATCGCAGATATTTTCATCGTCCTCAATTACGAGGATCTTGGGCCTGGTCATTTCGCTACCCTGCCTAACTGCATACCGGAAAGTTGCGCGGGCCAACTTAAGATTGGAGGTGAGGAAATGGGGCACAAAAAAGATAACGATATGCTGCGCACCTTGAGGCAGCTGGACTACCTTCAGTGGGAAACGGCAAAGGAACTGGGCCGGGAAGCACCGCATCTGAACCCCCCGGAAACAAACCGCGCGGACAGGCGCAGGGTGAAAGGGATGGTTAAAAGGGCGGAAAGGGCGTTGGCCGCCGAAGGAAACCGCAAGGCCCGCCTGCACCTAAACGACGGCTTTTAGACCAGGAACTCCCGCCGCGCAGCAAGCACCTTTTGCACGTATTCCCGTGTTTCACGGTAGGGCGGGATGCCTCCGGAGCGCTCCACCGCCCCCGGTCCGGCATTGTAGGCGGCCAGGGCCAGTGCCAGGTTGCCGCCGTAGCGGTCGAGGAGGTACTTGAGGTAGCGCGCCCCGCCCTCCAGGTTTTCCTTCGCGTCCCAGGGATTCTTAACCCCGAGGGCCGCCGCCGTTTCCGGCATGAGCTGCATCAGCCCCTGCGCTCCAGCTGGGGAGCGGGCCAGCACATTAAAGCCTGACTCTACCTTTACCACCGCCTTTAAAAGCGCCGGCTCCAGCCCGTACCTGCGGGCCACATCATTAATGAGCTGCATGAGCCCGGCCTCCCCGCCGGGGCTGCCACCTGACTGCGCAACTCCCCCGGCCCTCCCGGGCTGCCGGGCATTAAAGGCGCTCAAGGTGGCCCACGCCAGGTACCAAAGCCAGCCGTTTCCCGGCGCCAGCAAGCCGGCCAGCAGGACGGGAAAGAAAACATCCTGCCAGCCCGCACCCGCGCTCTCCCGCAGCTCCTTCATGGCGCGGGCCAGGCAAGCAGCAAATGAAGCGGTCCCGCTCCGGGTAGCAGGCGGGGAAACGGCTTTCTCCTCCCTGAAGCCGGCAGGGAAAAGAGTGCCGACCTGGAGGTGGGCCATCCTGCTTCCCCCTTCCCGTTCCTTTAATAAACAGTTATATAGTCCTTGATTTGCTCGTACTTTTTCTCCCCTATCCCGGAGACGTTCTTAACGTCCTCGGGGGTTTTAAAGGGGCCCTTTTCCTGCCGGTACTGGATGATGCGCTGGGCCAGCGAAGGGCCTATGCCTGGCAGGCCTTCCAGTTCCTTCTGGCTGGCGGTATTTATGTTAACCGGCTGCGTGCCGCCTGCCGCACCCGTTCTTTGAAAGGGATTGGCCGCCTGCTGGGCAGGAGGCACGCCCGTAACCACCTCGCGATCGTCTTTGAGCGGCACGATAATTTTCTGTCCGTCGGCAAGCGGCGCCGCCAGGTTGAGGGCGTCCAGGTTCGCGCCGGCCAGCGCTCCCGCCGCCTTCACCGCATCCTGCACCCGGGAACCGGCAGGGAGGGTGTAAACGCCGGGCTTCTCCACCGCCCCGGCCACGTGCACCAGTATATCCCTGGGCGCAGGAGCACCGGAAGGAGGCGCAGCCTGCTCAACCCGCACCTGGTTTTCGGCGCTGGCCCGCCACTGCCAGAGGGCATAGCGGTAGCCGCCGCCGAAGATAATTACCGCGGCCAGAATCAGAATGGCCAGCTGCTGGCGGCCCGGCATCTGCCACACTTTAAACTACTCCCCCTGCCCCTTCTCCTTACCGGTAATTTTCTCCTTCCGGCGCCTTTTTCCTTCTCTATTCCACACAGCCGTCCACAAACAGCCGCCCGTCCGTCCCCAGGGCGGCCAGAAAAACCTCCTGCGGCTTTTTGCCCATCACCTCCAGCCTTTCCTTTAACCACTCCTCGCTCAAGCCCACGCTGTCCAGGTTTTTCTTCATCACCTTGCCGTCCATGATCAGAACGGTGGGCAGCCCCTCGTACCTGGTTTCCAGCCCCAGGTCTTCCGGCGTGACGGGGCGCTTCTGGGACTTCAAGATGACGCTCAGCCTGCCGGAGGTCTCCAGGACGGCAAACTCCACGTCCCCCACGTTCACCACGCCCTTTTCCCGCAGCTGGGCCAGCAAGTCGTCCAGGTTGTAGCGGGCCCGCCGCAGTTCTTCCTTGATGACGCGCCCGTTCCTGATGACCACCTGGGGCTCCCCGTCCAGAAGGCGGCGCAGGAAGCGAAAGTGCAGGGCCAGGAAGCTCAGGGCGATCTCCAGGAGGCCCAGGGTAAGCAAGGGGAGGATGCCGCGCCAAAGGGGGATATCGGATTCCATGGGAATGGCCGCCAGCTCGGCAATAATGATGGCCACCACAAAGTCAAAGGGGGAGAACTGCCCGATCTCCCTTTTGCCCATCAGACGCACTACCAGCAGCACTATAAAGTAAATGAGTACGGTGTGGTAGACAACTTCCCACATAAAAACCCGGCCCCCTCATAAAGTTTTCGCGGTGGCCGGGCCGGGTTATGCCTCCCGCAGGCTCCCTCAGTTCAACTGGTGCGGGTCCACGCAGCCGGCTAAGATCTCCTGGAGCCTCTCCAGCTCTTCGCCGGGCTTTAATCCCTGCACGGGCGGGGCGACCTGGGCTACCTGCCTGATGAGCGCTTCCAGGCCCCGGTACGGGCGCTCAATGACCAGGGCCCGCGAGGCCTCCCTGACTTCCTCTCCCACGAGGGACCAGTCGGTAACCACGGCGAGATGCTCCTTCTGGCGCATGGCGGGCAAAATGTTCCACATCTCCGGGGTGAAGCCAATGGCCACTTCACTACCGCCCTTCCAGTCCAGGTCCAGCGTTACCAGGTAATTTCTGCCCTCCAGGTGAACAAGCTGCCACCTGAAGGTATAAGGCACCTTCTCGCCGCGGCAAAGGCGGCGTAAAAGCGGCTCCAGCTCGTCCTGGAGGGCGGAAACCATCACGATCATGCCGCGCTCCGACTCACCGATAAAATCCGGCAAGGCAATTTCCCGCAAGTTATGCACCTCCCCGGCAGGAACCAAGAAAGGGCCGCAGAATATTAACAGAACATCCCACGATTTATTGTCCTACAAGAAAATCTTTTTGGCAACTTTTAAAAACGAGGCGCAGCAAGTGACATCCTCCCCCCAATAAATTGGGGGGCATCCCGTCGTGGGATGGCGGCTGATCAACCGCAGGTTAGCCAGCATTCCCCGGATGACCCGGATCA
>NZ_AUBR01000022.1 GCF_000429345.1 Desulfovirgula thermocuniculi DSM 16036 | reverse complement strand
CGAGCGGGCTGGTTTTCGGCTGCGGGGGCTGGTATTGAGGACGGCGATGCGTTATAACCGGCTTTTTCTTTTAATAGCGTACGCCTACTACTTACTGACCGTAGTGGGTGATTGGGCCGAAAAACGGCAACTGCACCGGCGGCTGATGGCGAACACAGAGCGAAAGCGGACTCTGGGGCTTTGGCGTGTGGGGTACTATATTTTTCATTCCTGGTTGAGCGGACGACGGGGCCGATGCCCCTGGGTATTCGATGCCTGGCCCGAGATAGCTTACAGCGGGATGTAGGCATAAAAGGTGGGGA
This sequence comes from Desulfovirgula thermocuniculi DSM 16036, assembly GCF_000429345.1. Taxonomy (GTDB): domain Bacteria; phylum Bacillota; class Desulfotomaculia; order Desulfotomaculales; family Desulfovirgulaceae; genus Desulfovirgula; species Desulfovirgula thermocuniculi. The sequence goes on along the minus strand of NZ_AUBR01000022.1, from coordinate 50,499 downwards.
TACCTGAGCGGCGGCAACCCTTGACTTTTGGTCCTGACGTGATATAATAACAAATGCAAAGTTTATAAAAAGTTGCGAGCGGGTGTAGCTCAATGGTAGAGCATCAGCTTCCCAAGCTGAGGGCTGCGGGTTCGATCCCCGTCACCCGCTCCATTTTTTTGTCCCCGTACATAGGGCGTGAGGAGGCGATCTTTCCCGTGGGCAAGCACATCAAGACAATCAGCCGCCCCGCGCTGGCCGGTTCGCTGCGCAAAGGGGGTTGCGGGGAGTGCCAGACCTCCTGCCAGTCGGCCTGCAAGACTTCCCTCACCGTAGGCAACCAGGCCTGCTTGCGGGAGAAAAAATAGGCTGGCGAGAGGGTGCAAGGAAGCGCGCGTAAAAAGCCTGATCCCTGTAAAAGGGATGAGGTTTTTTTCTTGTGAGGGGAGAAAATGCTGCACAGGTTTACCATTAACGGCTACCACCTGGTGCTGGACGCCAACAGCGGCGCCCTGCACCTGGTGGACGGCCTGGTCTATGACCTGCTCGGGGAGTACCCGCCGGCGGACCGCCGCGAGCTGGTGGCCAGGTTCAGCCGCTTTTACCCGCGCGAGCAAGTAGAGGAGGCGCTGGCCGAGCTGGAGCAACTGGAAGGGGAGGGCCTTTTGTTTTCCCCGGACCCCCTGGAGGACGCCTGCCGGGTGCCGCAGGAGCGGGGCCTTAAGGCCCTCTGCCTGAACGTGGCCCACGACTGCAACCTGGCCTGCCGTTATTGCTTTGCCGGGCAGGGGAACTTTGGCGGGGAGGCCGGCCTGATGCCCCTGGAGGTGGGGCAAAAAGCCATCGACTTTCTCCTGACCGCTTCCGGGCCGCGCCGCCGGGTGGAAGTGGACTTTTTTGGCGGCGAGCCGCTCTTGAACCTTCCCGTGCTAAAGGAGCTGGTGGCCTACGGGCGGGAAAAGGCCGAGGCGCTGGGTAAGCACATAAAGTTTACCGTGACCACCAACGCCCTCCTTTTAAACCCGGACGTGGCGGCCTACCTCAACGAGCAGGACATGGCGGTGGTGCTGAGCATAGACGGCAGGCCCCAAGTCCACGACGCCATGAGGGTGTTTCCCGGCGGCGGGGGATCTTACCGGTACGTCTTAGAGAACGTAAAGCGCTTTGTAGCCACCCGCCCGCAAGGCGAGTATTACATCCGGGGGACGTTCACCAGGCACAACCTGGACTTTGCCCGCGATGTGCTGCACCTGGCCGACCTGGGATTTAAGAAAATCTCCCTGGAGCCCGTGGTGGCCTGCGGGGCTGCGGATTACGCCCTGAGGCCGGAAGACGTGCCTGCCGTGTGCGCGGAGTACGAGGAGCTGGCCCGCCTCCTGGTAGAGAGATCCCGCGCGGGCGAGCCCTTTGAGTTTTTTCACTTTAACATTGACTTGGAGGGGGGCCCGTGCCTGGTCAGACGCCTCTGGGGCTGCGGCGCGGGGGTTGAGTACCTGGCGGTAACCCCGGGCGGCGACCTGTACCCCTGCCACCAGTTTGTGGGCCGCCCGGAATTTTGCCTGGGCCACGTGGCGGAAGGGATCACCCGTCGTGACCTGGTGGAGCAGTTTAAGGCGGCCCACGTTTACAACAAAGAACCCTGCCGGCAGTGCTGGGCCAGGTTTTTCTGCGGCGGGGGGTGCCACGCCAACGCCCATGCTTATGCGGGAAGCATCATGCAACCCCCCGAAATTTTCTGTGCCCTGGTGAAAAAGAGGATTGAATGTGCCCTGTACGTAAGAGCCGCCCTCTCAGGAGTGCCAGATAATGCCTGAGGCGGTGTTATATGTTTTGCAGGGACAGGCGGCGTTGTGGTAAAATCCAAAAAAATTTTCTTTTGCCTTAACCTGCAACCTGGTTTTTGTCTACAGGTTGCCGGTTGCCTGTGAGGTGAAGGGGCTGTTGGAATGCATGCAGGGTTAAAGCACCTCGTCGCGAGATGGCGGGCGGCCTGGCGTCGCTTCCTGGTGGAAGACCCTCTCACCCCCGCCCAGGTACTTTACCTGGTGGCCATCACCGTGGTGCTGATGGCCTTCGGCCCGCCCCTGTGGGCGTCTTTTACCGGGTGGGCGGTGGTAGTGGACGGCAGGGCGGTGGCCGTCTGCCCCAGCTTGAGCCTTGCCCGGCAGGCCCTGGAGGAGAAGTTTTACCTGGGGGAGGGCCGGGACCTGGCACAGCGGGTGACCGTGCGCCGGGCCTCTGCCGTAGAGGGTCCCCAGGTCTTTCAGGCAAAACAACTGGTTAACCTGCTGGGGGAGGCGCTAGGGACGACGGGGCGCGGCACCGCCCTGGTGGTTGACGGGAAAGTGCGCCTGGTGGTGGCGGATGCGGCGGAAGCCCGGAGCCTGCTGGAGGATGTGGTGGAGGCCTTTCGCCCTGCGGGAGGGAAGGCCTGGCTGGCGGGTAGCGTAGGCCTTGAAGAGGTGCGCGTGCCGCCCGCCCTGGTGCTGGGCCGTGAACAGGCCCTGGAGGCCTTGCTCTCCGCCGTGCGGCGGGGGGAACTGGCCGTTTTGGCCGAGGGCAGGGTGAGCGAGAAGAGGGAAATTCCCTTCGGTGTTGAGCAGCGGAGGGATGGCAGTCTGCTGCGCGGGTACACAAAGATAGTGGAGGCCGGCAGGCCGGGGGTGGAGGAAATCACCTACCGCGTCAGGTACCTTAACGGGCGTGAAGTGGGCAGGGAGGAGCTGGCCAGGCACATATTGCAGGAGCCCCGGAGCCGGGTGGTGGCGGTGGGCACGCGCAGCCTGCTGGCCTCCCGGGCGGGAGACGGCAGCCTGGCCTGGCCGGCGGCAGGTTCGGTATCATCCCCCTTTGGGTGGCGCTGGGGCCGCCTTCATTCCGGCATAGACATTACCGCCCCCTACGGGAGCCCGGTTAGGGCGGCGGAGAGCGGATGGGTGGTAAGGGCCGGCTGGAACGGCGGCTACGGGCTGGAGGTGGAAATTTCCCACGGTGAGGGTGTGGTAACCCGCTACGCCCACCTTTCCAGGATTGAAGTCTCGCCCGGCCAGCCGGTGGAACGCGGCCAGGTGATAGGACGGGTGGGCAGCACCGGTTCGGCCACGGGGCCGCACCTGCACTTTGAAGTTTGGGTAGGCGGCCAGGCGGTAAATCCCATGAGGTTTTTCTAGCAAGGCGCCAACGGCGCCTTTTTTTGCCCTTATGCGCTTCTAAAGGGATATGGTATAATTACAGCGGCCGGCAGGATTAAAAGGGGGTCTGGAGGATTGTGCTTTCAGCCCGCGCTTTTAGAAAGAGGCGCCGCAGGATTGCCTACATAGTGCTCACCTTTTTGCTTTCTCTAGGGCTCCTGGGAACCTCCATCGGCTGGTTTCTGGACAGGAGCTACCGCCCTGCGCCGCAGGAGGGCCCTACCTTGGAGCAGGTGCTATCCGAACTGGAGTCCCAGGCCCAGGCCAACCCGCAGGATGCGGCGCTGGCGGCCAGGCTCGCGAGGGCCTACTGGGAGGCGGGCAAGATGGAGGAGGCCGAAAAGGCCTACCAAAAGGCCGTGGACCTTTCTCCCGAGGACGGCGGGCTGCGCATTGAGCTGGCCCTGGTGCAGTTCTTGCTCGGGCGTGCCGACCAGGCGGCGGCCGGCCTGGCGGAGGAAATAAAGCGCCACCCGGAGCGCGCGGAAACTTACTACTACTATGCCCAGGTGCTGGCCCTGGGTAAGGGCGACTACCGGGGCGGCATCGAGGCCATGGAGAAATTCATTCAGCTCTCGGGGGGCCAGGGCGAGGACGTGGCCCGGGCGCGCCAGATGGTGGAAGAGTGGCGCTCCATGGCCGGCGAAAAAACCGGCGAGAAGAAATGACGCCCCTCGAAAAATTTGGGGGCATCTCTTTTAGTTAACTAATAGTTTAATTCCGGGAGGAAAATCATGCTCCATTTCAGGCTACGGCGGGCCTTCATCTGGTTCCTGCTGAAGGCCGTGACGGCGGGTGCGGCCCTGGCCTTTTTTCTGGCCGCCCGGATGCCGCACCCCCTGCGCGCCTGCGTTTACGGCGCCTTCAGGGAGCTGGCGCGCTATCAGGCCTTGATCTCCACCCGGGAAATGCTTTCCTTAAAGGGGGAGCACTTCGAGGTGCGCTACTGCCCGGCGGATGAGCCTTACGCCCGCCTGGTGCTGGAAACGGCCGAGCGCTTTTACGGTCCGGTGAGCGAGTTCTTTTCCTTTACCCCGCCCGGGCCGGTGCCGGTCATCATCCACCCCACCAGGTCTTCGCTAAACGCCGCTTTTGGCTGGCCGGACGGTGAGAACGCCGTCGGCGTCTACTGGGCCGGGGTGATCCGGGTGCTCTCGCCCCGTGAGTGGGTCGATTCCCGGGACGAGGGAGAGGTCAGGGAGAGGTTTGTGGAAAGCGGCCCCGTGGCGCATGAGCTGGCCCACCTGGCGGTAGACTATATGTCCCGGGGCAACGTGCCGCGCTGGCTGAACGAGGGTATTGCCCAGTACGTCGATTACCGGCTGACCGGTTTCCGTTTCGCACAAGGGGAGCCTTCCCGGCCTCCCTACGGCCTGGAGGAAATGGACCGGAATTTTGACCTCCTGGAGGATCAGGTGCTGGCCTACCGCCAGTCCCTGGCCGCAGTGGAATACCTGGTGGAAGTCTACGGGGAAGAGAGCCTGCATAAGATCTTAGCGGCCTTGGGGCGGGGAGAAGACATTGATACCGCCCTCCGTCATGCCGTGGGCGAAAGCTTGGAGGAATTCTCGCAAAACGTCGCCGCATATTGTGCGGCCGGGTTTTGGCGGCAGGAATTGCGCGCCCGGGCCGAGAATTAAAACGTAGCCCTTTATTTTTCGGGAGGCAAGCGGTTTTCATGGATAGACTGGTCGTGGCCGGCGGCCACGTTTTGCGCGGCCGGGTTACCATCAGCGGGGCCAAAAATGCCGCCCTGGCCATTTTGTGTGCGGCCATTATGTCCGAAGAACCAGTGGTCCTTGAGAACGTGCCCGACATCAGGGACGTGCGGGTAATGGTGGACCTCGTGCGCTCCCTGGGGGCGGAAGTTTACTGGGTTTCACCGGGCAACCTTTATGTGTACTTGAGCGGGCCGCCGGTGGAAATGCCTCCCTACCAGCAGGTCAAGCAGCTGCGGGCCTCCAATTTGCTCCTGGGCCCGCTGCTGGCGCGCTTTGGGTGGGCGGAAATCTCCCTCCCCGGGGGATGTAACATCGGCGTGCGGCCCATGGACCTGCATTTCAAAGGCCTGGCTGGGTTGGGCGCCCGGCTGAGCCTGGAAAGGGGAGTCATCGTGGCCCGGGCCTCCCGGCTGGAGGGCACGCGCATATACCTGGATTTTCCCAGCGTGGGGGCTACGGAGAACATCATGATGGCCGCCTGCCTGGCCCGCGGGCAGACGGTCATTGAAAATGCGGCCAAGGAGCCGGAAGTGGTGGACCTGGCCAATTTTTTGAACTGCCTGGGCGCCAGGGTGCGGGGCGCCGGCACGGACATCATCAAGATTGAGGGAGTGGCCTCCCTGGGCGGCTGCCGGCGCTACGGCGTCATCCCCGACCGCATTGAGGCGGGGACTTTTATGCTTGCCGCGGTAGCCACGCGGGGAGAGGTGGTCCTGGAGAACGTCATCCCCCGGCACTTAGAGCCCCTCTCCGCCAAGCTGCGAGAGGCGGGGGCGGAGGTCTGGGAGGAGGGGGACCGGATCTTTGTGAGGGCTGCCGGGCCGCTTTCGCCGGTGGATATCAAGACCATGCCCTTCCCCGGCTTTCCCACGGACATGCAGCCCCAGATGATGGCCCTGCTTTCCACCGTTCCCGGGACAAGCGTCATCGTGGAAAACATCTTTGAAAACCGCTTCCGCGTGGCCGAAGAGCTAAAGCGCATGGGCGCCAACATCAAGGTGGAGGGCAGGGTGGCGGTAATTGAAGGCGTGGAAAAGCTTCAGGGGGCAACCGTAAGGGCCACGGACCTCCGGGCCGGCGCGGCCCTGGTCATTGCCGGCCTCATGGCCGAAGGGGAGACGCACATTGAAAACGCCGTGTACATCGACCGGGGCTACTTCAACCTGGAGGAGAAGCTGCGGGGGCTGGGGGCGGCGGTCTGGAGGGCCCCTGCGGGGCAAGAGACCGATACCGGCGCCGTGCTCCTGTAACCGGTGGTGGCCGTGCACGTCACCCTTCTTTGCGTGGGCAAGCTGGGGGAAGATTACCTCCGCGCGGCGCAGGCGGAGTATATAAAGAGGCTCAGGCCTTACGCCAGGGTAGAGGTGCTGGAGTTAAAAGAAGAACCCCTGCCGCCGCCCCACCAGAGGGAGGCCGTGGAAAGGGCCCTGGCCAGGGAGGGGGAGGCCATCCTGCGCCGCCTGCCGCGGGAGAGTTACGTGGTGGCCCTCGACCGCGCGGGCAAGATGCTTTCCTCGGAGGAGCTGGCTTCTTTCTGGCAGGAGCTCTTGCGCCGGGGCACGGGCCGCGTGTGCTTTGTGATTGGCGGCAGCGCCGGCCTCTCCCCGGAGGTGATAAGGTCAGCCGATTTTTGCCTTTCGCTCTCCAGACTCACCTTTCCCCACCAGCTGGCGCGCATCATCCTTTTAGAGCAACTGTACCGCGCCTGCAAGATCGCCTCCGGCGAGCCTTACCACCGCTGAGGACCTTGATGGCGGCCCGCCAAAAATTCCCCTAAATAAATAGCTGACAAACAGCAGGAATGGGCTAAAAAATAGCGAATATTTACTACCCGGAAGAAAAGGGAGAGGTGTCTCTTGCAGGGGATCGTGAGCAAAGGGACAAGCTCTCCGCCCAACCCACTTTTTAGCTTTAAAGGAGGTAGTTGCAGGTGTACGTGGTGACCGTAGATATCGAGAAATGCGAAGGGTGCGGCGAGTGCGCGGATTCCTGCCCGGGCGGCGTGCTGGAGATGCGTGACGGCAAGTGCCACGTGGTTAACCCCGATGAGTGCCTGGGCTGCGAAACCTGCGTTACCGTTTGCCCCTCGGGCGCGGTGACCCTGGAGGAAAGGTAAAAACTGGAGGCTAAAAGGAGGCGCAAAGATGTTTAGTCCCAAGCGGCCCCAAAAAGAAATAAAATACCAGGAGCTGCGCATTTACACCGACGAGGAGCTGCGCAACTACACCGAGGAAGAGCTGAAAGAGTTTAAGATCAAGCACCCCATTCCCGATGTGGAGGAGCTAGAAAAAGGACCGTGGCCCAGCTTTGTGGCCGACGCCAAGCGGGAAGCCCTGCGCCGCCGCAAGCTGGCCGACGACCGCATGATGATCGACCGCTATGTGGTGGAGGACCTCCTGGGGCAGCTCCAGCTCTCCTTTGAGGACGGCGAGACCCACTGGAAGCACGGCGGCATCGTGGGCGTGTTTGGTTACGGCGGCGGCGTCATCGGGCGCTACTCCGACGTCCCCGAGAAGTTCCCCGGCGTGGCCCACTTCCATACCATCCGCGTCAACCAGCCGGCCAGCAAGTTCTACAAGACCGACTTCCTGCGGGCCCTCTGCGACCTCTGGGAGTACCGGGGCAGCGGCCTCATGAACATGCACGGCTCCACCGGCGACATCATCCTCCTGGGTACCACCACCGACCAGCTGGAGCCCATTTTCTACGACCTCACCCACGAGCTGGATCAGGACCTAGGCGGCTCCGGTTCCAATTTACGTACTCCTTCCTGCTGCATCGGCAGGGCCCGTTGCGAGTGGGCTTGCTACGACACCCAGGACATGTGCTACGAGATCACCATGCACTACCAGGACGAGCTGCACCGCCCGGCCTTCCCCTACAAGTTCAAGATCAAGTTTGACGGCTGCCCCATTGGCTGCGTGGCCTCCATTGCCCGCGCCGACATCTCCGTGATCGGCACCTGGCGCGACGCCATCCGCATTGACCAGGACGCGGTAAAGGCATACATTGAAGGCGACATCCTGCCCAGCGGCGGTGCCCACCGCGGTCGCGACTGGGGCAAGTTTGACATCAAGAAGGAAGTGCTGGACCTCTGCCCCACCAAGTGCATGTGGATGGAGGACGGCAAACTGGTTATAGATAATAACGAGTGCGTGCGCTGCATGCACTGCATTACCGTCATGCCGCGGGCGCTGCGTCCCGGTACGGACACCGGCGTGTCCATCCTCATCGGCGCCAAGGCTCCCATCCTGGAGGGCGCCCAGCTCTCGCAGGTCATCGTGCCCTTCATGAAAGTCGAGCCGCCTTACGACAACGTGAAGGAACTGATCGACAAGGTCTGGGAGTTCTGGATGGAGGAAGGCAAGAACCGCGAGCGCGTGGGCGAGCTCATCCAGCGCGTGGGCCTGCCCAAGTTCCTGGAAGTCCTCGGCCTGCCGCCGGCGCCGCAAATGGTGAAGATGCCGCGCACCAACCCGTACATCTTCTGGAAGGAAGAGGACGTGCCCGGCGGGTTCACCAGGGACATCAACGAGTACCGGGCCAAGCACAAGAGGTAAAAAAGGGGGTTTTGTTCCATGGCTCTTTCCACCGGCAAATACGGGAAGTACGATCCGCAAAGTCCGACCAAGGACAGGATTACCGATATCGGTCCGCGGCACTTCTGGGAGTTCTTCCCGCCCATCATCCAGCGCAACTACGGCAAGTGGCTCTACCATGAGGTCCTGGAGCCCGGCGTCCTGGTGCACGTTTCCGAAACCGGCGAAAAGGTGTACACCGTGCGCTGCGGTTCCCCGCGCCTCATGAGCGTGGAGTACGTGCGCGAAATCTGCGATATAGCCGATAAATACTGCGACGGCTATGTGCGCTTTACCACCCGCAACAACATCGAGTTCATGGTGGACAGCCTGGAGAAGGTGCAGGCCTTAAAGCAGGAGCTGGAGTCCAGGAAGTTTTACTCCGGCAGCTACAAGTTCCCCGTGGGCGGCACGGGCGCCTGCATCTCCAACGTAGTACACACCCAGGGCTACATCCACTGCCACACCCCGGCCACCGACGCCTCCTCCCTGGTGAAGGCGGTCATGGACGAGCTCTTCGACTACTTCAAGAGCATGGTCCTGCCGGCCAAGGTGCGCGTGGCCGTGGCCTGCTGCCTAAACATGTGCGGCGCCGTGCACTGCTCCGACATCGCGCTTTTGGGCATCCACCGCAAGCCGCCCATCATTGACCACGAGGTCATCGACCAGGTCTGCGAGCTGCCGCTGGTCATTGCCTCCTGCCCGCTGGGCGCCATCTCGCCGGACAAGACTCCGGAGGGCAAGCGCACCCTGAAGATTAAGGTCGAGCGCTGCATGTTCTGCGGCAACTGCTACACCATGTGCCCGGCCCTGCCCATTGCCGACAAGACGGGCGACGGCGTGGCCATCCTGGTGGGCGGCAAGCTCTCCAACCGCGTGAGCGAGCCCAAGTTCTCCAAGGTAGTGGTGGCCTACCTGCCCAACAACTTCCCGCGCTATCCGGAAGTCGTGCAGACGGTCAAGAAGATCGTCGAGGTTTACGCGCAGGATGCCAGGAAGCACGAGCGGCTGGGCGATTGGATCGAGCGCATCGGCTGGGAGCGCTTCTTCGAGAAAACCGGCATACCCTTCACGGAGCACCTCATCGACGACTACCGGCTGGCCTACGATACCTACCGTACCAGCACGCAGTTCAAGTTCACCGAAGCGGCCTGGGAAGTCTCCCGGGCAGCCGGCGGCATCGAGTAAGGCAGACGGCGGGCAGGCGCAAGGATCGTTTTGCGCCTGCCTGCAGTTCCTATAATGCTAAAAAAGGGGAGTTTTGCCGATGATGGACGAGATTAAAAAGGCCATAATCGAGTTTGCCGAGAGCAGCCGGAAGTCCAAGTTTTACTTTAAGGACATGGAGAAAGCCGTGCAGGAAAAGGTGCCCGGTGCCAAGTCCAGGGACATCAAGAAGGCGGCTACCGAGCTCATTAACGAGGGCACCCTCATTTACTTCTCCACCGGCAGCACCACCATGTACGGGTTGAAGGGCCGCGGCGTCACCGAGGAGGAGCGCCAGCAGGGATAGCTCCGGCGCCGCGGGCGCCCCTTTCGTGACGGAAATTTCTCCTTTCGCGCTTGCGTCTTTGCGCACGGCTGGCTATTCACCGGGAATAGCCGCCTTAATTTTTGTTGCGGCAGGTGATTTCCTTGGAAATGAGCGGCAATGCCCCTTGCGCCAGCGCCAAGTACAACCTGGGGGTGCAGATGCTGCAGGAGGGGAAGCTCTCCGAGGCCAGGGCCCTCTTTGAGGAGGCCATAGCCGAGGGGGACCGCATGTTTGAGGCCTACGTTAACCTCGGCTACATTTACTTTAAGGAAGGGAACCTCGCCAAGGCCGCGGAGTGCAACAAGAAGGCGGTGGAGATAGAGCCCCGCTACGCCCGGGGCTACGCCAACTTGGGCTTCGTCTACCTCCAGATGGAAAAGCCCGATGAGGCGGTAGCGGCCCTGGAAAAGGCCCTGGAGCTAAACCCGCGCATCGTGCAGGCCTGGTGCAACCTGGCCAATGCCTACCTGCAAAAGGGCGACCTGGCCAGGGCCATTGAGATAGGGCAGAAAACCTTGGAGATTGCGCCGGACTTCCCGCTGGCGCACAACAACCTGGCCTTTTACTACTACCTCCAGGGCGACATGGAGAAGGCTCAAGCGCACCTCGCGCGGGCCCTGGAGCTGGGCTTCCCCGTGCACCCGGACTTTTTAAAGGAAATGGAGGCCCACCGTAAGAAAGGCGAGTAGGGAGGGAGAGAAGGTGCCCATTTACGAGTTCCGCTGCCTGGAGTGCGGCCACCTCTTTGAAAAGCTTTTCCTTTCCCCCGCGCAGCAGGACGAGGAGGTTTCCTGCCCGCAGTGCCGCTCCTCTTCCTTTGAGCGGGTAATCAGCCGCGTGCACAGCCTTGTAAAGGGCGGCGCCGCCGGGACCGAAGGCCCCAGGCTGACCACGCGCTCCTGCAGCCCCGGCTCCTCCTGCGCCACCTTTGAGCTGCCGGGACTGCCGGAAAAGTAGGGGTGTCGGCGCATGCAGGGCCCGACGCCGAAAGAGCACGTGCAGCAACCATCTTGCCCCTTTTGCGGGCAGGCTTTGGCACCCCCCCGGGAGCCGGCCTTGCGCCGGCCGCTGGAGATGCCTGTGGGCAGCTGCCCCTGCGGGGCGGTTTACGCCTATGATGCCAGCGGCAAGAACCTGGGCTCTGCCTTCGTAGAGGCCCTGGTCTTTGCCTGCGGGATGGACTGGGACCTGGCCTGGGGCCTCCTTCCCGGGGAGGACTACCAGGAAAAAGTCGTGGAAGGCTACGACGGGGAAAGCCACCTCCTTGTCCCCGGGGGATATTACCAGGGCCGGCGGGTGAGGGGAGCCCTTTACTTTGTCAGGCTGAAGGAGGACGTCCAGGAGGTCACCCGCCCCGGGGTGGAAAAGGCCCTGAGCAAGGCCGCCCCTGTCGCCGCTCTCCCGGCGCCACGGTCCGGGTCCGGTGCGGGCATATCCAAAAAAGAGCTGGAGGCCTGGGTGAGGGAGTACCGGGTGGAGGAAGTGGTTGGGGCCGTGGCCCGGGATAGAAAGGCCCTCTGGCACTTAAAGCGCCTTCTGGCCGCCGGGGAAGAAGAGGTGCGCCTGCGGGCGGCGGAGCTCACGGGCCGGGCGGTGGCGCGCGTGGCCGCAGGGGACCCGGGGAGGGTGGCCGAGCTTTTAAAATCCTTCCTTTACGCCCTGGAAGACGCCGGCAGCTTTAGCCCGGGGGTGGTGGACGCCCTGGGTGAAATCATTGCCCGCTCCCCGGAGCGCTTTGCGGGCTACCTGCCGCCCCTGCTCGGCCTCCTGAGCGTCCCCTCGCTGCGGGCCAGGGCCATGCGGGCCCTTTCGCTGGTGGCGGAGGCCCGCCCGGCGCTCCTGCGCAAGTATGCGGCCCGCGTGCTGCCCCTGCTTGCCGACCCCGAGCCGGCGGTGCGCGGCTATGCGGCCCTTTTCCTGGGGCTGGTGGGGGCCAGGGGGGCGGAAGAAGAGCTTTCCCGCCTGCAGGGCGATCCCGCGGAGGTCCCTTTTTACCGGGACGGGCGGCTTTCCACCTCCACGGTGGGCCGGATGGCCGAAGAAGCGCTGGCGCGCCTGCGCGCGAAGTAAGTTTTGCGACCAGCAGGAATCATCATAACTTTGCCGAATATGAAACGTGGATGCTTGTGAAGGGAGGGATAAGCGGCAGACACGGGGGGCGGCGCGGGCAATAGAGAATCGCAAGGGAGGTGTTGAAGCCCAATGGCATACTTCATCGGCCAGATCCTGCCCTACATCACGGTAACCGTTTTTGTCTTGGGCGTGCTCTGGCGGCTGTGGCGCTGGGCGGCGGCGCGGATCGTGCACGATATTACCCTTTCGCCCTTCCCCCAGACCAAGGGAGAGGTCCTGGGCATCTACCTGCGGGAAATCATCCTTTTCCGGAACCTCTTTAAATTCGACCTGCCCCTCTGGGTGGGCGCCTGGCCCATGCACATGGCCCTTTTCGGCGTGCTGGGGGGCCATGTGGTGGGGATTTACTTCCTGGGCAAGCAGTTCGTTTACCTGGGAGCTTCGGAGGAGCTGAGCAAGCACTTATCCGAGTTGCTGGGCACGGTCATGGGTACCATCTTCCTGGCGGGCCTGCTCTACCTGCTCTACCGGCGGGCGGCCATTGACAGGGTCAGGCAGGTTTCCAACCCCAGCGATTACCTCATGATCCTCCTGCTCATTGCCATCGTCTCGGTGGGCGATTTCATGCGCTTCTTCCCTGCCTACGGCATCGAGTACGAACCGGTGCGGGAGTGGTTCTACACCCTGGCCACCTTCCAGCCGGCAGCCATACCCGACAACCCCTTCTTCATCCTGCACATCCTGCTGGTGCAGGTGCTGATCATGATCTTTCCCTTCAGCAAGCTCATGCACCTCTTCGGTATGTTCGGCATGCGCTGGATTGTCAACCGGGTGCAGCGCGAGCCGGCGCCGGGGCTGCCCAACGTGGACGTGGCGGCTGCGCGGGCTAAGGGTATAGGGCTTCCCCAGGCCGGCGCCGGCGATGCGGCTTAAAGGGGGGATAACCGTTGCCAGAGTACAAGGGCTTGAAAATACCGGCAAGGGCCACCGACGAGGAGATGCGCAAGATCCACATCGAGCCGGTGCCCGACGAGCAAAAGGTGGACAAGGCCATCCAGTACCTGGATGAAATACGCAAGAAATTCCGCTCCTTCGTGCTGGCCATGGAGTCCTGCGTGAAGTGCGGCGCCTGCGCGGAGAACTGCCACACCTACCTGGGCACGCGGGACCCCAACAACATACCCACCATGCGCGCCGAGCTCATGCGCAAGATTTACCGGCGCTACTTTACTCCGGAGGGGCGCTGGTTCGGCAAGCTGGTGGGGGCACAGGACCTGGATTTGGACACCATCATGCAGTGGTACTCCTATTTTTACCAGTGCAACGAGTGCCGGCGCTGCGGCCACGTCTGCCCCTTTGGCATCGACACCTGCGAGGTGACCATGATCGGCCGCCAGATCCTGCACTGGCTGGGCATCGTGCCCAAGCTCCATGCCAGCGTGGGAGCATCTATGGAGCGGACCGGCAACCACACCGGCCTCACCAAGGCGGCCATTGTGGACACCCTGGAATTCCTCTCGGAGGAAATCAGGGACGAGTTTGGCGTAGAGGTAACCTTCCCCGTGGACAAGGAGGGCGCCGACATCCTTTACGTGCCCTCCTCGGCGGACTTTCTGCTCAACCCCTACACCTTGATGGGCGCGGGCATGTTCTTTACCTACATCGGGGCCAACTGGACCATTTCCAGCCACATGACCGAGGCGGGCAACTTCGGCCTCCTCTTTGACCAGCAGCACACCATGCGCCACCTCTTCACCCGGCTCCTGCACACCGCCCAACAGCTGGGCGTGAAGAAGATAGTGTGGGGCGAGTGCGGGCACGGCTGGCGTGCCTGGAAGATGTATTTAAAGGGCATGGCCGACCTGCCCCTGCGCTGGGAAATCACCCATATCCACAACGAGGTGGCCTATTACATTGAGACTAACCAGTTGAAGCTCGACCCGTACAAGATCGGGCGCCCGGTGACCCTGCACGACCCGTGCAACTACGTGCGCGCCTGCAACCTGGCCGAGACCCTGCGCAAGGTGATCCGCGCCTGCGTGGCCGACTTCCGCGAGATGTACCCCAACCGGGAGGACAACTTCTGCTGCGGCGGCGGCTCGGCCATCCTCTTTGACGACCCGGAAATGTACCAGCTGCGCATCAAGTTCTCCGCCAAGAAGGCGGAGCAGGTGCGGGCCACCGGCGTGGGCAAGGACGGTAACGGCATCCTGTGCGCCCCCTGCTCCATCTGCAAGGCCCAGCTTTACCCCATGGTGGAGGAACACGAGCTGGGCGTGGAGGTCAAGGGCCTCATCGACCTGGTGGGCATGGCCCTGGTGTGGAGGTAGAGTTTGTGCCAACACATTGACTTGCCCGGCCACTAGGTGGTATCCTTTTATGGGGGATGGTTTGGCCGCAAAGCCACGGCGTTCTCCCATAAAGAAAAAAGCAGCCGGCGGGGCTGCCTTAAAACGTTTGCTTCCCTTAGTCAAGCTATACCATCAAGTTTTACGGAGGTGTCTTTAGGGTATGCCTTCCATCATCGTCAACGGTGTGGAGATCGAGCAGGACGAGGACGGGTTCATCCAAAACCCGGAGCTTTGGAATGAGGAAGTGGCCAAAGCCCTGGCCAAGCAGGAAGGTATTGAAGAGCTGACCGAAGAGCACTGGAAGGTGGTCAACTACCTGCGCAACTACTACCTCCAGTTCCAGATCGCGCCCATGATCCGCAAGCTCTGCAAGGAAACCGGGTTCAGCTTGAAGAAGATCTACGAGCTGTTCCCCTCCGGGCCGGCCAAGGGTGCCTGTAAAGTTGCCGGCCTGCCCAAGCCCACCGGCTGCGTGTAACCCGGGCGCCGCAAAAAAGTTCTTTACGGGAAATTGGCGGGCACATGCTAAAACCACCTGCTGCCGCCGGTGCAGGGCAGCGGGGCGTGGGGCTGTGCCTGTTCTTTTGCCTTGCGTACGGGAGGTCTAAAAGTGATGCGGCAGCACCGGATACCGCGGCTGGTCATTGGCGCGCCCCGGGGGCGGTCAGGCAAGACGACGGTCACCATGGCCGTCCTGGCCGCCCTGGTGCACGGGTACGGGCTGGCCGTGCAGCCTTTTAAGAAGGGGCCCGATTTCATCGACCCCGGCTGGCTTACCCGGGTGGCCGGGCGCCCCTGCCGTAACTTGGACGGCTTTCTTTTTTCCCGCCGGGACATCTACCGTCACTTTGTGCGCCACAGCCTGGACGCCGACCTGGCCGTGGTGGAAGGGGCCATGGGCCTCTTTGACGGGGTGGACCTGGAGGGGAGCGGCAGCACGGCGGAAATAGCCAAGATCATTAAGGCCCCGGTGGTGCTGGTAGTGGACGCCACGCGCATGACCCGCAGCGTGGCCGCGCTGGTACAGGGGTTTATGCATTTTGATCCCCAGCTGCACGTGGCCGGGGTTATCCTGAACCAGGTGGCCAGGGCGCGCCACGAGAGGATGCTCCGCGAGGCGGTGAGGCGCTACTGCGGCCTTCCGGTGCTGGGCGTCATCCCCAAGGGGAAAAGGCTGACCATACCCGACCGCCACCTCGGTCTGGTGCCCCCCGGGGAGAGGGATGAGCTTCTGGAGGTAATCCCGGAAATTGCCCGCGTGGCCCGGGAGTGCCTGGACATGGAGGCGCTCCTGGAGGTGGCCGGGAGCGCCCCGCCCCTGGAAGTTCCGGAGGACCTGGCGGGGCGTCCTGCTGCCCGGCCGGCGGGCGGCCCGGCCATTGGCGTTATCAGGGACCGGGCCTTTTCCTTTTACTACCCGGAAAATCTGGAGGCCCTGGAGGAGGCCGGCGCCAGGCTGGTTTACATTGACGCCCTGCGGGACACCGTTCTCCCCGGCGTGGACGCTCTCTACATTGGCGGCGGCTTTCCGGAGGTGCTGGCCCCGCAGCTGGAGGCCAACGAAGGGCTGCGCGCGGACATACGCCGGGCCGTGGAAGAGGGCCTGCCGGTTTACGCGGAGTGCGGGGGCCTGATGTACCTGGGCAGGCGGATAACCTGGCAGGGGAAGAGCTACCGCATGTGCGGCGCCCTGCCCTACGACGTGCTCATGGAGGATCGCCCTTGCGGCCACGGCTACGAGGTGGTGGAGGTGGTAGGGGAAAACCCCTACTTCCCGGTGGGCGGCGTAATTAAAGGCCATGAGTTCCACCACTCCCGCCTGGAGGGCGTGGGTTCCGGGCTGCGCTACGCTTTTCGTGTCCTGCGCGGTTACGGGATAGACGGGCGCCACGACGGGCTGGTGTACAAGAACGTCCTGGCCGCCTACAACCACCTCCACGCCCTGTCGGTTCCCTCCTGGGCAAGGGCCCTGGTGGAAAGGGCGGCCCGCCGCCTGTAGAGAGGGTACCGTGGCCTGTATCCCGGGGCGGCGTCGTCCCCGTCGCTCCGCGCTGCGGGCCGGGCGAAACGCCGGCTTGCCCCGGGGCGGTCCCGGCGGCGCCGCCGCATTAATGCCGGTAGCCCTTGCAAAAGCGGTGCTCTTTACGGCACCGCTTTTCATATTTTTTAGCCTCCGGAGGAAAACTAGCAAAAAAGCACCGGAGGAAGAGGAATTTTTTATGGTTCGCAAGGCGGTACTGGTTTTGGCCCTCGCGCTTTTAGCCCTCGGTACGTGCGGCAGCAGGGCGCTGCAGGCCCAGAACCGCACCCTTTACTGGGGAACGAGCGGCGACGACGTGGCCGCCCTGCAGCAGCGCCTCCTGGAATGGGGCTACTACGCGGGGCCGGTGGACGGCTTCTACGGCAGCCTCACCCAGCAGGCGGTGGTGGACTTCCAGCTGCAAAACGGCCTGGTTCCCGACGGGGTGGTGGGCCCGGAGACCTGGGCGGCGCTGGGGTTTGCCGCCGCGCCCCCGGCGGCGCCCGCCGAGGCGGCGGTTTCCCGGGGCCTCTCCAACCGGGATGAGGTCTACCTCTTGGCGCGGGTCATCGAAGGCGAGGCGGCCGACGAGCCCTTCGAGGGCAAAGTGGCCGTGGGGGCAGTCATCCTGAACCGCACGCGCAGCGCGGCCTTTCCCCATACCCTGGCCGGGGTGATCTTCCAGCCCCATGCCTTTGAGTCGGTGGCCAACGGCCAGTACAACCGCCCCGTCAGCGAGGAATCCCTGCGGGCGGCACTTTTGGCCATGAGCGGGTGGGACCCCACCGGGGGCGCCATATACTTCTGGAACCCGGCCAAGCCGGTGAACCCCTGGGTCTGGTCGCGGAACATCGTCACCCAGATCGGGCGCCACGTCTTTGCCCGCTAGGAGGGAGGGGGAGCTATGGACAGGAAGCGGTGGCTTTTGCCCCTGGCTTTGGGGGTCATCCTGGTGGGAGCGCTTTGCTTCTGGGGCTACCAGCAGAGCCTGGCCCGCCAGCGCCTGACCACGGTCCTTAACAACAAGTACTACCGCAGCTTTTACGACCTGCTGGAAAACGTGCAGAACCTGGAGGTCCTTCTGTCCAAGAGCCTGGTGGCCGGCGGCCAGGGCACTAAAAGCCGCTTGCTCATGGACCTGTGGCAGCGGGCCAACGCCGCCCAGGCCAGCTTGAACCAGCTGCCGGTAGGAGATGCCCTGACCGGTCGCACGGCCAAGTTTCTCACCCAGGTGGGCGACTACGCCTACGCGCTCCTGCTCCAGATTTCCCAGGGGAAGGAAGTAACAGAAAGCCAGTGGCAGACCCTGCAGGCTTTATACCAGCAGGCCAGGGACTTGAACGGGGACCTGGCCGAACTGGAGGCCCGCCTTGCCGGCGGGAAGCTGGTGCTGAGCGAGCTGGCCCGGGAGGGCGGGCGGCTGCTGGGGAGGAAGGGGCCGCAGCTGGCCAGCGGGGACTTTCAGGCCATTGAAAAGCGCATGTCCCGCTTCCCCACCCTCATATACGACGGGCCCTTTTCCGATCACCTGGAAAAAAGGGAACCCCGGGGCCTGAGCGGAGGGAGCATTAGTGCGGAGGAGGCCGGGCGCAGGGCCAGGGAGTTTGTGCGCGGTGGAGATTACGAGGTTGCCCGGGTGGGAGAGGTGGGGGGTAAGATACCCTCCTACCTGGTAGAGCTTAAGCCAAAGGTGGGCCGGGCGCACGGGGTAACGGTGGCCGTCACCAAGCAGGGGGGCCACCTGAACTGGCTGACCGCCGCCCGCGCCGTGGGCGCCCCTGCGCTGAGCATCGAGCAGGCGCGACAAAAAGCCCGGGATTACCTGGCCTCCCTCGGCTACCGGGACCTGGTGCCCGTTTATTTTGAGCGCCAGAACGCCACGGTAGTGGTTAACTTTGCCGCCACCCAGGAGGGGGTGATCCTCTACCCCGACCAGATCAAGGTGGCCGTGGGGCTGGATAACGGCGAGATCCTGGGGATAGAGGCCTCGGGCTACCTGATGAACCACCGGCCCCGCCACCTGCCCCGCCCGCAGCTGAGCGCGACAGAAGCGCGCCAGAGGTTAAACCCGCGCCTGCAGGAAGTGAGAGGGGGCAGGCTGGTCCTCATCCCCTTGGGGATTGATAAGGAAAAGCTGGCCTACGAATTTGCGGGCCGCCTGGATAGAGACCTCTTCCTGGTCTACATTAACGCCGCGGACGGCAGGGAAGAGCAGATCCTGCGCGTGGTGCACAATCCGGAGGGAGTGTTAACGTTGTAGGAAGCATGTGGTAAAATGTAAGTAGAGGAAGGTGATATGGTGCGGGAGTGGCGGGAAGAGGATATAGAGCAAAGAGTTGCTGCAAAGGGGACGGTAGCAGACCGCATAGTTATACGCCACCGTCGGGAGCGGCCGGTAAGGAGGAGGCCCCGTGATCCCGGAGAGCAGCGGGTGCTGGATTACCTCTGCCTGCGGGAATGGAGGCGGGCTTTAGAGCTGGGAAAAGTAAAATTTTTGAGTTCCCGAGAGTGGTATTATGAATGCGATTGAAAGGGCTAGGGAGGCCCTTTTAGCAATTGAGCCTCAAAACCGCTACCGGCTAATGGTAGAAGTGGCGGCTATAATTACGGAGCTACTAGAGCCATATGGCCTCAGGCCGGTGGTGGTGGGTGGATTGGCCGTGGAGATATACACCCGCGGCCATTATACTACCTGTGATATTGACCTGGTAGTAAGCTGTCGTGATGTGGCGGGTCAAATCATTTCACAGCTGGGCTTTATTAAAGAGGGCAGGCACTGGTATCACGAAAAGTTGCATGTGAGCATAGAAATGCCCGGCGATCGCCTGGAAGATGCCGATGAGGAAAAAGTTATTAAGCTTCATTTACCGAGTGGCAGGCACCTCTACGTAATAGGAATAGAAGATATCATCCTGGACAGGCTAAGGGCGTGTGTCTATTGGAAGTCCTCTTCTGACTGTGAATGGGGCCTCAGGTTGTTGAAAGTGCACCGGGAAAGGCTGGATTTATCTTACATGCTGCAATCGGTCCGGAAAGAAGGCCAGGTTCTGGAAAAAGAACTAATTAAGTGGTTGGAAACGGAGCCCCGTTGACAGAGGGTTTGGCCCCGTGGTAGTATTGTTCTTAACTTGATAGGGGAACGGCTTTGAAGGGGAAGAAGGGCGTGTCAACCACCAGCGAGCCGGGGGGAGGTGCGAGCCCGGCTGGGGAAGCGCCCGTGCCGCCCCGGAGCCGGCGGGTGAAAGGGCAAAGCCCGAGTAGCTCCGTCCCGGTCGGTCCTCCGTTAAAGGGCCAAAGAGGGGGCCTGCCCGCAAATTGCCGGGCGGCCAACTTGGGTGGTACCGCGAGAGCAGGGCTCTCGTCCCATGAGGGGCGGGAGCCCATAAATTTTACCCAGGAAATTTGGCGGCAGGAGGTGAGAGGGTGAACAAAACGGAGCTGCTGGAGCTTTTGGAAAACGACGCCAGGTTGACGCCGGAAGAAATTGCTCCCATGCTCGGCGCCGGGGTGGAGGAGGTACGGCGGGCCATTAAGGAGCTGGAGGAGAACAAAACCATCCTGAAGTACATCACCCTGGTCAACTGGGAGAAGGCCGGGGAAGAAAAGGTTTCCGCGCTCATCGAGGTGCGCCTGACCCCCCAACGGGACGTGGGCTTTGACGGGCTGGCGCGGCGCATCTGCCGCTTTCCGGAGGTGCGCAGCGTGCGCCTGATGTCCGGCGCCTACGACCTGGCCGTATTCGTGGAGGGCCGCTCCCTGCGGGAGGTGAGCAACTTTGTGGCCACCAAGCTGGCCACCATTGAGGGCGTAGTCAGCACCACCACCCACTTCGTCCTCAAGACCTACAAGCAGGACGGGGTGATTATCGAGGACGGCGAGGAAGACCGCCGCCTGATGGTTACACCGTAGCAAGGAAGGGGGTAAACGGTATGACCAGCACCTGGCACGAACGCCTCAACCCTTTGGTGAGGAACCTGCCGCCCTCGGGCATAAGGCGCTTCTTTGACCTGGTGGCGGAAACCAAGGGAGTCATTTCCCTGGGGGTGGGAGAGCCCGACTTCGTCACCCCCTGGCACATCCGGGAGGCCTGCATTTACTCCCTGGAAAAAGGCTACACCATGTACACCTCCAACAGCGGGCTTTTAGAGCTGCGCCAGGCCATCGCCCGCCACCTGGCCGAAACCTACGGCCTCTTTTACGACCCTAAAAAGGAGATCCTGGTGACGGTGGGCGTGAGCCAGGGCCTGGACCTGGCCGTGAGGGCCCTCGTCGGCCCGGGGGATGAGGTCCTGGTGCCGGAGCCGTCCTACGTTTCGTACGCGCCCGTGGTTACCCTGGCCGGCGGCAGGGTGGTTCCCCTGCCCACCACCGTGGAGGAGGAGTTTCGCCTCTCTCCCCAGCAGGTGGAGGCGGCCATCACGCCGCGCACCAAGGTCCTCATCCTCTCCTACCCTAACAATCCCACCGGCGCGGTGATGGACCGCCGGCGGCTCCTGGAGATATGCGAGGTGGTGAAAGCCCACGACCTGCTCGTCATTTCCGACGAAATATACGACAAGCTGACCTACGAAGGGGAGCACACCTGCGTGGCCAGCCTCCCCGGCATGAAGGAGCGCACCGTGCTCTTAAACGGCTTTTCCAAGTCCTACGCCATGACCGGGTGGCGCATCGGCTTTGCCTGCTCCAATGCCGAGTTCATTGCCGCCATGACCAGGATCCACCAGTACACCATGCTCTGCGCCCCCATTACGGCCCAGATGGCCGCCCTGGAAGCCCTGAGAAACGGCCACGCCGCCATGGAGCGCATGGTGCGGGAGTACAACCGCCGCCGCCTGCTGGTCGTGCAGGCGTTCCGCGACATGGGCCTGGCCTGCTTTGAGCCCAAGGGGGCCTTTTACGCCTTCCCGGAAATCAGGGCCACCGGCCTTTCCTCCGAGGCCTTTGCCGAAGCGCTCCTCTACGAGGAGAAGGTGGCCGTGGTGCCCGGCAATGCCTTCGGGGCCAGCGGCGAGGGGTTCGTGCGCTGCTCCTATGCCGCTTCCACCGACGACCTCATCGAAGCGCTGCGGCGCATTGCCCGCATGGTGCGCCGCCGCGGCGTGCGCCCGCGGGTCATCTCGGCCTTCCTTTCCCCGGCCAGGAGCGCCGCGGGGTAAAATAAACTCTTTTATAAGGCAGGATTTGCGCTTTAAAAAGGCGAATTAACTAGCCGGGAAAAAAGCAGGACGGGAGGATGGCAGGAAGTGAAATTCATCTTGCTCGGCCTCTTTATAGGCGTGCTCTTGTACAGCGGGTACAGCAGCATGGCGAAAGTGCGCAGCATAGGCGACTTCTTTTTGGCCGGCAGGGCCCTCGGGCCCTGGCTTTCCGCCTTCGCCTACGGCACCACTTACTTTTCGGCGGTGGTGTTTATCGGCTACGCCGGGAAGGTGGGCTGGAGCTTCGGCCTTTCTTCCCTGTGGATCGTGGTGGGCAACGCCCTGCTGGGCAGCTTCCTGGCCTGGCTGGTTCTGGCGCGGCGGACCCGCCTCATGACCGAGCGGCTGGGGGCCATGACCCTCCCGGAGTTCCTGGAGGCCCGCTACCACAGCCGGGCCATGAAGATCTGCGGTGCCCTGCTCATCTTCATCTTCCTGGTGCCCTACTCGGCTTCCGTCTACATGGGCTTGAGCTACCTCTTCAACCGGGTTTTCGGCCTGCCCTACCTTTACGCCGCCCTCATCATGTGCCTTTTCACCGCCCTTTACCTGGTCATGGGCGGTTACCGGGCGGTGGCCGTCACCGATGTCATCCAGGGCGCGGTCATGCTGGGCGGCGCGGGCATCCTGCTCTATTACGTCCTGGCCGCCCCCCAGGTGGGCGGGCTGGCGGAAGGGATCGGGAAGCTGGCCCAGCTGGACCCCGGGCTGGTGAGCGCCGCCGGCCCCGGCAACCGCTGGCCGGCCCTGGCCTCCCTGGTGCTCCTGACCAGCCTGGGTCCCTGGGGGATGCCCCAGATGGTTCAGAAGTTTTACGCCATCAGGGACGAGGCGGCCATCCGCCCGGCCATGTGGGTTTCCACCGTCTTTGCCCTGATCATTACCTTTAGCGCCTACTTCACCGGCTCGCTCACCCGCCTGTTCTTTGACAAGCTGCCCGTTGATCCGGCCACCGGGAAGGCCACACCCGACCTCCTCATGCCCATGCTCATCGAGCGCGCCTTGCCCGAGCCGGCGGCGGCGGTCATCCTCCTGCTGGTACTTTCGGCCTCCATGTCCACCCTTTCCTCGCTGGTGCTGGTGAGCAGCTCGGCGGTGGCCATCGACCTGGTGCAGGACCTCTGGCCCGGGGCCAAAAAGCGCGGGGTGCTCATCATGCGCCTCCTGTGCGCGGCCTTCATTGCCCTCTCGCTGGTGCTGGCCCTGGCCAAGCCGGCCATCATCCTCAGCATGATGGCCATTTCCTGGGGCACCGTGGCCGGGGCCTTTCTGGCCCCCTACCTTTACGGCCTTTTCTGGCGCAAGGCCACCCCGGCAGGTGCCTGGGCGGGGATGCTCACCGGGGTCCTCTTTTCCGTGCTCCTTTCCCTTTACTACCGCCTCGACCCGGCGGTGGTGCCCCTGGTGGGCTCGTTGGCCATGATCATTCCCCTGGCCGTGGTGCCCCTAGTGAGCCTGCTTACCCCCGCCCTGCCGGTCCAGCTGGTGGAGAAGGCCTTTGGCTACCGGGCGGCAACACAGTCAGAGCGAGGAGGAGCGGCATAAAATGATCTGGGATCCGGCACACGAGTGCATGGCGCGGGAGGAACTACGCGGGCTCCAGCTGGCGCGCCTGCGGGAAACGCTGGCGCGGGTGTACGAGAGGGTGCCCTTTTACCGGCGGCTTTTTGACGAGCGGGGGGTTAAGCCGGAGGACTTAAAAACGCTGGAGGACATCCGCCGCTTTCCCTTTACCACCAAGGAGGCCCTGCGGGATCACTACCCGTACGGGCTTTTTGCCGTGCCCTTGAAGGAGGTGGTACGCCTTCACGCCTCCTCCGGCACCACGGGCAGGCCTACGGTGGTCGGCTACACCAAAAAAGACCTGGAAACCTGGAGCGAGCTGGTGGCCCGCATTGCCGCCATGGCCGGCGTGTCCCCCGACGATGTGGTGCAGATCACCTTCGGCTACGGCCTCTTTACCGGGGCCTTTGGCCTCCACTACGGCCTGGAAAAACTGGGGGCTACCGTCATCCCCGCCTCGGTGGGCAACAGCGAGAGGCAGGTAATGATCATGCGCGACTTCGGCACCACCGTGCTGGTGGGCACGCCCTCTTACGTCCTGCATTTGGGGGAGACGGCCCGGGCCATGGGCATAGAGCCCCGGGAGCAGCTCAGCGTGCGCCTGGGCCTTTTCGGGGCCGAGGCCTGGAGCGAGGAGATGCGCCGGGAGCTGGAAGAAATGTGGGGCATGAGGGCCACCGATAACTACGGCCTTTCCGAGGTCATGGGCCCGGGGGTGTGCGGCGAGTGCCTCTCCTCGCCGGGCACCATGCACATTGCCGAGGACCATTTCCTGGTGGAAATCGTGGACCCGGAAACGGGGGAGCCGCTGGACTACGGCCAGGAGGGGGAGGTGGTCATCACCACCCTCACCAAAGAGGCCCTGCCCCTGGTCCGCTACCGCACCAGGGACATCTCCCTCCTTTACCCCGACCCCTGCCCCTGCGGTCGCACCACCGCCCGCCTGCGCAAGGTGGTGGGCCGCACCGACGACATGCTCATTGTCTCCGGGGTAAACGTCTTCCCTTCGCAGATTGAAAGCGTGCTCATGCAGATAGAGGGGATTGCGCCTCACTACCAGATCGTGGTGGGCAAGAAGGGCTACCTGGACTACCTGGAGGTGCAGGTGGAGGTTGCGCCGGAATCCTTTACCGGCAATTACCGGGACCTGGAGGCCCTGGAGGAAAAGGTGCGCCGGCGGCTGGCGGCGGTGCTCTCCATCAACCCGCGCGTGCGCCTCCTGGAGCCCTGCTCCCTGGAGCGCAGCCAGGGCAAGGCCAAGCGGGTGATCGACAACCGCCCCCGCGCATAGCACCGGGGTCTCCCGGGGGAATCGCGGGGGTAGGCGGGCGGGTTCCGGGCCGGGGTAAAGAGGGGGATACCAGATAAAAGGAGGTTTGCGCGTTTTCTTGATGATGAAGGAGTTGATGACCGGCAACGAAGCGGTGGCCCGCGGGGCGTACGAACACGGGGTGCTGGTGGGTGTGGGTTACCCGGGCACGCCCAGCACCGAGATCCTGGAAAACTTTGCCCGCTACGAGGGCGTTTTGGCGCAGTGGGCGCCAAACGAAAAGGTGGCCCTGGAGGTAGCCATTGGGGCTTCCATGGCCGGTGCCAGGGCCATCGTCACCATGAAGCACGTGGGGGTTAACGTGGCCGCGGACCCCCTTTTCTCTGCCGCCTACATTGGCGTCAACGGAGGCCTGGTGCTGGTTTCCGCCGACGACCCGGGGATGCACAGCTCCCAGAACGAGCAGGACAACCGGCAGTACGCGCGCTTTGCCCGCGTGCCCTGCTTTGAGCCTTCCGACAGCCAGGAGGCGCTGGACATGGTGGGCCTGGCCCTCGCCGTGAGCGAGGAGTACGACATCCCGGTCATGCTGCGGCTGACCACGCGCATTGCCCACTCCCGCAGCCTGGTGAAGCTGGGCGAAAGAAGATTGCCCCCGCGGCGCCCCTACGAAAAGAACATCCAGAAGTGGTTGATTTTACCCGCCCACGCCCGGGTGCGCCGCCGGGACCTGGAGGAACGCCTGCAGAAGTTGGCGGCCCTCTCCGAAACCGTCCCGGTAAACTTCATTGCCTGGGGCGACCGCCGCGTGGGAGTAATCACCAGCGGCGTGGCCTACCAGTACGTGCGGGAGGTCCTGCCCCGGGCGTCCATCCTTAAGCTGGGCATGACCTACCCCCTGCCCGCCGGCTTGATCGCGCGCTTTGCGCGCGAGGTGGAGAGGCTCTTTGTGGTGGAGGAGCTGGACCCTTACCTGGAGGATTTCGTGCGCGGCCTGGGCATCAAGGTGGAGGGCAAGGAGTTTTTCCCGGCCATCGGGGAGCTGTCGCCGGAGCTGGTGCGGGCCGGCTTTGAAAAGGCCGGCGTGCTGGAACCGCGGGGGCTGCCGGTTTTAGACGACCTGCCCGTTCCCCCCGTGCGCCCGCCGGTGCTCTGCCCGGGCTGCCCCCATCGCGGGGTGTTTTACGTGCTGGGCAGGCTGAAGCTCACGGTTACCGGCGACATAGGCTGCTATACCCTGGGAGCGCTGCCGCCCCTTTCGGCCATGGACACCTGCGTCTGCATGGGGGCCAGCATCGGCATGGCCTACGGCCTTGAGCTGGTAGACCCCGAGCGGGCCGCCAAAACGGTGGCCGTCATCGGCGACTCCACTTTTTACCATTCGGGCATGACGGGCCTCCTGCACATGGTCTACCATAAGAGCCGGGGCACGGTGATCATTTTGGACAACGGCACCACGGCCATGACCGGCCACCAGGACCACCCCGGCACGGGGAGGACCCTGAGCGGCGAGGAGGCCCCGGTGGTAGACCTGGAGGCCCTGGTGCGGGCCCTAGGCGTGCGCCGCGTGCGGGTGGTGGACCCGCTGGATGTAGCGCGCCTCACGGAGGCGGTGAAGGAAGAGGTGGCCGCTCCGGAGGTTTCCGTGATCATTGCCCGCCGGCCCTGCACCCTGCTGAAGAGGGAGCCACGCCGGCCGGTGAGGGTGGAGGAGGAACGCTGCAAGGGCTGCCGCACCTGCCTGAAGGCGGGATGCCCGGCCCTTTCCGTGCGGGAGAAAAAGGCCGTGGTGGACGACGTGCTCTGCAGCGGCTGCGGCCTCTGCGTGCAGATCTGCCCGCAGGGCGCGCTGGTAGGAGGGGGAGTTGTCGGTGCTTAGCCACCCAGATCGCCTGGATATGCTTTTGGTAGGCGTGGGCGGCCAGGGAACCATCCTGGCCAGCCAGATCATCGGCAGGGCGGCCCTGGCGGCCGGCTACGACGTGAAGATGTCCGAGGTGCACGGCATGGCCCAGCGGGGCGGCAGCGTGGTCACCCATGTGCGCCTGGGGAGGACCGTTTGCTCGCCCCTGGTGGCCAGGGGGGACGCGGATGTCATCCTGGCCTTCGAGCAACTGGAGGCCCTGCGCTGGCTCCCCTACTTAAAGCCGGGCGGCACGCTCATCGCCAGCAGCCAGATTGTGCCTCCGGTCACCGTGCTGGCCGGACTGGCCCGCTGCCCGGATGACGTGCCGTCCTACCTTTACCGCCACGCCCGCACCCTGGAGGTGGACGCCCTGGACAGGGCCCGCGCCTGCGGCAACCCCCGGGCGGCCAACGTGGTGCTGCTGGGCGTTTTGGCCAGGGAGTTGCCCCTGCCCCTGGAAGTGTGGCTGCGCGCCGTCCGGGAGTGCGTGCCGGAGCGCTTTTTGGGCGTCAACCTGGCGGCCTTTGAGGCCGGTTACAACTACCGGGACGGGTGAGGCCCGTGAAGGAAGAAAAGGTTTGTGAACTGGAGGAATACCGCAAAAAGAAAAAAGGCGCGGCCCGCCCCGGGGGGACGGACGGCGAGAAGAAGCCGCGGGGCCGCAGCGCGCCGTACGGGCAACTGCTGGCCGCGCTCGCGGAGCGCCGGTGGCTCTTCCTGGCCGTGGCCGTAGCCGCGCTCCTCTGGGCCCTCCCCCTGCCGCCGGGCCTTTCCGAGCAGGGCAGGCGCGCCCTGGCCCTCTGGGCCTTCGTCGTTACCTGCTTCTTAACGGAGGCCCTCCCCCTGCCCTTTGTGGCCCTGGCCGTGGGAACCTACCAGGTCTTTGCGGGCCTGGTGGGCTTTCAGGAAGCACCCCGCACCTTCATGGACGATGCCGTGTTCTTTATTGCCGGCGTGCTCATGATGGGCGCCGTCTTAATGAAGCACCACATCCACACCAGGGCCACCCTCCTCATGCTTAAAGTCTGCGGGACGCAGGTCAAGAGGGTGGTCCTGGGGGTGGTGGGCTTCTGCGCCCTGGGGGCCGCCTTCTTTACCGAGCACGCCGCGGTGATGATCATGTTTCCCATCGGCGTGGGCCTCGTCGCTTTGAGCGGCGGCTACCGCCGGGTGCCAAACCTGGCCCGGCTGCTCATGCTGGCCATTTCCTACGGGGTAATCGTCGGCGGGCTGGCCGCCCCCTCGGGCGGGGCCCGCAACGCCCTCATGGTGGGCTTTTTAAGCGGCATGGGGATAAATGTGGGCTATGGGCAGTGGATGCTCATGGCCTTCCCCCTCACCCTGCTTCTGGTTCCCCTGGTGGCCTACTGGCTGATGGCCCTCTACCCTCCGGAGGTAGACGACCTCCGGGAGGCCGTGCAGGCCATGGAGAGGGAGATGGAGGCCGCCGGTCCGCCGGGCCGCCAGGGGTGGCTGGCGGCGGCGGTTTTTTCCTTTGTCCTGCTCGGCTGGGTGGTTTTCAGCCCGCGCTTTGGCGCCGGAAACATTGCCATGGCGGGCGTGCTGCTGGCCGCCGTGCTGCGTCTGGTGGACTGGGGCTACCTGCAGCAAAAAACCCCCTGGGGGGTGGTGGTGCTGTATGCCGGCGCCATCTCCCTGGGCAGGCTGCTCATCTCCACCGGCGCCGCCGGCTGGCTGGCGGGACAGCTGCTGCGCCTCACCGGCGGCATGGCGGCGGAGGAAGACGTTTACCTCCTGGCCGTTACCGCCACCATCACGGCGCTGGTCACCCAGACCATGGCCGACGGGCCCACCGTGGCCGCCCTGGGGCCCGTGTTCCTCAAGGCCGCCGAAATCTCCGGCATTTCCCCGCTGGCCGTCGGCGTGGCCACCTCCCTGGCCTCCGCCTTCTCCTACCTCCTGGTCATTGCCACCCCGGCCAACGCCATTGTGTACGGGGCGGGCTTTTTAAAGGCGCGGGACTTTCTCAGGGCGGGCACCGTGCTCCTCCTGGTCTCCCTGGTGCTCCTGGTCAGCTTCCTGGCCAACTTCTGGTGGCGGCTGCTGGGAGTGTGGTAGGGCGCGGCTTTCTCAGAAAATTGTTATTTTTAGAACTCACAAGTGAAATATTGCACATACTGCGGGAACGTGGTATATTATTAGCAAAAGGTAAGGCCCCGGAAAGGGACGGTGGACGGAGACAAGGCGGCGCCCCGCTCCCCACGAGGTAATGAAAAAGTGTAGGGGAAAGGGCCGCCGGCTCCGGACGCGGCAGGCGGGGTGATGGGCTTTGTTCTTCCGCAAGGTGATAACCAAAAGCGGCGGCAAGGAGTACGCCTACGTAAAGCTCATCGAAAACTACCGCGAGGGGAAAAAGGTAAAGCAGCGGGTCATTGCCAATCTGGGCAACCTGGAAGACCTCACGCCGGAGAAGGTGGAGGGCCTGATTGCCAGCCTGGAGCGCGTTTGCGGCGTAAAGCGCGCCAGGCCCACGGTGGAGGCCAAAAAGGTCCTGCGCTGGGGCGAAGTCCTGGCGCTGCGGCGGGTGTGGGAGGTGCTGGGGCTCGGGGAGGTGATGGCCGGGCTGCTCGGGGAAGAAAACGCCCCCGCGGTGGAGTTCCTGGCCGTATCCCGCGCTTTAAATCCGGGGGAGACGAGGAGTTTCGCGCAGTGGGGCCAGGAGTTTTACTGGCCCGGGGCGGCGGAGGGCGGCGTGCAGTTCCCCCGCCTGGAGGTCGTGGGCGACGGGCTGGCTGCCGCCGGAGGTGAGCTCGAAAAGGCGCTCTACCGCCAGATCGGGCGCGTTTTTGGCCGCGGGAACACCCTTTACTGCCTGGTGGCCGTGGCCGAGGTCATGCCGGCGGCCCGGGCGGTGAATGCTTCCCACCCGTACGCGCGCTACTTCTTTGCGGAGGCGGCGCAGGAAGAAATCTGCTGGGGCGTGCTGGCCGGCGGCGCGGGCCTGCCCTTCGGCTACCGCCTCTTTACGGGAACGGGGGAAGCCGGCCTGCGGCAGCTGTGCCGGGAAGTGGGAGAGCTGTACGGCGGGCAGTGCCTCTTTGTGGGGGACCGCCAGCCGGCGACCAACCTCCTGCTGGAAACGGTGGTGGCCCACGATTACCCCTACCTCGTCCGCTGCCGGGCTTTGAGCGAGCGGGAGAAGCAGCTCTGCAGGGAGGAGATCGCGCGGGGCAGGGCCGGCTTTGCGGAGGCCGCCGGGGGTCTTTTGTTCCGGGAAGTGCCGGACGGCGGTGCCCGCTACCTCCTCTGCTGCACCCCGGCGACGCTGGAAGAAAAGGGCGATCCCCTGGCCGGGGTCACCCTCCTGCGCACCAACAGCGCCCTGGGCGGGCGGGAGCTGGTGCTGGCCTACTGGGAGCTGGCCGGGCTGGCCGGGCGCGCCGCCCGCATCAGCCGCTTCACCTCCGGGGAGCAAAACCTCGGCGGGGAGCTGGCCGTCGTGGTCCTGGGCGCGCTCCTGGAGAGGGCCCTGGAAAAGCTCCTGCAGCGGGCAGGCCTGACGGTGGATGCGGCGCAGGCCCTGGAGATTTTGGGAGAGCTGAAAATGATCGTGGGGCTGATCGACGGCATGGAGGTAAGGTTGGCCACCAGGACAGAGAGGGCCCAGGCGGAAATCCTGCGGGCCCTGGGCATAGAGGACCTGCAGGCCCTCAGCGCATAAAGTAGAAAGGGGTGGCAGGGGATGGGCAGAAAAATGCGCGAGATTATGGTTCCCCTGGAAGGAGCGGCGGAGTTGCCGGCCCAGAGGAGCGTGAAAGACGCCCTGCTGGCCTTGCTCAAGCTGAGGCGGGGCTACCGCCTGCTGGCGGTCAAGGAAAGGGGACGGGTGGTAGGGCTGGTGGGCCCGCGGGAGGTCATCAGGGCGCTTGTAGGGGAAGGGCAGAGGGTGGTGAATTTCCGCGGCTGGTCGGTGACCCTGGAGTGCGGGTGGCTGGAAGGCCTGCTCGGCAGGGCCACCCTGGAGGAGCGGCTGGATGAGCTGGCCAGGAGGCCCGTGAGGGAGGTAATGGCCCGCCCGGAAGAAAAGCTGCGGGCGGACGACGATGTGGGCAAGGCCGCGCAGCTCCTGGCCAGGAGCGGCCAGGAGGCCCTCCTCGTCTGGCAGGGGAACCGGCCGGTAGGGCTGGTGGGGCCGCGGGAGATCCTGCGGGCGCTGGCAGAAATGGTGAGCCCTCAGGAGGAAGGCGGTACCGGCAAGGTAGTTTACCTGGCGGATTATAGAGGGCAGGGGGAAGTCACTACAGGAACCGGGTAGTGACAAAAATTTAGGCCTGCTATGTGATTGTTTTCACATGCACAAAAGCGCACAGCGGCCGGTGTGTGCCGGGGAGAAGGCAAGCCCTTGTCACTACGCGGCGTAGTGCAAAGGAGAGGGGGTGGGAGGCGGAACCGGGCAAGGCAGCCATCCGGGTGAGGGTGAAGAGAGGAACGGCGTGAGAAAAAGAGGGGGGTTGGTTATATGAGCACCTTTAAGCGTCTCTGGGGAAGCCTGCATGCGGCCGGGGAGTGCCTGCACGCCATGGCGCAGGCGCAGGGCCGCTTTGAGCTGGAACTGAGCAGGGAAATCTTGTACCGGCGCTGGAAGCTACTGGTCCTGGTTTTATTTCCCGTCCTGCTGGGCCTGGGTATGGAGGCAGCCGTGGCCGCCGGCCTGCCCGACCACCTGGGCGGCCACAAGGCCTACATGCCCAGCCACGCCACCACGCAGATGTTTTTCGGCTCCATCCTCGTAGGTCTCATGGCGGGACTGATCACCGGCGTCATCGGTGCCGGCGGCGGGTACGTGCTTACCCCGGCCCTGATGAGCATCGGGGTCAAGGGGATCATGGCCGTGGGTACCGACCAGTTTCACCTCTTTGCCAAGGCCATCATGGGCACGGTGCTCCACCGCAAGATGGGCAACGTCAACGTGTGGATTGCCGTGTGGTTCGTGCTGGGCTCGGTCACCGGGGCCTCCCTGGGCGGCATGGTGAACCGCTCCATTTACCAGAAGAGCCCGGCTTTAAGCGATGCCTTCATCAGCGCGGTGTACGTCTTCATGCTGGGCATCCTAGGGTTTTACGCCCTGGCCGACTGGATCCGCATGAGCCGCGGGGCGGCCAAGGGCAAGCCCAGCACGGAGGCCACCACCAGGTTTGCCAAGTGGCTGCAGTCCCTGCCCTTGAAGCCCCGCGTGCGCTTTGACGAGCACATCGTGCCGGGCGGGCGGAGCATTGCCGTCTACCCCATCATCATCTGCGGCTTCATCGTGGGCTTTGTGGCGGCCATCATGGGCGTGGGCGGCGGCTTCCTCACCTTCCCCATGATGGTTTACGGCCTGGGCGTTTCCACCTTTACCACCGTGGGCACGGACATCCTGCAGATCATCTTCACCACCGGCTACTCTTCCATCGTCCAGTACGCCATTTACGGCTACGTCTTCTACACCGTGGCCATGGGCATGCTGCTGGGCTCCCTGGTGGGCGTGCAGATGGGCGCCCTGGTGACCAAGATGGTGAAGGGCGTGACCATCCGGGCCTTTTACGCCCTCACCATTCTGGCCGGCTTCGTCAACCGCCTCTGCGCCCTGCCGGGCAAGCTGAACGAGGTAGGCTGGATCAGCATGAGCAAATCCGCCGCGGCGGCCATCAACGTCGGGGGCACGATCGTCTTCTTTGCCCTGGTGGGCATCTTCTCCCTGTGGATCCTCGGCGTCTTCGTCAAGGGCGCGGGGAAGATCCGCGAGGCCGAGCGCGCGGCCCTGGCCGGCCAGGCCGGCGCGGGGCGCTAGGGGAACTGGGCCTGCCCCGGGCATTCGCCGCCGGGGCGGGCTTAGGCCCAGCACTTAGATAAGGAGGGGTTACCGTGATTATCCGCAAGAGGGAGTTTTTCATCGGCCTGGTCCTCCTGGCTTCCTTCCTGGTGGTCCTGGCCGTGCTCTTGAGCCCGGTGATGAACGGGAAGACGGTAATTGCCTACGCAGACGACCTTTTCAACCAGCTGACCAAAGGCTCGACGTACTACATCCCGGGCATGGTGAAAAAGGGCAAGAGTTTCGAGGGACAGGAGTTCCAGGTAACCGTCAGGGGCCGCGACGCGCAGGAAACGTCCCGCATGGCCGGGCTGTTTACCTCTGCCGGGCTGGCCGTGCAATTAAGCGGGCAGAGCCTGAGCGTTAGCGGGGACCTGGGCAAGGCGGCGGCGCGCGCCCTGGCCGATGCCGACGCCGAGTTTAAAAACCAGGGCGCCCAGGTGAAGGAGCGCTACGGCCTGGAGTCCCGGGAGGTCATCTACTACTGGTGGGGCCTCTTCGATGCGCTGGAGAAGAGCTTCAAGCTCCAGGGCCGGGCAACGGAAATGTCCTTTGCCTCCGCGGTGAAGACCAAGGCCCTGGAGCCGGCCTATAACTTCGAGGGCATCGAGGCGGCCAGGGTGGCGGATAAAGCGGGCATCACGGCCTTCATGCTCGTCTTCTACGTCATCTACACCGTGTGGTACGGTTTTGCCATGCTCTTCATCTTTGAGGGCCTGGGCATTACCGCCTCGGCCCACGGCGAAAAGCAGGAAGCGTAAAATATTTGGCCACCCTCCTTTCTCCCCGCAAGCGGCGGCGCCTTGGAAGTGCCGCCCCTTTTTTTGTCCATGTGAGCGCAATCATTTTGTCATTCGCCTCTTGCCTTTTAGGCAGGGAGGACGTATAATAGGCACACAATCAATTGAAGGGACGGTATGTGCAGGGCGGCACAAGATTGGTCACTACCGCAGGGGCAAGAATTGTCACTACGAGCGGGGGGTAAAAACATGGAGGCCGGGAAGTCCCGCTGGGTGGAAGGCCTTTCGCTGGCGGTAGACGTGCTGGGCGTGGGGGCCATCATCAACTTAACAGCCATCCTCTTTTTAAAGGTGTTTGCCAACAGCCTGTACCAGAGCGTGGTTTCCTTCCTCGGGCGCTAGCCAAAAAAGCACCCACCGGTTGGCAAGCGGGCAATAGAGAGCCCGTTTTTTGTTTTTGGGGGGACGTTCCCCCCTTTCGGCAGGGCCCGAAAAGGGGTATAATTTATTAAATTCCGGTTAACTTTCTTAACCGGCCCTTTGAAAGGATGATTTGATGCGCAAGACGGTGCTGGTGACCATCCGCGGCACCCGGACCAGCGAGCTGGGGGAGCAG
The DNA here is from genome assembly GCF_000429345.1 of Desulfovirgula thermocuniculi DSM 16036. Taxonomy (GTDB): domain Bacteria; phylum Bacillota; class Desulfotomaculia; order Desulfotomaculales; family Desulfovirgulaceae; genus Desulfovirgula; species Desulfovirgula thermocuniculi. Next base: position 16,947 of record NZ_AUBR01000022.1, on the reverse strand, counting down.
GAGACCATTGAACTGATAACCAAGGCTAGCTTGTATAAGAAAAAAAGCTCTTTTTACATCGTCTACAGCGAGTCGGAAATTTCCGGCCTTGCCGGGACCACCACCTACTTAAAGGCCGAACCCAGCCGCGTGACCTTAAAGCGCATGGGCACCTCCGAGCTCAAGCAGGTTTTTGAGGAGGGCATCCACCACGAGGCCAACTACGTCACCCCCTTTGGTTCCATGTGGGTGGGCGTCCTGCCCTGGAAGGTGGAGGTGGACTTGACAGAGGTGGGCGGAAGTATTAATCTGGAATACGAGTTGGAGCTCTGCCACCAGAAGATAGGCTACAACCAGCTCTCCATTACCGTACAGGAGGTCTAGGCCGCTGCACATGAAGGGAATCGTCCAGGAGATAAGGGAACGGCTGGCCGCTGCCCTGGAGAGTGCGGTGAACCAAGCGGCAGCAAAGGGGCTGTTGCCCGTTACGGCGCTTCCTCCTTTTACCGTTGAAGTGCCGCGGGAAAAGGAGCACGGGGATTTCGCCGCCAACCTGGCCATGCTGCTGGCCAGGGCGGCGCGCAGTGCTCCCCGCAGGATTGCCGAAGTACTGGTGAACTGCCTTGATCTAACCGGTATCCCGGTGGAAAAGGTGGAGGTGGCCGGGCCCGGTTTTATTAATTTTTACCTCCACCCCCGCTGGGTGCTGCCGGAGCTGCCGCGCATTGTGCAGGCCGGCGACGACTACGGGCGCGCGGACGTAGGGGGCGGCATGCGGGTGCAGGTGGAATTTGTCTCCGCCAACCCCACAGGGCTCCTGCACATGGGCAATGCCCGCGGGGCGGCCCTGGGGGACAGCATTGCCGCCATCCTGGAGTTTGCCGGATACCGGGTAACCAGGGAGTATTACATTAACGACGCCGGCAACCAAATCGAGAATTTTGCCCGCTCCCTGGAAGCCCGCTACCTGCAGCTGCTGGGGCGCCCGGCGGAAGTGCCCGAGGAAGGCTACCACGGAGAGGACCTCATTGACACCGCCAGGAACTTCGTGGCCCTTTATGGCGACCGCTACCTGGAGGCGCCGGCGGAGGAAAGGCGCCGCGTCCTGGCGGAGTACGCCCTCAAGGAAAAGCTGGCGGCCATCAGGAGGGCTCTGGAAGACTTTGGTGTGCGCTTTGACGTCTGGTTTTCCGAGCAGAGCCTCCACGACTCGGGAGAGGTGGAGGAAACCATCGCCATTTTGCGCGAGCGGGGGTATTTGTACGAGCACGAGGGGGCGCTGTGGTTTCGCGCCACCGCCTTTGGCGCGGAAAAGGACGAGGTGCTGGTGCGCAAAAACGGCGTGCCCACCTACTTTGCCGCCGATATCGCCTACCACCGCAACAAGTTCCGCCGCGGCTTTGAGCGCATCATTAACATCTGGGGGGCGGACCACCACGGCCACGTGGCCCGCATGAAGGGCGCCGTGGCCGCCCTGGGCTACGACCCCGGCGCGCTGGAGATCGTCATCATGCAGCTGGTGCGGCTTTACCGCGGCGGGGAGCTGGTGCGCATGAGCAAGCGCACCGGCCGCTTCGTCACCTTGGAGGAGCTGGTGGAGGAGGTGGGCAGGGACGCGGCGCGCTATTTCTTTGTCATGCGCAGCGCCGACAGCCACCTGGACTTCGATCTGGACCTGGCCAAGGCGCAGAGCAACGAGAACCCGGTTTACTACATCCAGTACGCCCACGCCCGCATCTGCAGCATCCTGCGCCAGAACAACGCGCCCCTGCCGCCGCCGGAAGCCGTCGATCTCGGGCCGCTGGAAACGGAGGCGGAGCTGGCCCTGGCGCGCAGGCTGGCCGACTTTCCCGAGGAAGTGGTGGCCTGCGCCAGGGATCTTGCGCCCCACCGCCTGGCCCGCTACCTGCATGAAGTGGCCGGCCTCTTCCACAGCTTCTACAACAGCCACCGCGTGCTCACCGCCGACCGGCGCCTGACCGAGGCGCGGCTTCTTCTGGCCGGCGCCACCCGCGTGGTGCTTAAAAACGGCCTGCGGCTTTTGGGCCTTTCGGCTCCCGAACGGATGTGAGCGAGCCTCCCGTTGACAGGGCAAAGGCCGCTGGCTAGAATAGGGTAGGTATACAAAATACCCACAGCCACCGCAAGGAGCGTTATTATGGCCAAGTTCATCTTCATCACCGGCGGAGTAGTCTCATCGCTGGGCAAGGGCATCACGGCTGCCTCCCTGGGGCGCCTGCTGAAGAGCCGCGGGTTGAAGGTGGCCATTCAAAAGCTGGACCCGTACATCAATATCGATCCCGGCACCATGAGCCCCTACCAGCACGGGGAGGTGTTTGTCACCGAGGACGGCGCCGAGACGGACTTAGACCTCGGGCATTACGAGCGCTTCATCGACTCCAACCTCACCCGCTCCAGCAACGTGACCACGGGGGTCATTTACTGGTCGGTGATCACCAAGGAGCGCCGCGGGGATTACCTGGGTGCCACCGTGCAGGTGATCCCCCACATCACCAATGAGATCAAGGAGCGGGTCCTGCAGATTGCCCGGGAAACCGGCGCCGATGTGGTCATCACCGAGATAGGCGGCACGGTGGGCGACATCGAGTCCCTCCCCTTCCTGGAGGCCATCCGCCAGCTGCGCACCGATCTCGGGCGGGAAAACGTCATGTACATCCACGTCACCCTCGTTCCCTACCTTAAAGTAGCTAACGAGCTAAAGACAAAGCCCACCCAGCACAGCGTGAAGGAGCTGCGCAGCATCGGTATCCAGCCCGACGTTATCGTTTGCCGCACCGAGCGTCCCCTGACCAGGGAACTGGAGGAGAAGATTGCCCTCTTCTGCGACATCGAGCCCCGCGCGGTCATCCAGGCCGTGGACGCCGCCTCCATTTACGAGGTCCCCCTGATGCTGGAAAAGGAGGGCCTGGGGGAGATTACCGTGGAGCGCCTGGGGCTTTCCTGCCACCCTCCCGATTTAAGGGACTGGGAGGAAATGGTCAACCGCATGAAGAACCTGCAGGGCCGGGTAATCATCGGCCTGGTGGGCAAGTACGTCTCCCTGCCCGACGCCTACATCAGCGTGGTGGAGGCCCTCCGTCACGCCGGGCTCCACCACGGCGTGGCGGTGGAAGTGCGGTGGGTGAATTCCGAAGAGCTGGAGTACAGGCCCGTTTCGGGCTACCTGGAAGGAGTGGACGGCATCCTCGTCCCCGGGGGTTTTGGCGACCGGGGCATAGAGGGGAAAATCAAGGCCGTGCAGTTTGCCCGGGAAAACGGGGTCCCCTTCCTGGGCATTTGTTTGGGCATGCAGCTGGCGGTGGTGGAATACGCCCGCCACGTGCTGAAGTGGGCGGGAGCCAACAGCTCCGAGTTTGACCCCCAGACCCCCTACCCGGTGATCGACCTCCTGCCCGAGCAAAAGAACATCGACCGCCTGGGGGGAACCATGCGCCTGGGCAGCTACCCCTGCCGCCTGCTCCCCGGCACGCTGGCCCACCGCGCCTACCGGGAAGAGATGGTGCACGAGAGGCACCGCCACCGCTACGAGCTAAACAACGCCTACCGCCGGGAATTGAGCCAGGCAGGGCTGGTGTTCAGCGGCACCAGCCCCGACGGTTACCTGGTGGAGATTACCGAGTTGCCGGGGCACCCCTGGTTCCTGGGCACGCAGTTTCACCCGGAGTTTAAATCCCGCCCCAACCGCCCCCACCCCCTTTTCAGGGACTTTGTCGGCGCGGCCCTGGCCTACCGCCGTGCCAGAGGTATTTAAAGGATCGGCGGGGGGCAATAATATAGCGCGGTAAAACAGCGCGGCAACTCTTTGGTGCGGGGGGTCTGGGATAAGCCATGAAGAAGAAATTGGTGGCCGCCCTGGTTATAGGCGCGGTGGCCTGCAGCCTGCTGGCCACCCTCGTCGTGGCGGCAAGGGTGGGGAAAGGGCTTGGTGCGGGGCGCGGGCGCGGCAGCGTGGCCGTCGTCCACCTCTCCGGCACCATTGTCAGCGGGCGTGCCTCCCCGTTTCTCTCCGGCCTGGTGGGTGCGGAGGAAGTGGCGCAGCGCCTGCGCCAGGCTGCCCGGGATCCCGAAGTGCGGGCGGTGGTCCTGCGCTTAAACAGCCCTGGCGGGACCGCTGCCGGGGCGCAGGAAATCGCGCGGGAAGTGGACCGGCTCCGGCAGGCGGGAAAGAAAGTGGTGGCTTCCATGGGGGATGCGGCTGCCTCCGGGGCCTACTGGATAGCCAGCCGCGCGGACAAAGTGGTGGCCAACCCGGGCACCCTCACCGGCAGCATTGGCGTGATCATTCAGGTGCAGGACCTGCAGGGCCTCTACAGCAAGCTGGGCATTGCCACCCGCACCTTTAAGAGCGGCCCCCACAAGGACATGGGCTCCCCCAGCCGCCCCGTGACCCCCGAGGAGGAGAGCATCTTCCAGGGGATGGTGGAAGACATCTACGCCCAGTTCGTGCAGGCGGTGGCCGAGGGGCGGCGGATGGACCCCGCACACGTGAGGAAGCTGGCCGACGGGCGCGTTTTCACCGGCCGGCAGGCTAAGGAGCTCGGCCTGGTGGACGAGCTTGGGGACCTGCGGGAGGCCATTAGGCTGGCCGGGGAGCTGTCCGGCCTGGGGCCCGATCCCCCGGTGAGCGAGCTGGCCCCGCGGCGCCTCATACCGGAAATCTTCCTGGACGCGCTTTTCCCGGGGAAGCCCTCGGGCCTTTACCCTGCGCCGGGTACGGCCATCTGGCTGGTGGCCCCTCCTTGCCTGCCTCCGGCGCAGCAGTTTTACGAGCCGTCCCGCTAGGATAAGGGGCCAAAGGAGGTGTGGCAGGGTTGGAAGAAAAGATGGCCGAAAGGCAGGATGGCCCCGCCGGAGAGGCGGCGGCCCCAGCGGAGCAGGCGGCCCCCGGCCGGCAGGGCTTTTTGGAGCTAATTTACGGGGTCTTCTTTGAGCCCCGGCGAACCTTTGCCGCCGTAGCCGCCCGCCCTCCCCTGGGCGCGGCAGTGCTGCTTTTTTCCCTGGTGTCCCTGGCCGGCGCCGTCATGAGCACGCTGGTCAGCGTCCAGATGTTCCGCTACCACCCCGTGGGCATCCACTGGCTTTTGCCGGCGGCTCCCTTCATGTCCGCGGCCAGCTTCCTTTTCCAGTACCTCAAGTGGCTGCTGACGAGCGCCCTCATTCACCTTGCCGCCGGCCTCCTGGGCGGCCAGGGCAAGGCGGCAGGGATCCTGTGCGTCACCGCCCTGGCCTCGCTGCCCGCGCTCTGGCTGGTGCCGGTGGACTTCCTGCTCCTCCTCCTGGGGGCGCGCGGCGTGGTGTTCATGGCCGTGACCGCCGTTTTAGGCCTGGCAGCCTTTCTCTGGGGGACGGGGCTGGTGGTCCTGGGCGCCTCTTTCGTCTACGGCTTTACCCTTTCCCGGGCCCTTTTGGCGGTGGTCCTGCCTCCCCTGGTGCTGGCCGGCGGCGGCTTTGTGTTGCTTCTCCTTCTGGTGCTCCATCTCTCCGTGTGATCCCCCCGGGGTAGCGCAGGGAGGAATTTTTTTCGCGCGGGCGAAAATCTTTCTTTAACCTGCCTGGGGGGAGGGAGAGGCAGATGGTGCTGGTGGTGGACGACCAGCCCGGCGTGTTGCGGCTACTGGTGGAGTTCCTGCGCGGCGAGGCCGTAGAGGTGGAGACAGCCGCTTCGGGTCCCGAGGCACTGGAAAAGATAAAAAAGGGCGGCGTGCGGCTGCTTCTCCTGGACGCCAAACTTCCCGGTATGGACGGCCTGACCGTTTGGCGGGAAGCCCGCGAGCTAGATCCTGCCCTCAGGGTCGTGCTCATGACCGCTTACGGGGAAACGGCGCTGGAAGAAGAGGCCAGGGCCCTGGGCATCGGCCACTTCCTGCACAAGCCCTTTGACCTGCGGGAGGTCGGCTTCCTGGTGAAGTCGCTCCTGGGGCAGGAAGAGGTCGCCCGCCGTGGCCTGGCATGAAAAGGCCCGCGCCGGGGAATAATGGAAAAGTGCAAAGGAGCGGAGGAAAATGCCTTTCGTGCCGGTCGGCGTGCTCCTCCGGGACGCGGAGGAGCAGGGCTACGCCGTGGGAGCCTTCAACTGTAACAACATGGAGCTGGTGCAGGCCATCGTGGCCGCTGCGGAGGCGGAGAGGTCGCCGGTCATCCTGCAGGCCAGCCAGGGGGCCATCAAGTATGCCGGGCTGGCGTACCTGGTGGCCATGGCCCGCGCGGCTGCCCGCGGCGTAAGAGTGCCGGTGGCCTTACACCTCGACCACGGGACCAGCTTTGAGCAGGCGGTGAGGTGTGTGGCGGCGGGCTTTTCCTCGGTGATGATTGACGGCTCCCACCTGCCCCTGGAGGAAAACATTGCCCTTACCCGCCGCGTGGTGGAGGTGGCCAGGGCGGCGGGGGTTTCCGTGGAAGGGGAGCTGGGCCGCATCATGGGGGCCGAGGATGAGATAAAGGTGGAGGAGCGGGAGGCCTTTTTCACGGACCCCGCGGAGGCCCGCTACTTTGTGGAAAGGACCGGCGTGGACTCCCTGGCCGTTTCCGTGGGCACGGCCCACGGGCGCTACCAGGGGGAGCCCCGCCTGGATTTTGAGCGCCTGAGCAGGATTAAAGAGCTGGTGCGCGTGCCCCTGGTGCTGCACGGGGCCTCCGGGGTGCCCGAGGAGGCCATCCGGGAAGCCGTCCGCCGCGGGGTGCGCAAGATCAACATCGATACCGAGATAAGGGAAGCCTTCGTGGGTGCGCTGCGGCGGGAGCTGGGCGCGCACCCGCAGGAAATCGATCCCCGCAAGATCCTCGGGCCGGCCCGGGAGGCGGCGGTGGAGGTCATCCGCGCCAAAATGCGCCTCTTCGGCTGTGCCGGAAAAGCGCGGGTTTGAGGAGGTTTTGCGGCATGCGCCTTTTCCTGGATACCGCCAATATTGAGGAGATAAAGGAAGCCTGCGCGCTGGGCGTGATCAGCGGCGTAACCACCAATCCTACCTTAATGGCCAAGGAAGGAAGGGACCCCCTCCAGGTAGTACGGGAGATCACCGCCCTTGTAGACGGGCCCATCAGCGTGGAGGCCGTAAGCCTTGAAGCCCGGGCCATGGTTGAGGAAGCCGAGGCCCTGGCGGCCATCCACCCCAACATAGTGGTCAAGATACCCGTGACCGCCGAAGGCTTGAAGGCCGTAAAGGCCCTTGCCGCGAAAGGCATCAAGACCAATGTGACGCTGGTCTTTTCGGCCAACCAGGCCCTCCTGGCCGCCCTGGCCGGGGCCACCTACGTCAGCCCCTTTGTGGGCCGCCTGGACGATGCGGGCCACGACGGCATGGAGCTGATCCGCGAGATCGTGGAGATTTATGCCAATTACGACTTCCCCACCCAGATCATTGCCGCCAGCATCCGCCACCCCCTGCACGTGGTCATGGCCGCCAGGGCAGGCGCGGACATTGCCACCGTCCCCTACAAGGTGCTCATGCAGATGCTCAAGCACCCCCTTACCGACCTGGGGGTGGAAAAATTCCTGGCCGACTGGGCAAAGGTATCCCCTCGGAAGTAAAATTTGCAGAGCCCCTGACGATGGGGGGCCCAGGCCCCCCGGCCTCCCTCCATGCACAGGCAAAAGTTCAAGAAGCTGGCCGCCAGGCTTAACCGCATTCTCAGCGAGCCCGATGCCCCGCACAGGATCGCCCACGGCCTTGCCCTGGGACTGGCCGTAGACTTTTTCCCTCTTCCCCTGGTGAGCATACCCGTTGCCTATCTCCTCGCACGCCTGCTCCGCGCCAACGCCGCTGCCGCTGCCCTTTCCGCTGCCTTTTTTAAGTGGGCGGTCCCCTTCTTTTACGCTTTGAACCTCATCACCGGCAGCGCCGTAACGGGGGGTGAGGCCTGCCTGCCCGTTAAAAGTGCACCCTCCTCCCTGCTTTTCTCCTTTCGCGAGGCCGGTACCGCCTTCCTGGCGGGTGCCTTTTTAAACGCCGGCCTCTCCTGGGCCGTTTCTTACCTCCTGGCCAGGCGCCTGCTGGCCGCACGCCGCCCTGCAAACCCCAAGGAAAGGAACGGATGTCCGTGAATTACGCGGAACTGGAGAGCAAAACCCTTCAGGAGCTTTATAAGATTGCCCGGGAGCTGGAGATTCCGGGCTACTACCGCCTGCGCAAGCGGGAGCTCATCTTTGAGATCATCAAGGCCCAGACGGAAAAAAACGGGCTCATTTACGCCCAGGGCATCCTGGAGATCATCCCCGAAGGCTACGGCTTCCTGCGCCCCTTCCAGTACCTGCCCTCGAGCGACGACATCTACGTTTCCTCCTCCCAGATCCGCCGCTTCGACCTGCGCACGGGCGACCTGGTGGCCGGCCAGGTGCGCCCTCCCAAGGAAAACGAGCGCTACTACGCCCTTTTAAGGGTGGAGCAGGTCAACGGCACCGACCCGGAAAAGGCGGCGGAAAGGCTGCACTTTGACGGCCTCACCCCCCTGTACCCCCAGGAGCGCCTGCGCCTGGAAACGGGCCCCCAGAACATTACGGCGCGCATCGTCGACCTGGTGGCCCCCATCGGCAAGGGGCAGCGGGGCCTTATCGTGGCCCCCCCCAAGGCCGGCAAGACTACCCTCCTCAAGGAGATAGCCAACAGCATCACCAAAAACCACCCCGAAGTTTACCTCATCGTGCTGCTCATTGACGAGCGCCCGGAAGAGGTCACCGACATGGAGCGCTCGGTGGACGGCGAGGTGGTCAGCTCCACTTTTGACGAGCCGCCGGAAAACCACGTCAAGGTGGCGGAGATGGTGCTGGAGCGGGCCAAGCGCCTGGTGGAGCACAGGCGGGACGTGGTCATCCTGCTGGACAGCATCACCCGCCTGGCCCGGGCCCACAACCTGGTCATCCCCCCCAGCGGGCGCACCCTCTCCGGGGGCATGGACCCCGCCGCGCTGCACAAGCCCAAGCGCTTCTTCGGCGCCGCCCGCAACCTGGAGGAAGGGGGCAGCCTGACCATTCTGGCCACCGCCCTCATTGAGACGGGCAGCCGCATGGATGAGGTGATCTTTGAGGAGTTCAAGGGCACCGGCAACATGGAGCTCATCCTCGACCGCCGCCTGGCCGAGCGCCGGCTCTTCCCGGCCATCGACGTGCAGCGTTCCGGCACCCGCAAGGAAGAGCTGCTCCTCTCCAGGGACGAGCTGGAGTGGATCTGGTTCTTCCGCAAGGCCACCGCCGGCATGGCCCCCTGGGAGGCCATGGAAATGCTGGTGGACCGCATGAGGAAAACCCAGAGCAACGAGGAGCTCATCCGCCTCTTTAAGGCGGCCCGCCGGAGCGGCCCGGTGGTCCCCCCGGACAGGCCCCCGGACCTCCGCCGGGAAATTACTTCCGAAGACGTATAAAAGGGCCTTGCCGGGGCAATCCTTCCTTAATGAGGGAGGAATGCCCAATTGGTAAAGCCAGTTAAGAAACTGATTGCCGCGCTTACCCTGGCCTTGTGCCTGCTGGGCGGGCCGGGCCTGCTTGCGGCTTCCCCTGAGGAGGCCGTGGTCGCCGGCGGCCCCTATGCCCTTTTGCCCGCGGAACAAAGGGAGGCGGGCGGCAGCTGGCTGGAGTACCGCGTGCGCCGGGGAGATACGCTGGCTTCCCTGGCCGAGCGCTTCGGGCTGCCGCCGGTGGCCCTGCAGGAAGTTAACGCCATAGAGGACCCCGACCGCATCGTGGCCGGCCAGGTGCTCAAAGTTCCCGTGGAGGCCCTTACCCACACCGTGGCCCCCGGGGAAACCCTTTCGGAAATCGGCCGCCGCTACCGGGTGGCGGTGGAGCGGCTGGTGGCCGCCAACGGCCTGGACGACCCCGACCGCCTGGTGCCCGGGCAAACGCTGGCGATACCGGGAGCGGGCTCCGACGGGCAGCCGCAGCCTGCTCGGGCGGCGGCCCTGCCGGTGGCCCAGCTGGCCTGGCCCGTAATGGGCAACCTGAGCTCGCCCTTTGGCCTGCGCGAGGGGCGGCCCCATGAGGGCGTGGACATTGCCGCCGGCGAAGGGGAGCCCATCCGGGCGGCCCGCGCCGGGCGGGTGATCTTTGCCGGGCCGCGGGGCACCTACGGCAACACGGTCATCCTCTACCACGGCGGCGGGCTCACCACCCTCTACGCCCACGCCCGGAAGATCCTGGTGCGACCGGGGGAGTTCGTCAAGGAAGGGGACGTGATTGCCCTGGTGGGCAGCACGGGCCGCTCCACCGGCCCCCACCTCCACTTTGAAGTGCGCTTAAACGGCATACCCTACGACCCACTGCTGTGCTTAAAGCGCCTGAGAGCATAACCGTGGCCCGCCGTCCGGCGGGCCTTAAAAATTGCCCGCGGGTTACAAAAGAGTTGACGGAAATGTATGTAAGTACGTATACTTAGTGTGCACACGGCAAAGGAGATGGCGCGGCGCGGGAACTTTGCCGGAGGCAGGTGTCGGGGAAAGGAAGAGAAACATGCCGAAGGTGATCCGCCTTGTTTAAGCTCCTCTACGCCGACGATAAGGGGCGCTTTTACGACCACCCCGGGCTCTTGGCCGCGGCGCGGACCGGGGAGAGGATCACGGAAATCCGCCCGGAGGAGATGATCCCCATGCCGCCGGGGTCCTCCCTGGTCTTCATCCCCGGGGGAAGCCCGGTGGGCATTGACCGGCGGGGCAATTTTGTGCTCTTGAAGGAGGCGGGGGGAAAGCGCGCCCTGGCCGTGGCCGCCCTTTTGCCCCAGGGCTACACCCGCACCCTTCTGCCGGCCTACTACCGCTCTTCTGTCAGGCCCCTCCCCCTTTTCGGGTACGCCGCCGTGGCCTGGCGCAAGGGCAGGGTGTGGGTGGCCGCCCACCGCACGGACGACCCCGCGCGCTGGGACCCCCGGCACTACAACACGCCGGATTTGCCGGGGAGGATCGCGCGGCGCCTGGCGGAGAGCCCCCACAACCCCGTGCTGCGCCAGCTTGCCCGCTGCGCCCAGCATTACTCCTGCTTCACCGCCCAGAACATCTTTTACTGCCGGTGGGAGGGGGGCCTGCCCGTTTCGCCCGCCTGCAACGCCGGCTGCCTGGGCTGCATTTCCCGGCAGCCCGCCGGGCGCTGCCCCTCGCCTCAGGAGAGGATCAAGGAGGCGCCGCCTCAAGACGCGGTGGTGGAGGTCATGGAGCACCACCTGGCGCGCGCCCCGGAGGCCATCATCAGCTTCGGCCAGGGGTGCGAGGGGGAGCCGCTCCTGCAGGCAGATCTGGTGGCCGGGGCCATTGCCCGCGTGAGGAGCCGCGTGAGCCGCGGCACCATCAACATGAACACCAACGCCGGGTCGCCGGAGGGCGTGCGAAAGGTGGTGGAGGCCGGTATTAACTCCCTGCGCGTGAGCCTGTTTAGCGCCGACCCCGAGCTTTACAATCTCTACCACCGCCCCCGGGGCTTTGGCCTGGGCGAGGTGGCCGCCTCCATAAAGCTGGCCCGCCGCGCGGGCGTCTTCGTCTCCCTGAACCTCCTGGTCATGCCGGGGTTTACCGACCGCGCCGGGGAGGTGGAAAAGCTCCTCTCCTTCCTGGCGGAGACCGGCGTGAACATGGTGCAGCTGCGCAATTTAAACATCGACCCGGACTACCTCTTCCGGCACCTGCCCCCGGCCAAAGGAGAACTGCTGGGCGTGCCGGGCCTCATTGCGCGCCTGCGGGAAATTAAGGGCCTGGCCGTGGGCAGCTGCAACCGGGCGCTTTAGTTCCGCGGCAGGCAAAAACAGGCAGGAAAGCTCCCGGCCCTGTAGAATGATTTACATAGGGGGTGGCATTGCGGGATGGACCGGCGGGAATTCCTGCGCCTCTGCGGCCTGGGCGTGCTGGCGGCGCTGGGGCTCGCGGGCTGCCGCCTGCCGCGGCCTTCCGGGGAAAAGGCGGCGCCCCAGACTCCTGCCCCCTACACCCCGCCGCCCATGCAGGCGGCCCCGGCCCGCGGGCCGGACCTGGCCGTGGTGGAGGGTGACAATTACGAGGAGTTGCTGGAAAAGGGCTTAGAGGCCATGGGCGGCATTGCCCGCTTTGTGCAAAAGGGGAACCTGGTGGTCTTAAAGCCCAACTTCAGCGTCCCCAGGGCGCCGGAGGAGGCCTGCACCACCAGCCCCAGGCTGGTGGCCGCGCTGGTGAAGAAGTGCCTGGAGGCGGGCGCCCGGGAGGTGCGGGTCATCGACCACCCCTTCTTTAACGGGGAAACCTGCCTGGAAAAGACGGGCATGCGCAGGGCGGTGCGCGAGGCCGGGGGAAAGGTTTACGTGCTGGATGCTTTAAACGACCGCTACTACACCCGGGTGGAAATAGGGGGCCAGGCCCTTAGGGAAGTCCACTTCTCCCGGGATGTGCTGGAGGCGGACGTATTTATCAATATGCCCATCCTCAAGCATCATGTGGCCACCAAGCTGACCATGGGGCTTAAAAACATGATGGGCCTGGTTTGGGACCGGGGCGTTTTTCATGCCCGGGGCCTGCACCGCCCCATTGCCGAGCTTGCGGCCTTTAAGAAGCCCCACCTGATCGTTATGGATGCCGTGCGGGGAATTACTTCCAACGGCCCCACCGGCCCGGGGCCCATCCGGGAGTTCCGCCGGCTCATCCTGGGCACCGACCCGGTGGCCGTGGACGCGTACGGCGCCCGGCTCTTCGGCCTCGACCCGGCGGAAATAGAGCACCTGCGCCTGGCCGCCGGTATGGGGCTGGGGCAGATGGATCTGTCCAAGCTCCATACGGTAAACGTCTTTCTCTAAGATGCCGCCGGGAGGGGAGGCCGTGGGCAAAAAAGGCCGGCTGCCCCGGACACAATTCCGCGTGGCCGCCCTTTCCTTTGTGGTTACCGTGCTGCTTTTCTGGCAGCTGAAGTACCCGCTGCGGGACGGGTCCGCGGTGCTCGTCTGGCTGACCAGGCTGGACCCGCTGCTGTGGTTGGGCCGGGCGGCCCGGGAGGGGAGCTTTCCCTCCTGGAGCTGGCTGCCCCTGGCGGTGGTGCTGGCCACCCTCCTGGCAGGGCGGGTGTTTTGCGGCTGGCTCTGCCCGGTGGGGGGGATGCTGGCCATCCTGGAAAAGGCGAAGCTCGGCTTTAAGCGACCGGCGGCCCGTGTACCCCTCCTGGAGGCCCTCCGCTATCCCTGGCTGGCGCTGCTTCTGGCCCTTTGGCTGGCGGGCAGCGGCTGGCCGCTTCTGCTTACCCCCTACGCGCTCCTCGGCCACGAGCTGGCCCGCATCTGGTCGGGACGCGTCCCCTACCTGCTGCTGGTGCTTTTGGCGGTGGGCATAATCTTTTTCCCGCGCTTCTGGTGTGTCTACCTCTGCCCCTCGGGGCTTTTCTTCTCCCTGCTCGGCGCCGTGCGCCTTTGGCGCTTTACCGCCGGGGGCGCCTGCACCGGCTGCGGGGCGTGTGCAAAAGTTTGCCCCTCCCTTTCCCGGGAGCCCTGTCCGGGCGGCTCCGGGTCGCAGTGCCTGGTCTGCGGGCGCTGCCGGGAGGCCTGTCCTGTGGGCGCCGTCTCCTGGGCGGGGCCGGGCGGCGCGCCCCGGGAGGAGTACGGGCTGCGGGGCTCTCCCCAGACGCGGCGCCAGTTTCTGGCAGCCGCCGGCGCAGCCGTGCTGGGGCTGGCCCTGGGCGAGCTTTTAGCGCGCCCGGCGGCAGGTGAGGTCCTGCGCCCGCCGGGGGCGCTGCCGGAGGAAGAGTTTTTAGCGGCGTGCGCCCGCTGCGGGCGCTGCATCAAGGTCTGCCCCACCGGGGCCCTGGAGCCCCTGCCGCTGGCTTTTGGCCCGGCGGCCTTTGAAACGCCCCGCCTGGTGCCGCGCAAGGGGCGCTGCGAGCTGTGCCTCCTCTGCCAGGAAGTCTGCCCCACCGGGGCCATTGCCCGCGTGCCCCTCGAGGAAGTAAAAATAGGCACCGCCGAGCTCGACCGCCGCAGGTGCCTGGTCTGGGGGGAGGGCGTTTTGTGCCTCCTCTGTGCCGAGCAATGCCCCATGGGGGCCATTGCCTTAGACGGCCTGGGGCGCCCGGTGGTACTGGTGGAGCGGTGCGTCGGCTGCGGGGCGTGCGAGAACGGCTGCCCGGTGGAGGGGGCGGCCATACACGTGCGCCGGCGGGCCGGCGAGGGTGCCGCCGCGCGGGGCCGCCAGCGTTACGGGTGGCCCCGGCACAGGTACCGGGGAGGTGAGAGGTAATGTTTTCCAATATCGGCCTGCCCGAACTCATCCTCATCCTGGTCATTGCCCTGGTGATTTTCGGCCCCGGCAAGCTGCCCGAGATAGGGCGCTCCTTGGGCCGGGCCATCCGGGAGTTCCGCCGCTCCACGCAGGAAGTAATGGAGGATCTGACGGGACCCAGCCCGGATAAGGAAGGGGAAAAGGAAGAGCTTGGCGCGGGCAAAAAAAGCCAGGCCGGACCCCAATAACATGACCTTTTTCGAGCACCTGGCGGAGCTGCGGACGAGGATCATTGCCGTCCTCGCCTGCCTGGCCGTGACCGGCGCCGCCTGCTACTTTTGGTCCGACGCCATCCTGGCCGCCCTGCTGGAGCCGGTTACCTCCCGCGGGTACAGGGTCGTCTTCATCGGGCCGGCGGAGGCCCTGGTGGCCAAAATAAAAATAGCCCTGGGCGGCGGCCTTCTCCTCTCCCTCCCCTTCGCCCTCTATCACCTCTGGAAGTTCGTTTCGCCCGCCCTGGAGGGGGAGAAAAGGCGCCTGCTGGGTTTCTTTCTCTGCGCCTCCTGGTTTTGCTTTGCGGGAGGGGTGGCGCTCTTTTACTTTTTCCTCTACCGCCCGGCGCTCGGCTTTCTCCTGCGCCTGGCCGGGCCGGACCTGATGCCCATGCTCAGCGTGGACCGCTACGTTTCCTTTGCCGTGGTTTTCTTGCTCCCGGGCGGGGTGATCTGCCAGGCGCCCCTGGTGGCCTGGTGCCTGGCCAGGCTGGGGCTGGTGAGCGGCGCGGCGCTGGCCGGGGCGAGGCCCTATGCGCTTCTTGCCTCCTTGGGCCTGGCGGCCCTCCTTACCCCTACCCCTGACGCCCTCACCTGCCTCCTCTTCGCCCTCCCCCTCTACGCCCTCTACGAGGCCTGCGTGCTCCTGGTGCGTTTGGTGGAAAGAGCGGGCGGGCGCCGGGCCTAAAGCGGCGCTGCCGCCGCCTGGCCTTCCCGGAGCGGGGCGGTTTCCGGGCGGCCCGGGAGGTCCCGGCCTGCCGCTTTTGGGGGGCCGCCGGCGGTTAAAGGGGGCAAGTCCCCTTTATGGAGGAAGGCAGTCGGCGCCGTAGAGGCAGACGCGGTTCCTGCCCCGACTCTTGGCCTCGTACATGGCCTGGTCGGCGGCGGAGAGCAGGTCCCTGGTGCTCTGGGCGTGGTCCGGGAAAGCGGCCACCCCCAGGCTGACGGTGAGGTTTCCCCCGGGCTGCTTTTGTTCGTGCGGGAAGGGGTATTCCTCCACCTTCCGCCGCAGCTTTTCGGCCACCTGCACCGCCCCGGCGGCATCGGTTTCGGGCAGGAGCACCACGAACTCCTCGCCCCCGTAACGGTAGGCGAGGTCGGTGCTGCGGAGGCCGGAGGTAATGAGCTGGGCCAGCTGGGTGAGGAGCCCGTCGCCGGCGAGGTGGCCGTTTAAGTCGTTGTACTGCTTGAAGTGGTCCACGTCGAGGACGATGAGGGAAAGGGGATGGCCGTAGCGCCTGGCGCGGGCGATTTCCCGCTCCAGGTCCAGCAGCAGCTGGCGGCGGTTGTAGAGCCCCGTGAGGGAATCGCGGCTGGCCTGGTAGAGCAGGGCATCCATGAGCTGCTTGCGGCGGATGAAGGACTGCACGCGGATGACCAGCTCGCGCTTATCCACGGGCTTGGTTAAGAAGTCGTCGGCGCCGCACTCCAGGCCCCTCAGGCGGTTCTCCCGCCCGCTCTTGGAAGTCACAAAGATTACGGGCACGTTGGCCACCTGAGGGTCCTTTTTCAACTCGTGGCACAGGGCGATGCCGTCGATGTCCGGAAGCACGATGTCCAGGAGGATGAGGTCCGGCTGGTGGCTGCGGGCGGCTTCCAGTGCTTCCCTGCCGGTGGAGGCCACCCGCGTTTCGATGCCCTGCTCGGCCAGGTAGCGGGAGATAATCTTTTGCTGCAGGGAGCTGTCCTCCACCAGCAGGACCTGCGGCAGCCTGTTTGTACCCGGCAGCGGGCGGTCGGCCAGCTGCTTTTCCAGCTGGCGCAGGGTGGTGACGGACTTTAAGCGGGCGTTTAGCTCCTCGCTGTTGATGGGCTTGTAGAGGATTTCCGCAATGTGCAGGCGGCTGCAGGCCGGAAATTCCTCGGAGGGGAAGGTAACCATGACGATGGGCAGGTTCTGGAAGCTGGCCAGCTCCAGGCAGGAGGGGCAGGAGGGGTCCTGGGGCTCGTAAATGAACACATCCGGCAGGCCCCGGCGGATGAACTCCGCCGCCTCCCCCTCCCGCGCGGTGATGAGGAGGCTAAAAAAGTTGTAGTCGATCTGAGCGGCCACGGATTGGACGGTTTCGCGGTTTTGGCTGAGCAACAGAACCAGGGGTTGCGCGAAAGACAAGCCCCGTCCCCTCCCCCAGGAGGTTTTTCGGTGCCCGTAGACAGTTCTAGCTTACCATGAGCTGTTCCATATGACAACATTTGGCCGTGTAAAATTTCAGTAGGCGCCAGAAAGGAATAAGCCCCTTGAAAAAGAAATGAGACCTCGCTCCCAAAAAACCACCAAAACTCAAGCTAAAGGAGTGTGAGGTCTCATGTTAGACATTCGCCACATAGTGGGTGCAGTCCTTCTTTTTGTCACTGGTCTGATTAAGTTAATCAGTGAGAGCAAGGATTTTTATGAGCTTGAGAGAGGCATTCACGAACTTTGCCAGAAGGTGTGCAACCAAATTCTTACCTGGGCCCTGGAACAAATGGATGAGCGTCTGATGCGCGAACGTGACCGGAGTACCTGGGAGGTAGTTGGTTTTCGAGTAAAGAC
>NZ_KE386889.1:30008-52016 GCF_000429345.1 Desulfovirgula thermocuniculi DSM 16036 | reverse complement strand
GCCGGGGCAGAGTGAGCCCTGGTGGCTGGTCACCAACGTTGCCGAGGCGCGCGCCGAACGCATTGCCGACTGGTATGCGCGGCGGATGGAAATTGAGGAATTTTTCCGGGACTTAAAGAACGAGCGGGCTGGTTTTCGGCTGCGGGGGCTGGTTTTGAGGACGGTGATGCGTTATAACCGGCTTTTTCTTTTAATAGCGTACGCCTACTACTTACTGACCGTAGTGGGTGATTGGGCCGAAAAACGGCAACTGCACCGGCGGCTGATGGCGAACACAGAGCGAAAGCGGACTCTGGGGCTTTGGCGTGTGGGGTACTATATTTTTCATTCCTGGTTGAGCGAACGACGGGGCCGATGCCCCTGGGTATTCGATACCTGGCCCGAATAGCTTACAGCGGAATGTAGGCATAAAAGGTGGGGATACCTGAGAGGTGAAGGGCCTTGACGGCCTTTTCGGCTGCCTGTTGCGCGGCAAAGCAAGCCCACTCGTGACGCCCGGCCCGGCGGGAATCCTCCGCCTGCTCTAAATCCCGCAGGGCCTATTTCAACCAGTCGCGCGCTCGATTGGCCATTTTACCCACGCTCTCTGCAGTCCTGCTTGCCCCTTATTTTACCATGCGCGCAATTTTCAGGCAAGGATAACCGGTAGAATAACGGCAGAACCGGAACTGCCGCGGCCCTACTTCTCCATGGCTTTTTCCAGTTCTGTGATAACCTTCCGTGATACCATGGAAGCCCTGTTTTCTTCCTGGAGCTCGCGGTAGAGCTCTTCGCGGTATACGGGCACCTCCAGCGGGGCATCGATGCCAATGCGCACGTAGTCGCCGCTCACGTCCACCACCACCACGCGGATGTTACTGCCGATGACCAGGGCCTGGCCCTTCTTGCGGGTGAGGACGAGCATTTACTCCCCCTCCCCGCCTGCTTCATTTTGCTTCGCCGCTTCCCTTTCAGGAGATGGGCTTTTCGCCATTTTGGGGGGCGTTTGCGGCAGGGGGTGGCGCAGGCCGTAGCGCCTGTCCACCAGCACCACCTGGCGGGCCGTACCGGCAGCCACGTTGACCACCACCGGTGCCAGGAGGTTAACGGTGGCGTTTTTTAAGCCCCGGCTGGCGTTGACGATACAGAAAACCGCCACCTGCTCCGGGGAAGAGATACCCAGGGCCGCCGTTTCCTCCCCGGGCAGCTCGAACTCGTAGGTGGGAAAAAAGAAAAACGGGTTGATCAGAATAAAACCGGTGTTCTCATCCTGGAGGGATTGCAGGAAGAAAAAGGGTGAATCCGGGGCCAGCGCCAGAAGCTCGAACTCCTTTAGCTCCGGCGGCAGGCCGGGGATGCCGGCAGGAAAATTTAAAATGGTACGCCCGTCACGCAAAGTCGGGTCCCTTCCTTAAGCTCCTTCCGGGGTCGAATCGCCGCTTGGCAAAAGCCACTCAAAGCGACCTGCTTTCCCTTAGCTCACGAATGATTTCCACAGAATCAGTCTGCTTACTCCTTCTAGCTACCTTTTCCCTTAATCTGGTAGCCATCTGCAGCGCTTCTTTGGTTTTTGAGGCGCGGACGAGTCGTTTGGCCTTTTGAAGCATCTTAAAACGACCTCTTCCATACATATTGCTGCCAATACTATAGCAGTTAAATGCTCATTTCACAATAACCTTTTTAGCCACCTATCAAGTTTTTCCTAAAGAAACCGATGCTTAAGTTTAAGGAAAGGCCATCCCATAAAGAGGGTGATAAACACCATGAGCCCCGTCTCCTCCGTAACCTCGAGTCTTCGCGTTGCCGGCCTGGCCACGGGTCTGGACACGGAGTCAATTGTGAAGGAACTGATGAAAATAGAGCGCATGCGCCTGGACAGGCTCAACCAGCAAAAGCAAATCCTCCAGTGGCAGCAGGAGGACTACCGGGCCATATACGCCGCCCTGCGCTCTTTCAGGGATAAGGTTTTTGCCATGAAGCTGCAGGCCACTTACCTGGCTAAGAAGGCCGTTTCGTCAGATGAAGCGGTGGTTACGCCTACGGCAGGCCCTGGAGCTGTTCCGGGGATGTATAACATAAATGTAAATCAACTTGCTAAAGGAGTTTTCAAAATAAGCCAAAGTGCCCTAGAGGATGAGAAAAGTGGCGACGGATCTATAAAGCCTTTAGGGATGCAGTTTGATGTTAGTAACGTCCCTTTAGAAAACGGCCAGATTAAATTCTCTATAAATGACAAACCCTTTACTTTTGACCCTAGCGTAGATACTATTTTCACTGTTGTTTCAAAAATAAATAGCGCAAATATAGGTGTCGATGCTGGCTACGATGCTAATTTAAATCTCTTTTTCTTGACTACCACCAATACGGGTTCTCAAGCCAAAATTGAGATTAAGGGTACGTCGGCAAGCTTTTTCAATGAGTGTCTTAAGCTTAGCCTCAACGAGGACACATCTAATGGTACATTATATGCAAATGGCCAAGATGCTCAGTTTTCTTTTGGTGACGCCACTGGCCTCACCAGCTCCACCAACACTGTTACCGTGGCCGGCATCACCCTTACCTTTAAGCAGGTCGGTACTGTCACCATCACCGTCTCTCCCGACACCGACGCGGTGTTTAACGCCATCAAGGACTTTGTCGACGCCTACAACGACCTCATCAGCAAGATCAACGCCAAGCTCACCGAGCCCCGCTACCGGGATTACTTACCGCTTACCGATGAGCAGAGGGAGCAGCTCTCCGACGAGCAGGAAAAGAAATGGGAGGAAAAGGCCAGGAGCGGGCTTTTGCAGGGAGATTTACTCTTGCAGGGCATTTTAAGCAAGATGCGCGCTACCATGTCCGCCGTGGTGCCGGGGCTATCCGGTAAGTACGATACCCTGGCCGACATCGGCATTACCACCGGCTCCTATGCCGAGCGGGGCAAGCTTTACATTGACGAAGCCAAGCTGAAAGAGGCCTTGGCAAAGGACCCCGAAGGGGTGATGAAGCTCTTCACCCAAAGCGCCGCCACCTACGCCGAAAAGGGCATTGCCGCGCGGCTGTACGAGGACGTGGACGGCACCTTGAAAATGCTCTACGCCAAGGCGGGAAGCGACACCTCCTTTAGCACCGTGGACAACAGCGCCATCGGCAGGGAGATTGCCCGGTTAAACGAGAGGATTGCCGCCTGGGAGGAGCGCCTGCAGCAGATCGAGGACCGCTACTGGCGCCAGTTTACCGCCCTGGAAGAAGCCATCGCCCGCATGAACGCCCAGAGCGCCTGGCTGGCCCAGCAGTTCAGCTTCTACAGCTCGCGGCGCTAGGGCTGCGGCCCGCCTGCGCGCGCCATTTCAAGCCTACATCGAGCCCAAGCAGAAAGAGGTGTTTTGCCTTGGTTTCGCCAAACCCCTACCAGCAGTACCGTCACAACGCTGTCTTAACCGCCGACCCGGGAAGGCTCACCCTCATGCTCTTCCAGGGGGCGGCCAGGTTTGCCCGCCAAGCCGCCGCGCGCGTGGCGCAGAGAGACATCCCCGGCGCCCACGAGGCCTGCCTCAGGGCACAGGATATACTCCTCTACCTCCTGGAAACCGCCAATACGGAAATGGAGGTCGGCAGGAACCTCGCTTCCCTCTACGATTACATGTACCGGCGGCTGTTGGAGGCCAATGTAAAAAAGGACCGGGCCATACTGGAGGAAGTGGCCGGGTTCCTCGAAGACCTGGCGCATACCTGGGAGCGGGCGCTGAAGCAGGCCGTGGCCCAGCAGGCGGGTTAGAGCCGGATGGTAAATGGGGCATTTGCAGAAGGGGCGGGCGCGGCCAGGGTGGCGCTCCTGGGCAGGATGAAAGAGGAAGCGCTGGCGCTAAGAGAGCACCTGAAGGCGTGGCTGGCGCTGGAGAAGGAAGGAGCACACGAAGAGGTGGCGGCGGGGGTTTTTTCCTGCCTGGCGCGCCTGGAGGAGTTGCGCGGCCAGTACGACAACCTGGGCCCGGCAGAAGGAGAGCACGACGTGCAGGTCCTTTTTCTCTTAGGGGAACTACGGGACCTGCAGCAGGAAAACGAAAGGCTCCTGGCCGGCATAAAGGAAAAGCTCGCCGGCCTGCTCCTGGAGGTCCGGAAGGCCAGGGAACTGGGGGCCTATTTAAGAGAGGCCTATTTAAAAGAAAAGTATCACTTCCAGGGGCCGGTAGTCGATATCAAGGGCTGAAGGGGGGCTTTGTGCTGCCCCTTCTTTCATGTTATACTTTGCTAAAAACAACCGGGGGGGCCGGCATGTCCTCTTTTCCGCAAGCAAGGCAAAAACCTACCTATCGCGATTACCTTACCTGGCCTGCGGATGAGCGCTGGGAGATCTTAGACGGGGTGCCCTACAATATGACCCCCTCCCCCTCGACGATTCACCAGATGGTAGTTGGGCGTTTTTACGCCCGGCTGGAGAGAATGTTGGCCGGCACGCCGTGCCAGCCTTTTGTTGCTCCCACGGATGTAGTGCTCTCCGAACAGGACGTGGTGCAGCCCGACGTTTTTGTGGTCTGCGAGCGAGGGAAAATAAAAGAGGCTGCCGTTTTCGGGGCCCCCGAGCTTATAGTCGAGGTACTTTCCCCGCACACAGCCCTAAAGGATAAGCGGGAAAAGAAGGCTGTTTACGAGCGCCACGGGGTGAAGGAGTACATCATCGTAGACCCCGTGGCGCGATATGCCGAGCGCTTTTTCTTAAACGCGGACGGTACCTACGGCAAAGGTGAGGTGTTTGGCCCGCAGGAAAAGCTTCCTTTAAAGGTGCTGGACGGTCTGGAAATCCCTCTCTGGGAGGTGTTCGGAGAAATTTAAAGGTACACGTCCAGGAGCAGCCCCACCAGGCGGAAGGGGTCGCTGGCCGCCTGGATGGCGGCCCAGGGCGGCACCTCGCCCTTCTTTTCGCCGGTTTGCCTATCCACCACTTCCACCCAAAGCCTCTCCCTTTCCTCGCGCACCAGAAACTCCAGGGGCTGGTTTTGGGCCCCGGCGGCATAATTCAGGCGGCCCACGGCGGCCACCAGCTCTTCTTTGGAAATCCCTCCCTCTTCGGGTGGGGGGGCTCCCTGCGGGAAGAGATCCTCCCGGCGTACCGCCGCCGGCGGCTCTATGCGCCGCAGGGGGACGACCTCCTGGGAAGCCAGGGACTGCAATCCTCCGGCACCGATCTTCACGGCCCCGCACCTCCTTCCGGCAAAGGGCTAGACCCTCCTGTCCAGCCGCCGCTCTTCCAGCATGGCCGCGGCAATTTTACGCGCGTCGATGCGGTAGCTTCCTTCCGCAAGCTGCTGCCTGATTTCTTCCACTTTTTCTTGCCGCACATCGCTCAGCCCGGCCAGGCGCGCGCGGTAAAGCTGCAGCTCCCGGGCCAGCGGGGAAATCTCCAGCCTGTCGGCGGGAGGCCCCTCCTGCTCTTTTATCTCTGCCGTTCGGCCCGCGCCGTTCCTTACGGGCTGAATGCTGCCGGGCAGGTGGGGATCGAGGCGTTCGACCTTCACGGCCCGACCATCCCCTTGTTTAAAAGTTAATGGCCACCCTGAGGTAACTTTTCGGTTAATATTATACCAACTTTATGCCCACCCGGCTAACTTGTAGCCTGTCCGGCGGCGCGGGGGTGTGTTACCGCGCGTATCACTTCTTCCGGGATCCTGTCCAGGGGCAACACTTTTTGCGCCGCGCCCAGCTCGATGGCCGCCCGGGGCATGCCGAAGACCACGCAGGTGGCCTCGTCCTGGGCAATGGTTAGGCCCCCTTTTTCTTTAATGGCCATCATCCCTCTGGCGCCGTCCCTCCCCATGCCCGTCAGCAGCACGCCCACGGACCGCTCGCCGTAGACTTCCGCCGCGGAGACCATGGCCGCATCCACGGAAGGCCTGAACGTGCCCGGGGGAGGCGGCCCGCTGCCCGCGTCCAGGTGCACGGCTACATGCGCGCCCCGGCGGCGGAAGGTGAACTCAAAACCTGCCGGCGCCACCAGCACCTGGCCCGGGAGCACCTCATCGCCCTCGGCGGCGTGTTTTACCGGTAGGCTGCTGCGGCGGTCCAGGTGCTCGGCCAGCGACTGCGAAAAGCCGACCGGCAGGTGCTGCACGACCACCACGGCGGCGGGAAAGTCGCGCGGTAGGGCGGGAATGATGGCCTGCAGGGCCGCCGGCCCGCCGGTGGAGGAGCCGATGACCACCACCTCCACCGGCGCGGCGGTACGCCGGGACGGCGGCGCCGGACGCGGGTGCTCCGGCTCTGCCGCCGGTGGGGGCGGGGGCGGGGCGGCTTTTCTCCGGCGCGGCACGTCGGTCAGCTTGTGCACGCCCACCCTGGCCGCCGCCCGCAGCTTTTCCGCCAGCTCGTCCACCACGGCCTCCCACTGCCCCGGGCGGGAAGGCTTGGCCACAAAATCCACGGCGCCCAGGGCCAGGGCCTGCATGGTGGCCCGCGCCCCGGCGGTGGTATGGGAGCTGAGCATGACCACCGGCGCGGGGCACTCCCGCATGATGCGCCGCAGGGCCCCCAGGCCGTCCAAAACGGGCATTTCCAGGTCCAGCGTCACCACGTCCGGCGCCAGGCTGCAGGTTTTCTGCACCGCTTCCTCGCCGTCGGCAGCCGTGCCGATTACCTGAAAGCCCTCTCTCCCCTCCAGGAAGCGGGTGAGCAGGCGGCGCAGGAGGGCGGAGTCATCGACGATTAAAACGCGTACGGGGGCCAACGCGCACACCTCTTTTCAGCTTGCCCGGCTCAGCTCCTGGGCCGCTTCTTCCACTCCTGCTTCCTTTACCAGGCTGCGGGCATCTACAATGAGGGCCACGCTGCCGTCGCCGAGGATGGTGGCGCCGGAGAGGCCGGGGACCTGGCCCAGGTAGCTGCCCAGGGACTTGATCACTACCTCCTGCTCGCCCAGGAGCTGGTCCACCACCACGCCCACCTTTTTCTCGCCCACGCCCAGCACCACCACGGAGAGCTTGCCTCCCTCCGCCTTGCTTTTCTCGTTAAAGAGATTGGCCAGCCGCAGGAGCGGCAGCACCTGGCCGCGCAGCACGATGACCTCCACATGGCGCACGCGGCGAATTTCCTCCGGCCTTACGGCCAGCGTTTCCACCACGTTGATTAGGGGGAAGGCGTAGACCTGGTCGCCCAGCGTAACCATAAGCGCCCGGATGATGGCCAGGGTGAGGGGGAGCTTGATGGTGAAGGTGGTGCCCTTCCCCGGGACGGTGGTAAACTCCACGGAGCCGTTAATTTGCTCTATCTGGTTGCGCACGATGTCCATGCCCACTCCCCGCCCCGAGACGTCGCTGACCACCTCGGCGGTGGAAAAGCCCGGGGTAAAGATGAGCTCCAGTATCTCCCTCTCGGTGGCGCGGGCGGCCTGCTCGGGAGTCATCATTCCCCGCGCCACGGCCCGCTGGCGGATTTTCTCCGCGTCCATGCCCCTGCCGTCGTCGGAGAGGGTGATGACGATCTGGCCCTCCACATAGGCCGCTTTCAGCACTATGCGGCCGGCTCGGGGTTTGCCCAGCCGCACTCTTTCCTCCGGAGGCTCAATGCCATGGTCGATGGCGTTGCGCAGGAGGTGGATGAGGGGGTCGCCGATAACTTCAATGACGTTGCGATCCAACTCCGTCTCCTTCCCTTCAATGATGAACTCTACCTCCTTGCCCATTTTATGGGCCAGGTCGCGCACCATGCGCGGCAGGCGGTTAAAGATGTGGGCCACGGGCAACATGCGCGCCTTCATGATCTCTTCCTGCAGAGCGTTGGTCACATGGCCCAGGTGGCTGGAGATCTCCACGAGGCTCTCCACCAGCTCGCCGGAGCCGTAGCGGCTCTCGAAAACCTCCACAAAGCGATCTAACCTGGTACGGTCGATGACCAACTCCCCCACCAGGTTCATAAGGGTATCCAGCTTCTGCACGTCCACGCGCACGGTCTTGACCTCGCTCATGCGCCCCGCGGCGGCCGGTGCTTCCTTGGCAGGCGTCGGCCCTTCCCGCTTCTCCACAGCCGCGGTGCGGGCGGCAGTTCTTTCCTCGGCCCTTTCCTCGGCACGCGGCCTGACGGGCTGTACCTCCACGGCGGTGACCTCGGCAATGGAGAGGACGAGGTCTCTTACCTGCCAGGCATCTTCTTTGGTCAGCAACAGCAGGGAAAAGCCGGCGTCATACCGCCCTTCCTGCAGGTCTTCCGCTGGGGGCTCGCTTTTGATGATTTCCCCTATTTGCTGGAGGGTTTCAAAAATGAGGAAGGCCCGCACGCCCTTCATCTGGCAGTCCCGGTCAATGCCTATGTCCACCCAGTAGGCCGCAAAGCCCCTCACCTCCGCCTCCCGCACCACTTCCTCCACGGCCTCCTCCAGCACGGGAGGCTGGAGGGCGCCCGGGGCTGCCGCCGCTGCCGGCGCGGGAGAAGGGCTCACCGCTCCCGGAGCTTCCGCCGCGCCCGCTCTCCCTGCCGGGGCGCCCCCGGAGCAGGCTTCCTGGCACCAGCGCAGCCTTTCCATTACCGGCTCGATGTCCACGCCTTCCGCCTGACCGGTGATCTCGTCCTTTAGGGCTTTAAGGGTATCCAGGGCGTTAAAAAGCACGTCCACCATTTCCCCGGTAACCCCCATCTCCCCGCGGCGCAGGCGGTCGAAGAGGTTTTCAATCTCGTGGGTGAGGGTGGACATCTTCTCGTAGCCCATGATGGCCGAAGAGCCTTTGATGGTATGCGCGGCCCGGAAGATCTCCTGGATCACTTCGGGGCTGGCGCCCTCCCTTTCCATGAGCAGCAGGTTATCGCTGATCACCTGCAGCTTCTCTTCCAGCTCTTCCATGAAGACGGCTACTTCTTCGCTGGAGAACACGACCCTCACCGTCCTTCCTGTGACTTTAGCCCTGGGCGAGATCCTTTAAGACCTCTACTTCTTCAGGACGGAAAATGCGCGCGGCATCCAGGAGGATGACCAGTTCTTCCCCTGCGAGGACCACGCCCTGCAGGTAGGCGGCCTCCGCGCCCACCACCAGGGAAGGCGGCGGCTTGACGCTGTCTTGGGAAACGCGCAGGACTTCCGCCACCTCGTCCACCAGCAGCCCCGCCCTTACCCCTCCGGCCTCCACAATGAGCGCGCGGGAGGCGGCTGACTCCCCACTGCCGTCCTCCAGGCCCAGGCGGCGGGCCAGGCTGATCACCGGGATTACCTGCCCCCGCAAATTGGTAATGCCCTCCACAAACCACGGTGCCCCGGGGACGGCGACAACGGTCGCAGGCCTGGTGATTTCCAGTACCTGCCGGATGTCCAGAGCATAGGTTTGGCCCTTCAGGCGGAACACCACCAGCTGGATTTCGGAAACGGCCCTTTGCAAAAAGCTCACCCCGCTTTATTCCTCGCTGTATCTTTCTTCCCCGCTTTCACGCATTTCCGGGCGCAGGAAGGCGGTCAGCCGCTCGCGGATGAGGATGGGGTTGTAACCGGCCTGCAGGGAGACGATGCCTTCCAGCATGAGCTGGCGCAGGACCAGCTCCTTCTTGCTCAGGTTGCTCAGCTTGGAGGCTATGGGCAGCCAGAAAAGGTTGGCGCTGGACACCCCGTAGAGGGTGGCAATGAAGGCCATGGCAATGGCCGGGCCCAGCTTCTCCGGCGTATCGATGGAGCTCAGCACGTGGACCAGCCCCATGACCGTGCCGATGATGCCCATGGTGGGGGCGTAGCCGCCGGCAGCCTCAAAGATGCTCTTGCCCACCTGGTGGCGCTCTTCAATGGCGTAGATTTCCGCCTCCAGGATGCTCTTCACCAGCTCGGGGTCCGTGCCGTCCACGACCAGCTGCACGCCCTTGCGCAGGAAGGGGTCGTCGATTTCCGCCAGGCGGTTTTCCAGGTAGAGGAGGCCCTCCCGCCGGGCCTCGTTGGCCAGGCTGACGATGAGCTCGATGGTTTCCTGCGGCTCGGGGATGGTGCGGAAGAGGCCCACGCGCAGCAACTTGGGCAGCTGTTTTAGGTCCTGGAAGGGAAAGCTGAAGATGGTGGCGCCAATGGTGCCGCCAAAGACAATGAGGGCGGCGGTCAGCTGTATGAGGGCGCCCACTTCCCCTCCTTCCAGCGTAAAGCCCAGCACCAGAGAGATTACGCCAATGAAGAAGCCAAAAATGGCCAGGTCCATTGGTCATCCCCTTTTTCCGGTTCTTTTATGGTGTTCTCGCGGCGGAAGAGAAGGGTTCTGCGCCGGTATATTTGCTGCGCAGGATGACGATATCCACCCGGCGGTTCTGCTGGCGGTTGGCCTCGGAATCGTTGGGCACCAGGGGCCGGTACTCCCCGTAGCCTACGGCGGAAAGGCGCTGCGGCGAAATACCGCCCACTTCTATCAACTCTTTTACCACCGCGATGGCCCGCGCGGCAGAAAGCTCCCAGTTGGAGGGGTACTTTTCCGTGTGGATGGGCAGGTCGCAGGTGTGCCCCTCCACGCGGATGTAGTTGGGGGTCTTCTTTAAGATGGGGGCCACGGTGGCAATGATCTGCCTGGCACGGGGGGTAAGCTCGGCCGAACCCAGCTGGAAGAGGACCTCTTCCTGGATGCTCAGCACAATGCCCCTTTCTTCGCTGATGGCCCTGATCCGGGCCGAAAGGCCCAGCCTCTCGATCTCCCGCAGCAGCTCCTGGCGGATGTTTTCCATTTCCGCCCTGTCCAGGTTGTTTTCGGCCGGCCTTTCTTCCTGCGTGCCGCTCACGCCGGGCACCGCCGAGGGGCCGATATTTTCCAGCACCAGCCCCCCTCCGCCCATGGCCTTATGTAATGATTCGGCAAGCATGGTGAACTTCTTGATGTCCACGCGGCTGATGGTGTACATGACGATAAAAAAAATGAGCAGGAGGGTAATCATGTCGGCATAGGTTATGAGCCAGCGCTCCATGCCGGCGCCGCCGTGGCCGCCCCCGCCACCATGCGCTCTCCCCCTTTTCCTCACCCGATTACGACCTCCTTTGCCCCGGGCGACAGCTGGCAACCCTTTTCTACAAAATCCAAAATTCCCCCTCGAGGGAAAAATTCCTGCCGGCACCGCGCAAAATTGGTCGGCCGGCCCGCAGGAAACGCGGCAGGCGCCCGCCCTAAATCCTGCCCTAAATATTCGGAGGCCTCCCGGCGCGGGGCCGGTTCTGCGGAAAGCGTCCGGAAGCGGGGAGGCAGCCGGCGCGCCGCGCAGGAGTAAATTTTCCCGGGAGGGGCAAAATACCGCTTAAATGCAGGAGGTTTTTGTGGTGTCCCCGCAAGACATGCGCTTCCTTCACCGTCTTGCCGGCCTGTACGGGGTGCAGGTTTCCTATCGCGACGCGGCGGGAAAAAGGCGCGCGGCCGGCGTAGAGGCCCTCACGACCGTCCTGCAGGCCCTGGGGGCACCGCTGACAGACCCGGGCGGCGCGCGGGAAGCCCTGCGGGAGTCCATTTTGCGCCGCTGGCGGAGGCTCTGCGAGCCGGTGGCCGTGGCCTGGGAAGGGGAGGGAGCTTCCGTCTTGCTGCGCCTGCCCGCCGCAAGGGAAAATGCGCGCGGGGAATGCCGGCTGACCCTGGAAGGCGGGGAGGTCGTTTCCTGGCCCGTAACCCCTGCTTCCCTGCCCGCCAGGGAGGCCGCTTTCCTGGAAGGAAGCCTTTATGTGGCCAGGGAGCTGTCCCTGCCCGGCCTTGCCCCCGGCTACCACCGGCTCACGGTAGACCTGCCGGGCTGCGGCACCGGCAGCGTGCTCGTCATCTGCGCCCCCCGCCGGGCCTACGGATGTTCCGAAAGAGCCAAGCGCACCTGGGGCCTCTTTATCCCCCTTTACGCCCTGCACACGGAGAAGAGCTGGGGCGCGGGGGACTTCGGCGACCTGGCCCTCTTTTTAAGCTGGGCCGTGGAGGCGGGTGCCGGCCTTGTGGGCACCCTCCCCCTTTTAGCCGCGTATTTAGACGAACCTTTCGAGCCGAGCCCCTACGCGCCCGTCAGCCGGCTTTTCTGGAACGATTTTTACCTGGACGTGGCAGACTTGCCGGAGCTGGCGGGGTGCCCCGAGGCCCGCCGTCTGGTGGAATCCCCTGCCTGGCAAGAGGAGCTGGAAAGGGCAAGGGCCGCGCGCCGGGTTGACTACCGCCGCGTGATGGCCCTCAAGCGCCGGGTGCTCGGCCTGCTGGCCGATAAATTTTTCGCCCGGGAGGATACCGAAAAAGGCGATTTCCGCTCCTGGCTGGCGGAGCACCCGGAGGCGGAGACCTACGCCCTCTTCCGCGCCGCCGTGGAGCGGCAGCGGTCCGTGTGGCCGTCCTGGCCGGAGAGGATGCGCCGGGGCCGGCTGGCCGCAGAAGATGCCGATCCGGCGGCGGTGTGCTATCACCTTTACGCCCAGTGGCTGGCCTCCCGCCAGATGCGCGCCCTGTCCCTTGAGGCGGAAAGAATAGGTGCGGGCCTCTACCTGGACCTGCCCGTGGGTGTACACCCTGCCGGCTACGATACCTGGCGGTGGCGGGAGCTCTTTGCCCTCGGGGTACGCTGCGGTGCGCCTCCGGATCCCTTTTTTGCCGGAGGCCAGGACTGGGGCTTCCCTCCCCTTCACCCGGAGCGGCTGCGGGAGCACGGCTACCGGTACTTCATTTCCTGCCTGCGCCACCACCTGCGGTACGCCAGGGCTCTGCGCCTCGACCACGTCGCGGGCCTGCACCGGCTCTTCTGGATACCGGAGGGCTTTTCGGCGCGGGAAGGCGTTTACGTGCGCTACCGGGCGGAAGAATTCTACGCCATCCTGGCCCTGGAATCACACCGGCACCGCGCCTTAATCATCGGGGAGGACCTGGGCACTGTGCCCCGCAGCGTGCGCTCGGCCATGGGCCGGCACAACCTCTACCGCATGTACGTGCTGCCCTTTGAGATGGCGGAAAAAGGCACGGCGGTGCTGCGGCCCGTGCCTGCCGGGAGCCTGGCCTGCCTGAACACCCACGATATGCCCCCTTTTGCCGCCTTCTGGGAAGGGCTCGGGCCCCGCCGGCGCCGGGAACTGCTGGCCTTCCTGGCGGAGAGGGGTTTGGCAAGCCCCGCCCGGGGCACAATAAAAGAGGCCCTTTGCGGCTGCCTGGCCTTTCTCGCCGCCAGCCGGGCCCGGGTGGTCATGGTGAACGTAGAGGACCTCTGGCTGGAGAAGGAGCCTCAAAACGTTCCCGGCACCGGCAGCGAGGAGCGGCCCAACTGGCGCCGCAAGGCCCGCTATTCCTTTGAGGAGTTTGCGGCCCAAAACGGCCTAACGTCCTTGCTGCAGAAGATTAACGCCCTGCGGGAGGGAGGCAAAAGGCTATGAAACCCCTGGGAGCCACATACCTGGGCGACGGGCGGTGTCTTTTTAACGTCTGGGCCCCCCGGGCAAAGAGCCTGGCCGTGAGCCTCCTGGAGCCCCGCGAAAAGACGGTCTGGCTGGCAAGGGACGAGCGCGGCTATTTCAGCGGCACGGTGGAAGGAGCCGGTCCGCAGAGCCTCTACTACTATGTGCTGGACGGGGGGAAGGTACGCCCCGACCCGGCATCCCGCTACCAACCGGAAGGCGTCCACGGGCCCTCCCAGGTGGTGGACCTTCAAAGCTTCCGGTGGAGCGACCACGGCTGGAGGGGTCTCCCCCGGGAGAAGCTCGTCTTTTACGAGCTGCACGTGGGCACCTTTACACCGGAGGGAACCTTTGAAGCCGTTATCCCTTTCCTTGACGAGCTCAAAGAGCTGGGCGTGACGGCATTACAGCTCATGCCCGTGGCCCAGTTCCCCGGCAGCCGCAACTGGGGCTACGACGGGGTCTACCCTTTTGCCGCGCAAAACACTTACGGCGGGCCCTGGGGCCTGCAGCGCCTGGTGGACGCCTGCCACCGGAGGGGCCTGGCGGTGTTCCTGGACGTGGTCTATAACCACCTGGGGCCGGAAGGCAACTACCTGCCCGATTTTGCCCCCTACTTTACCGAAAATTACCGCACGCCGTGGGGGGCGGCGGTGAATTTTGACGGGCCGGGCAGCGACGAGGTGCGCCGCTACTTCATCGAAAACGCCCTCTACTGGGTGCGGGACCTGCACATCGACGGGCTGCGCCTGGACGCCGTGCACGCCATCACGGACAAGTCGGCCATCCCCTTCCTGGCCGAGCTGACGGGGGAAGTGCACCGGGAGGCGGTGCGCCTGGGGCGGCAGGTCTACCTCATTGCGGAAAGCGATCTCAACGATGCCCGCCTCATCTGGCCCCGGGAGCTGGGCGGCTACGGCCTGGATGCCCAGTGGTGTGACGACTTTCACCACGCCCTGCACGCCCTGCTGACCGGCGAGCGCCGGGGCTACTACCAAGACTTTGGGGAGCTTTACCACCTCGCCCGGGCCTTTAGAAACGGCTTCGTGTACACAGGGCAGTACTCGGCCTACCGGCAGCGCAGGCACGGCGGCCCCATTGGGCCCTGCCGGCCGCTGCAGTTTGTGGTCTTTGCCCAGAACCACGACCAGGTGGGCAACCGGGCCTGCGGGGAGAGGCTGAGCAGCCTGGTGGATTTTGAGGCCCTCAAACTAGCCGCGGCGCTGGTCATCCTCTCCCCCTTCCTCCCCCTCATCTTCATGGGGGAGGAGTACGGGGAAACGGCGCCCTTTCTTTACTTCACCAGCCACACCGACCCCCGGCTGGGCGAGGCCGTGCGCCTGGGCCGCCGCCGGGAGTTTTCTTCTTTTAACTGGGCGGAGGAGGTCCCGGACCCCCAGGACGAGGAAACTTTCCTGCGCTCCCGCCTGCGGCGCGAACTCCGGCAGCAGGGCCGCCACCGGGCGCTCTACGAACTCTACCGGGAACTCCTGCGTTTGCGCCGCGAACACCCCGCTTTCTCCGACCCTCGCTGGGAAAACATGGAGGTTACCGCCTTGGGCGCACGGGGCGCACTGGTGCTCGAGCGCTGGGGCGGCGGGGCCAGGGCCGGGATCATCTCCTCCTTCCGCCGGGAGCCCTCTTGCGCCGTCCTGCCCCTTTCGCCCGGGCGCTGGCGCAAGATCCTGGATACGGCGGAAGAGCGCTGGCTGGGAGGGGGCAGCAGCGTCCCCGCGGAAGTATTTTCCGCCGGGGAGGTGGAACTGGCCCTGCCGCCGCTGGCCTGCATACTGCTTGAACGTATGGAGGAGGGATGAACGACGTGGAGCGTTACGTGTGCATCCACGGCCACTTCTACCAGCCGCCCCGGGAAAACCCCTGGCTGGAAGACGTGGAACTGCAGGATTCGGCCTACCCTTACCACAACTGGAACGAGAGGATCACCGCCGAATGCTACGAGCCCAATACCGCCTCGCGCATCCTGGACCCCGACGGCTGGATTAAAAAAATCGTCAACAACTACAGCAAGATCAGCTTCAATTTCGGGCCCACCTTGCTTTCCTGGATGGAAAAACACGAGCCGGAAGTCTACCGGGCCATCGTGGAAGCCGACCGCGAGAGCCGGGAAAACTTCTCCGGGCACGGCTCCGCCCTGGCCCAGGCCTACAACCACATCATCATGCCCCTGGCCAACCGGCGAGACAAGTACACCCAGGTCCTCTGGGGCATCAGGGACTTCGAGCACCGGTTCGGGCGCCGCCCGGAAGGTATGTGGCTGCCGGAAACGGCGGTGGACCTGGAAACGCTGGAAATTATGGCCGACCTGGGCATCCGCTTTACCATCCTGGCGCCCTACCAGGCCCGGCGGGTGCGCCGGGCGGGCAGCAGCGCCTGGCTTGATGTGGGTCCCGGCGGCGTCGACCCCACCGTGCCCTACCTGGTGAGGCTGCCGGAGTCGGGGCGCACCATCAGCGTTTTCTTTTACCACGCCGACATTTCCCGGGCGGTGGCCTTTGAGGGCCTCCTCCTGAACGGGGAGCACTTTGCCCGGAGGCTGGTCGGCGCCTTTGACGCCGGGCGGAATGCACCCCAGCTGGTGCACATTGCCACCGACGGGGAAACCTACGGCCACCACCACCGTCACGGGGACATGGCCCTGGCCTACGCCCTCCACTACATTGAGAGCAACAGGCTGGCCCGCATCACCAACTACGGTGAGTTCCTGGAGAAGCACCCGCCGGAGCTGGAGGTGGAGATCAAGGAAAATACCGCCTGGAGCTGCGCCCACGGCGTGGAGCGCTGGCGCAGCAACTGCGGGTGCAATTCCGGTCTTCACCCGGGCTGGAGCCAGGCCTGGCGCTCGCCGCTGCGCAACGCCCTGAACTGGCTGCGCAACGCCCTGGCGCCCCTGTTCGAGGAGCAGGCTCGCCCCCTGCTGAAAGATCCCTGGGCGGCCCGCGACGAATATATTGAGGTCATCCTCGACCGCTCCCCGGAGAACCTGGAACGCTACCTGGGCAGGCACGCCGCCCGCCCCCTCACCGGGGAAGAGCAGGTGAAGGTGTTAAAGCTCCTGGAAATGCAGCGGCACGCCATGCTCATGTTCACCAGCTGCGGCTGGTTCTTTGACGAGATTTCCGGCATAGAGACGGTCCAGGTGCTGCAGTACGCCGGGCGGGCCATCCAGCTGGCCCGGGATCTCTCCGGGCACAACGGCCTGGAGGCGGAATTTCTGGAAATGCTCTCCCAGGCCAAGAGCAACATTCCCGAGCACAGAGACGGGGCGCACATTTACGAGAAGTTCGTCAAGCCGGCCATGGTGGACCTGGTCAAGGTGGGCGCCCACTACGCCATTTCCTCCCTGTTTGAAACCTACGAGGAGCAGTCCCGCATTTTCTCCTACACCGTGCGGCGGGAAGACGGTATCAGCCGCCTGGCCGGTGCGGCCAAGCTGGCCCTGGGAAAGGCCAGGGTAACATCCGAGATCACCCGCGAGGAAACCACCGTCGTTTACGGGGTGGTTAATTTCGGCCTCCCCAGCATCAACGGCGGGGTCAAGGAGTACGCCGATGAGGAGAGCTACCGCCGCATGGTGGAGGAGGTAACGGCGGCCTTCGACCGGGTGGACTTCCCGGAGGTCATCCGCCTCCTCGACCAGTATTTCGGGGGAGACACCTTCTCCTTGAAGCACCTTTTCCGCGACAAGCAGCGGGAAATACTGGGCATCATCCTCGACTCCACCCTGGAAGAGGTGGCCGCAGATTACCGGCGCATTTACGAACGCCACGCCCCCCTGATGCGCCTTTTAAAAGAGCTGAACATTCCCCAGCCCAAGGTGCTCTTTTCTGCCGCCGAGTTTGTCATCAACGCCAGCCTGCGCCGGGCTTTGGCGGAAAAGTTCCCGGACCTCGAGCACATCAGGGCGCTCCTGGAAGAAGCGCGGTCCATCAACATTCCCCTCGACGGGGCCTCCCTGGGCTATGCCTTAAAGAAGACACTGGAAAGGCTTGGGAAAGAGTTGCGGGAAAACCCCCTGGACACGGGCCTGCTCGAGCACCTGGAGGCCGCCTGCAGCCTGGTGCACTTTCTGCCCTTTGAGGTGGACCTGTGGAAGGTGCAAAACATCTACTACGGGTTGCTGCAGTCAATTTACCCCGAGGTGCGCCAGCGGGCCGCTGCCGGAGACGAAGGAGCCGAGGCCTGGGTGGGGCGCTTCTCCTCGCTGGGGGACTGCCTGCGCATAAGGAGGGGCAGGTGAGGCAAAATGCCCCCGGGCCGCATTCCCGCAGCCACCTATCGCCTGCAGCTTAACCGTGACTTCCCTTTATCCCGGGCGCGCGAGCTGGTGCCTTATCTGGATGCCCTGGGGGTTACCGATATCTACGCCTCGCCCCTGCTGGCCGCCCGGCAGGGCAGCCCCCACGGCTACGACGTGACCGACCCCACGCGCCTCAACCCCGAGCTGGGCGGGGAAGAAGGCCTCCGCTCCCTGGCCGCGGCGCTGCAGGAGCGCGGCATGGGCCTCCTCCTGGACATCGTGCCCAACCACATGGCCGCCAGTCATGAGAACCCCTGGTGGGTGGACTTTTTGCGCTGGGGGGCCCGGTCGCCTTTTGCCGGCTTCTTCGACCTGGCCTGGCAGCCGTCAAAACCCTCCCTGGCCGGGAAGGTAATCCTCCCTATCCTGGGCCGTCAGTATGCGGAAGCGCTGGAAAGAGGGGAAATTACCCTCAGCCTGACGCCCGGGGGTTTCGGGGTGGCCTACTACCGGTGGTGGTTCCCCCTCAACCCCCCGTCCCACGGCAGGGTGCTCGCCTACGGGCTCGAGCGCCTGGAGGCACCCGCCGCCGCAGCCGAAAGGCTGGCGGAACTTTCGCGGGCCTTTTCCCGCACCCCCAGCCGGGAGGAATTTGCCGGCGCCTGCGGGGACCTTTGGGAGCTCTACCGGCAGGACGGTGCGGTAAGGGCCTTCCTCGACGGCCTGCTGGCCCTCGCCAACGGGCACGGCGGGCGCCCTCCGGACGCCGCCTTCCTGCACGAAATCCTCGAGCAGCAACACTACCGGCTGGCCTTCTGGCGCCTGGCCGCGGAAGAGGCCAGCTACCGGCGCTTTTTTGATGTGGCCGAGCTGGTGGCCCTGCGCATGGAAGAGCCGGAGGTTTTTGAAGCCACCCATGCCCTGGTCCTGGCCCTGGTCCGCAAGGGGGTGGTAACGGGCCTGCGCATAGACCACATTGACGGCCTGCGCGACCCGCTGGGTTACCTCGCGCGCCTGCAGGAGCACCTGGCGGCGGCCGGCGGCGGCGTTTACGTGGTGGTGGAAAAAATCCTGGGCGTTGACGAGGATTTGCCGCCCGCCTGGCCGGTGCACGGCACGACGGGCTACGATTTCCTAAATCTTTTAAACGCCCTCTTTGTAGACGGGGAGGGTTTGGCCGCTCTGGACGAACTCTACCGGCAGGTGAGCGGCAGGGAAAGCACGCTGGAAGAGGAAACCTACGCAGGCAAAAAGAAGGTCATGGGGGCTCTTTTCCGGGGGGAGGTGTATGCGCTGGCGCGTCTGCTGGACGCGGCGGCAGCGCGGGACCCTGACGGCAGGGACGTGGCGCTTCGCGAGCTGGAGGAGGCCATTGTGGAGCTTACGGCCTGCCTGCCGGTCTACCGCACGTACCTGAGGGAGGAAGCGGTTGGGGAGCGCGAGAGAAGGTACATTGCCTTGGCGGCGGAAAGGGTCCTTGCGCGCCGCCCGGACCTGCAGAGGGCCGTCCTCCTCTTAAAAAAGGCGCTCCTGCTGGAGACACCGGACCGCCGCGCCGCCCTGGAGTTTGCCCTGCGCTGGCAGCAGTTCACCGGGCCCGTTATGGCCAAGGGCTTTGAAGATACAGCTCTCTATACCTTCAACCGGCTCCTCTCCCTAAACGAGGTAGGTGCCGGTCAAGATGCGCGGGAGGTCACTCCGGAGGAGTTCCACCGCCACAACCGGGAAAGGCTTGCGCGCCGCCCGCACAGCCTCCTGGCCACCTCCACCCACGACACCAAGCGGAGCGAGGACGTGAGGGCACGCCTGAACGTGCTGGCGGAAATCCCCCACCTTTTCTCCGCACACCTGGAATTCTGGCGGGAGGTTAACCGGGCAAAAAAGCCGCACGTCGGCGGCCGCGCGGTGCCCGGCGGGAATATGGAGTTTTTTCTCTACCAGACCCTGCTGGGAGCCTGGCCTCTGGCGAATGAAGAAGAGGAGGATTTTCGCGGTAGGCTCAAGGGCTACCTGATTAAGGCCGCCCGGGAGGCCAAGGAAGAAACCAGCTGGCTTGCCCCCGACCCCGCTTACGAAGAGGCCCTGCTGGAGTTTGCCGAGGCCATCCTGGCGCCGGAAGAAGGCAACCTTTTTTTAAAAGACTTCCTGGGCTTTCAAAAAAAGATAGCCTTTTATGGAGCCCTCGGCTCGCTGGCCCAGGTGCTCCTGAAGATAGCCTCGCCCGGCGTGCCGGACTTCTACCAGGGCTGCGAAATGTGGGACTTCAGCCTGGTGGATCCCGACAACCGCCGCCCGGTGGATTTTGCCCGCCGCGCCGGTTGCCTGCGCGAGCTGGAAGAAAAAGAAAGGGCCTGCGGGCCGGCGGCCCTGGCGGCAGAACTTCTGGACGGCTGGGCGGACGGACGCATAAAGCTTTACCTCACCTGCAAGGCCCTGCGCTTTCGCCGGGCCCACCTGGACCTCTTTGCCGGCGGCGCGTACATACCCCTGGAAGCCGCGGGCCCGCTTTACCGCCACGTGTGCGCCTTTGCCCGCCGCCGGGGAAGCCGCTGGGCCCTCGTGGCCGTGCCCCGGCTGGTGGCCCGCCTGGCCCTGCGTCACGCCCCGCCCCGCATGGAGCTCCCCCTGGTGGCTCCCCTAGGCCAAGGGGTGTGGGGGGATACGGCGCTGGTCCTCCCGGGCGGCGCGCCGTGCGCGTGGCGCAACGTTTTTACCGGCGAAGAAGTGCAGGCCGGGGAAGGAAACGTGTTACCGCTCGCCGTCGCCTTCAAGGGCTTCCCGGTGGCCCTCCTGGAAGGGGAAAGCTGAAAGGGAACCTTCTCCGGGCGGTTCACCGTTTTCTCCGGGAGCAGGCTCAAGGCCCTCCGCCGGCAGCTGCCGGTCCAGGCGGCGCGCAAAAGTTAAGAAACCGGTGTGGCCTACCATGCGGTGCTTGGGCCGCACGCTGCGGCCTTCCAGGTGCCATTCCCGCACCAGGACCTCCAGGGTTTCCACCAGCCCGAAGGCCTTGCTCTGCCTCAGTGCCCGGTGGAAAGCCTCGGCCTGGGTGATGGAAGGGAGATAGGCACACACGATGCCTCCCGGGCGCAGCGTGTCCAGGACGGTTCCTATGGCCCGCCAGGGCTCCGGCACGTCCAGGAGGACGCGGTCGAAATCCCGCTCCTCAAGGGGGCCGTAAACGTCTCCTTTTTTGAGCACCAGGTTGGGGGTGCTCTCGCCGAAGTAATTCCTGATATTTTCCGCCGCAAAGTCGAGCATGTCCTGGCGCACGTCGTAGCCCACCACCAGGCCTGCGGGGCCCACCTGGCGTAAAACGGCCAAAAGCAGGGCCCCGCTGCCCACGCCGCCGCAGAGCACGCGCGCGCCGGGGAAGACGTCTGCCCAGACCAGGATTACGGCTGTGTCCTTGGGGTAGATGATGCCGCTTTTGCGCGGCATGTTCATGGTGTAATCCATGGCCGTGGGGTAAAAAACCATAAAGGCCTTCCTGCCCGTGGTGGCCACCCTGCAGCCCGGCTCAAGCCCGAGTACTTCCTCGTGCCTGACCTGCCCCCAGCAAGTGTGGAGGGCGCCCCCTTGCCGCAGGCGCTGGAGATAACAATGCCCCTGCTCGTCGGCGAAAATTACCAGCTCGTTTTCCCGGAAAGGCAACTTCTCACCTCCTGAAAAATAAGGGGCTAGCAATAATTTCTATTCCCAGAGTAGTTTCCCCTGCCTTTGCCGCCTTTAACTGCGGGCGTTTAAAAATGCCGTTAAAAACCCCGACGGCTGGACAACGGGCAAAGGGCGGAAAACCCCGTAAAAATCTTGAGGACCCCCTTTGGAGGCGGGGCTCCTGCCGGCAGCCGGCATTTTTGCCGGTAAGAGGAGCAGTGCGCTTTTTGTTAACCCCCTGCTGCCGGGGGGATAACGAGGAGCACGTCACCGTCCCTAAGCGCCGCGTCAAGGCCCCCCGAAAAGGCCAGGTCACGCCCGTTTAAGACCAGCCGCAGACAGCCGTAAGGGTGCCGATGGCCGGATCGATGAGCTTTCTTTTTAGGGCCTCGCCGTGCCTTTGGACAAGCTCTCCGATTACTTCCCTCACCGTCAGACCGTCGGGAATGTTTAGGCAGACCTCGCACCCGCCCAGGAGCGGCACCAGATCTAGAACGGCTTGCACCCTGACTACCATCTCTCACCACTCCTAACGGGGCAGCAGCTGTAACCTGCGGCGGTCTCCGAGGCACTTTTCCTTTGTTTGGCGTGTGCGTTAGAATTAGAATTAGCAGGAGGTTTGTAGCAGCTACGAATAAATGCACTATAATTGAATGAATCATACAGTTTTGCTACCATAAAAGTATGGAACTCTTATCCATCGGGGAAGCGGCAAAGCGGTTAGGCGTACACCCGAACCGCCTCAAGGCGTGGGAGAAGCAGGGGTTAATTAAGCCCGTGCGGCTTCCCAGCGGCCACCGGAGGT
>NZ_KE386889.1:0-28948 GCF_000429345.1 Desulfovirgula thermocuniculi DSM 16036 | reverse complement strand
AGGAACCGCCTCTACTCTCGTGGGGATGAAGAAAAGGGCGGCAACCCAAACATGAAGGTGTTCTACCGGGACGGGGAGTTCCGTCTGGCGGTAACTATCTCACACCTTTCGGAGCGGGTAGGTGTGGATACCCTTGGCCGCCCGAAAATGACGAAAGCTCCGCGGGTGGAAGGCAAGCTCATGATCCCGGAGAAATACCGGGATTTGGTGCGGATATGGCTGGCCGTGGGGCTACCCTACACGGTGGAGTTAATCCGCACTCCGGAGGGTCGCTATCTGGTTCATCTGACGTTTGATTTGGGTGGGGCGCCGGAGCCTGACTTTGCGGAGGGCTGCCTTGCTTTGGACACGAACCCCGACGGTGTGGCTTTGTGCAATGTCGGTGCCAGTGGCCAGCCGGAGTCCTGGCCGGAAGGTTTCAGCATTCCCTATCCGGGCAACCTGGGGAAGTACGAAGGGGAGTTTCAAGTCATCACCTATCCTAATGGCTTTCTCTACATCAGGATACCCGACCTGGCTTATGCTTCAGGTTTTCGGCGGGCCTACTTGATAGGCGTCCTGGCTAAGGTAGTGGTCGATTTGGCTCTTTTCCTGGGCAAGCCCATCGTCCTAGAGAACTTGGACTTCGGCAAGGATCGGTTAGACACGAACAGGGAGTTCAACCGCATGGCCGCAAACTTTCCTTTTGCGAAGATGGTGGAGGCAATATGCCGGAGGGCAGCCAAAGAGGGGGTGTCCTTTAGACTCGTACCTGCCCGGCACACCTCCACCATCGGGTATTGGAAGTACATGAAGCGTTACGCGGTTCCGGTGCACTGCGCGGCGGCGCTGGTCACAGGCCGCCGGGCGATGGGTTTCAGGGAACGGGTGACCAAAGAGCTCAGGCAACTGGTAGCCCGAATTAAGCAGCACCTGGCCCAAAAGGTCATTCCTGATATGCCGAGGGAAGGAGAAGGGATGACCCGCAGGGTCGGGGCCATGAGGCGGCTGGAGCGGAAGATGGCGGTACACAACGGGCCCACTTTGGGGCAGCAGGAGGCGTTTTACTCCGTCTGGCACGACTTCAGGGAACTGGCCCTGGCGCTGCGGTGACCCCGTTTAGCCGGTGTCGGACAAACCGGTAGGCGGTCCTAACAGGACGCGGGAGGCGGGGTTAACCCTCCGCCGGGAGGTGAACACAATCTGGGGGGGAAGCTTTTGCTCCCACGCTGTTAAGCGGTCCGTGCCGGTTGTGGTCTTCCGGTGCAGCACTCCCGTCCGGGTGGGACTCCCGGGCCTAGGTCCCCTCGACGGAGAATTTTGCCCCGCAAAGCTTGCCGGAATGAGGAAAGCATGCTCAGGCAAAATTCTCCGTCGTCGCCCTGCCCCTCGGAGGGCAAATCAAGTATCCGGAAAGGAGGCGAATACCTGGCCTGGGGGCCGGCTCGACTGAGATTTCAAAATGGTCGGGTTTTATGAACCAGGTTTCTTCTCTGGAGCTGGTGACATCCTCCCCCCAATAAATTGGGGGGAGGATGTCACTAACCTGTTCCTTGGTAGGTTCGAGATGGCTTGAGCTTTGAGGGTCGAGGTGCCCGCAGGAGGGGCTTTTGTGAGGGGTACTGTTAATATCCCCTGGTGGTTAACAAGCGAGGTTGCGTAGTCGGTCCTGTAGCAGAACACGTAGTCAAAAGGCCTTCACCCCGTCTGTCGGCAATTCAGAACCTCACCGGCATCACGCTCCCTACGTTGGGTATAATGGACCAGAGCGCCTCAAAGCTTGCGTTTGGGCGATGAGGTCTCATAAGGGAAATTTTCTTGTGAGGGCACCTACTGGATCTTGACACGGACGCGCCAAACGGTAGCTCTTGTCTTTTCACCCGCCGTATATTACAATCTTCTTGGGAGTTGCGCTCCCGGCGGTTAGCCGCCGGGAACTTTCTTTTTGCTGCCTGGGGGTGCAGAGAAATGGCCGTCTGGGAAGTGAGGGTAGCCAACCTCCCCTCTTTGCCCGACCCGGTGGGGGAGGGGGTGCTCTACGAAATCCGCCATGCCCTGGGGATAAAGAGCATCACCAGGGTGCGCACGGCCAAGGTCTACCGCTTTGAAGGGATTGACGGGCATGCCGTGCGCTTGCTGGCCGAAAAGCTGCTGGCCGAAAAGGTGTTCCAGATTTATACCATAAACGAGCCCGTCATTACCGATGCCGCGGCAGTGGTGGAAGTGGCCTATAAGCCGGGGGTTATGAACCCCGAAGCCGCTTCCCTCATGAAAGCGGCGCGCGACCTGGGCATCGGGGACCTGCTGGCCGCCGACTCCAGCCGGGAGTACGGGTTTTACGGCACCGAGATAGCACCGGAAGAGCTGGAAGTGGTTCTAAAGCGCCTCCTGGTAAATGAAACCATCGAGCAGGTGATTACTGAAAAACCCTCTACCTTGAGGATCAGCGGCCAGCCGGGAAAAACGGAGGTCATCCCCCTGCGGGAGATGGACGATGACCAGCTCATGGAATTAAGCAAAGACCGCCTCTTTTTAAGCCTTGAAGAAATGAAGGCCATCCAGCAGTATTTCCGGGCTGCCGGAAGGGACCCCACCGACTGCGAAGTGGAAACCCTCGCCCAGACCTGGTCCGAGCACTGCAAGCACAAAACGTTTAAGTCACCGCTCATCGTAAACGGGAAAGAGAAGGAGCCCCTGTTAAAGCGCCTGCAGGAAGCCACGGCGGCCACCCGCCACCCCTTGGTCCTCTCCGCCTTTGTGGACAATTCCGGGGTGATGGAGTTTTACGACGGGTGGGCCATTTGCGGAAAGGTGGAAACACACAACTCGCCCTCGGCCATCGAGCCTTACGGCGGAGCCATGACGGGCAGCGGCGGGGTCTTCCGCGATATCATGGGCACGGGCCAGGGAGCGCGCGTCATTGCCTCCACGGATATGTTCTGCTTTGCCCCCCCGGAGACACCGCGGGAGGAAATTCCCCCGGGCTGCCTCCACCCTCACTACCTGCTGCGGCGGGTGGTGGCCGGGGTGAGGGACTACGGCAACCGCATGGGCATCCCCACCAACAACGGTTCCGTGCACTTCCATATTGATTTCCGCGCCAAGCCCTCGGTAATCGTCGGCGCCTACGGGATCCTGCCGGCGGCGCGCTGCCAAAAGGGCCAGCCCGTGCCCGGAGATCTGGCCGTGGTAATCGGCGGCAGGACGGGGCGCGACGGTATACACGGGGCCACCTTCTCCAGCGGGGAAATGACCCACCGCACCATCGAGGTGAACGCTACGGCGGTGCAGATCGGCCACCCCATTGAGGAAAAGCGCGTGGCCGACGTAATCCTGGCCGCCGGCGAGGAAGGCCTGATCAGGGCCATCACCGACTGCGGAGCCGGGGGCTTTGCCTCCGCCCTGGGCGAAATGGGCGAAAAGACGGGAGTAAGGGTCTGGCTGGAAAGGGCCCCCTTGAAATACCAGGGCCTGAAGCCGTGGGAGATATGGCTTTCGGAGAGCCAGGAGCGCATGGTCATTGCCGTGGCCCCGGAAAACCTGCCCAGGCTTTTAGAGATCTGCCGCCGCTATAACGTGGAGGCCACCGTACTGGCGGAATTTACCTCCGACCGGCGGCTGGTGGTTACTTACGAAGGCGAGGTCGTCTGCGACCTGGACATGGAGTTTCTCCATCACGGGCTGCCCCGGCGCACCCTGGTCGCCCGCTGGGAGGAGCCTCCCCTTGAGGACCCCGAGGTGCCCCTGCCGCAGGACTGGGAGGAAGTCTACTGCCGGGTGATGGGCCACCTCAACGTCTGCTCCAAGGAGCCCATCGTGCGCATGTACGACCACGGCGTGCAGGGCTCCTGCTGCCTCCCTCCCTACGGCGGCACCGGCGGCGACGGGCCCAACGACGCCGTGGTTCTCACCCCGCTCCTGGGCTCCCCGGCGGCGGTGGTCATTGCTCACGGCCTAAACCCAATCCTCAACCGCATCGACCCTTACTACGGCGGGCTCTGGGCCATCGCGGAGGCCGTGTCCAACGCCGTAGCCGCAGGGGCCAACCCGGCAGAGTTGGCCCTCATTGACAACTTCATCTGGCCCTTTCCCGACGAAGAAGCGCTGGGGGCCCTGGACCGGGCCATGGACGCCTGCGTGGACTTTGTGCGGGCCACCGGGATGCCTTTCATCTCCGGGAAGGACAGCCTCTCTAGCACCTACCGCGGGCCGGGCGGGGAGGTCATTAAAATCCCCCCCGTGCTGTGCATCTCCGCCTTCGGGCGCCTGCCCGACGCCCGCCAAACCGTCTCGGCAGATTTCAAGGGAGAGGGAAACTCCATCGTGCTGGTGGGTTACCGCCGCGTGGAGGAAATGGCCGGCTCGGCATACTACGACCTCCTGGGGCACCTCGGTAGGAACCTGCCGCGCGTGGAGCCGGCCAAATTAAAGGCGGTGTGGGAGGTGGTGCACCGCGCCATCAAAAGCGGCAAAGTGCTGGCCTGCCACGACATCAGCGAGGGGGGCCTGGCCGCCGCCCTGGCGGAAATGTGCTTTGGAGGCAACACAGGTGCCCGCATTGCCGTGCCCGGGGAAGTACGGGCGGATTACTACCTCTTTAACGAAACGCCGGGCTGCTTCCTGGTGGAACTCTCCCCCGAGACAGATCCGGAAGCGCTTTTCGGGGACGTGCCCTACAGGGTCATCGGGCAGACCACAGGCAACCGCCGGATAACCGTAGAGCAGGGCGGGAAAAGGCTCTTTAGCCTCCCCCTG
This sequence comes from Desulfovirgula thermocuniculi DSM 16036, assembly GCF_000429345.1. Classification (GTDB taxonomy): domain Bacteria; phylum Bacillota; class Desulfotomaculia; order Desulfotomaculales; family Desulfovirgulaceae; genus Desulfovirgula; species Desulfovirgula thermocuniculi. The sequence goes on along the minus strand of NZ_KE386889.1, from coordinate 24,214 downwards.
GACAGACTGAAGGCGGCCTGGCAGGAGCCCATGGCCCGGGTCTTTGGCAGCGTGGAGGTGGGGGAAAGGTGAGGCCGCGGGTGTGCGTGCTGTATGCCGACGGAACCAACTGCGACCGCGAAACTTACTACGCCTTTGAAAAGGCAGGCGGTGCTCCGGAGCTGGTGCACGTCAACCAACTGCGCAGCGGCGAGAGAAAGCTGGCCGACTATCAAATCCTGGTCATCCCCGGGGGTTTTTCCTACGGCGACGACGTGCTGGCGGGGAAAGTACTGGCCGTAGAACTGACCTCCTTCCTGGCGGACCAGCTGCAGGCCTTTGTGGAAGCCGGCAAGCCGGTGCTGGGCATCTGCAACGGCTTCCAGGTGCTGGTACGCACCGGCCTCCTGCCCGACGCCCGCATGGGGGAGATAAAGGTTACGCTGATGACCAACGACAGCGGGCGCTTTGAGTGCCGCTGGGTTTATCTGCGGGTGGAGGAAAGCCGCTGCATCTTTACCCGGGGGCTGGCCGGGCAGCTCCTTTACCTGCAGGCCGCCCACGGGGAAGGCAAGTTTTACACCTCGCCCCGGGTGCTGGAGGCCATCGAGGCGGGGAACCAGGTGGTCTTCCGCTACGCCACTCCTTCCGGCGAGCCCACCGGCGCCTACCCCTATAACCCCAACGGCTCGCTGGGCGCCATTGCCGGTATTTGCGACCCCAGCGGGCGCATCTTGGGACTGATGCCCCACCCGGAGCGCTTCGTGGAAGTGACCCAGCACCCAAACTGGCGTCGCCCGGAGGTTAAAAGCCTTTTAAAGGAACCCCACGGCCTGGCCATTTTCCGCAACGCCGTTGCCTACGCCCGGGAAATGTAAAACACCGCAAAGGGGAAAAAACCGCTACATGAAAATCCGCAAGGCGAAAATTGCCGACGTGGAGGCTATCTACAAGTTAATCAACCACTACGCCAAGCAGGGGCTGATGCTGCCGCGCCCCCGCGCCGTGCTGTACGAGGCGCTGCGCGAGTTTACCGTAGCCGAGGAGGAAGGCCAGGTGGTGGGGGCCGGCTCCCTGCACATCATCTGGAGCGACCTGGCGGAAATCCGCGCCCTGGCCGTGGACCCCCGCTTCACCCGGCGGGGTATCGGCCGGCACCTGGTGGAGGCCTTCCTGGCCGAGGCACGCGAGCTTGGCCTGGCCAGGGTTTTTGCCCTCACCTACCAGGTGGAGTTCTTTCTCAAGTGCGGCTTTAAGCTCATCCCCAAGGAAAAGCTGCCCCAGAAGGTGTGGAAGGAGTGCATCAACTGCCCCGAGTTTCCCAACTGCAAGGAGGAAGCGGTAATCATTTACCTGCCACAGGGAGGGTAAGATGAAGGACCTCCGCATTGCCCTGGTGCAGATGCAGGCAGTTATCGGCGACGTGGAGGGCAACCTCCAGAAGCTGGCCTTCTTTACGGAAAAGGCCGCCCGGGAAAAAGCGGAAATTATCTGCTTTCCCGAGCTGTGCGTGCAGGGCTACCACCGAGAGCGGGCGGCGACCCGGGCCGAGCCCATACCGGGAAGGAGCACGGATTTTGTCTCCCGCCTGGCGCGCGCGTTTAACGTGCTCATCCTTTTCGGCCTCGCCGAGCTCTCTCCGGGTCCCAAGCCTTACATCACCCAGGTGCTGGCCTTCCCCGACGGCAAGGTGGAAAAATACCGCAAGACCCACCTGGGAAAAAGCGAGCTCCCCTACTTCAGCCCCGGCGACCGGCTGCCCGTCTTTGCCACGGAAAAGGCCTGCCTGGGGGTGGAGATATGCTGGGACCTCCATTTTCCCGAGGTGACGACCATCCTGGCCCTCAAGGGAGCAGAGATTATCTTTGCCCCCCACGCCTCTCCGTCCATTGTGGGCAACCGCAGGGACATCTGGCTCAAATACCTTTCCGCCAGGGCCTACGACAACAGCCTCTTTGTAGCCGCCACAAACCTGGTGGGCTCCTGCGGCGAAGGCCAAGAATTTTGCGGGGGAGCGCTGGTGCTGGACCCGAAGGGCAACGTTGTTGCCGAGGACTTCGGGGGGCGGGAAAGCATCCTGGTGGCCGACCTGGATGCCGCCTTGCTCAACACCATCCGGGGAAACAAGTCCCCTTCCATGCGCCACAGCTTTTACCTGCAGTTCCGGAGGCCCGAGCTATACGGTGAACTACTGCACCTGCCGGCAAAAATCAACCCCGGGTAATCGCCCACCCGGGGTTTTTTCTAGCCCTCCCCGCCGCCGGCGGCCTTTTGTTTTTTCTTCGCCTCTTCCAGCACCCGGTCCCTTATCTTCAGGGCATCGCCGATGACCAGGCCGAACTGCAGCCACCGGAAGCCCAGCTGCAAGAGTTCCAGGTCGTCTTCCTTAACGCGCGCTATCTCCTCGGGTTCGATCTCGAATATCTCCAGGAACCTGCTTTCAAAGACAAAGCGGCGGAAGCGGTCCAGGTCGTAGCAGGCCATGTAAAACATCTCTACAATGCGCGGGTTGACTATTTTTTGCGCCAGCACGCGGGGGCTGCTGGAAACAAGCTTAAAAGTAGCCTCCACTTCCTCGTAGAGGAGAACCCCCTGCTCCTTGAGGTAATCCTCTACGGACAGCTCCCGGGGCTCGGCCAGCCCTTTACAGCGGGAAACATCGGTTAAAAGGCCGAACTCATACTCCGAATACTTGTCCAGGGGGAACATGCGGCAGGCCCAGGGGCGCTCGTCGTAAATCTGACATCCCTGCGCGGTGACAAAGGGACACTTCTTATCCCGCTCCTCGTCCATCTTTAATGCCACCACCGGGAGTCCCGTGCCCTCGCCGACCAGGGTGACGGTGTAGCGCTCCAGAAACTCCCGGGAGGAAAGGCCGAGCTTTTTGCGCATGCGCAGAACGTCAAAAGGCGTAAGGTAGATGTTCACATCGCGGCAGCAGTGGGTAAAGCAGGGAAGCCCCGGGTGGCAGGCAAACTGCAGGCGGCTATCCAGGTTAAGGGTGGGTTTCCCTTCGGCCATCTTAAAACTCCTTTCCGCACAGAACTTTGTTCTTCGTGGAACTATGTTATTATACCTCCATTCTTTCTCCCCGCACAAGGGGTATAAAGAATAAAATCCGGTCTTCCCGGTCAAAATGGAAGGAAGAGGTGATAGAAGTGCTTAAAGGTACGCGCAGCATATTTTACGCCGCCTACCGCTCCTGGCGCGAAAGGCGGCAGAGGGGTGAACTCTGGCGTTTCTCCCGCAAGCCTCCCAGGGAGGACCCCCGCAGCCGTCTCGCCCGCCTGGTCGACCTGTGCGGCACGTTACTCCTTGTATGGATCTCCAGCCTCTTCCTCTTAAACATCTTCGGGGCAGGGCTACTGGCCCCTTTTGCCGCCACAGGCCTTACCGTGCTCACGGGGGCGATGGCCGCCAGGTTCCGGCAGAAAAGGTTTTGCGCAGAGTTGCGGCAACGCCCGGACAAAAGCCAAAAGAACGCTCTGCGGCCCTTCCCTTACCTGCTGGCCCTAAAGCGCGCCGCCCTCCGCCAGGAAAAAGCGCGCTCCTACCTGCTTGCCGGAACCTTCCTCCTGGCGTGCCGCTTCCTTCTGGGCCCGGAGCTGCCGGCAAGCAGCCTTTACCTCCTCCTGGCCGCGGCCAACATGCTCCTGGGCCTTGCCTGCCTGGTATGCGGGGAAAAGAAGGCCGGCCCGAGCGACCGCTACGGCCTCCAGGAACCCTAAAAGCCTTTTCAAGTTAAAGCGCCGTCCAAGAAAACAGCCGGGGGGAAGGCCGTTTGCAGGCGAAAGAGAAAATCTCCAGCTTGCAGGTAATCTACCTGCTGGTGAACGTGGTCGGCGCTACGGCCATGGTTTTCCTGCCCAGCCTGGTGGCCGCCGTGGCCAGCAGGGACGCCTGGCTGACCCCTCTCCTGGCCACCATACCCGGCATTTACGTCATCTTTGTCGTTACGGCCCTGGGCAGGATCTTCCCCGGCAAAACCCTGGTGCAGTACAGCGAAATTATCCTCGGCCCCCGGCTGGGCAAGATCCTGGCCTTCCTTTACGTGGTGTTTTTTTTGCACGTTAACGGCATCATCCTCCGCGAATTCGGCGAACTGCTTTCCTCCACCATTTTGCCCCGCACGCCCCAGGTGGCCCTTATCTCCCTGATGGTCCTCCTCTGCGCCTTTGCCGTTTACGAGGGTATCGAGGTCCTGGCCAGGGTCATGGAGCTTTCCTACCCCCTCATGCTGACCCTCTTTGCCTTCCTCCTGGTGCTTGTTGCCGGGCACATGGAACCTGCCAACCTCCTGCCCGTGCTGGAGCACGGCCTGGGACCGGTTCTCCTGGGGAGCCTTGATCCCGTCGCCTGGAGGTGCGAGGTTTTTCTCCTGGCCATGCTCTTTCCCTACCTGGCCAGGCAGGATGCCGCCCGGCGCGACGGCGTCATTGCCGTGGTAGCCATAGGCATCATCCTCACCGTCGACACCCTGGCCAGCACAGCCGTCTTCGGCCCCACCACCGCCCGCCTCACCTACCCCACCTTTGAGCTGGTAAGGATGGCCGGGCTGGGAACGTTCCTCAGCAGGCTCGATGCCATCTGGATGATCATCTGGATCGTGTCCATTTTCGGCAAGGTAGGCCTCTTCCATTTTGCCACGGTGGTGGGGGCGGCCAACCTGCTCGGGCTGGAGGACTACCGGCCCCTGGTGGCCCCTCTGAGCATCCTCCTGGTGGCCCTGGCCCTGGGGCAGTTCGGCAATGTAGTGGAAATGGCCCACTGGATCGTCTTCACCTGGCCCCCCTACGCCTACACCTTTGAAATCGTCCTTCCCACCCTTTTGCTTGCCGCCGCCCGGTTCAAGAAAGCCCGGTGACGTGATATAATGGGCTTTGCAAGCAAAAGGGGGTGCTACCGTGCCTTTAACCCTGCCGCCCTGCAGTTTCAGCTGTCCCGTGCACACCGACGTGCCCGGCTACCTGGCCGCCATTGCCCGCGGGGACTACCGCCGGGCGGCGGTACTCATCAGGGCCAACAACCCCTTTGCCTCCGTCTGCGGCTGGGTCTGCCCCCATCCCTGCGAGGACCGCTGCCGGCGGGGGGCAAAAGACGCCTCCCTATCCATAAGGGCCCTCAAGAGGTTTGCCCTGGAAATGGCAGGTCCCGGGTACCCGCCTCCTCCTTCTCCCTCCGGGCTGCTCCCCTTTCGCGTGGCGGTGGTCGGAGGAGGCCCTGCCGGCCTCACCGCCGCCTGGTCCCTGGCCCAAAGGGGATACCGCGTGACGGTTTTCGAGCGCTCCCCTGAAGCCGGCGGCCACCTCTACCACTCCATCCCCACCTACCGCCTCCCCCGCCGCGCGGTAAGGGAAGACGTGGAGCGCGTGGCAAAAGCAGGCGTGGAGATCCGCAACGGCGTGGAAGTGGGGAAGGACGTGTGCCTGGACGAGCTCCGCGAAGTGTTCCACGCCGTCATCCTGGCCGTGGGCCTCTCCCAAAGCCGCAACCTGAACCTGCCCGGCTTCGACCACCCGGGCGTCCTGCTGGCCCTCCCTTTCCTGCAGGGGGCAAATGCCGGAAAGCCCCCGGCGGTTGGGGAGAGGGTGGTGGTCGTCGGCGGGGGAGACGTGGCCATGGATGTGGCCCGGACGGCCCTGCGCCTGGGTGCCCGCGAAGTGCGGGTGGTTTGCCTGGAGTCCCGGGAGGAAATGCCCGCGCACTCCTGGGAAATAACAGAGGCCCTGGAAGAAGGCGTAGAAATCTGGCCGGGCTGGGGACCGGCACGGGCAGAAATTGCCGGAGGCCAGCTCAAGGGGCTGGAGTTAAAAGGCGTAAAGTCCGTTTTTGACGAAGAGGGGCGCTTTAACCCGCAGTTTGACGAAGGGAAAACGTCCTTCGTGCCGGGAGAAACCATCGTCCTGGCCATTGGGCAGGGCGCCGATTTCTCTTTCCTGGAAAAAAGCGGCATAAAGGTCGGCCCGCGGGGGTGCCTGGAGGTCGACCCCCACACCCTGGCCACCAGCGTGCCGGGAATTTTCGCCTGCGGGGAAATAGCCACCGGTCCCGGCCCGGCTGTAGCAGCCGTGGCCAGCGGGCACAGGGCCGCCGCCGCCGTCCACCGGTACCTGCAGGGAGAAACCGCCCGGGAAGAAGAGCTTTCCGTCCTTGCCCCGGTGCCGGAAAGGGTGCTGGAGCGGCTGCCTACCTTTTCCCGCCAGGATCCCGCCCTCCTGCCGGCGCAGGAGCGCCGCGCCTCCTTCGTCCTCCAGGAGCTGGGCTACTTCCCAGCACAGGCCCTGCGGGAGGCCGACCGCTGCCTGCGCTGCGGCCTGGGGGCTGAAGTCATCCCCGAGCGCTGCGCCGCCTGCCTGACCTGCCTGCGGGTGTGCCCCTACGGCGTGCCCGTCATTGAGGGCCGGGCGCGCATCCCGGCAGAATCCTGCCAGGGCTGCGGCATCTGCGCCGCTCACTGCCCTGCCGGAGCCATCTCCGTGAGGGGAATTAACAGGGAAGAAGGGCCGGGAGAGAGCGCGCGACCGGGCGGCACACCATCCCTAGTGATTTACGCCTGCCAGAGGACCTTCTTCCAGGGGCTCAACCCCCAGGAACTCGCCGGTAAGCCGGAACTGAAAGACGCACGGCTGGTTCCCCTACCCACGGCGGGCGCCCTGGACCCCCTGTGGCTCATGCAGGCCCTGGAGGAAGGCGCGCAAGGAGTGGCGGTAATAACCTGCGGCGAGGAAAATTGCCGCCACATGGGGGGCGCGGCCAGGGTGCGCAAGATGCTTGCGCGCTGGCGGGGGATGATGGAGCAGTTGGGCATTGAACCCGCGCGCCTGGACTGGCACGAGCTGGGGCGGGGTGGCGACCCGCTGGGCTGGCTTCTCGCCTTTGCCCGCCGCCTAAGCGCCCTAAGGGCATAAAAAATTCCGGGCAAGCCCGGAACGGTGGCGGGAGTGTGTGGGAATCGAACCCACCCGGGACGGGACTGCCGCCCCACGGCTGGTTTTGAAGACCAGGAGGGCCACCAGGCCCCATCCACCCCCACGGTTATTTCCAGCTGGCATTAAATTATAACATATAGAAAGGCTGTCGTAAACCGATGGGGTTTCGTGGCCATTGATTTTACCGGCAAAATGTAATACCTTATTAGTGTGGTACAGCCTGTCCCATACAGCCGGCACTGCTTGTCTCACCAGGCACACCTCATAACAGCCCACAACTGCGCGCGGGCAGGTGAAATTTAACTTAATGCTTGATCTGCCGGAGATAAAAGAGGAAATGGCCGCGGTGGAGAGGGAGCTAAGGGCCACCCTCAAGACCTCGGTCCCGCTGCTTACCGAAACCACCCAGCACCTCCTGCAGGCGGGCGGCAAGCGCCTGCGCCCGGCTTTTAGCCTCCTGGGCGCCAAGTGCGCCGACTTCAAGCTGGAGCGCGTCCTGCCGCTGGCGGTGGCCCTGGAGCTGATACACATGGCCACCCTGGTGCACGACGATGTGGTGGATGCAGCCGTGACCCGCCGCGGCGTGCCTACCGTCAGGGCTCAGTGGGGCAACCGCATCTCCACCCACGTGGGGACGTACCTTTTTGCGCAATCGTTAATTCTCATTGCCGGATATTACGACAACCCCATGATTGCCCAGGTGCTGGCAAACACCAGCATTAAAATGTGCGAGGGAGAAATACAGCAGATTGCCAGCACCTTTGACGTACAGCAAAGCATTAAGGATTACTTCCGGCGCATTAACCGTAAAACCGCCCTGCTCATTGCCGCCAGTTGCCAGCTGGGTGCCGTAGCCTGCAACGCGCCCAGGGAAACCCATGCCGCCCTGCGGCGTTACGGCCACCACATCGGCATGGCCTTCCAGATCACCGACGACATCCTGGACCTGGTTGCCGACCAGGAGCAACTGGGCAAGCCCGTGGGCAGCGATCTGCGGCAGGGCATCATCACCCTCCCGGTAATTTACGCCCTCACCCACAGCCCCAAGCGGGAGCGCCTGAAAGCCATCATCTTTTCCCGCACCCGGGAGGAGGAGCAAATTGAAGAGGCCATTGCCATTGTGCGCCGCTCGGGGGGCATCGAGTACGCCGTAAAGGTAGCCCAGAGGTTTACCCTCAAAGCCAAGAGCTCCCTCAAACCCCTGCCGGACCGCCCGGCCAAAAAAGTGCTGGCCTCTATTGCCGATTTCGTGAGCTCAAGGAAATTCTGAGAAGGGCGGGAAAGCGTTGCCGGAATTCTACCCTGCTCTCCTCAACCTTAAAGGGCGTCCCTGCCTGGTGGTGGGCGGGGGGAAGGTGGCCGAACGCAAGACGAGGTCCCTGCTTTCCTGCGCAGCAAAGGTAAAGCTGGTGAGCCCCCGGCTCACGCCCGGGCTGCAGGAGCTGGCCGCGGGAGGGCAGATAACGTACCTGCAGAGGGAGTTTCAGCCTTCCGACCTGGAAGGGGTTTTTCTGGTCGTTGCCGCCACCGATAGCAAGGAAGTCAACCGCAGGGTGGCCCGGGAAGCCCTCGCCCGGAATCTGCTGGTAAACGTCGTCAACGACCCGCAGAGCGGCAACTTTTATGTGCCTGCGACGGTGCGGAGGGGGCCGCTGCAGATAGCCGTCTCCACCTCGGGGAGGAGCCCCCTCCTGGCCCGCAAGATAAGGGAGCGGCTGGAAGGGGAGTTCGGGCCTGCATACGGGTGCCTGGCCGAGTTCCTGGGCGAGATTCGCCGCCGCGCGCGGGAGGAAAGCGCGGGCGCTTGCCTGGGGGAGGGCCAGGCCTCGCCCGGCGAAGAAATCTTGCTGCTGGTCAAGCGGGGAGAACTCGAACTGGCAAAGGAGCGGGTGTGCGATGCTTATTGTGGCCGTGGGGGTAAACCACAGGACGGCACCGGTAGAGGTGAGGGAAAAGCTTTCCTTTGCGGAAGGCTCCCTGGAAGGGAACCTCTCCCGGCTGAACAGCCATCCGGTGGTTGAGGGGTGCGTGATCCTCTCCACATGCAACCGCACGGAAATTTACGCCGCCACCAGAAAGCTGGACGAGTGCCTGAACGCCATATGGGAATTTCTGGCGCAAAAATCGGGGGCCAGCATTTCGGAAATCAGGAACTACACTTACGTGCACACCCTCCAGGATGCCATACGCCACCTCTTCCGCGTGGCGGCAGGCCTTGACTCCATGATCCTGGGTGAAACGCAGATCCTGGGACAGGTGCGGCGCGCCTACCAGCTGGCCTGCCGGCACCGGGCATCCAACCGGGTGCTCAACACCCTCTTTCAGCAGGCCATCAGCGTGGGCAAGAGGGTGCGCACGGAGACGGGAATCGACCAGAACGCCGTCTCCATAAGCTACGCGGCGGTGGAGCTGGCCAAGAGCAAATTCCCCGAGCTCTCCCGGCACAAGGTTCTGATCATCGGCGCGGGCAAGATGAGCGAGCTGGCCGCCCGCTACCTGGTGGCCAACGGCGTATCCGGCGTCATTGTCTCCAACCGCTCCTACCAGCGGGCTGCCGAGCTGGCCGCCCAGCTCAACGGCCTTGCCGTCAGGTTTGACCAGCTCTACCGTTACATGGAGGAAGCCGACATTGTCATCAGCTGCACGGCAGCCACCCACTATGTGGTGCACTACCGCGAGATGGCCGAGGTGGTTGCGCGCCGGCAGGGCCGGGAACTCATGATCATCGACATCGCCGTGCCGCGGGACGTGGACCCCGCCGTGGGGCGGCTCCCGGGTGTGACCCTCTACGACATAGACGACCTGCAGCAGGTCGTGGACCATAACCTGGCCCAGCGCAAGAAGGCAGCCGCCCTGGCCGAGGGCATCATCGAGGAAGAGCTACAGCAGTTCATGCAGTGGCTAAGCATGCAGTTTGTGGTACCCACCATTATTGCCCTCAAGCGCTGGGGAGAAGAGCTAAAAGAAAGGGAGCTGCGCCGCGCCTTAAACCGCCTGGGCCCGCTTTCGGAACGCGAGAGGAAAATAATCGGCTCCCTGGCCAACTCCCTGGTCAACCAGGTGCTCCACGTACCCATCACCCAGCTCAAGTCCTATGCCCTTACTCCGGAAGGTCACCTCTACATGAAGGTGCTGCAGAACCTGTTCAGGCTCGAGCTTCCCGGTGAAAAGCCGGTTGGAGAGGCCTCCCGGGAGCGGGCGGCGGAACGTTAGGGGGAAAATCCTGTTTAATGAAACGGGAAATTGTCATCGGCACGCGGGAAAGCCGCCTGGCCATGTGGCAGGCAAGATGGGTGCTGGAAAGGCTGCAGGCGCTTTACCCGCACGTTTGCTTTACCTTGCGGGGAATAAAAACCCGCGGCGACCGCATCCAGGAAGTGGCCCTGAGCAAAATAGGGGATAAGGGCCTTTTCACCAAAGAGCTGGAACTGGCCCTGCAGCAAAGGGAAATCGACCTGGCCGTGCACAGCATGAAGGACCTGCCCACCTCACTGCCGGACGGCCTGGCCGTAGGGGCCATTTGCCCCCGGGAGCATCCCGGGGACGTGCTCGTCTCCCGCGCCGGCCACACGCTCGAAGAGCTGCCTCACGCCGCCCTGATAGGCACCAGCAGTACCAGGCGCGCCGCGCAGTTGCGCCACTACCGGCCCGACCTGCGGGTAACACCCGTGCGCGGAAACGTAACCACGCGGCTGCGCAAGCTGGAGGAGCTAGGGCTGGATGCCCTGGTGCTGGCCTACGCCGGGCTCCACCGTCTGGGCCTCGACCACCTGATCACCCAGCGCATTCCATACCGCATCTGCCTCCCAGCCGTCGGGCAGGGCGCCATTGGCATAGAGGTGCGGGCGGGTGATGGGGAGGTTCTGGAAATGATCAGGCTCCTGGACGACCCCCCGACCAGGGCCGCCGTAACTGCGGAGCGCTCCTTCCTAAGGGAGCTGGAAGGGGGCTGCCAGGTACCCGTAGGTGCGCTGGGCGAGGTGAAGGACGGCTGCCTCATCCTGGAAGGAATGGTCGCCACCCAAGATGGGAGCCAGCTGGTAAGAGATAAAATTAGCGGGCCTGTGGAGCAAGCCGAGAGCCTGGGCAGGGAGCTGGCGGCAAGGCTTATGGCCCGCGGGGCAGGGGAAATTTTACAAAAAGCGCGTCAGGAGTTCGATCAGGCATGAGCAAAGGAATGGTTTACCTGGTAGGCGCCGGCCCGGGCGACCCGGATCTTATCACCGTAAAAGGCCTGGCCTGCCTCCAAAAAGCCGAGGTCGTCGTTTACGACCGCCTCTCCAGCTCCAGGCTGCTCTCCTGCGCTCCCCCAGGGGCAGAGCTTATCTACGCGGGCAAGCACCCTACCCGGCATGCCCTGACCCAGGAGGAAATCAACCGGCTTTTAATTGAAAAGGCACGCCAGGGAAAAACCGTGGTGCGCCTGAAAGGGGGCGACCCCTTTATTTTTGGCCGCGGCGGGGAGGAGGCCGAGGCCCTGGCCGAGGCCGGTATCCCCTTTGAGGTGGTTCCGGGGGTAACCTCGGCCACCGCCGTGCCGGCTTATGCCGGCATTCCCGTTACCCACCGCCGCTGCGCCTCCACCTTGGCCGTGGTCACGGGCAATGAGGACCCCTCCCGCGAGGACACCCGTATTGCCTGGGACAAGCTGGCCACCGGGGCGGACACCATTGTTTTCCTCATGGGCATGGCCAACCTGGAGTTCATCGCCGGGCAGCTCATGGCCCACGGGCGCCACCCGGACACCCCGGTGGCAGTCATCCAGTGGGGAACCCTGCCGGAGCAAAAAACAATTGCTGCCCCCCTTAAGGAGATTGCTGACCGCGCAAAGGAGGCGGGCTTGACCAGCCCCGCCGTCATCGTGGTGGGGGAAGTGGCTTCCCTGCGGCCGAAACTGAGCTGGTGGGAGAAGAAGCCCCTTTTCGGCCGGCGGGTCCTGGTCACCCGCTCCCGGGAGCAGGCAAGCCAGCTCTCCGCCCTGGTAAAGGAGCTGGGCGGCGAGGCGGTGGAATTCCCCACCATCAGGGTGGTAGAGCCGGACGACCTTACCCCCCTGGACAGGGCCATAGCAAACCTGCCCTCTTACCGGTGGGCCATCTTTACCAGCGCCAACGGCGTGCGTTTCTTCCTCAAACGGCTCCTCGATCTGGGGGAGGACGTGCGGGCGCTGAAGGGGGTAAACCTTTGCGCCATCGGCCCCAAAACCAGAGAGGCTCTGGAAAGGTACGCCCTGCGGGTGGCCTACGTCCCTGAAGAATACCGGGCAGAAGAAATTGCCCGCGGCTTGGAGAAGCACATTAAGCCCGGAGACCGGGTGCTGCTGCCCCGCGCGGATATAGCCCGGCGGGTGTTGGCCGATATGCTGCGCGAAATGGGCGCGGAGGTAGACGAAGTAACGGCTTACCGCACCGTGCCGGACGGGGAAAACGCGGAGGTCATCCGCCGCATGCTGGCCCGGGGGGAAATTCACATCGTCACCTTCACCAGCTCCTCCACCGTACGCAACTTTGTTTCCCTCATGGGCAGGGAAGGCCTGCCGGAATTGCTGGGGCGCGTCACGGTGGCCTGCATCGGCCCGGTTACCGCGCAGGCAGCCCGGGAACTCGGCCTGCCCGTGCACGTAGAAGCCCGCCGCTACACCATCGAGGGGCTGGTGGAGGCCATTGCCGAAGCAGGGGGGAAGGGCAAGTGATAAGCGTGACCAGCCTCCTCTGTCAGACCAATTCCTTTGGCGACCGGCTGCGCTATCACCCTTCCTCCCGGCACCAGAAACACGGCACCTCTCCGGGCCGGGGGCCGGTAGTGGTCTGGAACATGACCCGCGCCTGCAACCTGCGCTGCCTCCACTGCTACGCCGCCGCCAGGGAGAGGCACCCCGGTGAGCTAACCACCCGCGAGGCCCAAAAGCTCATCGACGACCTGGCGAGTTTTAAGGTGCCCGTGCTCCTCTTTTCCGGCGGCGAACCCCTCTTGAGGGAGGATTTCTTCGCGCTGGCCTCTTATGCGGCTGCCCGCGGCCTGCGTACGGTCCTCTCCACCAACGGCACCCTCATTGACCGTAGGACCGCCGCGCGCCTGCGGGAAGCGGGCGTAAGTTACGTAGGCGTGAGCCTGGACGGGGTAGGGGAGACCAACGACCGCTTCCGGGGCCACCGCGGGGCTTTTAAGGCCGCCCTGGAAGGCATCCGCTTCTGCCTGGAGGCCGGGCTACGGGTGGGCATTCGCTTTACGCTTAACCGCCACAACTACGCCCAGCTGCCGGCCATCTTTGCTTTAATTGAAGAGGAAGGCATCCCGCGGGCCTGCTTTTACCACCTGGTCTACAGCGGGCGGGCGCGCTACATGATTGGTGACGACCTCGGCCACGAGGAAACCCGCGCAGCCCTTGATCTCATCATCGAAAAAACAATGGAATTCTGCCGTCGCGGCGCAGAGAAAGAGATCCTCACCGTGGACAACCATGCCGACGGGCCTTACATTTACCTCAAGTTCCGCCGCCAGGATCCCCAAAAGGCGGAAGAAATCTACCGCCTGCTGCGGCAAAACGGCGGCAACCGTTCGGGCATAGCCATTGCCGCCGTGGACTGGGAGGGCAACGTGCATCCCGACCAGTTTTCCCTGCACCATACCCTAGGCAACGTGCGGCAGAGGAGCTTTGGCCAGATATGGACGGACGACTCCCACCCCACCTTGCGAGGCCTGCGAAACCGCCGCAGCCTCCTGCACGGGCGCTGTTCCCGCTGCCGCTTCCTGGAGGTATGCAACGGCAATTTCCGCAGCCGGGCGGAGGCAGTTTACGGTGATTTCTGGGCCCCGGACCCGGCATGTTATCTCACCGAGGAGGAAATTAAACCGGCATAACGTAAAAGGAAGGTGTATTGCCGTGGCTTTCCCCACCCACCGCCCCCGCCGCCTGCGGGAAAACGAGGCCATCCGCCGCCTGGTGAGGGAGACAAGCCTGCAGGCAGGGAACTTTGTATACCCTCTCTTTGTGGCCCACGGGCGCGGCCTGAAAAGGCCCGTGGAATCCATGCCGGGCGTCCATCACTTTTCCCCAGACACCCTCCTGGAGGAGGCCGCCGAGCTGGTGGACCTGGGCATTCCGGCAGTAATCCTCTTCGGTCTGCCGGCCTACAAGGACGAGGTGGGCAGCGAGGCGTACGACGACGAGGGGATTATCCAGCAGGCCGTGCGGGCGCTCAAAGAGCACTTCCCGAACCTCCTGGTCATCACCGATGTCTGCCTCTGCGAGTACACCAGCCACGGGCACTGCGGGGTAGTGGAAGGGGGGCGCATCTTAAACGACCCCACCCTCGACCTGCTGGCCCGCATCGCCCTTTCCCACGCGCGGGCCGGGGCAGACGTGGTGGCTCCCTCGGACATGATGGACGGGCGGGTGGCGGCCATCCGCCAGGCCCTGGACGAAGCCGGTTTCCCGCACCTGCCCATCATGTCTTATGCGGCTAAATACGCCTCCGCCTTCTACGGGCCTTTCCGGGAAGCGGCCGGCTCGGCTCCCCGCTTCGGCGACCGCCGCTCCTACCAGATGGACCCGCCCAATGCCCGGGAGGCCCTGCGGGAAGTGGCCCTGGACCTGGAGGAGGGCGCCGACATCGTCATGGTTAAGCCGGCCCTGGCCTACCTGGACATCATCCGCCGGGTGAGGGAGGAATTTCACTGTCCTGTAGCCGCCTACAACGTCAGCGGTGAGTACGCCATGGTTAAGGCCGCCGCGCTAAAAGGGTGGATCGAGGAGCGCCGCGTGGTGTTGGAAATCCTTACGGCCATAAAGAGGGCCGGGGCGGATATCATCATCACCTACCATGCCAAGGATGCGGCCCGCTGGCTCAAGGAGGGCTGGATCTAGTGCTTGTTTCCTGGAACGCTACCAATGCCTGCAACCTTTCCTGCCGACACTGTTATCGCGATGCCGGAAGGAAGCTCGCAGGAGAACTGGACACCGCCGAAGCCGTTAACCTCATCGACGAAATAGCCCGGGTCGGGTTCAAGATCCTCATCTTCAGCGGCGGAGAGCCCCTCCTGCGCCCGGACATATACGAGTTGGTGAGATACGCCGCCTCCCGGGGCCTGCGCCCGGTTTTTGGCACCAACGGCACCCTGATTACCGGCGGGGTGGCCGTAAAGCTAAAGAAGGCCGGGGCGGCAGCCGTAGGCATAAGCCTGGACAGCACAAACCCTTCCCGGCACGACCGCTTCCGGGGAACCGTCGGAGCCTGGCACGCAGCCGTGGAGGGCATGAAGGCCTGCCGGAGCGCCGGATTGCCCTTTCAGGTGCACACCACCGTGATGGAGTGGAACTGCCGGGAAGTAGAGGAATTAACCGATCTGGCCGTGGAGCTGGGAGCTACGGCCCACCATGTGTTTTTCCTCGTTCCCACCGGCAGGGCCGCCAATCTGGAGGAAGAATCGTTGCGGGCGGCACAGTACGAGCAACTCCTCTCGCGCTTGGTGAAAAAGCAGGAGGAAGTGCCCATCGAGATAAAACCCACCTGCGCTCCCCAGTTCATGCGTATCGCGTTCCGCATGGGCAAAAAGCCGCGCTACCGGAAAGGCTGTCTGGCCGGCACGGCCTACTGCCTGGTCACCCCGGAGGGAGACGTCCAGCCGTGCGCCTACCTGAACGTCCGCGTGGGCAGCATCCGGGAAGTGCCCTTTTCCCGGCTGTGGAAGGAAAACCCGGTGTTCCTGCGCCTGCGCAGCGAGGAATACGGCGGGCGCTGCGGGCGCTGCGCGTACCGCCGGGCCTGCGGGGGCTGCCGGGCCAGGGCCTATTTTTACCACGGGGACTACATGGCCGAAGAACCCTGGTGCCTGTATGAGGCCCGAGCGGCGGGGGAAGGTGGCCCATGAACCTCGACAACCTGGACAGGCAGCTGCTCAACCTCATTCAGAGCAAATTGCCCCTGACACCGGAACCCTATAAGGAACTGGCCCGGGCCCTCGGGAGCAGCGAGGAGGAAGTCATCAACCGCATAAGAGGCCTCATCGAAAGGGGCGTGATCCGCCGCCTGGGAGCCATCTTCGACTCCCGCCGCGTGGGCTACACCGGCACTTTGTGCGCCTTAAAGGTGCCTCCGGAAAGGATCCCGGAAGTGGCCGGGATAGTCAACCGCTTACCGGGGGTAACCCACAACTACCTGCGGGATCACCCCTACAATATGTGGTTTACCCTGCTGGCAGAATCGCCGGAAGAGCTAAATGCCGCCATAGAGGAAATAAAGCGGCTTACCGGCATAGAGGACCTCCTCAACCTGCCGGCAGAGAAGGTCTTTAAGATCAGGGTTAATTTTGAGCTGGAAGAGGATTAGGGGGGAGAAAGGCTTGCCTTCACACGAGAAATCGCGGGAGCTTTACGCCAGGGCCCTCCGTTACCTCCCCGGCGGGGTAAACAGCCCCGTCAGGGCCTTTAAAGCGGTGGGCGGCCAGCCCCTTTTCATCTCCCGGGGCCGGGGAGCGTACATTTACGATGCCGACGGCAACGAGTACATAGACTACGTCTGCTCCTGGGGGCCGCTGATTCTGGGGCACGCCCACCCGGAGGTGGTGGAAGAGCTGGAGGCCTGCCTGAAGGACGGCACCAGCTTCGGGGCACCCACGGAAAGGGAAGTGGAGCTGGCCAGGGAGATTGTCGAGGCCATGCCTGCCGTAGAGGTGGTGCGCCTGGTAAACTCGGGCACGGAGGCCACCATGAGCGCGCTGCGCCTGGCCCGCGCCTACACGGGGCGCAGCAAGATCGTCAAGTTCGAAGGATGCTACCACGGCCACGCGGACTTCCTCCTCATTAAGGCGGGGTCCGGGGCGCTGACCCTGGGAGTGCCCAGCAGCCCGGGAGTCCCGCCGGCTGCAGCTTCCCTCACCATCGTGGCTCCCTTTAACGACCTCGGGGCCGTAGAGGAGATCTTTGCCCGGGAAGGCCACGACATTGCCGCCGTTATTGTGGAGCCGGTGCCCGGCAACATGGGCGTGGTGCTCCCTCGGGAAGGTTTTCTGGAGGGTCTGCGGGAAATAACCCGCCGCTACGGGGCCCTGCTGATCTTCGACGAGGTGATCACTGGGTTCCGCCTGGCCTACGGCGGCGCCCAAGCGGTTTACCGGGTTGCTCCCGACCTTACCTGCCTGGGCAAGATTATCGGGGGCGGGCTCCCCGTAGGCGCGTACGGCGGCAGGAAGGAAATCATGGATCTGGTCGCCCCTGCGGGCCCGGTATATCAGGCCGGTACCCTCTCGGGCAACCCCCTGGCCGTCACCGCCGGCCTGGCCACCCTGCGGGTGCTCAGGCGCCCCGACACATACGCAGAGCTGGAGCGCAAGGCGGCCCTCCTCCACCGCGGGCTTCTCGAGGCGGCCCGGGAGGCGGGCGTGGAGGTAATCATAAACCGCGCGGCGTCAATGCTCACCGTCTTCTTTACCGGCCGGGAGGTGGTGGACTACACTTCAGCCTGCACCTCCAACACCAGCCGCTTTGCCGCCTTCTTCTGGTCCATGCTGAACCGGGGAATTTACCTGCCCTGCTCCCAGTTTGAGGCTATATTCCTCAGCCTGGCCCACACGGAAGAGCACATTGAAAGGACGGTGGAGGCGGCGCGGGAGGCCTTTAAGTCCGCCTGCCGGGTGACCTAGCCTCGTTAACCCCTTTAACCATTCCCCCGGGGAAAAGCCCTTTTCAGGGCTTTTTCTTTACCTTCTGCCCAAAAGTCATTTGACACGGCACGGGACTAATGGTATAAGATTATCTAGATCTAGCATGTGAATTTTATAACTTAAGGAGGCGATGCCTTTGAAAACCCTGCGCGTGCCTGAAGCCACCGTAACAAGGCTCTCCATATACTCGCGCTACCTGGAACAACTTGACAGAAACGGCGTAACCACCGTTTCTTCCGGGGAAATTGCCGAAGGGGTAGGCGTCAGCCCCGCTCAGGTGCGCAAGGACCTGGCCTACTTTGGCGAGTTTGGCACCCGGGGAGTAGGGTACAACGTCAAGGACCTCCTGAGGTACACGAAAAAGATCCTGGGCCTTGACCAGCAGTGGCCGCTCGTCCTCGTGGGGGCAGGCAATCTGGGATACGCCCTCTGCACCTACCGGGGCTTTAACAGCCGCGGTTTTAAAATCGTCGGCGTTTTTGACAACGACTTGGCCAAAATCGGCAAGAAAATAGGCGAGCTGGAAGTGCTCCCTATGGAAAAAATGCCCGAAGTTATCAGGGAGCACGGGGCGCGCATCGGTATTATTGCCGTGCCTCCCCAGGCAGCACAGGAAGTGGCCGACTACATGGTGAAGAACGGCCTGGAGGCCATTCTTAATTTTGCCCCTGTGGCCTTAAACCTGCCGGCGGGGATTGAGGTGCGGAATGTGGACCTCTCCGTGAAACTGGAAATACTTACCTTCAACCTCGGCTTTAAGTCTGCCCAGCGCCTGTAAGCCGGGCCTGGACGAAAGAGGCGCGTAACCGTGACGTGGTACATCGGGGTCATCGGCGGCGCAGAGTGCTCCCCTGAGGAGTGGCAGCTGGCAGAAGAAGTGGGAGAGGAAATAGCCAAGAGGGGCGCCATTCTCATCTGCGGCGGGCGGGGAGGAGTTATGGAGGCGGCCTCCCGGGGTGCCCGCCGGGCCGGCGGCCTGGTGGTAGGCATACTGCCGGGGCGCCACCGCAAGGAAGGAAACCCCTACCTGACGGTGGCCCTGCCCACCGGTCTGGGCGATGCGCGAAACGCCGTCATTGCCTGCTCCGCTGACGCCCTCATTGCCGTCGGCGGCGGCTATGGCACCCTGTCCGAAATAGGCCTGGCCCTGAAAATGGGCAAACCGGTGGTCGGCCTGGCCACCTGGAGAGTGGAGCGCCGCGGCATAGCCGGCGACATCAAAACGGCAGCCGGTGCCCGGGAAGCGGTGGAGCTGGCGCTGCGCCTCGCCTGCCAATACCTGAAAGGAGAGGACCTATGATCCATACCGTAAACCTTTACACCACCTCCCGTTGTCAGCTAGTGGACATAACCGCCCACGTGCAGAAAATAATCCAGGCGGAAAAGGTACAGGAGGGCCTCTGTTACCTCTTTGTCCCCCACACCACAGCCGGCATCACCGTAAACGAACACGCCGACCCCTCGGTAGCCCACGACGTGCTGGCCCAGCTGGAAAGGCTGGTTCCCCGGGAGGGCGATTACCGCCACCTCGAGGGAAACGCCGACGCCCACGTTAAAGCCAGCCTTATGGGTTGCTCCCTTACGCTGCTCGTTTCCGGCGGGCGGCTTGTGCTGGGCACGTGGCAGGGAGTGTTCTTCTGCGAGTTTGACGGACCGCGGCAACGAAAGGTGCTGGTCAAGGTGGTCCCCGCTTGAAAGGGAGCCGGGAGAATTTCCGTGCCCCCCTCTTGTCAGGAAGGCAAAATTGTATTATAATAACCACCAGCAAGGCAGATGTGCGGCAGTGGCGGAATTGGCAGACGCGCAAGATTCAGGTTCTTGTGGGCGCAAGCCCGTGGGGGTTCAAGTCCCTTCTGCCGCACCAAATCCAGCAACATCAAGGCCTCCGGGGATCGCATACCGGGGGTTTTTACTTTTTGCCCCCCGCAAGACCCGGGGGCAGGTCTTGCGGAAAGTCTTGCGAGGAGTCTGGCGCGTTCGGGGAAAACCGCAGAAACCCGAGGAGGTCCCGGAAAACCGTGACCCGCGCCAGAAAGAAGAGGGTCATCTCCCTACCCCCCGAGTTCAAAAACCGCGTTGCGGAAATCCCCCGCGAAACCTGGACCTTCGGGAGGGCGCTGGAGAGCTTCGCCCGCCACCACAGGGTGAAGGGTACCCGCGAGTCGACCATCAAGTGGTACATGAGGTGCCTGGATGACTTCAAGCGGTTCTGTGAGGAAGCCAGAGGCATAGCGGAAGCGACGCAGGTCAGGAGGGAGGACATCGAGGAGTACATCCTCTCCTGCAGGGAGCAGAACCTCAAACCCACCTCAATCAACGGCCGCATCAGAAGCGTAAGGGCCTTCTTCAACTTCCTCGAAAGCCAGGGAGCGCTACGGACCAACCCCGCGAAGGGCATCTCCCTGGTCAGGCACACGGAACCCGTAGTCCCCACCTTCACGGAGGATCACGTGCGCAGGCTGCTGGAGCAGCCCGACCTGTCGACCTTCGCCGGGCTGCGCGACTACACCATCATGCTCCTGCTCCTGGACACCGGCGTGCGCATAGGGGAACTCCTGAGGGCCAGGAGGGAAGACGTAGTCTCCGAGGGCGGCTACCCGGCATACCTCGTAATCCGAAACCCCAAGAACCAGAAGGAAAGGGTGCTACCGCTCTCCCCGAAGACCCAGGGGGTCCTCAGGCTTTACTCCGAGGCCCTGGACAGGCTCTTCGGCCCGGACTCCCCCCTCTTCCCCAACCAGGAGGGGGAACCCATCAGCAAGCGGACGGTGCAACAGCGGATAGCCGCCTACGGCAGGAGGGCGGGCCTCAGCGGCGTGCGCGTCTCGCCCCACACCTTCCGCCACACCTTCGCCAAGTTCTGGATAATGGAGGGCGGGGACGTGCTCAGCCTTCAGGAGATCCTGGGGCACGCCGACCTGGAGATGGTCAGGCGCTACGCCCGCATGTTCACGCCCGACCTGAAGAGGAAGCACGAGAGGTTCAGCCCGGTGACCAGGAAAGGCTTTTAATCCCCGGTCCGGGGGAAGGGGCCGCCGGGTACGCACCCGCAGCGGGTCCGATCCCGCCGCCCTGGGTTCCCCGCGCGCCACACGGTCCCGCCGGAGGCACGGGGTGCGGGCGGGTTCCGGCCTTTCCCCTCCACCTTCATGCCACATCCCCCTCATACCCGGGCACCTCCACCCCCAGTTCCCGCAGGAAGCCCGGGCCCCTGAGGCGGGCCGCCCCGACGAGGTACTCGGCGGCTCCCAGGGGCACGCCGTGGGCCTCCGCGAAGGCGTAGAGGTTGTAGCCGCACGCCTCGAACAACTCCCGGTTCCAGGCGAGGAGGTACAGCAAGGCGAAGAGGTTCACCTCGGCCTCGCGCCTCCAAGAAACGCCACAGTGGAGCCGCCGCAGGCGGAACCTGACCTCGCCGGGGTGGAAGACCTGGTGGCCGACCTCGTGCACGAGCGCGCCGTCCTGCCTGGCGGGGGGCAGGGAGGCGTCGACGAACACCACCCTCTTCCCGTCCACGGAGAACGAGATGCCGTGAGCTGAGCGGAGGGGCAATTTTACTGGCACCACGCCCAGCTCGCGAGCGAGGTCGGCCGGAGAAAGCAGGCCGTACCTGCGGATGACCTCCTCAACCCTGCCTGACACAAAATCCAAGAGCACGCGGATACCCCCATACAGCGAACGTATGTACGTTGCCGGACAAGCCCCAGTATAGCAGAAACCCGGCAGGGAGGGAAGGGGCGAACGCCCGAAAAATTGCGACGAAATTCGACAAAAAAAAATAAAAAGCCCTACCCGGCCAGGCGCTCAGCTCCCCGACGGCGCGGAACCACCACCTCCTCCGCCCAGAGGGGAGCTTTTTTTGCGGTCAGCCTGCTCTGCTTGAGGAGGAACTTCAGGAAGTAGACCATCGCGTCGCGGATGTCGAGCAGTACATCCTCGTCGAGTTCGTGGCCCACGGGCACGCCGTCGAACATCACGTGGTCGGAGCGGAGCACCATGTCCAGCGCCTCCTCCACCGTCAGGGTCTCGGGGTCGCGGTCGGCGAAGCGCTGGAGGAGTTCGGCGACGGTGAGGCGGGCTGGTTTGGGGGATTCTGTTTCTTTTTGCTTTGTATCTTTTTCTTGTTCCGTATTTTTAACCGAAGATTCTTTTGTTTGTTCTAACGACCGGAGTGACTTCTCTGCCTCCTGTTCCATTTCTCGCCTGGCACTCTTTGGGGTGGGGTCATTGGTGCGGCCAAGAAGGTAATCGGTAGAAACATTGAAAACGTCCGCAAGTCTTTCAACCCACCTTAATTCAGGAACTCTTCCACTTTCCCAAGAGGCAATTGTTCCGCGTTTCACTCCAACTATAGAAGCCAACTCCTTTTGTAGGTAACCTCTCTGCTTTCTCAGCATTTTTAACCTTTCAGAAAAGGTTGCCACTCACACACACCCTCCCACAAGTTTTTCTTTATTTTAACCTAGAATGTTGCTGATAGCAACATATGTTGTTGTGTGCATCAATTTTAGTCTATCCCCCTTGACAGGTTGCGATACACAACATAAAATAGAGTTAGTCGTGTTGCAATATACTGCACAAGGCAGGTTATGCTGTCATGGGCAACAAACCAAAGAACCAGTCTCCTCTACAAAGGAAACTCATGGAAGCGGGGTTAACACACGAGCAGTTTGCGAAAAAAAATAGGTATTTCCCGCTCCTTTGCCACCCAAATCATAAACTCGACACGGTACCCCTCTCTACGCATAGCGCAAAAGATTTCAGATTTCTTTGCTATTCCTATCAATGAACTTTTTGACATCAAGTGATGCGTGGTGACTTACTGATGAACACGAGTTGCCTATCTAAGCTATCAAGAGAAGAAATACAAACCCTTAAAGACGAGATTAAGATCGAACTCTTAAAAGAAATCCGAAGAACCTCCCAACTAATAAACCCAAATTGGCCTTGGAAAGAAGTCAAAGCATTTATCCTAAACAAGCTAGAAAAGTTTCCACCCTACGACCAATATCAGTTGCTCACCGCAGTCTCTGCAATAATTCGCTACTCCCTAAAACTAAGAAGAGTACGAGATATGTCAATTGACCAAGTAGAAGATGCAAAGAAAATTGCCTTAAAAGTATTAGAAACTCTCCCAAAAGAAGAGTAAGAGTATTAACTATACCAACCCAGACTGTTTTGGACAAGTACGGCCTCAGGAGGCTACCGCGCGGGGACATGGTGGCCGTGGCTTCGGACGTCCCGGGTTGGCTGGAGTTGAGATCACGGGCGCGGATCCCGCGGTGGGCGCGGAGGGGTGGCCGAGTGGACTAAGGCGGCGGCCTCGAAAGCCGCTGGGCCACCAGTTGGTCCCGCGGGTTCGAATCCCGCCCCCTCCGCCACGCACAGGGGGGTGGCCAAGCGGGCAAGGCACGGGGCTTTGGACCCCGGAGCGCAGGTTCGAGTCCTGCTCCCCCTGCCATTGAAGCGCCACGGAGGGGTGGCCGAGCGGCAAAGGCACCCGCCTGCTAAGCGGGTGGGCGGCTGAAAAGCCGCCCCGGGGGTTCGAGTCCCCCGCCCTCCGCCAGTTAAGCGGGGCGGTAGCTCAGGGGGCTGAGAGTGCTGGCCTGTCAAGCTGGAGGCCGCGGGTTCGAGTCCCGTCTGCTCCGCCACTGCGGGAGCGGCAGCATGGGAGTCCGTGGCGGGGCGCCCGGAGCAATACCGACCGCGGCGGCCGCATGCGTCGGTACCAAGGTAGCTGGCCACTACCTGTTACCGGAAACCCCGGTTCAATTCCGGGCCGCTCCCACCAACACGGGGGAGTAGTTCAGCGGCCAGAACTCCGGACTCCAAATCCGGCAACGCGGGTTCGAGTCCCGCCTCCCCCGCCAGCAGAAGATTTACGAGGGGGACAGAAAGGAAGTGGATCTCTTCAGGTGCGGGTACTGCGAGCATTTCAGACCGCTCGGGAGGAGCGGCGTCGGCTCGTGCACCGAGGCCAAAGGCGCCCTCCACGGCGGCCACGTCACTTGGGCCACCTCAAAGGCGTGCGGGAGCTTCGCCCTGCGGCCGAACGACTGCGGGGAGGGGGTGAGGGAATGTGCAAGAGGGTCATTTTCCTCTACCGCGGAACGGTCAGGGGCTTGCTAGAGGCAGTGAGAAAGTGGATGAGGTGCAACTCAACTAGAGAAAAAGAACGGCCTTGGGAAAAACCCTCGGCCGTAGAAGAAAGTTGTCCGTTAATTGCTTCTCTTCCCTATTGTATCAGAAAGCTTAGTTGCAAAGAAAGGTAAGCTACCGCCATCTAGCATATCAAGAAAGTTTCCGGCAGGTTTCCGTCAGGTTTCCGGTAGGTTTCCGGTCGGTTTCCGGTGGGCCGGATCGCTGAAAGCCAGAATTCACGCGGGTTTGAGGGATTCGGTTTCCGGTTTTTAAGGGGTATATACCCACTGGAAAAGGGTGGTGTGGAAGATGGGAGACAATGCCAGGGGAATTGAGGCAACCACAGTTAGCACTCCCGACAGCGCGGTCGGCGTGGAAATCAAGGTTAGAAAGAAGTACTTCGATCTCGAAGAACACAAGGTAACCCTCGAAATCTTCGTCGGCGCACCCTTCAATACAACGGTCCGCAAAACAGGGAGCATCGGCAGGATAGCGTTCCAGCT
>NZ_AUBR01000019.1 GCF_000429345.1 Desulfovirgula thermocuniculi DSM 16036 | reverse complement strand
CTCTGCCTTTATCCCTCTGTACCCAGAATGCGGTTGATCTCCTCTACCGGGTACCTCCGGTGGCCGCTGGGAAGCCGCACGGGCTTAATTAACCCTTGCTTCTCCCACGCCTTGAGGCGGTTCGGGTGCACGCCTAACCGCTTTGCTGCTTCCCCGATGGATAAGAGTTCCATACTTCTATGGTAACAGAACTGTACGTTTCAGTCAATTATAGTGCGTTTATTCGTAGCTACTCCAACCTCCTCCTGGTCACCCCCGGGGGCAGCTTTGGGCCGGTGCGGGGCGGGGAAGGCGCGGGGCGGCTTACGGCGGCGGACGCGGAGGCCATTGCCCGCCTGCCCATGGTCAGGTACGTGGCGCCGGAGGTTTCCGCCGGGGTGACGGCAGCCTACGGGCGGCAGGCCTACAGTACCACGGTCAGCGGCACTACCCCGGAGCTGCAGCAGATTAAGAACTGGCCCACGCTTTACGGCGCCTTTTTTACCCGGGAAGATGTGAACAGGATGGCGGCGGTGGCCGTGCTGGGCAAGACGGTGGCCGATAACCTCTTTCTCCCGGGCACAAACCCCGTGGGGGAGAAGATCAGAATAAACGGCCTCTCCTTCACCGTAACCGGTGTGCTGGCCCCCTTGGGGGCCAGCCTGGGGGGCAGCGACCAGGACAACGTCATCTACGTGCCCCTCACCACGGCACAGCAGAAGCTCATCGGCACGCGCTACGTGCGCCTCATCAACGTGCAGGCGGAGAGCGCCGCGGCTCTGCCGGCGCTACAGGAGGCCGTGAGGAATACTTTGCGCCAGCGCCACCACCTGGCGCCGGGTGCCGAGGACGACTTCAACATCCGCAACATGGAGGCCGTGCTCTCCGCCGTAGAGGATACCACCAGGGTGATGACCTTCCTCCTGGGAGGCATTGCCGCCGTTTCCCTGGTGGTGGGCGGGATCGGCATCATGAACATCATGCTCGTCTCGGTTACCGAGCGTACCAAGGAAATCGGCATCAGGATGGCCGTGGGGGCCACGCCTTCGGCCATCCTCGCCCAGTTCCTCGCCGAATCACTCTTGCTGAGCGTGGCCGGGGGGGCTGCCGGTGCCCTCCTGGGCTGGCTGGCCGTGCGCCTGGCCGTGCGGCTGGCCGGCTGGCAGATGGTCTTCACCCCCTGGGTGACGCCGGTGGCCGTGGGCTTTGCTGCCCTGGTGGGCCTCTTTTTCGGTTACTACCCGGCAAAAAAGGCGGCCAGCGCCGACCCCATTGAGGCCCTGCGCTTTGAGTAATTCCGTGCCGGGGCGGGACGGCGGGGCCGCTTTTTATTTTTAGCAGGACTGCAACCTTGTACAGGAGAATAGTTGTATAGACGGCAAGCCGGGCCCGAAAAGTTTACATAATCAGATACGGCGGGCAGGCTTCCGGTTAGCTTTTCTGCCGGGGAGAGGGGAGCGGTGTCCATAGACAAGAGTTCTTTTGTGCCGCCGTATTACCAGCTGGCGCAGATCCTGGAGCGCCAGATCAGGAGCGGAGTATACCGCCCGGGTGACCCTTTGCCCTCCGAGGCGGAGCTGAGCGAGAGGTACGGCCTGAGCCGCATGACCGTGCGCCGCAGCTTAAGCCAGCTGGCCAGGGCGGGGCTCATCCGCACCGAGCGCGGGAAGGGCACCTTTGTTTCCCGCCCGCAGCTGGACCGCGCCGTCTTCGTCATGGAGGAGTTCCATAAGGAGATGGCCGCACGGGGCCTTGCTCCGGGCGCCCGCCTCCTGGAGGCCAGGCTGGTGCCGGCGCCGGAGAAGGCCGCCGCCAGGCTGCAGCTTCCGGTGGGGACCCGGGTGCTCTACATCCGCCGCCTGCTTCTGGCCAGCGGTGAGCCCGTGGCCTACGACCGCAAGTACCTCCGCTACGACCGGGGGAAACCCATCTTGGAAAACGAGTTGCAGTACCAGGCCTTTCCGGAAATCGTGGAAAAGCACGCCGCAGCCCTGCCCATGAGCAGCAGGATGGTCCTGCGGGTGACGGTGCTGGGCGAGGAAGAAGCGCGGATACTGAACGTGGCGGCGGGGACTCCGGCCTTCCTGGTGGAGCAGTCGCTCTTGAGCGGCGACGGGCGCCCCGTGGGATGGGGCTGGTGCCTTTACCGCGGCGATCGCTACGAGCTGGTTTCGGCTCCGGAGGCCATTTGAGGCCCCGGGAAGGGAAGGGGCGTGATGAAGGTGGGAGAGCTTTCCCGTGCCATGGCGGAACTGGAGGAAAAGACGGTTCTCGAGCTGGTGAAGCAGGCGCTCGCGGCGCAAAAGCCCCCGCTGGAGATCGTGGAGGAGTGCCGTCAGGGGTTAAACGTGGTGGGCGAGCGCTATGCGCGGGGGGAGTATTTCTTAAGCGACCTGGTCATGTCGGCGGAGATCTTCCAGGAAGTGATCCGCCTCCTAGAACCCTACCTGCCCCTTTCGCCGGGCATTCCGGGACAGCCGGAGAAGGCGGAAATCCTCCTGGGCACGGTGGAGGGCGACATCCACGACATCGGCAAGAATATCACCATCTCCCTCCTGCGCTGCGAGGGTTTTCGCGTCTACGACGCGGGGGTGGACATCCCGCCGGACGTCTTTTTGGCCCTTTTAAAGGAAACCGGCGCCCGGGTGCTGGGGCTCTCCACCCTGCTGACCTCCTCTTTTGAGGCCATGCGCCGCACCGTGCAGCTGGTGCGCATGGTGGGCCCCAGGCCCCCGGTGAAGGTCATCATCGGCGGCCTGGTGAACGAGCGCGTCTGCCGGTATGTGGGCGCGGACGCCTGGGTGCGGGACGCCCGGGAGGGGGTGGCCGTCTGCCGCCGCTGGCTGGGGATGAGGTTGGTGCGGGGGGAAAAGAGGCGTGCCCTGGTTTAAGGGGCGGGCCTGCCCTGCCCCGCGGGGCGCTCCCTCACCTGCGGCGGTACTTGGCCCGTTTGGCAAAAATTTTTCTACTTTTCGAGGAGGAGATGAGGAGCTTAAGTAGAATTAGATGTATAGACAGGTATACATGAAGGGGGAGTGAATTGTGAGCGATCTGGCACAACTGGTAGCCGACCTGCAGGAGGATAAGGTGCTGAGCGAGGTGAAGGCCCGGCTGGAAGCCGGGGAGGACCCCCTGGCCATCATCGAGGAGGCGCGCCGGGGGATGCAGGTGGTGGGCGAGCGCTTCGAGCAAAAGGAGTATTTTGTTTCCGACCTGGTGATGTCGGCGGCCATCTTCGCCCAGATTACCGAGCTCATCGGCCCGCACTTGAAGAAGGAGGCAGCCGGCGGTAAAGGCAAGGTGGTCATCGGCACGGTGAAGGGCGACATCCACGACATCGGCAAGAACATTGTCATTGCCATGCTGCAGTGCCACGGGTACGAGGTCATCGACCTGGGGGTGGATGTGAGTCCGGAGCGGTTTGTGGAGGCGGTGAAGGAGAGCGGGGCGCGCATTGTGGGCATGTCCGCCCTTTTGAGCGCGGTCTTTCCCAGCATCAAGGAGACGGTGGAGGCCTTTGCGGCGGCGGGCCTGCGGGACAAGGTGAAGATCATGATTGGCGGGGCGCCCGTGGACGAGAAGGTGAGGGAATACGCCGGGGCCGACGCGGTGGGCAGGGACGCCATGGCGGCGGTCTACCTGGCCGACAGGTTTACGGCCATGCTTGCTTAGGGCGGTACAGAAGGGGCCGGGAATTCCGGCCTTTAGAGAACAGCGGGAGGAGGCGCGGGGGCTTTAAGGTAGAAGAATTTTGGGGAGGGATGGGAAGTGACGCTTGAGGAAAAGCAGGAGCAGATGTTTGCGCGGTGGCTCGAGCCCCAGGGCGTGGAGTTTGCCGGCGAGGAGGCCAAGAGGGCCTACCAGGAGAGGGTTAACCGCTTCAAGGACGCCATTCAGCTGAAGAAGGCGCCCGACCGCGTGCCGGTGCACCCCATGACAGGGCTCTTCCCCCTTGCTTATGCCGGGGTTACCCTTTATGAGGCCATGTACGATTACGAAAAGGCAGGAACTGCCCTGCGCAAGTATGTCCTGGAGCTGGAGCCCGACGCCCACAACGGCATGTTCCTTTGGCCGCCCGGCAGGTTTTTCGAGTTGCTAGACTACCGGCTTTACAAGTGGCCGGGGCACGGAGTGCCTGCGGACAGCTGCTACCAGTACGTGGAAGCCGAGTACATGAAGGCCGAGGAGTACGACGCCCTTATCAACGACCCTACGGACTTTTGGCTGCGCACCTACCTGCCCCGCATTTTCGGCAACTTAAAGCCTTTTGCAAAACTGGCTACTCTTACAGACGTCTTGGAACTGCCCCTTACCTGCGGCAGCTTCGTGCCCTTCGGTTTACCTGAGGTGCAGGAGGCCTTAAGAGCGGTTATGGAGGCAGGCAGCGAGGCCCTGCGCTGGGTTGGGGTGATGCAGTCTGTGGAAAGTGGCCTTGCTGCCCAGGGTTTCCCGGGAATGTTTGGCGGGGCGACCAAGGCGCCCTTTGACATCATCGGCGACACCCTGCGGGGCACGCACGGCATCCTCATGGATATGTACCGGCGGCCCGATAAGCTCCTGGAGGCCCTGGAGAGGGTAACGCCGCTGGCCATAAGGATGGGCGTCTCTATGGCCAAGATGTCCGGCAACCCGGTGGTCTTCATTCCTCTGCACAAGGGGGCCGACGGCTGGCTTTCGGACAAGCAGTTTAAGACCTTTTACTGGCCGACGCTCAAGAAGGTCATCCTGGGCCTGGTGGAGGAGGGCCTGGTGCCGTTCCTCTTTGCCGAGGGCGGCTACAACACCCGCCTGGAGGTCATTGCTCCGGATCTGCCTCCTGGGTCTACCATATGGCTCTTTGACGATACCGACATGGCCAGGGCCAAGGAAATCCTGGGGAAGGTGGCCTGCATTGCCGGCAACGTGCCCATCACCCTGCTGACCCTGGGCACGCCGCAGGAGGTAAAGGAATACTGCAAGCGGCTCATCGAGACTGCCGGCAGGGACGGTGGCTTCATCCTCAGCTCGGGAGCCGTCATCGACAACATCAGGCCGGAGAACGTGCGCGCCCTCATCGAGGCGGCCAGGGAATACGGCAGGTACGCATAAACAAAATTACCACGCATCCCGGCAAGGAGGACGGAAGGCGTTGCTTACCTTTACAGCCGCGCAAAAGGTCTTTTCCTGGGGCGATACCAGCACCGGTGGGCAGCCCGGCGAGCGCCCGCCGGTGCTCATCGGCAGCATTTTCTTCAGCGGGCACCGCATTGTCAGCGATCCAATAAAAGGCGTCTTTGACAAGGCGCGGGCCAGGGATCTGCTGACCGCGGAGGCCGAGCTGGCGGAGGCCTACGGCTTAAAGCGCATGATTGACGTGGTGGGCGACACGGAGGAGGCGCTGGTGAGGTACATCGAGTTTGTGGCCGCCCATACGGAGGACCCCATCCTGGTGGACTCCTCCTTCACCGAGGTGCGCCTGAAGGCCTGCCGTCACTTCAAGGGCACCGAGGTCTGGCCGCGCCTGGTCTACAATTCCATCGACGAACACCACACGGAAAAAGATTGGGAGGAGCTGGCCGAATTGGGGCTGGAGGCGGCGGTGGTGCTAGCCTTCTCCAGCCGCGCCCTGCAGCCCGCCGCCGTGCTGCGCCTGCTGGCTGGAGAGGACGGTCGGGGCGGGCTCCTGGGACGGGCACAAGCAATAGGCATTAAAAAGCTCCTGGTGGACGTCGGCTGCCTGGACGTGCCGGGGACGGCCCGGAGCGCCCTGCTGATCAAGGAGGTCAAGGACAAGCTCGGCTACCCGGCGGGCTGCGCGCCTTCCAACGCCTTCCATACCTGGCAGAAGTCGCGTTTCCGGGAGGAAGGCGAGATGGTGGCCGCGGGGGCAGCCGTGTACGCCGTACCGCTGCTTTGGGGCGCCGACTTCATCTTTTACGGCCCCATCCGCCACGCGCGTTGGGTCTACCCCGCCTGCGCGGCGGCCAGCGCCGTGGTGGCCTACGGCGCGCGCCAGGGCGGCGTCAGGCCGGTGAAGAACCACCCCCTGTACAAGATCTTCTGAGAGGGCTCTTTCGCACATGGTACGGGCCTGCGTCATTGCCTGCAAGGTGCTGGAGGAAGAGCTTTCCCGCCTGGCCCCGGCGGGCTGCGAGCTCTGCTTCCTGGACCAGGACCTGCACCGCTCGCCGGAGCGCCTGCGCCTGTCCCTGCAGGAGGCCCTCCGCGGCGCCCGGGGCTGCGACCTGGTGCTGCTGGGCTACGGATACTGCGGCGGCGCCCTGGAGGGCCTGCGGGCCGGTACGGCGCCGCTGGTCGTTCCCAGGGTGGACGACTGCATCACGCTCCTCCTGGGCTCTCATGCCGCCCGCCGGCGGTGGGGGCAGGACGCCTACTTCCTCTCCGCCGGCTGGCTGGCCGGTGAGGGCAACATCGTCTGGGAATACGAGCGCTGCCTCTCCCGCTACGGGGAGGAGAGGGGCACCCGCCTCATGCGCCAGCTCTTCCGCCACTACCGCCGGCTGGTGTTCATCAACACCGGGCGGCAGGGGGAGGAGGCGGCCCGGGAAGCGGCCCGGGAGGTGGCCGGAAAGCTGGGGCTGGAGTTTTTGACCTGCGAGGGGCAGGCGGACTACCTGGAAGGGCTGCTGCGGGGGCCGTGGGACGACGGGGAGAGGTTTGTGCGCGTGCCCCCCGGCGGGGAGGTCTGCCTTACGCCGGGCGCCCTCCCCGGCCCCGGGCCGGCCCTGTAGAAGAAAGCCGGGTGAGGGGGTGGACTTTCTCTTTTTTTACGCTAAAATAGTTTTATAGCTGAAGGAATTCTTTTCCGTGCAAAGAAGGAATGCCGCTTGAGCAATCACGGTGTTCTCACGCCGGGGGCGCCCCGCGCCGCCCTCTACCTGGTCAACCTGCTGTTTAACTTTGCCGTGCAGGGGTCCTTCATCTTCATCCCCCTCCTGGGTGCCCAGCTGGGGGCGAAGGACTGGCAGATCGGCCTGGTGGGGGCGGCCTACGGGGCATCCTTTTTTGCCTCCTCCATTTACTCCGGGTGGAAATCCGATTCTCTGGGACGCCTGCCCTTCGTGCGCTTGGGCCTCCTGGTCAGTACGCTGGCCTTTGCCGCGCAGCTTTTCATCACCAGCCTCCCGCTACTGGTGGCCGTGCGCGCCGCCGTGGGTCTCTGCCTGGGGGTGACCGCCGCTGCCCTCATAGCCTACGCCTTTGAGTCCGGGGCCGACATGGGCAAGTTCTCCTCCTACGGCTCCCTGGGCTGGATCGGCGGCGCCGTGGGGGCGGCGGTCTTAAAGGAGTTCCACCTGCTCTTCGGCGCCAGCGCCGCCTCCTGCCTGCTGGCCTTTGCCCTTTCCCTGGGCTTCCGGGAGGGG
This sequence comes from Desulfovirgula thermocuniculi DSM 16036, assembly GCF_000429345.1. Classification (GTDB taxonomy): domain Bacteria; phylum Bacillota; class Desulfotomaculia; order Desulfotomaculales; family Desulfovirgulaceae; genus Desulfovirgula; species Desulfovirgula thermocuniculi. The sequence goes on along the minus strand of NZ_AUBR01000019.1, from coordinate 46,401 downwards.
GCGGGCGGCATACCGCGGCGGAAAGGGGGGCAGGGGCCCCGGCTTTTTGAAGTGCTGCAAAGAAATGTACAGGTCTACCTGGCCGTTTTCCTGCGGCACCTGGGGGCCACGGCGGTGTGGATCGTCCTCCCCCTCTACTTCACCTCCCTGGGCCTGGGCCGCTCCTGGATCGGCGCCCTATGGGGCATTAACTTTGCCGTGCAGTCCCTGGTCATGCGCGGCCTGGAGCGTTTCGACGCCGCCAAGACCTTTGCCTTCGGCCAGCTGCTCTCCATTGCCGTCTTCGTGGCCTACGCCTACGTGACCGCCCTGCCGCTCCTGGTGATCGTGCAGGTCTTCCTGGGGGTGGCCTGGTCCTGCCTCTACGTAGGGGCGCTGATCCTGGTGCTGAGGAGCGGCGAGGAGCGCGGCACCGCCGGGGGCATCTTCCAGTCCACCTTGAACCTCTGCAACGCCGTGGGTCCCTTCCTGGGCGGCCTTATTGCCGAGTGGTGGGGCTACCGGGGCGTGATGCTCTTTTCCGCCGCCCTGGGGATGCTCGGCCTGCTGGTGGCCGTGCCCGGGGCGGGCCGGGCGCGGCAGGGGAAGGCCGCCTGAAGGCGCACGGCCCGCTGGCGGAAGATAAGATCCGGCGGGCGCGCCTCAGGGCCTTGCCGCAATGTAAGAATGTAAGGCCGCCTAACCGGAGGCGGCCAAGTTTTTTGTACCGGCAAAAGCTCCGGCGCGCGCGGCGCTCTCTTCCGTGAACTCAAATACATAGGCGCGCTCCCCGTCGAGCACCAGAAAGGTGGCCGCTGCCTCCCGGGAAGAGTCTTCGCGGCAGACCACGGGCCTGCCCAGGTCGTCGGCAATGCGCACGAGGTCGTCTAGGCTCTTGACGTAGATGGCGCCGTCCGCGGCCAGGCTTACCGCCCCGTCGGTGCGCACGATCCTCTCGCCGTACTTTTTCAGCGCGGCCCGGAGCTTCTGCTGCGCGGGGCTTACGGCGGCCCCCGCCGGGGCGGTAAACAGGAGGAGGAAGAGGAGGGCCGATAGGCCTGCCCCGCATACCGCCGCGCAGGGGGCGAGCAGCCTCTCCCATGCCGGTGCGGCGGACACGGAAACGGTGGTGTAGATGGCCCCGCTCTTGCTCTTGGCCAGTTCCCCGCCCACCTCAAAGAACTTGCGCACCAGGGGGATGACCATGGTGGGGGCAATTTGCTCGCGCACGGTGCCGCCTTCCGTGCTGGCTTCCACGGCCACGTTCCACCTGACGGTCATCTTCACCTCTTCGGGGGCGAACTCCGAGGACTTGATTACCGCCTCCGCAAAGGCATTGTAGTCGGGGAGCCTTACGGGCAGGACCTGCTGTACGGCCACTTCCCGGCCGCTGCCGGCAAAACCCGTCTTGGGCAGGAGCAGGAACTCCCGTCGCCAGATGACCTTCTTCTCCTTGCCGTCCGTGGCTTCCACCACGGCGGTGACCTCGTAGTTGCCCCTCACCTCAGCAGGCCGCTCGCCCCGGAAACGGTAGGTGAAGTGGGTGTTGATGTGGTCGACGAAATTGGTCAGGTAGACCATGCCGGGCTCGAGGCTTTCCGCGGGGTAGAGGCCGTTTGGTTTAAGGTAGACGCGGTAGTGGACCTGGGCCTGCTGGTCGTAGGCATAGGCGGGGACCTGCTTTTCCTCCATTTTAGGCGGCAGGAGCAGCGCGCCGGCCAGGACCAGGGCGGCGGCAGCCGCCGCCAGGCAGCTAAAGCAGGCGAGGCTTCTGCGCAGCTTTTGGTTTAGGGCCAGGAGCGGGCGGGCCATATTTCTCCAAAACCTCCTTTAAACTTCACCAGGCCGGCGGCGGCTTTGACGGTCATGGGCACCCACCCCACCTTGGGGATCACGCCAATAACCCTGCCGCGGACCTGCCGGGGCAGCACCGGGTCGGGGTCCGGCGCGTTGTTGGCGTCGCCCCGGGTGCGGTAGGCCTTTTCGCCGCGGGCGGAAACGACTTCCACCACCCGGTGGGTTACGTAGACGCCTTCCTGGCGGAACTGGATGATGTCGCCCGGCTTAACGGCCTCCCCGCCCACCTTTCTGACCAGCACGATGTCCCCCTTTTTAATGCCGGGCTCCATGCTGCCGCTTAAGATAAGCGAGGGGTAGACGGGGAAGAGGCCCAGGGAAAACCAGATGAGCAGCACAGAGGCGATGCTGGTGAACACCCAGCCGGCAGGGCTCTCCTCGCTCAAGCGGCGGCTTTTAGGCAGTGCCCCGGACTCGGCCAGGTAGAGGCGCTGGATGACGGCCAGGAAGGCCACCGGCAGGAGGGTGCCCAGCACGGCCCTGGTGGCCCAGCCGGGGTTGGGCAGCACCGGGCAGAACCACTGGAAGGCGGCGAGCGGCGCGCGGTAACACAGGGAGGCCGCCGGGCCGCCTAGGCGGGCCAGGTAGCAGGCCAGCGCGTTTTCGGCCAGGGCGGGAAGGAAAGTTTCTCCGGCGTACCTGGCCAGCTCCAGCCCCCCGCGCAGCTCGAGGACCTTGCCCGGGGGGAGGGCGAGCGCGGTAAAGAGAAGGGCTAGGGCGCCGGTGCCCGGGAGCGCCCGCCGCCGGGAGAGGCCGCAGGCCAGGTGGGCCCGGGAAAGCTCCGTGCCGGCCAGCAGGGCGGAGACGAAGGTCAGGTTGACCAGGATGCCGGTGGCGGAAAAGGAGTAGGGGCTGCGCCCGAAGCCCTCCACCAGGCCCGCCGCAAGGTGAAAGAGAATGTAAAAGCCGGCGCAGATGCCGGCCAGGTAGCACAGCAGGCGCCGCAGGCGCAGCCGGCCGGCCGGGCGGTGCCGGGGCAGGTGGAGGGTGTAAGCTGCCGTGGCCGCCCACAGCGCCGCCACTAAGAGGTAGCCCGCCAGGGGGCCGAGGCCCAGGTAGCGGAGGAGGAAGTGCTGGCAGACGTAGATGAGGAGCAGGAGACCGCCCAGGAGGCCGCGCTCGCGCACGGCTAGCCGCTCCCCGTCCCCGCGCTTCCCCCGCCGCCCGGGGCCCCCTGTAGGGCGCTCCCCGGTGCCGCGGGTGGCGGGGGCACCGCCGGTTGCCCCTCGCCGCCGGAAACGCCTTTCCCCGGGAGCGGCGCTACCTGCACCCCGGCCTCACCGCCTGCACCGCCTGCCGCCGTCGGCCCCTCGGCCGGTGCGTCGTGCGGCGGCTTTGGCGGCGCTTCCCGGGCCGTTTCGCCCGGGCCCTCCTGCGGTTCTTCTGCCTGCGCCTGGGGGGCGTGTGCCGCTGCTCTATGCCACTTGCCCGTCTGCACCGTGCCCTTTATTTCCACTCCCTGCTTCCAGCCGGCGTGGCCCCCCGGCATGAGCATGAGGGAGGCGGCCACCCCCGCCAGGAAGAGGAGGATTTTTTTCGCCACCGTTTTCCCTCCCGGAAATTAAGCTGCCGGGAGGGCGGCAGCCCGCCCTCCCGGGAACGCGCTACTTGTTGAACTGCTTCCAGTTGAGCCTTAAGGTAAAGCTGACGTTCTTGCCCTCGGTGGTGTCGTTGGGTGCGTTGCGGTCGAGCCAGAGGGTGATGCAGTTCTGGTCCTCCTCGTTGACCACGCCGTCCTCGTTTAAGTCGGTGCCCTCGGGGGCGTCAAAGGTGATCCAGCCGCCCGGCTTAAAGACCACATCGCTGAGCCTGCTGGTGAGGTTCTGGGCCAGGTTGGCAAAGGGCCCGTAAATCTGCACCAGCCTGAACTGCGGGGGCGCGGGTCCCGGCCCGTCGGTGTCAAAGAGCACGTAGCAGGTGGCCCGGGTGTAGTTCCACACCGCATCATTAGCCGGGTTGAGGATGAGCTCGGCGTTGGCCAACTTTACGGGGATGGTCCCCGTGTTTTCGGCCCTTAAGTCAAAGTAGAGCAAGGAACCGGGGTAGAGGTTGCCGACACTCACCTGCGCCTCGTAGTCGCTCACGTTGAGGCCGGCGGTGACCAGGGGCGAAGAGGCCACGTGCCCGCCGGTGAACTTCATGTCCAGGTTGCCGGTGATGATGGGATCGACTATGTCCAGGTTTTTGCCCCAGCCCGCGTAGGCGGCGCCCACCAGGGCGGCGGCGACGGCAAGGGCGAGGGCCAGCCACTTTAGCCTTTTCATGGAGCGCAGTTACCTCCCCGCTCTCGGCCGGCAGGCAGGGAGCCCTGCCTGCCGGGGAGAGATTTATTTAAAAGGCTTATTGGTTGAACTGCACGGCGTTGACCGTGGCCGTGTAGGTGTAGGTGGCGTTTTCGGCGGCGTTATCGTTGACGGTGTGGGTGATGGTGCCCTCCCACTCGCCGCCTACGGGAATGATCGCGTTGTTGGGCTGGGTGGCGCTAACGGTGATCTGGCTATGGCTGTTGTTTACCGTTACCCCCGTGAGCTTAACCGGGATGCTGCCGGTGTTCTTCACTTTGTAGGTGACGGTGGCGGTATAGCCCGGGTAGGTGTTGGCGGCGGTGATGGTCAGGGTGTTCTGGTCATCGCTGATGGTTGCGGTGGTTACGCCTACGTCGTAGTTCTGGTCGGGGTCGTTGGTGCCCTGCGGGTCGTTGGAGGTGGCACTGGAGAAGGCCACGTCCAGGTTGCCGGTGGCCACGGAGCCGTTGATGTTCAGCGTCTCCGTCCAGGCGGCAAAGGCCGCGCCCATCAGGGCAAAGGCCAGGACCAGGAGCAGGGCGGCAAACTTGGCTTTTTTCATGGGTCGGTTTACCTCCTTAAAGATTTGGTTTTAAGCGGGGCTACCTTGGGCAGCCGTCGGTTGGCAGTTGCTCCTTACACCCTCAATTTACCACCACCTCCTCCTCCTGTCTGAAGGATGAGCGGGGGTGCCTACTGTCCCGCATTCCACTGCGTAAAGACAAGCACCAGGGAGAAATCGTAGGTTGCCTCCTCCTGCACGGCTCCCACGGTGATGTAGAGGTCGCCCTCGCGGCTTTCGCCCGGCCTGTAGGTGGCTTCATCGGGCTGCGCGATCTCTACTTCCAGGCCCGGCGGTACCTGCGCCGCCCGGGCCGCACAGCGCACGGGTATGGTGCCGAGGTTGGTGAGGCGGTAGCGTAGGTGGGCGTAGTAGCCGGGGTAGGCGTCCCGGATGAAGATGAGCAGCCTTTTACCCCCGTCGTCGGGATAGGCGCCGGCGCGGCTGGGGGCCGCGCTCTCCCCGGCCACCGTGCAGCCGGTGAAGGCCACGTCGATGTACCCCGTGGCCACCGCGCCCCTCAGCTCTATCCCCTCCCGCCAGGAGGCCATGCCGGCCCCCAGGAGGGCCAGGGATACGACCAGGACCAGGCAAGCGAGGACGGTGTAGCACCGCGCGGCCGGTTTTCCAGGCTTTCTGCCCACGCGAGCACCAGCTCCACAGCAAAAAATGGCTTACACGGCCTATCTTAGCGGCAAAAAAAAGGCCCCGCATCCACCGCGGGGCTGATTCGGGGTATGAACTATTTTTCATTCTTTGGACGGGGTTTTAACCGTCTTCCACTTTAGGCCCGTCAACTTACTGCACGGTACCGTTTTCCAGGTTTCCCTCCCGGGCGGCGTGGAGGATGACCTCGCGCCTGTTCTGCAGGCCGAGCTTGCGCAGGATGCTGCTGACGTGGCTCTTGACCGTGGGCTCGCTGATGTACAGGGTGCGGGCGATGTCCTTGTTGCTGTAGTTGAGGGTGAGCAGGCGGTAGACCTCCTTTTCCCGCTGCGTGAGGGGGAACTGCCCGCCCGCCGTGTCCCCGCCGGCGGCACCGGTATCCCCGGGCGGCTCGTGGCTTCCTCCGGGGGCCCGTCTTGCCGGGGCGGGTGCCTTACAGCCGTTTTTATCCCGGAGGAGGTCCTTGAGGAGCGGGCTGCCCGGGAAAAAGAGGACCCTCTCGCGGTGGACCAGCCGCAGGGCCATGAGCAGGTGGCAGGGGAGCATGTCCCGGGAAAGGCAGCCGTCCGCCCCGGCGGCCACGGCCCGGATGGTTTCCCCGGCGGCGCCGTTTTCCGTCAGAGCGATTACCAGGGTTGAGGGGCAGAGGTCCTTGAGCCGGCGGATGGACTCGTAGTGGGCTTCCGCGGGCTCCAGGTCGAAGAGCACGATGTCGGGCTGGCTCCCCTGAGCCGCCTCAAGGGCTTCCCGCAAGGAGGAGAAGGGGTGCCAAAAGGCGTCAAAGCTCTCGTCGTGGTCGAGAATGGTTTTGAGGCTTCTGGCGCTTGCCTCCCGTGCAGAGATAATCATTACCCTTATCTTCTGCATGCACCGACCCTCCCCGCAAGAGCTGCCTGGAAAAAGAAAACCGGCTTTTAATTGGGCCGGTTACGCCACCCGCTCCCTGCAGGCCAGGCGTCCAGTTGCAGCCTGCAGTTCATTGCCTCCCAACTTTCGACAAAAAGACAGAAGAACCATCTTGAACCAGGTGTGGTATGTAGTGCCAACTATATAATACCATACGCTTGTCCATAAGTAATCACCCGAAAGTATGATTCAAAATTCGCTCTTATCTGCCAGCTTTCTCGCTGGGCCCCGAGCTATTGCTTTTTGAGGCGTTTGGCGTTAAGGTTATATTAGTATTGTGAAATCCAGAACTAGGAGGGACCGGCCTTGCATCTGCCTGCGGTGCACTTTCCCGTCTCCGGCGTGGAGGTTTTCCCCCTTCTCCCGCCGCTGGTGGCTTTCATGGTTTCTTCGGTGACGGCTTCGGCAGGGGTTTCCGGGGCCTTCCTGCTTTTGCCCTTCATGGTGAGCGTTCTGGGCTTTACCTCGCCTGCAGTCAGCCCCACCAACCTCATCTACAACATCGTGGCCATTCCCGGGGGCCTGGCCCGCTACATCCGGGAGGGGCGCATGGCCTGGCCGCTGACCTGGGTGGTCATCCTGGGCACCCTGCCGGGGGTCTTTGTGGGCGCCTGGATCCGCATCAGGTATCTTCCCGACCCCCGGGCCTTTAAGTTCTTTGTGGGGCTGGTGCTGCTTTACCTGGGGGCGAGGCTCCTGTACGAAACCACGGGGCGCTACCTGGCGTCGCGGGAGCAGTCGAAGGCCCTGGAGAGGAAGTTCCGCGAACGGATGGAGAAAATAAAAAAAGAGTCCAGCTCGCGCCTGGCGGCGGGCCTGCCGCCGGAGGCGGTGGTGAAAACCCGCTCCGTAGGCCTGCACAGGATAGAGTACGAGTTCTGGGGCGAAACCTTTGCTTTTAGCACGCCGCTCATCTTTTTCCTTGCCCTGGCCGTGGGCCTCATCGGCGGCATCTACGGCATCGGCGGCGGGGCCATCATTGCCCCCTTTGTGGTTTCCGTACTGGGCCTGCCGGTGTACACCGTGGCCGGGGCGGCCCTGGCCGGCACCTTCCTCACCTCCATTGCCGGGGTGGTCTACTTCCACCTCCTGGCGCTGACTCCCGCCGCCGCCCAGGCCCGGGTGACCCCCGACTGGCTCCTGGGGAGCCTTTTCGGCGTGGGCGGGCTGGTGGGCACCTATTTTGGGGCCTACCTGCAGAAGTACCTGCCCGAGCGCCTCATCCGGGGCATCCTGGGGGCCTTGGTGACCTTTATTTCCGTGAGCTACATCGTGCAGTTTTTCCGCTAGCGCCGTGTGGAAAAAGATTTTAGCGGGTGGTGAATTTCCTTGGCCAGCGAGCACCTCATTTTGCGCATCGAGGGCCTCCAGAGCGAGCGGGAGAAGGCCGAGATCAAGAGGTTCCTGGAGGCCGTGGAAGGGGTCACCTGGACCTGCGTGGACGGCGAGGCCGGCACGGTGGTCGTGCTCTACGACCCGGAGGTGACCTCCCAGGACAACGTGCTGGGCGCCCTGGTGGAGGCGGGTTACGAGGTGAGGCGCTTTTTCACCGTTTGAAGTGGCAAGCCGTGGAAAAAATGCCACCTGCCTTACAGACTTTGTTTTAGGGCACGCAGGTAGACCCCCGGCAGTGGCAAGAAATCAAGATTTTTTCCGCCGGTTGCAAAAAGAGGCCCTGGCCTGCCTGAAAGAAGGCGGGCCTTAGGGCCTCTTTCTTTCCCCTTACCTTTGCACCTCCGGCCAGGCGTAGCGGCGCTTGAAGTACAGGGCCACGTTGACCAGGCTGATGAGCACCGGCACCTCCACCAGGGGCCCGATGACGGTGGCAAAGGCTTGGGCCGAGTGGATGCCGAAGACGGCCACGGCCACGGCAATGGCCAGCTCGAAGTCGTTGCTGGCGGCGGTGAAGGCAATGGTGGTGGTACGGGGGTAGTCGGCGCCCAGCCACTTGCCAATGAAGAACGTGGCCAGCCACATGATGACGAAGTAGAGGGTTAGGGGAATGATCACCCGCACCACGTCTAAGGGCAGGGTGAGGATCATGTTGCCCTTTAAGGAGAACATGACGAAGATGGTGAAGAGCAGGGCAATGAGGGTCAGGCGGCCGATGCGCGGCACGAAATGCCGCTCGTACCAGTCGCGCCCGCGGGACCTGACCAGCGGCGTGCGCGTGAGCAGGGCGCCGATGAAGGGCACGCCCAGGTAGAGGAAGACGCTTTTGGCAATGTCGGCCATGGAGACGTTGACCACCACGCTGGAGAGGCCCAGCCAGGCGGGGACGACGGTGAGGAAAATATAGGCGTACAGGGAGTAGGTGAGGACCTGGAAGATGGCGTTGAAGGCCACCAGGCCGGCGCAGTATTCCGGGCTGCCCTCGGCCAGGTCGTTCCACACCAGTACCATGGCAATGCAGCGGGCCAGCCCCACCAGAATGACTCCGGTCATGAGGTCCGGCTTATCGGGCAGGAGCAAAACGGCCAGCACGAACATGACGATGGGACCCACAATCCAGTTCTGGATCAGGGAGAGGGCCAGCATTTTTTTATCCGCAAAGACGGTGGGCAGCTCTTCGTAGCGCACCTTGGCCAGGGGCGGGTACATCATGAGGATGAGGCCGATGGCAATGGGGATGTTGGTGGTGCCCACCTGAAAGAGTCCCCAGAAGTCGGCGATGCCCGGGAAAACGTAGCCCGCCAGGAGGCCGGCGGCCATGGTGAGGAAAATCCATAAAGTCAGGTACCTGTCCAGCACGGAAAGCCGGTGCGTTACCGGTAAAGCGCGCGCGTTGCCCATGGCTTACCTCCTCTAAAAGTCCTTTTATTTTCGGGCGGCGTGTGTCCTGCCCGGGGCCCTCCGCCTGCCGACCGCTTGCCGGGTGCCTTGACCGGTGCTTCGCAGGACGCTCCCGGCACACGCCGCCTGGCGACCGTCGCTTGCACGGGGTTGTGGCGGTGGCACTTTTTTCTGCCCCGCCCCTGCAAGCCCGCACAGGGGCGGGGCCGCCGGGATCTCAGTGGTGGTCACCCGTTTCCAGGGCTTCGGGGGAGGGCGCCGCCTTTAGTTCCTCCTCAATCCACTTTTTGACTTCCTCCTTTTTGGGCACCCTCCCGGCCACCTTCACCTTGCCGTTAATGACCACCCCGGGGGTCATCATCACGCCGTGGCTGACGATCTGGCCGGGGTCCTCCACCTTTTCTAAGGTGGCCGCCACGTTCAGCTCGGCCAGGGCCTCCTTGACCGTCTCCGCGGTGGCCTGGCACTTCTTGCAGCCGGGCCCGAGGACTTTGATGATCACTTTTCTCCCTCCTTTCGCTTTTTCTTTGCCGCCTGCCTGCGGGCGGCTTTCTTTAAATTTTTGCAGGAGCGCGGCGGCATACTCCTTTTCCGCCGCCTTTGGCACGTAGTTCCTGGCCTTAAAGCGGGAAAGCAACTCTTCCGCCAGCCTCTCCTCCGGCAGGGGGCCCAGGGCGGCCACCTGGTCGAGGACCTCCGCAAGCCCGATTGCCCCTACTTCCATGTTGCCCACCCTGAGCCGCTCGACGTGGGGAGAGCGGGGGTCGCAGCAGTTGCCCAGAATGCCTCACCTGCCTTTTAAAGGGAGTTTGTGCGGGCCTAGCCGGCGAGATAGCCGAAGAGGAGCCCCACCAGCGTGGAGAGCGCCACCACCAGCCCCACGTAAACCAGGGTCTTGACCACCCCCATGACGCGGGCAATGACGATCATGTTGGGCAGGCTTAAAGAGGGCCCGGCCAGCAGGAGCGCCAGGGCCGGCCCCTTGCCCATGCCCATGTCCAAAAGGGCCTTGACGATGGGCACCTCGGTGAGGGTGGAGAAGTACATGAGGGCCCCCACCACCGACGCCAGGAGGTTGGCCCGCAGGGAGTTGCCCCCCACGGCCCACTTCACCCAGTCCGGCGGGAGGACGGCCTTGAGCATCCCGGCCACAAAGACGCCGGCCAGGAGCACCGGAAAGATGGTCTTGAAGAAGCGCCAGGTCTCCGCCAGCCAGGCCTGGATCTCGTGACGGTCGTACCAGTGCAAAAGCACGATGAAGAGGAAGTTTAAAAAGCCCATGAGGATGGCCAGCTTGTTCCAGAAGGGCATGGACCAGGTACCGAAGATGAGGATGCCCACCAGGGCCCCAAAAAAGGCCAGGAGCTGGCCGAGGGGCTTGGCGCTATCCCCGCTAAACATGGCCTCGTCGGCCTCTTTGGCCCGTTCTTCCTTGAAAAAAATGAGGGCCATGAGGAGGCCGATGACCACGGAAAAGGAGATGGCCCCCAGGGCGCGGGCCAGGCCCAGGTCCCAGCCCATCTTGCGGGCGGTGAGCACGACGGCCAGGATGTTGATGGCCGGGCCGGAGTAAAGGAAGGCCACTGCCGGCCCGAGGCCCGCCCCCTTTTTGTGGATGCCGGCAAAAAGGGGCAGGATGGTACAGGAGCAGACGGCCAAAATGGCCCCGGAAACCGAGGCCACGCCGTAGGCCAGGGGTTTGGGGGCCCGGGGACCGAAGTATTTCAGCACCGCCCCCGTGGAAACCAGGGCGGCAATGCCCCCGGCAATGAAGAAGGCGGGGACGAGGCAGGTTAAGACGTGCGCAGAGAGGTAATCGAGCAGCTCTAAAAAGCCGCTCTTGATGACGTTTAAAAAGATCATCGCCCCAAAAACCTCCAGAAGCTAAGCTATTTTTATTGTGCTATATTGTCATTTACTAATGTAAAAGCCGGCATATACCACTACGTTCCGGAGTCACCGCCGGGATAATTATAGCACGCGCTATGTGGAGGTTAAAGCCTCTTTTACCCGGCGGCAGACGAGGGCAATATCCTCGGGTTTCAGGTCAAAGGTGTGGGTCTTCTTGATGCCCATTTCCGTGACCATGAAGTAGTGGTGGATAGGCACGCCGGCCCCTTCCAGGGTGGCCCTGGCGCAGGCCGCCGGGCAGCCGTCAATGGCCACCACCGCGTCCGCCCCTTTGGCTGTGTTGATGAACCCCTCCAGCCGTCCGCCGATGCCGGCCAGGCAGTACATTTTCCCCACCCCTTCCCTGGTCAGCTCGATGGCCGCCTGGTTGGTCAGCTGGCCCACGTTGGAGGCGCCGGAGCAGGGAAAGAGAAGGATGACCTTTTCGCCGCCACCCTCGCAGGTGCAGGTGCAGGTGTTGATTCCGGCCATAGCAATATCCTACCTCCCTGGAGAAAAGTTTTTCATGACAGCAGGCCCGCCTCTTTGAGGAGGCGGGCAAGCTCCTCCCTGTTTGGGGCGCGTTCGGGTTCGCCAAGCGGCGCGCAGTCCTCGAGGAGGAACTCCTGCTGCAAAAGCCCCGTGGCAAAGGCCATGCAACTCTTTACCCCGCAGGTGCCGCAGTTGGTGCGGGGCAGGAGCTTGTAGACCTCCAGCACCTTGAGTTCCCTTCCGCGGCGGTAGCTGGGCGTAATTTCCTGCCGCCTGGTCCAGGTTTCCGCCAGCAGCTTTTGCACGAACTCCACCATTTTGCGGGCCTCCTCTTCGTCCGCCAGGCCGCCGATGGTGAAGTGGCGCGGGTGAAGGGTGAACGTTTTGCCGCCCTGCGTGAATCTGAGGAAGGGTCCCTCGGGGTGGAAAAAGCAGCTTCCCAGCTCGGCGTTTAAGTAGGACATCACCTCGCCAAGATCTACGGTCCACTTCCACGATGGCGTTGACCGTTGAACGGGTGTGGCACTGGGGCCGCACGAGCTTGAGGGTGTAACTTTCGAACAACACCTTCACCCCCCTTCATTTTTTCCCTGCCGGCTGAAAGGCCTGTATCACTAGTTAATAATATTCTAATATAGTATTGAGGTTGTGTCCATACCCGGCGAAAAAATAATTTGGCTCATTCCCGTACAAACAAGGGAGGATTTTGATGCTTCCGCTGCGCCTCTGTGGTTCTTGCGGCCTGGCCGGTAGGAGGGCGGAGGGGATTTATTGTGCGGCCAGGAAAAGGTTGCTGAGCAAGGAAACGGAAGCGAGGGAGTGCTTTTACTTCATGCCGCCGGTGGTGGAAGACGGAAGGCCCCTTTCTCCGGAAGAGCACCTCTTGCTAAAAGAGGACGAGCTCTGGCGGAAAAAGTGAAGGCTCTTTTAAGGGCCGCAGTTTGCGGCTGCGTGGGTAATGGCAAGAGTATTGACAAAAAGCCCCGTAGTGGAGAAAATATCTATAGGTGCATTATACACATATAAGGAGGTAATCCATATGTGCAGGTACGCCTGGATGCACGCCCACGCCTACCATCACGGCTACGGCCACTGCTGCTGCCACGGCGGCGGGATGCGACGGGCGCCGTCCCGCAAGGAAGAGCTTTCCCGCCTGGAGGGCTACCTCAAGGAGCTGCAGGAGGAAATGAGGGCCGTAGAGGAAAGAATAAAAGAGCTGAAAAACCGGGATGGACAGGGCGCGTAAGAAAGGGGGACTCGCTCCCCCGCTTTTTACATAGTAGGGAGGTTTTTAAGGATGGTATTTAACGCTGTTCTTTATGCCCTGGCTTTAGCCCTACTTGTATTCTCGTACCTGAAAGATAAGAGGAAAACGAAAAAGGCTCTCACCGTGGCCTGGAAGTCCTTCAGCAACCTCCTCCCTACCATGCTGGGGATCATCGGCCTCCTCGGCCTTATGCTGGCGGCGGTGCCGCGGGAAGCTATTAGCGGCCTTTTCGGCCGCGACAACCCTGGAGGCATTTTCCTCATCTCCCTGGTGGGGGCGGTGACCCTCATGCCCGCCTTTATTGCCTTCCCCCTGGCCGGCTCGCTCCTGGCAGCCGGCGCCGGGGTGACGGCGGTGGCCTGCTTTATGACCACCCTTTTAATGGTGGGGGTCCTTACGGCCCCCGCAGAGGCCGCTTATTTTGGTCGCCGGTTTACCTTCTGGCGCAACGCCCTGGGCTTTGCCTTTGCCCTGGCCATCGGCTACCTCATGGGGGTGATCCTGCCGTGAGGGCGTACCGGGCCCTCCTAAAAAAGTACGCCCTCTTTGGGGTGGTGGTAGCGGCGGACCTCCTCTTACGCCGGCACAGTCCGCAGGTAAGCGCGCTGGCCGTAAAGAACTCCCTCTCTTACCTGGCGGAGATGCTCTTGTTTTTGCCGCCCATTATGGTGCTGGTGGGCCTGCTGGACGCATGGGTGCCCCGGGAGGTGGTGGAGAAAAACGTGGGGCCGCGCTCCGGGGCGCGCGGCGTGGCCATCTCCATCCTGGCGGCTACGGCGGCTGCCGGCCCCCTTTACGCCGGCTTTCCGGTGGCCGACGCCCTCTTAAAGAAAGGCTGCCGCCTGGCCAACGCGGTGATCTTCCTGGGAGCCTGGGCGACAATTAAAATTCCCATGCTGCTGATGGAAGTGAAATTCGTGGGGTGGGCCTTTGCCCTCTGGCGCCTGGCGCTGACCCTGCCAGCCATCATCATTACCGGCTACCTAGTGGAAAGGATCTTGCAAGCGGGCAGCTGGGAAGGGATTTGCTTTTGCCGCAGAGAATAATGGGGAAGGGTGATGCTGCTGTGTGCCAGAGCCACGGTCACGGCCACCGCCACGGGAGCTGCCGGTGCGCCGCCACGTCCATAGAGCGCTTCATGCAGCCGTGCCTCCTGCTGCTCCTGCGCCGGCGGCCCGCCCACGGCTACGAGCTCATGCGCTCCCTGGAGGAGTTCGGCTTTGGCGGCGAGGACCTCGACCCGGGCACCGTCTACCGCAACCTGCGCCGCCTGGAGGAAGAGGGCCTGGTTTCCTCCCGCTGGGACACCAGCGGCGGGGGCCCGGCGCGGCGCCTCTACCACCTCACTCCCGAGGGGGAGGAGATGCTGGCGGCCTGGGCGGAGGTCATCTTGCACCAGAAGAGCCGGCTGGAGCTTTTCCTGGAAAAGTACCGGGAAGGAAGATTGGAGTAAAGAGGAGGCAAAGGGGGGCGGGAGAGGAAAAATCTACCGCCTTGCGGCCACCGCGGGCGCAGCCCCCGAAATGCCTCCGGGCCGGTTGGGCGTGTTGCCCTTGCCCGGCCCGGGTCGGATGAGGAGTAAGCCGCCGGTGCCCCGGACTTAGCCCTCCAGCTTCTTTAAAATTTCCCGGCAGAAGGCGGGCAGGTCGGCGGGTAGGCGGGAGGTGATCAGGTTGTCGTCCACCACCACTTCCTGGTCCAGGTATGCGGCGCCGGCGTTGAGGAGGTCGTCCTTGATCATCGGGCATGCGGTGGCCTTGCGCCCTTTAAGCACGCCGGCGGAAACCAGCACCCACCCGGCGTGGCAGATGGCGGCCACCACCTTGCCGGCGGCCAGCGCCTCGCGCACGATGCGCAGCATGTCCTGGTTAATGCGCATCTTATCGGGCGCAAAGCCGCCGGGGATGATCACCGCCGCCAGCTCGGCAGTTTTCACCTGGTCGGCGGTGACGTCGGGCTTTACGGGCATGCCCAGCTTGCTGTGGAAAACTTCCTGCCTGCCCGTGCCCACGACCACCACCTCATAGCCTGCCTCCTGCATACGGTAGTACGGGTACCAGAACTCGTGCTCGTTGTAGAGCTCCTCCACAAAAATGGCCACCTTGCCTTTGGACAACGGACTCCCCTCCTCTGGCATTTTTCACCAAGAATATACCGCACGGCGCCGTTTAAAGGCAAGGGCCGGGGATAAAAATTTGCTGCGGGGCGGTGAGGGAGCGGTGAAAAAGGTCGGCCTTTTTTACCACCCCAGCTTCAGCCGGCGCAGCTACCTCACGGTGGGGAGGCGCCTGGCGGACTTTCCGGCGGCGCTGGAAACCTTTTTGGGCAGGGAGGACGTCGTTTTTTACGAGTGCCCGCCGGTTGAAGAGGAACTCGTGCTCCAGGTGCACACGCCGGAGCTGGTGCGGGCCGTGCGCCAGAACCCCTACTGCGCGACGGCCTGGCACTCAGCGGGGGGCGTGGTGCAGGCGGTGGAGGAAGTGGCCAGGGGGGAAATCCTGCGCGCATTTGCCTTTATCGGCGCGGGAGGGCACCACGCGGGGAAGGACTACTTCTGGGGCTACTGCTGCTTTAACGACGTGGTGCTGGCGGTGGTCAACTGCCGGCAGAGGACCGGCGTGAGGCGCTTTGCCGTGGTGGACACCGACGCCCATCACGGCGACGGCACGCGGGAGCTCTGCGCCGGCGATCCCGACATCCTGCACGTCTGCTTTTGCGACGGGGACTACGTCTCGGCGGACGGTACCAAGGTGGATGTGGACGCCACCCGGCGCCCGCCGAAGGGGGTGAGCCGGGACGACCACTACCTGGCGCTGGTGGAGAGGGAGGCCCTGCCGCGCGTGCGGGATTTCAAGCCGCAAATACTCATCTGGTACTTCGGCTACGACGCATGTAAGGGCGACTACGGCAGCCTGGGCCTTACCCCAGACCTCTTCCCCCGTCTGGCGGGAGTCATGCGCCGGGCGGCAGACGAACACGCCGGCGGCAGGCTGGCGGTGGTGCTGGGGGGCGGGTCGCGCACGGACCTGGCCACCTACATCATTCCCCGGGTCATCGCCGAGCTTTTAAAGTAGCCCGGGGGCGGCACCTTCACCAGATAACCTCCACCGCGTAGCGGGCTATAAAGGGATCCGAGGTGATTATAGGCATGTTTTCCAGCTGGCTCTGGGCGACCAGCAGGCGGTCAAAGGGATCACGGTGGTAATCTGGCAAAGTGTATACGTGCAAGGCATGTTCCATGCGCAAGGGCAAGCACTCTATGGCGTTTAAGACCAGCTGTTCGGCAATAAAGTGACCGGGGTGGGCGGGCAACTGAATCTTGCCCAGCCGCGCCTTAATGGCTATTTCCCAACCGCTGGCAGCACTTAAGAAAATTTGATTGCCGGCATCGGCTATGGCCTCCCGCGCCCTTGGGGAAAGCCTGGGATCGTCGGTAATCCACCAGAGAAAGACGTGCGTGTCTAAGAGTGCCCTCATCTCTCAAACTCCTGCAGGATGGTTTCCGGCAGGGGTGCTTCAAAGTCCGGAGCCATGACTATCTTCCCCTTGGCGCTCCCGGGGTGCCGCAGGGCAGGGGGCTGCTGAAAGGGAACCAGCCGCGCTACGGGTTTGCCGGCCTTGGCAATGATAACTTCCTCCCCGCTTAAAACGCGCGCCAGCAGCTGGGAAAAGCGGGTTTTGGCTTCATGAATGTTGACCTGAACGGGCATAAAGCTCGCCTCCCCGGTAAATTTAAGTCAATTTTGGTAGGGTAAAATAAAGGGGCCCGCCGCGCAAAAGCGGCGGGCCTTGCCGGTGTTAGCCGAGGATCTCCTTGAGGTCCTCGTCCGGGGTAGTGATGGGCTTGATGTTGTAGTTCTCCTGGAGCACTTTTAGCACGTTGGGCGTGAGGAAGGCCGGCAGGCTGGGGCCGATGCGGATGTTCTTTACGCCCAGGTGCAGGAGGGTGAGCAAGATGGCCACGGCCTTTTGCTCGAACCAGGACAGCACCAGGGAGAGCGGCAGGTCGTTCACGCCGCAGTTGAAGGCCTTGGCCAGGGCCAGGGCCACCTGGATGGCCGAGTAGGCGTTGTTGCACTGCCCCATGTCGATGAGGCGCGGGATGCCCTCGATCTCGCCCAGGTCCAGGTAGTTGAACTTGTACTTGCCGCAGCCCAGGGTGAGGACCACGCAGTCCGCGGGCACCTTTTGCACGAACTCGGTGTAGTAGTTGCGGGCCTTCTTCACCCCGTCGCAGCCGCCTACCAGGAAGAAGTGGCGGATCTTGCCGGCCTTGACCAGGTCGATGATCTTGTCGGCAACGGCCAGGACGGCATTGTGGTGGAAGCCGGTGAGGAGCGTGCCGCCCTCCTTTTCCGGCAGCGGCGGGAGCTGCCTGGCCTTTTCAATGACTGGCGTGAAGTCCCGTTCTTTGATGTGCGTCACCCCGGGCAGCCCGGCAATGCCGCAGGTGAACATGCGCTCGCGGTAGGACTCCTTGGGGATGAGCACGCAGTTGGTGGTGCCCAGGATGGCCCCGGGGAACTCCTCAAACTCGGTCTTCTGGTTCTGCCAGGCGCTGCCGTAATGGCCGGCCAGGTGGGGGAACTTCTTCAGCTCCGGGTAGGCGTGGGCCGGGAGCATCTCACCGTGGGTGTAGACGTTGATGCCCGTGCCCTCCGTTTGCTTTAATAGCTCGTAGAGGTCCAGCAGGTCGTGACCGGTTACGAGGATAGCCGGGCCGGCCTTGGTGCCGGTGGAGACGCGGGTGGGCTCCGGAGAGCCGAAGCGCGCCACGTGGGCCTTGTCCAGGAGTTCCATGACCCTCAAGTTTGCCTCGCCGCACCTGAGCACCAGGTCGATGAAGCGGTTGAGGTCAAAGTCCACGTTGGTCAGGGTGGCAAAGAGGGCTTCACTCATGAAGGCGTCCACCTGCTCGTCGCGGTAGCCCAGCTCGCGGGCATGGTAGGCGTAGGCGGCCACGCCCTTTAAGCCGATGATGAGGGTGTCCTGCAGGCTGGCCAGGTCCTCGTTTTTGCCGCACACCCCGACTTTGGTGCAGCCCGTCCCGCCGGCTGTTTGCTCGCACTGGTAACAAAACATGGCTATACCAGCCTCCTTAAAGAAAATTTTTTGGCCGTGTTGCTTTCATTTTAAGGTGGGCTGGCGGCAGGGGCAGTGATTTGGCTCACAGGCAGGGGGAAAACTTGCTCACCGGCCCGGCGGCAGGTGGGGCTGTGGCCCCGGCAGGCGTGCGTGTAAATATTAGTAATTTTCACCAAATTTTGCCCCTGCCCTTCCCGGCAGGGGCAAAATTTTACAAAATTTTTCCTGGAGGTTATGAGCGTGAGCGTGGATTTAAAGGATCTGGTGGCTGACGTCGTCAAACGCGAAGTGCAAAAGCACCGCGGGAAGACCAAATACCGCGAGCCCCTGGTGGGCTTCGCCCCTGCAAACCACCCGGGATTTGGGGAGTTGAAAAGGGCGGTGGGCCCGGAGCACCTTTTGCCCCATGACCTCTTGCCCGGCGCCCGCAGCGTGGTGGCCTTCTTCCTCCCCTTTGCGGCAGAAGTGGTCGAGGCGCACCGGCGCGACCCCTTCGTGAGCCGCCTGTGGGCGGAGGCGTACATTGAAACCAACGAGCTGATCACCCGCGCCTGCCGCGCCCTGGCCGGGGAGCTGGCCGCCCTGGGCATAGAGGCGGCCTGGCAGGAGCCCACCCACAACTTCGACCCCGTTTCGCTGCGCTCTTTCTGGTCCCACAAGCACGTGGCCTACCTCTGCGGCCTCGGTACCTTTGGCCTGCACCACATGCTCATCACGCCCTCCGGCTGCGCGGGCCGCCTGGGCAGCCTGGTGGTGAGCGCGGACCTATCCCCCACGGACCCGCCGGAGCGGGAGTTCTGCCTCTACCGGCGGGAAGGGCGCTGCGGCGCCTGCGTTTCTCTTTGCCCCACCGGCGCGCTCTCGGCGGAAGGGCTGGACAAGCAGAAGTGCTACCGGCACCTCCTGGAGGTTGACGCCTTTTACGCCGACCTGGGCACCTGCGACGTCTGCGGGAAGTGCGCCACCGGCCCCTGCGCCCTAGGGGTTCCCGAGGGCTAACGGCTTTTTATGAGCGGCGCGTCGCACATAAAAAAATTAAATGACATTAATAAAGCTCTTCATTGTATAATAGCGCCGGGGAGAGAGGGGCTGGTGCCCCCCGCGGGCTGCAAACCCGTCGGCCGGCCGGCGTTCCCGGCTGGGGTCCGGTTCGATTCCGACCTCTCCCCTCCAAAAAAGAGAGCCGCACCCTTGCGGGTGCGGCTTTAAAATTGCCCCTCTATGTGAAAGTTTGTACTAGAAAGGTTGCCCGTGGTTGTGGTATTCTTTTTTAGTAGAATTTTGTTGGAAAGGAGTGGTAAACTTGGCGGTAAAGGTGGCCATTAACGGCTTTGGCCGCATCGGGCGCCAGGTGCTGCGCATTGTCCTGGGCCGCCCGGAGGTGGAAGTGGTGGCCGTCAACGACCTCACCGATGCCGCCACCCTGGCCCACCTCTTCAAGTACGACTCGGTGCACGGCACTTTCCCCGGTGAGGTCAGGGCGGAAGGCGACGGCCTGGTGGTGGGCGGCAGGGGGGTGCGCGTGCTGGCGGAGAAGGACCCCGCGAAGCTTCCCTGGAAAGAGCTGGGTGTCGAGGTGGTAGTGGAGTCCACCGGCCACTTCACCGAAAGGGAAAAAGCGGAGGCGCACCTGGAAGCCGGGGCCAGAAAAGTGCTCATCACCGCGCCGGCCAAGGGGCCGGACGTCACCATTGTCATGGGCGTGAACGCGGACAGGTACGACCCGGCAAGCCACCACATCATCTCCTGCGCCTCGTGTACCACCAACTGCCTGGCCCCCGTGGCCAAGGTGCTGCACCGGGAGTTTGGCATTGTGCGCGGCCTGGTGACCACCGTGCACGCCTACACCAACGACCAGCGCATCCTGGACCTGCCCCACAAGGACCTGCGGCGGGCGCGAGCGGCGGCGCTGTCCATTATCCCCACCACTACCGGGGCCGCGCGGGCCGTAGGGGAGGTCCTGCCCGAGCTCAAAGGCAAGCTCAACGGCATGGCCATGCGGGTGCCCGTGCCCAACGTCTCCGTGGTGGACCTGGTGGCCGAGCTGGCCCGCCCGGCTACGGCGGGGGAGATTAACGCGGCGCTGCAAAAAGCCGCCCGCGGGGACCTGGCAGGCATCCTGGACTTCTGCGAGGAGCCCCTGGTTTCGCGGGACTTCAACGGCAACCCGCACTCCGCCATTGTGGACGGCCCCTCCACCATGGTCATTGACGGCCTGCTGGCCAAGGTGGTGGCCTGGTACGACAACGAGTGGGGCTACTCCCACCGCGTGGTGGACACGCTCCTGCACGTTGCCCGGCAGGGCCTTTAGCGCAGCTTGAGCAGGCCCAGCATAATTAAGATGAGCCCCGGCAGGGCGGCAAGCCGGTGGCCCTGTGCGGCGGAGCCGCAGTACCGGCCCGCCCGCAGGCCGAGGGTGAAGAGTGCGAACTGCCCCAGGCCCACGGTGAGGGCGCTCGGAACCGGATGAAGGTTGAGGCAGGGTACGGCCAGGCCGCCGGCCAGGGCATCCAGGGCCAGGGCCAGGCCGAGCAGGAGCGCCTCCCCGGCGGAAAGGGTGCCGGACCTGTCCAGGTCCGCGCGGTGGGGCTCGCGGAGGACCTGGACGACCAGCCCCAGGGGACGCACGCGGATCTGTAGGAGGGTACCGTTCTCCGGCAGGTCCCTGCGGTGCGGGCTCCGGAGGCCTGCCAGGAGGCGCAGGCCCATGGCCAGCAGGACCAGCCCGCCCAGGCGCGCGGCCCAGGGCGGTGGCAGGAGGCGGGCCAGCGCCTGACCGGCCAGACAGGAAAGGGCCAGGGCGGTGACGGAGAGCAGGGAGATGATCAGCCGCGAGCCGAGGGGCACGGCAATCTGCCTCAGGCCGTAGGACGCCCCGGCGCCAAAGGCATCGGTGCTCAGGGCCAGGGCGAGGAAAACAACCACCAGCGCTTCCACCAGGCATTTCCCCTCCCGGCATCAGACCGCTAGCTGATCTCCATAGGTATGGAGGGGAGGCGGCGTTGGTGCCTGGTGGTTTTTAGTTTTTCCTCACGCCAGCAGGGCGGCCACCACGCCCACTAAAAAGATGCCGTCAAAAACCCCGGCGCCGCCGATGGAGAGCACGTGGGCGCCCAGCTCCCGCACGCGGTGTAAATTTAAGAGGTCGGCGCCAATGAGCGTTCCCCACACGCCGGCGATGTAGGCCACAGGGGCGGCGTGCTGGCCGGCCAGGAGCAGCGCCGCCGCCGCGGCCACCAGGGGCGGGATGAAGGCGGGTAGGGAAATGCCCACGCCCGGCACGGGGCGGGCCAGGCTCCTGGCTACCACCGTGACGGCGGCAGTGGCCAGGAGGGCGGGCAGCAGGGGAGCGCGCCCCAGGAGGTAGAAGGAAAAGAGCGCGGGGATGACCGCCCCGCCCACGTTGACGGCAATGACCTGCTCCCGCACCCGCGGGGGGTAGTAAAAGAAAAAGGGGAAGGGAAAGGGAAAAGGCCGCTCCTCCAGCATGATGCGCCGCCGCGAAACGGGAATGTTGATGAGCCCGCCCACCAGGGAAAGGCTGAAGAGCAAGACGGCTCCCTGCGGGGAAAGCCCCAGCTTGGTGAAGGAAAAGGCCGTCACCTGAAAGAAGAGGACGAAGAGCAAGAAGGGGAGCAGGAGGATAAGGTAGATTAACCACAGGATGGGCATGAAAGGCACCTGCCTTAGTTTTAAATTATATAAAAGCAATCTTGACCCGGAGCTTATCCCTGTCGACCACTGCCGTAAACCTCCCGCAGGGAGCGGTCGTATTCCCGGCAAAAAGCCAAGTAATCCGGCATAAAGTCGGCGTAGCAAGGCTGGTCCATCCGGGGCACGGCTCACTCCCCCTCCAGCTCGGCAAAGAGCTCTTCCACTCTTTTCCTGATCTCGTCCCGCACCTGCCGGAACTTGTTTAAAATCTCCTCCTCCGTGCCGGTGGCCCTGGCCGGGTCTTCCAGGGGCCAGTGGAGGCGCCTGACCCCCGGCGGGGTGACGGGGCAGGTGTCCCGGGCGTCGCCGCAGAGGGTAACCACCACGTCGGCGGTGTTTAGTGTTTCCGGATCGATGGCCTTGGAGGTGTGGCCGGAGATGTCCACGCCCGCTTCGGCCATCACCTGCATGGCCCGGGGGTTTACCCCCGCGGGGCTGGTGCCCGCGCTGTGCACCTCCCACCTCTCCCCGGCCAGCGCGCGGGCAAAGCCCTCGGCCATCTGGCTGCGGCAGGAGTTGCCGGTGCAGAGAAAGAGGATCTTCTTTTTCCGCATATGACCTTCCTCCCCGCTCTTTGTGGTACCATTCTACCATAAAAAATGCTGCCCCCGCCTTGCCGGGAAGATTTAAATTATTGCGAGTTGCATAATTTTTCTTGACAAGGGTGGTTTTTTTTGTTAACCTTTGGTTGAACCACTCGGCCACTCAACCGCTGCAGGAGGTGGGGGTCATTTTAAAGCCTTTGAGGAAGCACAGCCTCTATGAAGGTGTGGCCGGGCAGATCTTGCGCCTCATCAGGGAAGGGCATTTCCGCCCGGGAGACCAGCTGCCCGGCGAGCGGGAGCTGGCCGAGATGCTCGGCGTGAACCGGGGCACGGTCCGCGAGGCCCTCCGCGTGCTGGAGTTCATGCGGGTGCTGAAAAAACGCGCCGGGGAAGGGGTTTTTGTCGCCGACCCCGTGCCCAACCTGGGGGCGGAGGCCCTGGTTTTTCACTTCCTGGTGGAGGACGGCCTGGACGAGGCTTCCCTGCGCAGCGCCTTTGAGGCGGTCACCTGCATTGAGGCCAGCATGGCCCGCCTGGCCGCGCTGCGGGCCGGGGAGGAAGATCTGGCCGCGCTGGAAAGCTTGATTTCGCGCATGGAGGAAGGCGCCGGGGAGGGCAGGGGCTTTACCGCCCTCGACGAAAAGTTCCACCTGGCCGTGGGCAGGGCCAGCAGGAGCGAGGTGCTTTACTCCATCGACATCACCATGTGGGTGATCATGCGGCGCTATGCCGAGCTGCTGCACCGCGAGCCCGCCTGCCGGCAGTGGTGCCTGGAAGGACACCGGCGCATTGCGGCGGCCATTTCCGCGCGCGACGGCGACCTGGCCGCCCGCGAGATGGAAAACCACCTCAAGGGGGCCTACAGGATGCTTTTTGCATAAGGAGGGTTGGTTGTGAACTCCTTGCCCTGGTTGGCCAGCTACGACCCCGGGGTTCCCCCCCACCTGGAGTACCCGGAAAAACCCCTGGCCGCACTGGTGGAAGAGGCGGCGGCAAAGGACCCGGGGCGCGCGGCCCTAATCTTCTTCGGGCGGCGCGTTACTCACGGTCAGCTGCTGTCCTGGTCGGATACCTTTGCCCGCTCCTTAAAAGAGCTGGGCGTTGCGCGCGGCGACCGCGTGGCCCTGATCCTGCCCAACTGCCCGCAGTTTGCGGTGGCCTACTACGGCATTTTGCGCCTGGGGGCCGCAGCCGTGCCCGTGAACCCCTTGAGCACCGAACGGGAGCTGGAGTTCATCTTTGGCGACGCGCAAGTTAAGGCGGCGGTGGTGCTGGACCTCTTTTACTCCCGCGCCGCGGCAGCCTGCGAGAGGCTGGCCCGGCAGGGCGCCGGCGCACCCCGGCTCATCGGCACCTCGCTGGCCGATTTCTTGCCCCTTCACCTGGCCCTCCTCTACCGCCTGCGGCAAAAGGTACCTGCTAAGCCCGGCCTCTCTTTCAAGCAATTAATTGACGGCCCCGGGTTTGGCCCTCCCGCTCCCGTGGACGTGCGCCGCGAGCCGGCGGTCATCCTCTACACCGCCGGGACCACCGGCAGGCCCAAGGGCGTCATGCTCTCCAATTTTGCCCTGGTGGCCAACGCCATGCACTGCATTGCCTGGGTGCACGTGCAGCCTGAGGACCGCTTTTTGACCGTGTTGCCCATTTTTCACGGCTTCGGTATGAGCGTGGGCTTAAACGCCATCATGATTGCCGGCGGGACCACGGTTCTCCTCCCCCGCTACCGCCCGGAGGACGTGCTGCGCGCCATTGCCCGCTACCGCGTCACCCTTTTTGCCGGCGTCCCCACCATGTACATCGGCCTCATCAACCACCCCCGCCTGGCGCGCTACGACCTCTCCTCCCTGCGGGGCTGCTTTGTGGGGGCGGCGCCCTTGCCGCCGGAGGTAAAGCGCCGCTTTGAGAAGCTCACCGGCAGCCGCCTGATGGAGGGCTACGGTCTTACCGAAGCAGTTACCGCCAAGTGCTGCAACCCTTACCGCGGTACCAATAAGGAAGGGAGCATCGGCATTCCCTTCCCCGACACGATCATGAAAATTGTGGACGTGGAGACGGGGGAGAGGGAGCTGCCGCCCGGCGAGGCCGGCGAACTGGTGATCAAAAGCCCCGACATCATGCTGGGCTACCTCAACCTGCCCGAGGAAACCTCCCGGGTGATCCGCGGGGGCTGGCTGTACACGGGGGACATTGCGCGCATGGACGAGGACGGTTATTTTTACCTCGTGGAGCGCAAGAAGGACCTCATCATCACCGGCGGCTTCAACGTCTACCCGCGGGAGGTGGAGGACGTGCTCTACGAGCACCCGGCGGTCAAGGAGGCCTGCGTGGTGGGGGTGCCGGACGAATACCGGGGCGAGGTGGTCAAGGCTTTTGTAGTGCTCCGGGAGGGGCAGGCGGCCACTGCCGAGGAGATCATCGCCCACTGCCGACGGCACCTGGTGCCCTACAAGGTGCCCAGGGAAGTGGAGTTCCGCTCCGAACTCCCCAAGAGCGCCATCGGCAAGGTGCTGCGGAGGGAGCTGAGGGAGGAGGCGAAAAAGCAGTGAGCTACGGCACGGGGTCCGGGGAACTGCACGAAATCCTGGAGGTCGCGTCGTCGGCGCCGGCGGCGTGGGCGGCGCGCTACCCCGGCAGGCGCTTCTTGGGCTTTTTCTGCAGCTGTTGGCCGGAGGAGCTGGTTTCGGCCCTCGGCGGCGAGCCCCTGCGGGTGCTCCCGCCCGCCAGGCCGGGATCGCCGGCCAGGCTGCCCGCCTACTGCTGCACCGTGGCCCGGGGCTGCCTGGAGCTGGGAGAGAAAGGCACCCTCGGCTTTCTTGCCGGCGCCGGCTTTGCCCACGCCTGCGACACCATGCAGTGCCTGGGAGACATCTGGCGCTACGCCGCGGGGATGCCGGTCTTTTACCTGGTGCCGCCCGTGGCGCCCCTGGCCTGCGGGGCCGAGGAGTATTATACGGAGGAGCTTTCCGCCCTCTACGCGCGGCTGGCCGGCGCGTGGGGTGAGGAGCCCCGGGAGGACGCGCTGCGGGAGGCCGTCAAACTGCATAACCGCGTGCGCGCCCTGGTAGGCCGGCTGGAAGAGCTGAGGGCAGGGCTGCCTTCCCCGCTGGTGGCCGCCGTGCTGCGGGCGGGCCAGGTCATGCCGCGCCGGGAGTTCCTCCGGCTCCTGGAGGAGGCGCTGCCGGGGCTGGCGGCGCGGGCTTCACGCCCTGCCGGGCGCCGGCTCCTGGCCGTGAGCGGGGCGGTACTGGAAACGGACGACTTTTACCGCCTCGTGGAAGAGCTGGGGGGGCGCGTGGTGGCCGACGACACCTGCACGGGCTACCGCCACTACGCCGCCCCTGTAGAGGAGAGCCTGCCGCCGCTGGTGGCCCTGGCCAGGAGGCTCGCCTCCCGGCCCCCGTGCCCCTGCCGGCACCTGGGCCTAGAGGCCCGCGCCCGCTACCTCCTGCAGCTGGTGAGGAGTAAGGGTGCGCACGGGTTGGTCCTGATCCTGCGCAAATACTGCGAGCCCCACGCCTGGGACGCGGTGCACGTCGCCGGTGCCTTGCGGGGCGCGGGGGTGCCCGTACTGGTGCTGGAGACGGAGGGACCGGTAGTTGGCGAGCAGGAGCGCACCCGCCTGCAGGCCTTTTTAGAGCAACTTTCGGGGGGATCTGGGCCTTGAGCGACAAGCAGCATACTTTGCACAGCGCCCGCCGGCTGGGGCGCCTCATGTCGCGCTACTACCTCTCTTCCCGCTACCACTCCCTGTGGGGGCCTCTCCTGCGCCGGCCTCTGGCCTGGGTGACCAGCGGCGCCCCGGTGGAAATCCTGCGGGTATTCGGCATTCACCCCTTTTACCCGGAGAACTACGGGGCTCTCTGCGGGGCGCGGCGGGCTTCCCTTGCCCTCTGCCAGGCGGCGGAGGCACGGGGCTACTCCCAGGACCTCTGCTCCTACGCCCGCTGCCACCTGGGGTCTCTCTTCTCCCCGGAGCACGCGCCCTTAAAAAAATTGCCGCCGCCGGACCTTCTGGTGGCCTGCAACAACATCTGCGGCACCGTGCTCAAGTGGTACGAGGAGCTGGCGCGGCGCCTGCGCGTTCCCCTTTTGTTTATCGACACGCCCTTTATTGCCGGGGAGCTGGAGGACCGGGCGGTGGCCTACGTCCAGGAGCAGCTTCGGGCCATGGTGGAGGAGTTGTCCCGCCTGACGGGGAGGCGCTGGGACGCCGCGCGGGCGAGGCGCATCATGGGCCTCAGCAACGAAGCCGTGTTGCTCTGGCGGGAGATCAGGTACATGGGCCGCCACCGCCCCTCGCCCCTCAACGCGCCAGACCTCTTCATCCACATGGCCCCCATTGTGGTCCTCCGCGGCACCCCCCAGGCCGTGCACTACTACCGCCTCCTGCTCTCAGAGGTGCGGGAGAGGGTTAAAAAAGGCATAGCCGCCGTGCCGGGTGAAAGGGTGCGGCTGCTGTGGGACAACATTGCCATCTGGTACAGGCTCAACCGCTTTTTCCGCTTCTTTGCTGAAAGGGGAGCCTGCTTTGTTACCGACACCTACACCGGGGGCTGGGATACCGAGATGGCCGTGAGGGAGGACCCGCTGGAGAGCCTGGCCGAAGCCTACGCGGGGATTTTTTTAAACAGGAGCCTTCAGTTCCGGGTGCGGCAGATGGTAGAGTTAATAAGGGACTTTGCCGTGGACGGCTTTGTCATGCACTCCAACCGCTCGTGCAAGCCTTACTCCCTGGTACAGGAGGAAATCCGCCGCCAGGTGGTGGAGCAGACCGGGATACCGGGCCTGGTCGTCGAGGCGGACCAGACCGACCCGCGGGCTTTTGCCGAGGAAACCGTTCTTAACCGCGCGCAGGCTTTCCTGGAGGCTCTGGCACTTTAGGAGGGGGCTTGAACACTTTGAAAAAAAAGTTCTTTTGTGGCGTGGACATCGGTTCCCTGACCACCAAGGTGGTCCTGCTGGACGCAAAAGGAGAGATGGTCTCCCGGGCGTGGGCCCGCTCGGGCTACGCCGGAAAGGAAGTGGCTCACCGCCTGCTTTCCGGGATGCTGGAAAAGGTGGGGGCGCGGCAGGAGGAGGTGACCGTGGTGGCCACCGGGTACGGGCGCGTGACCTACCCCGCCGACCGCGAGTTTTCGGAAATCTCCTGCCAGGCCCGCGCCATTGCCCGCCTTTTTCCTGCCGCCCGCACGGTCATCGACATCGGCGGCCAGGACAGCAAGGTGATCAGGATTTCCCCCCAGGGCAGGGTGCTGGACTTTGCCATGAACGACAAGTGCGCCGCCGGCACGGGACGCTTCCTGGAGGTGATGGCCCAGGCCCTGGAGGTGCCGGTGGAGGAGCTGGGGCATCTTGCGGAAAAGAGCAGCCGCCCCCTGTGCATATCCTCCACCTGCACGGTTTTTGCCGAGTCGGAGGTCGTCTCCTGCATTGCCCGGGGGGAGCCCAAGGAGGACATCGTGGCCGGGATCTGCGCGGCGGTGGCGGCGCGGGTGCTTGCGCTGGCCGAGAGGGTGGGGCTGGAGCCCGAGGTGGTCTTCACCGGCGGCGTGGCCCGCAACAAAGGGGTGGTGAAGGCCATGAGGGAGAGGTACGCCCGCGCCCTGGCCATTCCTCCCGAGCCGGAGATTACCGCCGCCCTGGGGGCCGCCCTCCTGGCCATGGATTTGGGTACTGAGAGAAAGTGATTTCGCCGGTTCCTTTTCGGGTAGGCGTAACGCCACCGCGGCTTTTCCCCTCAATGGGCTTTTGGGGAGCGCCGCCCTAATTGAGTACAGCGCAGTGTGCGGTAGGAAAGCCGCGGGCCGGCCCCAACCGGAAATGCTCAGCGAAACAGGGGTTGGAATCTTGCAGCGCGTGTGGGTGAAAGTGCTCTTCTGGGAGGTAGAAGAAGAACTCCGGGGCGGGACCTGGCTGACCGTGCCTGCGGGAGCCACGCTGGCCGATCTCTTTCATGTGATGGTGGGTCGGTATCCCCGGTTTGCCGCCGCGGTAGAGGGAAATCCACGGCTGGTGCTGGCAATGGTTGACGGCGTGGTGCGGCCTGACCTCCGGTATAAACTGGCGCCTGACGTCCGGGTGGTTTTCTACCCCGCCCTCGCCGGAGGCTAGCAAAGAAAAGCCTCAAATGCCAGGAGGAGGTGGTTCCCGTGATTCCCGGTCGCGAAAGATGGTGGACCGACGAGCCCAGGGTGCGGATGCTGTTTTCCGTCGCCGGTAGCTCGGCCATAAGAGGTCTTTCCAGTTACTTCTTCGCTCCCAAGTTACTCCTGGGTAACGACGGGCTAAAAATGCTGGCCGTCGCGGTGCCTTCCTTATCCCGGAAAAAACAGGTCTTTCTGGTCACTGATAAAACCGTGCGGCACCTGGCGGAAAAGGTGAAGAGAGCACTTGTTGGTGGCGGTTGCCGGGTGGAAATCTGGGATGAAGTGATTCCCGAGCCCCCCATTTTCAATGTTCTGGCCGGGGCGCAAGCTGCAGCCAGGGTAGAGGCCGACCTGGTGGTTGCGGTAGGGGGTGGCTCGGTCATCGATGCCGCCAAAGCAATCTGCCTGAGTTACGCGCGCCCCGATCTTGACCTTCGGCAGGTGAAACCGGTCGATCCCGATACTCTCCTTACCACCCCCCTAGGCATAAAAACAAAGGTCCTCCTTGTAGCCGTGCCCACCACTGCTGGCACTGGCTCCGAAACCACGGCCACGGCGATGCTCACCGATGGAAAGCAAAAGATGATCTTGAACCATCCCGAATTGGTGCCCGACCTGGCCCTTTTGGACCCCGCTTTCACCGTGGGCTTGCCGCCTAAACTCACCGCCTACACCGGTTTGGACGCCCTGGCCCACGCCACAGGCAGCGTGTTGTCCCACTGGTCAAACGACTATACCTTGCCCTTAGGCTACCAGGCCATCAAGCTCGTGCTGAAATACCTCCCCCGTGCAGTGGCCAACGGTCGGGACTACGAGGCCCGCATGAAAATGGCCGTGGCCGCCAATATGGCGGGAATGTCCTTCGGCAACGCCGCCCCCGGTTTTGAACATGCCATGGGTCACGCCTTCGGCAAGCTTTTTAACGTCCACCACGGCTGCGCGGTGGGTCTTTTTACCCCATACATGATCCAATTCGTAGCGAAGTACTCTGAAAGATACCTGGACCTGGCCCGGGAACTCGGAGTTGGCGGGGCGAGCCCGGTTGAGGTACTGACCAATCTCGTTAATCTGTACGTATCCTTCATCCGCTCTGTCGGAGGTCCTACCACCATCGCCGAGCTGGGCATTACCCGCGCCCAACTGGAGGAAAAGTTCGAAGAGCTACTGGACCTGACCATGAATGACGGTTGCACTTTGATGAGCATCCGACCCCTTACGCGGGAAGATTACAGAAAGCTCTATCTCTGCGCCTTTACGGGCGAGAAAGTGGATTTCTAGAGGGGTGAAGGATATGTATGGGTACGCAGGCAAGATAGGTTATGTAAACTTATCCACCGGCTCAGTGGAAACCAGGCAGACGGACGAGCAATTGGTCAGGCAGTTTATAGGTGGCAGTGCCCTGGCCTGCCGCCTGGTTTACGATCTCATCACGCCCCAGACGGACCCTCTGGGGCCGGAGAACCCGCTGGTTTTCATGACCGGCCCGCTGGTGGGTACCAGTGCACCTTCCAGCTCTCGATATGCCGTGTGCGCCCGCTCGCCTCTAACCGGGATCTGGGGGGAGGCAACTTCGGGTGGTTCCTTCGGCCCCAAGATGAAAATGGCCGGCTATGACGGCCTGGTGATCACCGGAAAAGCGGAACGCCCCACGTATATACTGGTGGAGGAAGGGGAAATAAAGCTTGCCGACGCTACCCGTCTTTGGGGCAAAGATACCTACGAAACCCAAGCTCTAATCAAGGAGGTAGTGGGTGACTGCAGCGTAGCCTGCATCGGTCCGGCCGGGGAAAACCAGGTCCTCTTTGCGGCGGTAATGAACGACCACGGTCGAGCCGCCGGCCGGTGCGGCTTGGGGGCGGTAATGGGGAGCAAAAACTTAAAAGCGGTTGCCGTAAAGGGAAGAAAAAAGTTTCCTCTTGCAGACCCCAAAACCTTTAACGCCACAACCAAATTCATCTTGGAGGAACTCAAGAAGGCTACGGCTCTCTTTACCCAGTACGGCACGCTGGGATACGTGGACCTGGGGATGTATTTCGGCGATGTACCGGCGAAATACTTTACCGCCAACGTTTTCCCGGTGGAAAAAGTCACCGGCCAAAGATTACGGGAGGAATTTCAGGTTACCTTCCAACCCTGCTGGGGATGCGCCATCGCCTGCGGGCGGAAGACGAGGCTTACCGGGAAGTACAACCTAACCGTTGACGGCCCGGAATACGAAACCGCCGTTGCCTTAGGGCCGCTGTGTGGGTGCTTTGACTTGGCCACTATTGCCTATGCTGGTCACCTCTGCAACTCATACGGGCTGGATACCATTTCCGCCGGCGTAACAATTGCTTTTGCCATGTACCTGCTGGACAACAAAGCGGTAGATCCTGAAAAGCTCGGTTTCACGATCTCCTGGGGCGATGGTGAGGGAATCCTGCGCCTGCTGGAGCAGATGGCGAAAAAAGAGGGACCCGGCGCGCTTCTGGGGCTGGGAGTCAAACGAATGGCGGCGGAGTTGGGGGTGGATTCGGAGCTGGCCGCGCACGTGAAGGGCCTGGAGGTACCCATGCACGATCCCCGAGCCTTTGCCGGCATGGCCTTGGTCTACGCCACGGGGCCACGCGGTGCCTGCCACCAGCGGGCCGACTTCTATTCACTCGATCTGGGGGTGGTAAGACAGGAGTGTCTGGGCTTAAAACCCGGGGAAGACCGATTTTCCATCAAAGGGCGTGTTAAGGATGTGGTTATCCTGCAAAACGTCCGGGAAGTGGATAACGCCCTTTTGAGATGTACCTTCGCCTCCCTTCCTCTGGATGTGACGGCTGGCCTCCTGAGCCTGGCCACCGGTACATCCTGGACCATGGAGGAATTGCTTACCGTGGGGGAAAGGAGCGCAACCCTCAAAAGGATGCTCAACTGCAAGCTCGGCGTTACGAGGTCTGACGACCGGCTCCCACGAATTTTAAAACAACCTTACCGGGAAGGCTCGAATGCCGGCGTCGTGCCGGAAGAAACAGAACACCTGGATGAATATTACACCCTGCGGGGATGGGACCGGGAAACGGGCCGGCCCGGGCAGGAAAAGCTAAAGTATCTGGGGCTCGATATTATTTAAAGCTTCTTCTGGCCAGCAGGACAACAATTAGCCCTTAAGTATCTTAAGGAGGGAAAAAGAGGATGGCCGCTTTAAAAGAGGTTATGGAAAAGCTAAGGGAGAAAATTGCCAGCCCCCCCAGCATGCAGGGGGTAACGGCCACCTACCAGTTCGTGCTGGAGGGGGAAGGCGGGGGCAATTACCTCTGCAGGTTTGTGGAGGGACAGGGTAGCATCGAGGAGGGAACGGCGGAAAACCCCAACGTTACCATCACCATGCAGGCGGGCGATTTCATCGACCTCGTTTCGGGCAGGCTTAGCGCCACCATGGCCTTTATGACGGGGAAGCTCAAAATAAGCGGTGATTTTGGCCTGGCCCTGAAGCTGCAGGGCCTGCTGGGGTAGCCTCTGGGGACGGGATGCGGCCCCCGGCGGGAGCCTACACTTTCCCGCCGGGGGCGTTTTCTTGGCCATCGTGTCCGGCTCCCCGGCTTTCCCTTCCCGCTTAAGGCGGGTTTTTTTTCCCCAGGATGACCGGGATCTCGCCTGAGAGCGCCACTTCCTTTAGCGTTATCCGGCAGCGGTAGGCTCGCACCTCTACCCCGGCGAAAGCCGCTGCTTTTAAGGCGCGGGCAAAGGCGGGGTCTTCTACCGCGTGGGGGGCAAAGGCCCGGGCGTCTTCCCGCTGCACCACAAAGAGTACGGCGGCCCGGTACCCCCGGGAGGCGGCGCGGGCCAGGCCGGCAAGGTGCCTTGCGCCCCGGGCGGTGGGGGCATCGGGGAAAAGGGCCAGCCCCTCTCTCACCAGGGTCACCGACTTTACCTCCACCAGGCAGCGGCCCGGGGGGCCTTCCAGGCAGAAGTCAAAGCGTTCTGCCGCAAAGCGGCACTCGGGCCGCACCGCGGTGTAGGCGGAGAAAGGCTCCAGTACCCGCGCTTCCAGGGCTGTCTTGATGAGCCGGTTGGGGAGGCCGGCGTCCACCGAGACGAGGAGCCCTCCCTGCTCTGCCAGCACCAGGCGCCAGGCGGTTTTGCCACCCCTGGCCTCCCGGCGGCTCAGGTAGACCCGCGTGCCGGGCACCAGCAGGCCGGCCATGCGCCCGGAGCTGGGCACGTGGGCCAGGTCCCTTTGGCCGTCCACTTCCACCACCGCGGTGAAGCGGTTCGGGCGGGAAAGAAAGAGGGCTTCTTTTAGGCCGGGCGGCAGGGGGTACTTTGCCAGGGCGCTCACCCCACAATATACTAACACAGCTTAACAGTTAAGCAAACGAAGAATTTACCGCCCGGGTATTGTTTTCTTCCGGTGGGCGGAGTTAATATGGATTTATCCCCGAAAATTTTGCTGGAGGTGAACTCTCTTGTCCGTGGCCGTAAAAGCGGAAAAGCCGGAGGCCCGGCGCCCGCAGATGGGGCTCCTTTTTCTTTTATCCTGGGGGCACATGGTCACCGACATGGCCCAGGGGGCCATCCCGGCCCTCCTCCCGGTGCTGAAGCAGGCCTTTGCCCTTTCCTACACCCAGACCAGCCTCCTGGTGCTCGTCTCCAACGTAGCCTCTTCGGTCATCCAGCCCCTTTTCGGCTACTTTGCCGACCGCCGCCCGGCGCGGTGGCTCCTGCCGGCGGGCTGCCTGGTGGCCGGGCTGGGGTTGGCGACCTGCGGGCGCCTGCCGTGGTTCGGCGTGCTCCTGGCCGCCGTGGCCCTCTCCAGCCTGGGGGTGGCCGCCTACCACCCGGAGGGCTCCCGCACGGCCAACCTGGCCAGCGGGGTGCGCAAGGGGAGCGGGATGGCCGTTTTTTCCGTGGGCGGCAACCTGGGCTTTGGCCTGGGCTCCCTCTTCATGGCCTGGCTGCTGACCCTCGGGGGCCCGCAGAACACGGTTTACTTTGCCCTGCCGGGGATGTTCACCGCCGCGGTAATGCTGCTCGGCTGGCAGCGCCTGGCCTCCCTCAAGGAGGAGGCCCGCCCGCGGGAAGCTGCCGCCGGCGAGGGGCAGCGTCGGGGGGCGCTGGCCGCTTTTGTCATGCTCCTGGTTTACATAATATTCCGCTCCTGGCTGCACGCGGGGATGTACACCTACATCCCCCTCTACTACACGGACTACCTTCGCGGCGACGTCCACCTGGCCGGCTACTTTGTTTCCGTGTTCCTCCTGGCCGGGGCCTTCGGCACCCTTCTCGGGGGGCCCCTCACCGACCTCCTGGGAGCTCCGGCGGTCATGGCGGGCTCCATGGGCCTGCTCGTTCCCCTCATCTACCTCTTTCCGCGCATCGGCGGGGGCCCGGTCCTTCTGGCCCTCTCGGCCTTCATCGGTGCCGCCCTCATCAGCACCTTCTCCACCACCATCGTGCTGGGGCAGCAGCTGCTCCCCCGGCAGAAAGGCCTGGCCAGCGGCTTCACCATTGGCTTTGGCGTGGGGGCAGGGGGCGTGGGCGTGCTCCTGCTGGGCGTTCTGGCCGACCACTTCGGCGTGCCGGCGGTGTTCACGGCCATGGTGGGCCTGGCGTGCGGCGGCCTGCTGCTAGCCCTGGTTCTCGTCAGGCGGTTCCGTGACCTGGTGCGCGCGTGAGAAAAAGAAAGGGCAAATTCCGGTTGTATTTTTATTCAGGTAATTGTATAATTATAACCATGCCGGGTAAGGCGCTGCAAAATTTTAATTAAAGACACGGGGTGTTGTGGGAAGAAATGGCCGTTAAAGCAAGTGTTCTGGGGGCCACCGGTTACACCGGCGCGGAGCTGGTGAGGTTGCTTTCGGCTCATCCCGCGGTGGAGCTGGTGGGGTTGACCACACAGAGCTATGCCGGGCAGCCCTTCTGGGAGGTCTACCCCCACCTCCTTGGCTACGTGGACCTCGTCTGCCGCGAGCAGGATGTGGGGGCCCTGGTGAGGGAGAGCGACGTCATCTTTGCCGCCCTCCCCCACGGACACGCCATGCACGTGGCCGGGGAGATCCTGGGCGCAGGGAAGGCCCTTGTGGACCTGGGGGCGGACTTCCGGCTGGCCGATGCCCGGACCTTTGCGGCGTGGTACAAGACGGAACACGCGGCGCCCGACCTCCTGCCGCAGGCCGCGTACGGCCTGCCGGAGATCCACCGCGAGAAAATCAGGGGGAGCAGGCTGGTGGCCAACCCGGGCTGCTACCCCACCGGGGCCATCCTGGCCCTGGCGCCGCTCTTAAAGGAGCGCCTGGTGGACACCGGCAGCATCGTCATTGACGCCAAGTCGGGGGTATCCGGAGCTGGGCGCGCCCCCTCTTTAAACACCCACTTCTGCGAGGTCAACGAGAGCATCAAGGCCTACGGAGTGGCCGGCCACCGCCATACGCCGGAAATAGAGCAGGAGCTGAGCAGGCTAGCCGGGGAGCCGGTGGTGGTTTCCTTTACGCCCCACCTCGTGCCCATGACCAGGGGTATTCTCTGCACCGTTTACGCGCGGCTGGTGCGCGCGGCGGAAACGGAAGAGCTGCTGGAAATCTACCGGCGGTTTTACGCGGGGGAGAGGTTTGTGCGCGTGCTGCCACCGGGCATGCTGCCGGCCACCAAGATGGTTGCCGGCTCCAACCACTGTGACATCGGCCTGGTGGTGGACCGCCGCGCCCGGAGGGTGGTAGTTATTTCCGCCATCGACAACCTCCTCAAGGGTGCTGCCGGCCAGGCGGTGCAGAATATGAATATAATGTTCGGGCTGCCGGAAGAGGAGGGCCTCACCGGCCCGGGAGTTTATCCCTAACGGGAGGTGTGACGGGGTGAGCGAGCCTTGGGAAAAGGTTGCCGGCGGCGTCACCGCGCCCAGGGGCTTTCTGGCTGCAGGGGTGGCCGCCGGCATAAAGTATAAGGGCAAGAGGGACGTCGCCCTCATTTATTCGGAAGCCCCGGCCCTGGCGGCCGGTGTTTTCACCACCAACCGCGTGAAGGCCGCTCCGGTGCTGGTGACCGCCGCGCGCGTGGCCGGGGGAAGGGCGCGGGCCGTGGTGGCCAACAGCGGCAACGCTAACGCCTGCACCGGGGAGCAGGGCATCCGCGACGCCCTGCTTATGGCCAGGCGGGCCGCCGAGCTGCTGCACATTCCCGAAGAGGAGGTGCTGGTGGCCTCCACGGGGGTCATCGGCCGTCCGCTGCCCATGGACCTCGTGCTGGAGGGCATCGGCGCCTGCGTGCGGGAGCTCAGCCCCCAGGGAGGAGCAGCGGCGGCGGAGGCCATCATGACCACCGATACCCAGCCCAAGGAAGCGGCGGTTTCTTTTGTTTTGGAGGGGAAAAAGGTAACCATTGGCGGCATGGCCAAGGGTTCCGGGATGATCCACCCCCGGATGGCCACCATGCTCTGCTTTTTGACCACCGACGCGGCCATCTCCCTACCCCTGCTGCGGGAGGCCCTGCGCTTTGCCGTGGAGCGCAGCTTCAACATGATCAGCGTGGACGGGGATACCAGCACCAACGACATGGCCCTGATCCTGGCAAACGGCCTGGCGGGCAACCCTCCCGTGGAGGTGCCCGGCCCCGCTTTCTCGCTCTTCTGCCGCGCCCTCACCGCCGTGTGCGTCTCCCTGGCCAGGGCCATTGCCGCCGACGGCGAGGGGGCCACCAGGCTCCTGGAAGTGAGGGTCGTTCGCGCCCCCACGGAGGAGGACGCGCGGCTGGCGGCCCGCGCGGTGGTCAGCTCCAACCTGGTGAAGGCCGCCGTTTACGGGCGGGACGCCAACTGGGGGCGCATAATTTGCGCGCTGGGCTATTCCGGGGCCAGCTTCGACCCGCAGCGGGTGGACATTTACCTGGGCGACCTGCCGGTGGCCCGCGACGGGGCGGCCCTGGCCTTTGACGAGGAGCGGACCTCCGCTTTGCTTGCGGGGCCCGAGGTGCGCATTCTCGTCGACCTGAAGTCCGGGGACGGCGAGGCCACGGCCTGGGGCTGCGACCTCACGGAGGACTACGTGCGCATCAACGCCCACTACCGCACCTAGGAGGAGGTAGGATCCCTTGTCCCTGGCCAGCGCAATGGAGAAGGCGGCCGTTCTGGTGGAGGCCCTGCCCTACATCAAGAAGTTCTACGGCAAGATCGTGGTCATCAAGTACGGCGGCCACGCCATGGTGGACTGCGAACTAAAAAGGGCCGTGCTTACCGACGTGGTGCTCATGAAGTACGTGGGCATGCACCCGGTGCTGGTCCACGGCGGCGGCCCGGAAATCACCGCCATGCTGCAAAAGCTGGGCATCGAGTCCCGCTTTGTGAGCGGCCTGCGGGTGACCGACGAGGAAACCATGGAAGTGGTGGAGATGGTCCTGGCGGGCAAGCTCAACAAGGAGATTGTGGCCACGCTCAACCGCATCGGGGGCAAGGCGGTGGGCCTTTCGGGCAAGGATGCCTGCCTCTTTACGGCGGTAAAAAAGCCCGCCAAGGTCTACCGCCCGGACGGCACGGTGGAGATGGTGGATATCGGCTGCGTGGGTCAGATCAAAAAAGTTAACCCGGCCATCGTGCTCACGCTAATTAAAGAAGGTTACATCCCCGTGGTGGCCCCGGTGGCCGTGGGGCCGGAAGGCGAGAGCTACAACGTCAACGCCGACACCGCCGCCGGGGAGCTGGCGGCGGCGCTGGGAGCCGACAAGCTGATCATCCTCACCGACGTGGAGGGCATCCTGGAGGACAAAAACGACAGGAGCTCCCTCCTCTCGGTGATCAGAGCCGACGAGGTGCCGGCGCTCATCGAGCGGGGGATCATCGACGGCGGTATGGTGCCCAAGGTGGAGTGCTGCCTGGCCGCCCTTTACGGCGGCGTTAACACCACGCACATCCTGGACGGGCGCATACCCCACTCCATCCTGCTGGAAGTGTTTACCGATAAGGGCATCGGGACCATGGTCGTGCGCTAAAAAGAACGGCGGGAGGAAACCGGCGGATGAACACGGCGGAGATAATCCAGCTTACCGAGAAGTACGTGCTGCCCACCTACGGGCGGCTTCCCCTGGCCCCGGTGAGGGGGGAGGGGGCGCGGGTTTGGGATGCCGAGGGCCGGGAGTACCTGGACTTTGTGGGCGGTATCGCCGTCTGCTCCCTGGGGCACTGCCACCCGGCAGTGGTGAAGGCCATTTGTGAGCAGGCAAGCAGGCTCATGCATGTTTCCAACCTCTACTACATCGAGCCACAGGCCAGGCTGGCCAGGCTGCTGGTGGAAAACTCCTGCGGCGACAAGGTCTTTTTCTGCAACAGCGGGGCGGAGGCCGTGGAGGCGGCCATCAAGCTGGCCCGCAAGTACGGCAAGTTACGCGGCGGCCCGCAAAAACATCACATCGTCACCGCCGAAAGGTCCTTTCACGGACGCACCATGGGGGCCGTAACCGCCACCGGCCAGGCAAAGTACCGGGAGCCTTTCGATCCCCTGGTGCCCGGCTTTTCTTACGTGCCCTTTAACGATGTAGAGGCCCTTTCGCGCGCCGTCGGTCCCCACACCTGCGCCGTGATCCTGGAGCCGGTGCAGGGGGAAGGGGGGGTGCGCGCGGCCACCCGGGAGTTCCTGGCGGCGGCGCGGGAGCTGTGCGACCGCTACGACGCCCTGCTCATTTTTGACGAGGTGCAGTGCGGGCTGGGCCGCACGGGGAAGCTTTTTGCCTACGAGCACTACGGGGTGGAGCCGGACGCCTTTACCCTGGCCAAGGCCCTGGGCGGCGGCTTCCCCATCGGCGCCCTGGTGGTAAAGGAGCGGGCGGCTATTTTTGCCCCCGGCGACCATGCCTCTACCTTCGGGGGAAACCCCCTGGCCTGCGCGGCGGCCCTGGCGGCAGTGGAGTCCATAATCGGCGAGGGCCTGGTGGAAAACGCCGCCCGCGTGGGTGAATACTTCAAGGAGCGCCTGGTGGACCTCTCCCGGCGCTTTAATCTCGTGCGGGAGGTGCGCGGCCTGGGGCTGATGCTGGGCATGGAGCTGGCCGTGGAGGGAAAGGCCGTGGTGGCCGGGTGCCAGGAGCGGGGGCTGCTCATCAACTGCGTGGACAACCACGTGCTGCGCTTCCTGCCCCCGCTGGTCGTTACGGAAAGGGACGTGGACCGCGCCGTGAATATTTTAGCCGCGGTGCTGGCAGAGGTGGGATAATTTGCGAAAGGCGAGGGATATCCTGTGGGTGTGAGCTTAAAAGGCAGGGACCTTTTGTCCATGCGCGACCTTTCGGCGGCGGAAATTCTGGCCGTGTTGGACCTGGCCGGGGAGCTAAAAGCAAAGGCAAAGAGGGGTGAACCTCACCCCTACCTGGCCGGCAAGACCCTGGGCATGATCTTCCAGAAACCCTCCACGCGCACGCGCGTTTCCTTCGAGGTGGCCATGTACCAGCTGGGGGGCTACGCCCTTTACTTAAACGCCGCCGACCTGCAGCTGGGGCGGGGGGAAACCATTGCCGACACCGCGCGGGTGCTCTCCCGCTACTTAGACGGCCTCATGATCCGCACCTACGCCCAGAGCGACGTGGAGGAGCTGGCCAGGTACGCCGACATCCCCGTCATCAACGGCCTCACCGACCTGGAGCACCCGTGCCAGATACTGGCGGACCTCCTAACCGTGCGGGAGCACAAGGGCCGCCTGGCCGGGCTCAAGCTGGCCTATGTGGGCGACGGCAACAACGTCTGCCACTCCCTGCTGCTCGGCTGCGCAAAGGTGGGCATGGACATCTCCGTGGCCTCCCCGCCGGGGTACTGGCCCAGGGAGGACATTGTGGAGGCGGCGCGGGCGGCGGCCGACGAAACCGGCAGCCGGGTGGAGGTGGGCGCGGATCCCGTGGAGGCCGTGCGCGGCGCCGACGTGGTGGTTACCGACGTGTGGGCCAGCATGGGGCAGGAAAAGGAGGCTGGGGAGCGCCGCCGCATTTTCGCGCCCTACCAGGTCAACGGTGAGCTCGTGCGCCACGCCAGGGAGGACTTCATCTTCCTGCACTGCCTGCCGGCACACCGGGGCGAGGAAGTGACCGACGAGATCCTCGACGGGCCCCACGCGGTGGTGTGGGACGAGGCGGAAAACCGCCTGCACGTGCAGAAAGCTCTTCTGGTCATGATCATGGGCAGCTAAGAGAAAGGAGCGCTTTACCCGATGGTAAGGAAAGTGGTGCTGGCATATTCCGGCGGCCTGGACACCTCCGTGGCCATCCCCTGGCTGAAAGAAAATTACGGGTGCGAGGTCATTGCCATGGTGGCGGACCTGGGCCAGGAGGAAGACCTGAAGGCCATAAAAGAAAAGGCCCTTAAAAGTGGGGCCAGCAGGGTTTACGTGGAGGACGTTAAGAGGGAATTTGTGGAGGAGTACATCTTCCGCGTGCTGCGCGCGGGGGCCGTTTACGAGGGGAAGTACCTCCTGGGCACCTCCATGGCCCGCCCGCTCATTGCCAAGAAACTGGTGGAGGTGGCCCAAAAGGAAGGGGCGGAGGCCGTGGCCCACGGCGCCACGGGCAAGGGGAACGACCAGGTGCGCTTTGAGCTCTCCGTAAAGGCCCTGGCCCCGGAACTGAAGATCATTGCCCCGTGGCGGGAGTGGAACATCCGCTCCCGGGAGGACGCCATTGACTACGCCCGGGCGCGGGGCATCCCCGTCCCCGTGACCAAGGACAGGCCCTACAGCATGGACCGCAACATTTGGCACTTAAGCCACGAGGGAGGTGACCTGGAGGACCCGGCCAAGGAGCCGCCTGACGACGTGCTCCTGCTGACCACGCCGCCGGAGAAGGCGCCGGACCGGCCCACCTACGTAGAGATTTACTTTGAGCAGGGCGTCCCCCGGAAGGTGGACGGGGAGGAGCTCGACCCGGTGGCCCTCCTGCAGAAGCTGAACCGGCTGGGGGGCGAAAACGGCGTGGGCGTGGTGGACATGGTGGAAAACCGCCTGGTGGGCATGAAGTCCCGCGGCGTCTACGAAACCCCCGGCGGCACCATCCTGTACCTGGCCCACCGGGAGCTGGAGAGCCTCTGCCTGGACCGGGCCACCATGCACTTCAAGGAGCTGGTGGCCGCCAGGTACGCCGAGCTGGTCTACGACGGCGTGTGGTTCTCGCCCCTGCGGGAGGCCCTGGACGCCTTTGTGGAGGTAACCCAGCGCACGGTGACCGGTACGGTGCGCATGAAGCTCTACAAGGGCAACTGCACCCCTGCCGGCGTCAGCTCGCCTTACTCCCTCTACGACCCCGACCTGGCCACCTTTGGCTACGAGGAGGTTTACAACCAGGCCGACGCCACCGGCTTCATCAACCTCTTCGGCCTGCCTTTAAAAGTGCGGGCCATGATGGAGCGCCGCGCGGGGCTGAGAAAACCTTGATTCATGCGGGATTCCGGGACGTAACCATTTTCTGTCTGTCCGAAACGATCCGTCTGAAAGCCTTGATTTTCCTGCTGGTACAAAATGGTTCGTCGGCAGCTCGTCGGCAATTTTTGCGAACATACTAAACTCGCCTAAAGCCAGCCTGCGGGAGAGCGAAGGGAAAGGCCAGGCCCGCCAAAAGGAGAGGCGGGCCTTTCCATTTTTGTGGGGGGCGCCTGCACGGGCGGCCCGGCAGAGGTTTCGGGAAAGGGCAATTTTCAGGAGGAGTACCCGAGCATACCGTGGCAAGGAAGAGGGAATTGGCTGGCCCGGCGGCGAAAAAGAAAACTGGCTGGCCGGTGGCTGCCGGGTAGGGCGGCTGCTTTGGCTGGCACCCCTGCCGCGCGGCAAAAGACAGAACTTTCCCGCGTTTTTAAGATGCGGAAATAGGAAGGGGCGAAGTCAGTGTCTTCTTTCGGCGAGAGGCTGGCCTCTTTGCGCCAGCAGAAAGGCCTCTCCCAGGCGGAACTCGCCCGCTTGCTGGGCATTGGGCAGAGCACCATAGCCATGTACGAAAAAAACAAGCGCCTGCCGGAGTACCACCTCCTGGTGCGCCTGGCGGACTTCTTTGGGGTGTCCACGGACTACCTGCTCGGCCGAACCGACCAGGCCGGCCCCGGCGGGAGAAAGGACGCGCTGGGCGAAAGGGTGCTGGCGCTCGCCGCCGACCCTCTTTTTGCCGGCGTCCTGCGGGAGGCTGCGGAGCTGACCGCGGAAGAAAAGAGGACCCTGGCCGAGTACTGGGAGCTGGCCCTGCACTTTGTGAAAAGCAGAAAAAGGCAACTCAACGGAAACGAGTCCTGCGCGGAAAAGGGGACGCCAGAAGTGGGTAGTCGCTGACGCTTCGGGCGGGAACCGGCTGAGTTGCGCGCCTCTGAGATACGAGGCCGCGCGTTCCGGCGCTCTTGTGAGGTGCAGGGGCGGTGCTGCCGGGCGGTGCGGGACGGGGCCTGCCTACTGCAATCGGGAAGGGGCACGCTGTTTTCAACGGGGGCCACGGGGTAGGAGATCACTGCCCTAGGGCTCCCGGCATTTTTTTCCGCAGTTGCCCTCGCACGCTCTGAACGCCGCGATGAAAGCCGCGATTGCTTTTGCCGGGACGCCCGTCCGCTCGGCCAGGAGCACAATCAAGGGGTCCGAGGCCAGGGGCAGGTAGCACGCTGGAGGAAAGGGGACGGCGACCTGCGGGGCAGTACCCACCAGTTCGTCCAGCGGCACGCCGAAGGCCTCGCTGAGCCTTAACAGGGTGTCGAGGCTGGGTTGCTTCACCCCGCGCTCCCAGTTGGCGACGGTCGAGCGCTCGACCCCGAGCATCTTGGCCACGTCGCTCTGCCGGAGGCCCAACCTGTGCCGTAGCCGCTTTAGACTCTCGCCAAACCGCTTCATTTATTCGCCCCCGTGATGTTTCTACTAGAAACTTTACTTTGGTTTTAACTCTATTGACAAGTTTCCGATAGAATACGTACAATGGTTTCCAGATGGAACGCTGGGTTTCCAAGAGAAGACATACAAAGGGCTTTTTCTCCAGAAGAAGCCCTTTTAGTCCAACTCAATCCGAGCACCGCCCGTGGACCGGCAAGGGCCGGGCCTTGGGGCGAGGGAGATGACACAAATGCGCGTCTCACTGCGAAGCGCGCGGCTGCGCGCCGGCTTAACCCAGGCCGAACTCGCCCGCCGGGTGGGCCTCAGCCGCTCCGCGTACACCAACATCGAAAAAGGGAACAAGCACCCCTCGCTGATCACCGCCCTCCGCATCGCCCACGTCCTGGGCGGGCACGTCGAAGAGCTTTTCGCCGAGGACTTCCCCGGTGGAGGGCGCGTGGAACCCGGAGCGGGCGCGGGGGTCCGGGCACAGGACAGGCACAGGCTCCCTGCCTGCCACGGGTAATTATTGCCAGTTTTTCGGAAAACCATGCCCCGTGCGCGGCGGCCGGACAGGCCGCCCGCACGGGGCGCGGATCGAAGGACGAGGAGGTGATAGGGAGGCGAAGTGAGGAGGGCAAGCAAGAGTTCATAGTAGCTGGTTAGTTGGGTAGAAAATTTTTTGTGTTAAGGAGGGTAATGAAAAACGTGAGCGTGGTGGGTTTAAGCAAGTCTGCTAAGCGCACGCGCAAAGTGGTTTCCATCATTGCTGTGCTCGCCCTGCTCGCGGCGCTTCTGCCGGTAGTGCCGGCGTGGGCGGCGGCTAATTTGTCTGTTACCCCGAGCCCATCAAATGCTGGTGCAGAGGTAGATTATGCGTTCAGCGTAACGTTGAGTGACACTGATGTCATTCCAGTAAGTCAGGTAGCCGGGAAGAACGTAGTGGTTACCTTCCCGAGCGGGTTCGAGATCAAGACCGCCGGGGTTGCTCTGCCGGTTACAGTGACAGTAGACTCCACTCCTTACTACGCACAAGTCATTCCAACCGTAAGTGCCGATAAACTCTCCGCCGCTTTTGTGGTGCCTGCAGCGTTGCTGCCGTCTTCTGGTAACGTGGGGGGATTTGAGGTCAAGGGTCTCCGGGTCAAGAACGCTGCGGTTGCCGGGGCCCAGACAGTCAGGCTGACGTTCGAGGGCGCCAACAAGACCGTCCAGGCGAACGTCACTCTGGTGGCGGGAGTTTACAGCGTAACCATCGACCAGCCCGCGGCCAACGCACAGGTGCCTGCCGGTTCCAACGTGCTGTTCAAGGGGTACGTGAAGGATGCTGCGGGTAATGGCGTTGGAGGGGCAAGCGTTGCCGTTAAGCAAGGCTCGACATCCATCGGAACAGGGACAACGCTCAGTAACGGTTATTACGAAGTTTCTATTACGGCACCTACTACTACCTCTGGGAATGTCACCTACACTGTGGAGGCGAGCAAGTCGGTAGATGGAGTTTCGACCTCGGCTCAAACCTCGGTGACCGTTTCCGTGGTTGCCGGCCAGCCGGCAAAGCTTGATTTCTCCACTCCTCCTTCCTCTCTCACCAAGGGGCAGCGTGCTAAGTTCACGGTCCAGTTAAAGGACAGCTATAACAACGTCGCTACGGCGGGCGCCGGCGGCGTGACAGTGTACCTGAATGCGGAACTCACTGACGCTAGCGGCAAGTCTCTCGGCGGCCGGTTCTATGACGCCGAGAGTGGCGGAAAGGAGATCACCTCGGTCACCATTGCCCAGGGCAGTTCCTCTGCCGATTTCTGGTTTGAGCCCGTGGTAAGCTTTGTTTCCACTGATGGAAAAACTCTCACGGTCTCGGCCAGCGCCCAAGGATTGACAGCTACTACCAAATCGTATTCTTCAGTTTCCACTCCGACCGCCCCGAGCGGCGTAACCGTTAATATCACGCCTCTCGCTACTGATGCCTCTGGCGCTCCGGTTGCCGGGTGGCCCCTGAAGGTTGTTGCCACACTGGACCAAGCAGCCGATCAGGACTATACGGTTCAGGTTAACCTTAAGTCTGACGCAAACCCGGTTGACTGGGCTACGTGGGACACGGCGGCGAACCTGAGTTTCGGAGCGGCTGGGTCGAAGAGGAGCGGCGACACGATCGTCATTGCGAAAGGGAAGAAGGAACTGGTCTTCTACGTGTACACCACAGTAGCGGCCGAGGGGAAGACGCTGGCGGTTGAGGTTAAAGAAACTTCTGCCGCACCGGTGTTTAGCGGAAGTAACACGACATCTAATTTCTCTAAGGACTTAGCACGCAGCCTTAGCGCCGGCTGGAACGTCTTGTCCACCCCGCTTAAGCTGGCGGGTGCCGGCACTATGGCCTCGCTGGTGGGCGACGCGGACAGAATCGAAATCGTCTATACCTTTGAAAACGGGAGTTTTAGGCAGGTCGACAAGAATAATGAAAAACTTGAGCCTTTGAAGGGCTACTTCGTCAAGATGAAGCAAGGCGCTACTGTTTCCTACTACCTGACCAGGGCGACCATGGTAGAAGATACTGTTCCGACCAAACGTCAGCTGGCTGCTGGGTGGAACCTACTCGGTGTTGGCACACTGAGCAATTTAAACGTTGAAGATATCTTGGCCAACGTGAAAGACAAGTACACCGCGGTTGTCAATCCGGGCGCCGGCAATTTAGCAACATGGTCTGCTGTGACGCCTGCTTCTGCGAGGGTAGAAGTAAAACCTGGTGATGCCTACTGGGTCTACATGGCCGCGCCGGGCGAGGTCACGACCCTGGCAGTGCCGCAGCTGATCAGTCCGTAACGGGTGGAGGTGCAAAATGAAAGTGACGCGCCGACATTGCAGCTTCAAAGCAACCATCCTGGCTGCTGCGGCGCTCCTGATAACGGCCCTCGTCTCCTGGGCGGCTCCCGGAGCCGCCCAGGAGGTACCCTTATTGCCCGATGCGTTTTACGGTCAGGTCTACGCCGGGCAGTACGGGGGAGGGCTCATTCAGCAGGGCGCGGAAGTGGCCAT
Source organism: Desulfovirgula thermocuniculi DSM 16036 (assembly GCF_000429345.1). GTDB lineage: Bacteria > Bacillota > Desulfotomaculia > Desulfotomaculales > Desulfovirgulaceae > Desulfovirgula > Desulfovirgula thermocuniculi. Next base: position 1,418 of record NZ_AUBR01000019.1, on the reverse strand, counting down.
TTACGTAGGCGATGAAACCACACCCCGGGTGCAGCCGCGCGCAGTGGCGAACGGCTGGTACGCCACGGAAAACAACTGTTATCTGTTGCAACCGATTTATGCAGCAGATGTGGGTAAGGTATTGACCTTTAAGGTTAACGGGGTTCCCGCGAAGACGTACTACAATGGCGTGGAAACAACTCTCAAAGTTCACGTAAACCCTGCAAACGGCGTGCAGGAAGCTTATGTGGCGCGTGTGGACCTCGTGGTACCCGCCCCCGAAGTTGAGTCCACCGACCCGGTGAACGGCGCCACCGGCGTGCCCGCGGACAAGACCATCACCGTGACCTTCAAGGGTGCAGTGCAGCAGGGCGACAACTTTGCGGGCATAACCTTGAAGGACGCCTCGGGTAAGGCGGTGGAAATCGACAAGTCCATCAGCAGTGACCGCGTCCTCACCATCAAACCCAAGGCCCCGCTGGCCGGATCGACGGCCTACACCGTGACTGTACCTGCGGGCGCGGTGAAGGACGCGGTAGCAGGCATTCCGCTGGCCAAAGACTTCACCTTCTCATTCACCACCGAGCAAGACAAGACCCCACCGGCGGTGCAGAAATGCGAACCTGCTGACGGTGCCACCAATGTACCCGTGAACGTAACCATCACCGTCACCTTCACCGAGGATGTACAGGAAGGGCCGCAGTACGCAGGCATCTCCCTGGTGGACGAGCAGAACAACTCCGTAAAAGACCTGCAGAAGAGCATCTCTGCTGGCAAAGTTTTAACCTTAAAGCCCGTATCTGACCTGGCCTACTACAAACGCTACACCGTCATCATTCCTGCAGGGGCGGTGAAGGATCTAGCGGGGAACGAGCTGGCGCAGCCCTGCGTGTTCAGTTTCACCACAGCCGCCCAGCAGGGGGCGAAAGTTGAGATCACCGTGCCGCAAAGCGGCGTGGTGGACAACTTCACCGTGCCGCCGGGAGCCTCCAGCGCGGTTTTAAACCAGAGCGGCGCACAGCTTGAGATCCCGCAGGGCGCCTTTAGCGGTGCGGCCAAGATCACCTTCAAGCCCGTGGACAGCACAGGGCTCCCCGGGGCCGGATCAATCGGCCAGGTCTTTGAGGTAAAGATCGAGAACGTGACGCTGTCGCAGCCGGTTACTTTGCGCCTGCCCGCGCCGGCTGGTGCTGGTGATAGGGTGCGGGTGTTCAAGCTGGACACGGTGAACAAGCGCTGGATTAACCTAGGCGGCAAGCTGAATAACGGGTACGTTGAAGTGAGCTTGACCTCCTTCAGCATCTTCACAGCCGCCAACGCCCCGGCGCCTCCCACGGCCAGCCCGGCACCCGGCACCTACACGGGAAGCGTGCAGGTGACACTGTTGCCAGCGGAATCCGGCGCTACCATACTTTACGGGCTGAACGCCGCCCCGCAGA
>NZ_AUBR01000018.1 GCF_000429345.1 Desulfovirgula thermocuniculi DSM 16036 | reverse complement strand
TCCAGCATGCGGGTCATCTTTTCCAGCTTGCCCTTGTTGGGAGGCAGGAGCTTTGTTTTGAGGGTTACCGTCTGCATTTAACATCTCCTCCGGCCTGCTTAAATTTTAGCACGACCGGAGAGAAAAACCAAGCCGCCATTCATCCCCCGATTAAAAATCGGGGGCATTCTAGCGGGGCTTTTGTAAAAAATTAGAACACCCTCACTCCAAGGGGCACTTCCCGGTCGGGCTGCAACAAGACTACATCGCCCTTTTCGTCGGGCACTCCCAGCACCAGGACCTCCGAAGGAAAACCGGCCACCCGCCTGGGCGGGAGGTTTACTACCGCCACCACCAGGCGACCTACCAGTTCCTCCGGGCGATAAAGAGCGGTGATCTGGGCGCTGGACTTTTTTATTCCCAGGGGGCCAAAGTCAATAGTTAGTTTGTAGGCGGGTTTACGCGCTTCGGGAAATTCCTCCGCTTGCAGCACCCGCCCCACGCGCATGTCAACCGCTAAAAAATCCTCAATAGTGGCCATCGCCCCACTCCCTTAAAATTTAAACCCCCCGCCCGGGCACAAGGCCAGGGACGGGAGGTCGCTCCCGCGGTTCCACCCTGCTTGGCTGCCGCACGGCAGCCCTCTCGTTTAAGGTGCGGGCTTTACTCACCGCCGCCTGAAGCGGCGGCTTTCCTCCCGCAGCTCGGGAACCCCCTTCGCGCGGGTTCGTTTACCGGGCTCCCACCTCTTCCCGGCTCTCTGGGAAAACTCCCCCGCCTACTCATTTCCCTCATCGCCAGGTATTCTGTTGGGCAATGATAATTTACCAGATCCAAGGCCCAAAGTCAACGGGGCCGCCGCCTTCTCGTAAAGCCGCGGCGCGGCAGGCCCCCTCTTACGTAGGGCCTGCGGTCCCCATCTCCTCTCCCCTCTCACTCCGTGCGGGGCGCTCGATCTCCAGGGTGTAGTTTTTCGTCATGGCCGCCACCGCCCCCAGGGCCCCCAGCACGGCCAGCTGGCTGCTGGCCAGCGTGCCCAGGAGGCCCAGGGCGCCTACGGAGGCAGGAAGCTCCATGACCGTGCGCTCGCCCTGCTTGATCTTTATCTTCGTCTCGTGACCGCGCTGCACCAGCTCCTTGAGCTGCTCCAAAATCTCCTGGCCGCGGTCGTGGAGTTTCTCCGCCAGACCCTTTCTCTCTTCCTCCAGGCGGATGAGGGCCTGCACCACATCGCCGCCGACCGCGTCCAGCGCTTCCTTGGCCTCCTTGTATCCGACCCCCAGGCGGGCGCGGATGAGGTCGATCTTTTCCAGCTCGCTGTTCACCCTTCGTCTTCCTCCCCTTACTCTTGTTCTTTAAAGGATATTAAACCCGGGAGGAACCAGCTTTATACATGCTCCGCCGCCTCCAGGAAGGCCAGGGACCTGGCCGAGCGCTCCAGGTGGTGGGCCATGAATTTCTGCAAGAGCTCCTTTAGCTCTTCCCTGGCCGGGCGGCCCACTTTCAGCTGGCCCAGCCTGGCCGTTTCCCAGCGCAGGAGCGTCTTGAGCCACTCCACCGTTCCCCGGTGGCACGTCAAAGCTCCTTCCAGGCGGCCGGCGCAGGACGGGCAGAGAATGCCCCCGGAGGGCACATGAAAGCTCACCCTCCTGCCGTCCACGCTGCCCCCGCAGGAGGCGCATTTTTCCAGGCACGGCTGCCAGCCCAGCAGGGCCAGCATCTTAGCCTCAAAGGCCCGGCAGAGCACTTGCGCGTCTACCTCCCTTAAGGCGCGCAGCGTTTCCAGGAAGAGCCAGTAAAGGGGGGCAGCGGGCTCGCCCTCGGCGGTGGCGCTCTCCAGCAACTCCGCCAGGTAAAAGGCGCAGGCCAGTCTCTCCAGGGACTCCCTCACCTCCGGGAAAGCCTCCAGGACCTCGCACTGGGCGACGGAATCCAGGTCGCTGCCGCGGCGCAGGAGAAAAAGAGAGCACGTAAAGGGCTGCACCGCCCCCCTCTTGCGGCTGGCCGGCTTGGCCGCGCCGTAGGCCACGGCGCGCACTTTCCCCTTCTCCAGGGAGAAGAGGGTCAGCAGCTGGCTAGCTTCCCGCATGTTGACGGCCTTTAGGACCACGGCCTGCAGCTTGTAAAACCTCATGCGCAAATCCCTCCTTCGAGGGCCATAAGTATTTTACCATAGGGGGTGAAAAATCACGCTCAGGTTCTGGGTGGTCCTGGGGACGGCTATTTTGCTCCTGTGGACGGGGACAGAGCACCTCTTCGGCTTTTTTCACCGGCAGTCCGTGCAGGCGCTCTCCTTTGCCCTGGTAGATCGCGTGGTGGTCGTAGATCCGGGGCACGGGGGGGTGGACCCCGGAGCGGTGGGCCAGAATAACGTGCTGGAAAAAGACCTGGTGCTGGCGGTGGGGAAAAAGCTGGCCCTTTTGCTACGCCAGGGCGGGGCAAAGGTGGTTCTTTCCCGTGAAGGGGACTACGACCTGGCCGACCCGGAAATCACGGGCCTCTACCAGCGCAAGCGCCAGGACCTGGCCCGCCGGGTGGCCCTGGCCAACAACCTCCAGGCCGATGCCTTCGTCAGCATCCATATCAACAGCTTCCCCAGCCCCTCCCAGTGCGGGGCTCAGACCTTTGCCCGGCACGGATCGCCCGAAAGCCAAGCCCTCGCCAGGTGCATCCAGGAGGAATTAAACCTCCTGGCCCCAAATAGCCGGCGGGTACCATTACCCGGGGATTATTACCTCCTCCGCCACTCCCGTGTGCCTACGGTCATCGTGGAAATCGGCTTTATAACCAACCCCCAGGAGTACCGGTTGCTGCAGGACCCTCTGTACCAAAGCAAGCTGGCCTGGGGCCTTTATGCGGGCCTGGTGAAATATTTCGCGCTAAGGGTACAGAATTAACCAGGAGGCAGAAAGGCTTTTAAAGGGCCAAAGGGGGGAAAATAAGAGGCGGTGAGGTGAAATGCGCCGCCTTACCCCTTTCTGGGCCTGCCTTTTCTTCCTGGTGTTTTTCCTGCCCTGCCGGGCCGGGTGTGAGCCCTTGCCCTGGCTGGATACCTACATTATCGTGGATACGCAGAGGCTGACCCTGACCCTCTTTGCGCGCGGCCAGCCCGTCCGGCAGTACCCCGTGGCCCTAGGCAGGCCGGGCACGGAAACGCCCCTAGGGCTGTGGAGGGTAAGGGAGAAGATTGCCGGGTACACCCCCGGCATAGGCCCGCGCTGGATGGGCCTGGATATACCTACCGGCAGCTACGGCATTCACGGCACGGACAGCCCCTGGACCATCGGCACCTACGCCAGCGCGGGCTGCATACGCCTCCACAACGAGCATGTGGTGGAGCTGTACGAGCTGGTTGCCGAGGGTACGCCGGTGCTGGTGCTGGGCAACCCCTTTGCCGGCGGAGTGCCCCTGCTCCGGGAAGGCAGCTGCGGCACGGCGGTCTGGGAGCTGCAGAGGGCCTTGTACAAGCTGGGCTATTACGGGGCGAGGCCGGACGGCATCTTCGGCCCCCAGACGGCAGGGGCGCTCGGCAAGTTCCGCCGGGACTACGGCCTGGAAGAAAAATCTGCCGCCGACGAAGACGTGTGGCGCCTGCTGGGCTACTAGGAAAGTGTTACCGCACCCGGCAGGCACATATATTTTTTAAAAGACAAGCCCGTTTCCGGCAGGTGAAGAGAGATCGACCGCATCCTGCTCATAGCCTTATTGACCGCCGTCATTCACTTAATTGATACGCTGGTTTACGCCGTCAGGCTCTCCGGGGTGACCACCCGGCGGCTGGCCACCGCTTATTCCCTCTTTCAAATCATCTCCCTGGTGGCCAGCACGGCCAACCTCATCCAGGCCCCCCTCCTGTCCTCGGTGGTAGAGCGGACCATCAACACCGGCCTGCATGGTTCCCCCATGGCCCTGGTGGAGTCACCCTTTTACCAGCAGCAGCTGCAGCAGCTCTGTAAGGACATCAGGTTGGTCATTTTTTCGGCCACCGCCGGCACGTTCCTGGGCGTGCTGGCCACCCCTGCCTTTAACTATATTTTCACGCGGGTCATCTTCCTTTTTGAAGAAGCCGGCTCCATACCCCGCCTCATCATTTTCCTCTCCTCGCCCAGGCTCCTGGCCCGCACCCTGCGCAAGAGGCCCGGGTACTTAAAGGTCCTCCGCTCCTCCCTGCCGGAAAGACCGCGCAACATACCCCTGGCCTTCCTGGCGGCCAACACGCTGGTCATCGGCATCTGGACCACCGGCGTACTCTCGGCGCTTTACGCAGGGGCGCTCCTCCCGGACTACCGCTCCACGGCCAGCCTGCTCTCGGGCCTGGTAAACGGCGTGGCCACCATCCTTTCGGCCATGATTGTCGACCCTACCGCGGCCATGATCACCGACCAGGCCCTGCGGGGAACCCGCGACCAGCAGGATGTGCGGCAAATGGTTTACTACCTCTGCCTGACGAGGGTCCTGGGAACCATCCTGGCCCAAGCGCTCTTCCTGCCCTCCGCCTACCTCATTAAGGAGGTCGCCCAGTTCATTGCCGGACAGGCACACTATCACCCCGCCGCCATAACCTAGTAATAGCTTTTTCACCCGTCCGGACGGGGAAAAACAGGTACGAAACGGAGGGAATGCCTTGCTGCCCATACCGACCAAATTTACCTTGGTTGCCGGGGCCGGAGAGGGAGAAACACCCTTAAACGCCTTTGACCAAGCACTCCTCAAGGCCGGGGCGGGTAACGTGAACCTGATCAGGGTGAGCAGTATTCTGCCCCCCCGGGCCCGTTACGTGGCAGAGCTCTACCTGCCCCCCGGAGCCCTGGTCCCCGTGGCTTACGGGTCCCTCAAGTCCACCACGCCCGGCGAGCAAATAGCCGCCGCCGTAGCCGTGGGCATCCCCCCCGAGGGTTTCGGGGTCATCATGGAATATTCCGGGCGCACCACCAGGGAGGAAGCAGAAAAAATTATCCGCCGCATGGTGGAAGAAGCCTTTGCCGTGCGGGGGCTGGAAATGAAGGAGTACCTGGTGAAGGCCGTAGACCACCGGGTGATTAAGACCGGGGCCGTTTTTGCCGGCGTGCTCATGTGGTATTAGCAAAGCCGGGCAGGTAATACGCCCGGCTTTGCTTTTGTCCCGAAATGGAGTAAAATTCACAGGGAAAGGCCTAACCGCCGGGGCCCAAGGATTCCCCTCCTACCGCCCGCACCGGCCCCGGAGAGGAGTGTGAGATGCCTTGCGCGTAGTGGTGGCCCTCACCGGGGCCTCGGGAGCCATCTACGGCATCACCCTGCTAGAGCAGCTAAAGCTCCTGGGCATTGAAACCCACCTCATCCTCAGCCCCTGGGCGGCACGCACCGTGACCCTGGAAACCAGCCTGACCGTGCAGGAGGTCAAGGAAATGGCCTCGTACGCCTACGAGGCCGACGACCTGGCGGCGCCTATGGCCAGCGGCTCCTTTCCCCACCAGGGGATGGTCATCGCCCCCTGCAGCATGAAAACCCTCGCCTCCATAGCCTGCGGCCTCAGCGACAACCTCATTGCCAGGGCCGCCGACGTAACCATCAAAGAAAGGCGCCCTCTGATCCTCCTGGTGAGGGAAAGCCCTTTAAGCGCCATCCACCTGGAAAATATGCTCAAGCTGGCCCGGCTGGGGGTGACCATTATGCCTCCCGTGCCCTCCTTCTACCACCACCCCCGCACCGTCGAAGACCTGGTCCTGCAGACCACCGCCAGGGTGCTGGACCACCTGGGCATCGCCCACTGCCTGGGCAGGAGATGGGGCGAACAGCTAGAGCATGTTCCTCTTGCGGAAGACTAGAAGGACGAAAATGGCGAAAATAACGGAGAGGAGGATAATTCCCCAAAAGGCCAGCGGCGAGTGCTGGTAAGGCAGCTCCACGTTCATGCCGTAAAGGCTGAACAGCATGGTGGGGATCATGAGGATAATGGTTACGGAGGTGAGGAACTTCATGACAATGTTGAGGTTGTTGGAGATAACGGAAGCGTACGCGTCCATGGTGCTGCTCAAAATCTGGGCGTAAATGTCGCTCATCTCGAGGGCCTGCTTGTTTTCAATGATCACGTCCTCCAGGAGGTCCTCATCCTCCGCGTACATTTTTATGAGGCCCGTATTTAACCCCAGGGCCTCCGCATCCTTGGCCAGGTGCGACTTCAGCAGCTTTTCCATGACCACCTGGTTGGCGCGCAGGGAGGTGGTAAAGTAAACCAGGCTTTTCTGCAGCCCCAGGAGCCTTATCAGCTCTTCGTTCTGGGTAGAGCGGTGCAGCCTGAGCTGGATTTCCTCGCTCTTTTTATCTATCTGCCGCAAGTAGCGCAGGTACTGCAGGGCGGTCTTGTAAAAGATCTGCAGGAGGAAACGGGTTTTCTTAAAAGTATAAAAGCCCCTCATGCGGCCACTATAGAAATCGCTTAAAATGTCCAGTTCCTCCAGGCAGACGGTGAGGATGATGTTCTCGGTGATGATGATGCCCAAAGGGAGGGTGTCGTAAATAGAGTCCCTGATCACCGGGACGCGGATGATAATAAGCACCGAGCCCTCTTCAACCTCTATGCGGGAACTCTCCTCTTCATCCAGGGGGTACTCCAGAAAATCCCTGGGCAGGCCGATACAGCGCACCACCTCTTCTATTTCCTCCGGGGTAGGGTTGACCATATTTACCCAGCTGCCCTTTTCCCCCAACAAGCCCGTCTCCAAAATTCTCTCTCCCAAGTTTTTATATACCCTGAACACGGACACCACCTCCAAAACAAAAAAGCCTTCGTTGTTTCAGAAGGCCGAAAACCTGCGCGGGGGTTCCAGCCTACCCACTTAAACTTTAGCAGAAACCCCCCACGCCTGCCAAGGCCAATTTACGCCGCCGCTACTCTTCAACGTAGCCAAAGTTGCGCAGGTACAGGTCGTGATCGCGCCAGCCGGGCCTGGCTTTAACCCAGAGGTCGAGGTAAATCTGCGAGCCAAAGAGGGCTTCCATCTCTTCCCTGGCCAGCTTGCCGATTTCCTTGAGCATGCGCCCCCCCCTGCCAATCAAGATGGCCTTGTGCGACTCCTTGTCTACGTACACGGTCGCCCGCACGTAGGTGAGCCGTGGGGAGCGCCTCTCCACCTCCTCCACCACCACCGCCACGCCGTGGGGCACTTCTTGGCTGGTGAGGTGGAGCACCTTCTCGCGGATGAGTTCGGCCATGATGAAGCGTTCGGGCCGGTCGGTAACCATGTCTTCGGGGTAATACTTGGGCCCGTAGGGAAGGTAGGAAACCACCAGGTCCACAAGTTTGTCCAGGTTGTCCCTCTCCAGGGCGGAAATGGGTATGTACTCGGCAAAGTTGTATTTCCCGCGGTAGGCGTCGATTACAGGCAGGAGTTCCGTCTTCTTCTTTAACAGGTCGATCTTGTTAATCACCAGAAATACCGGGGTTTGCACTTCCCGCAGCTGGGCAATAATAAACTCGTCTCCCGGACCCGGCGGCTGCGGCTCCACCAGGAAAAGAATGAGGTCAACCTCCTTTAAGGTCCCCAGGGCCACCTCCACCATGTACTCGCCCAGCTTGTGCCGGGGCTTGTGTATGCCCGGCGTGTCCAGGAAAATAACTTGCGCGTCTTCCCTGGTGATGATGGAGTGGATCTTGTGGCGGGTGGTCTGAGGCTTGTCGGACATGATGGCCACCTTCTGGCCCACCAGCTGGTTCAGCAGGGTGGACTTACCCACGTTGGGGCGCCCGATGATGGTCACGAAGCCGGATTTAAATTTCCCCTCTTCCATTGTTTCCCTCCTTACCTGCGGCCTCACCTGCCGCATCCAGCGTGAAGGCCAGGGGGAAAAGTTCCTCCAGGGAGGCGGCCACATAGCCGCCCTGAGAATTGCCCATGAGTATCTTCAGGTCCCGGCTGAATTCCGCGAGTACCTGGCGGCAGGCACCGCAGGGCACGGTGATAGAAGGACCGTCGGAAACGATGGCCAGGGCGGTAAACTCCCTTTCCCCCTCGCTGACGGCATTGTAGAGGGCCACCCTTTCGGCACACACGGTCAGCCCGTACGAGGCATTTTCCACGTTGCACCCGGTATATATTTTACCGCGCGCCGTAAGGAGCGCCGCACCCACTTTAAAGCTAGAGTAAGGCGCATAGGCCCTTTCCCTGGCCAAAAGGGCCGCCGCAATTAGCTTTTCCGCCCAGCTATCCACCAAATCGCCCCTTTTACCTGAAAGTTTGCAGGATCAAGCGCAGGTGGGGGTAAAAGACCACCACGCCGGTCGCCACCGCATGAAGGGCCGCCAGCAGCACGGCACCGGCCGCCACGTCCTTGGCCGCCTTGGCCAGGGGGTGAAAACCGGGGCTGGCCAAGTCCACCACTGTTTCCAGGGCGGTGTTAAACATTTCGGCCAGCAAAACAAGGGTGATGGCCAGGAAGAGAAAGAGCAGCTCGTATTTATCCACGCCCAGGATAAAAGCGGCAGCCAGCACAGCCAGCGCAGCCAAAAGGTGAAAGCGCATGTTGGGCTGGGTGCGCAGGGCGTAAGCCAGCCCGGCCAGGGCGTACAGAAATTTCCTGCCCATTTCCCCGCTCACCTGGCCAGTCCCAGGCGGCTCAAAACGGCCTCTTCCTTTTCCCGCATGGCGCGCCGCCCTTCCTCATCCTGGTGGTCGTAACCCAGGAGGTGGAGCACGCCGTGCACGACCAGGAAGGCCACTTCCCGCTCGTAACTGTGGCCGTACTCCCGGCACTGGCGCCGGGCCGCCTCCAGGGAAACCACCACGTCGCCCAGCAACCCTTCTCCCCCAGGCAGCTGGTCACCTTCCCGGAAGGCAAAGGAAAGCACATCGGTGGGACTGTCTTTTCTCCGGTACGCGCGGTTAAGCCGGCGTATGTAATCATCGTCCACCAGGGCCACGCTTACTTCTGCGCTTTTCGGCCCGCCGCCCTCCAGAACGGCGGCCTGCGCCGCCTTTTCCGCCAGCTCCAGCAGCCCTTTATCCACCGGCACTTTTTCTTGCAGATTGCTTACCAATACCGGCACCCCTGGCCTTTCTCCTTTCCAGCTCCTTGTTAAAATCAGGGTACTCCACGCGGGAGTGGAAGATGCCGCTCAGCACCTGCAGGAAGGCCGCGGCAATCTTATCCAGGTCTTTAAAGGTTAAATCGCACTCGTCCAGCTGGCCGTCCATGAGCTTATCCCTGATGATCTTGCGCACCATGCCCTCTACCCTCCCGGGGGTACGGTTCTGCAGGGAGCGCACGGCGGCCTCCACGGCATCGGCCAGCATGACAATGGCCGCTTCCTTGCTCTGGGGCTTGGGCCCGTCGTAGCGGTACTCTTCTTCTTCCACCTTCTCCGCCTGGCCGTTTTCCAGCGCCTTGTGGTAGAAGTAGGTGCACAACCCGGTGCCGTGGTGCTGCTCGATAATGTCCACCACGGCCTGAGGGAGCTTGTACTCCCGGGCCAACTCCGCCCCGTCCTTCACGTGGGCTGTCAAGATGAGGGTGCTCAAGGAAGGAGCAATTTTGTCGTGGGGATTTTCGGGGCCCACCTGGTTTTCAATGAAAAAGTAGGGACGCTTTATCTTCCCGATATCGTGGTAGTAAGCCCCCACGCGGGCCAGCAGGCTGTTGCCCCCCACCGCCTCCGCCGCCGCTTCGGCCAGGTTGGCCACAATAATGCTGTGGTGGTAGGTGCCCGGTGCTTCGGTGAGCAGGCGCCGCAGCAAGGGGTTGCTGGGGTGGGAGAGCTCCAGCAGGTGCACCGGCGAGGTGATGCGGAAGGCACTCTCCAGGTACGGCAGGGCGCCGATGGTCAGGATGGAGGACAAAAGGCCGTTGATCAGCCCGAAGCCTACGCCGGCGGTGATGGCCGCGCTCCAAGAGGTGTTGCCCAAGATGCTTAAGCCCAGGATGGTCACGAAATTGGCCGCGCTCACATATACCCCGGCCCGCGCCAGGTCGCCCCGCTGGCTGAGCTTGCTGACGCTGTAAACCCCCACAAAGCCCCCCACCAGGGCCTCCAGCCCAAAGCGGAACTGCCCCTGGGTCATCATGGTCACCAGAAAGCTCATTACCGCCACCACCAGCATGGCCAGGCGGGAGTCAAGCAAAATGGCCGTGAGCATACCCGCCGCCGCCACTGGCACCATGTACCCCACCAGGGCACCCAGCTCCGGCCAGTAGGGGATGTTTACCACCGTGATGCCCTTGCCCACGGAGAGCACCACGAGCACAATAATGCCCACGAGATAGAGGTGGCCGGAATGCTCGTAAATTTCCCGCTTTTGCTGGTAGAGGTAAAGGAGTACCACGCTCATCAACAGGGCCACCAGCAGGGCATTGCCCACCATTACCCGCCAGGGGAAGCCCGTGCGGTTGAGCCCCAGGGCCTCCAGCTTGGCCAGGTGCTCCTTGGTCACCACATCGCCGGGCCTGAGGATGATCTCGTCCTGCCTGACGGTAACCATCTGCGGCGGAACCGTCTCCATGGCCGCCTCTTTTAAAAGGCGCGTCTTCTGGGCGTTAAAGAAGCTGTTGGGCCGCAGGTAATGCTGGATGAGGCTCTGGGCCAGCTCCTGCTGGGCCTCGCCCAGGCCCAGGCGGGCCACCTGCTCCGCCAGGCCGGTCTTAACTGCATCAAGCCTGTCGGGAGTAACCCCCTGCTCGCTCTCCAGGGCCTGGGCCACCAGGCTGTTTACCCCCCTCTCCACCTGGTCCAGGGCACGGGGGCTGGAGCGCAGCAGGGCCAAGAGCGTCTCCCGCGGCAGCTTGAAAGGCAGGCTGCCCTGCAGGCGCTCCAGGCGCTCCTCTTCGCTGCTCCTGGTGTCGCCCTGCGCGTCCCGGATTTTCTGTACGGCGCCGCTGATGTCCCGCTGCACCGCCTCGCTGACCAGCGGGTCGCGGTCGTACTGCTCGCGCACCGCTGCCGCCGCCTGGCGCCGCAGCTCTTCGGTCTTCGCCTTATCTTCAAAAACAACGCTGCGGGGGGCCCTAATTTCCACAGGAGAAACCTGTCCCTCCCGCAAGCTTACCTTGTAGGGTACGTATTCCACGGAAAGGAGTACGGTGAGCAGCAAAAAAAAGAGCACGGCCATAGAAACCCGGCGCATGCGGCGAGATTTAAGCAGCGGGGCCAGCCGCCGGGTAATCCTTGCGCCAACTGCGGGTAGGGGCAACATAGCCCTCACTCCTCTTGCGCCAGCTCGTAGGCTCTGATGATTTCCTGCACCAGCGGGTGGCGGACGATGTCTTCCCCCGTCAGGTAACAAAAGGCTATGCCCTTTATGGAAGAGAGGATCTTCTGGGCATGAACCAGGCCGGAAATTTCCCCCCGGGGCAGGTCGATCTGGGTGACGTCCCCGGTAATGACGGCCTTGGAACCAAAGCCTATGCGCGTCAGGAACATTTTCATCTGCTGGGCCGTGGTGTTCTGGGCTTCGTCCAAGATGATAAAGGCATCGTCTAAGGTACGCCCCCTCATGTAGGCCAGGGGAGCCACCTCAATGATGTGGCGCTCCAGGTACTTTTGGGTGTTTTCCACGCCCAGCACGTCGTAAAGGCTGTCGTAAAGGGGGCGCAGGTAGGGGTCCACCTTTTCCTGCAGGTCCCCCGGCAAAAAGCCCAGCTTTTCCCCCGCCTCCACTGCCGGGCGGGTGAGGATGATGCGGCTGATCTCGCGGTTGCGCAAGGCCCGCACGGCCATAACCACGGCCAGGTAAGTTTTCCCCGTCCCGGCAGGGCCAATGGCAAAGACAATATCGTGCTTTCTTATGGCCTCGATGTAATGCTTCTGGCCGAGGGTCTTGGGCTTAATCTGCTTTCCCCGGGCGGTAACCAGAGTTACCTCCCTGGCCAGGTGGGAAAGGGCGTCCTCCATACCGGCGCGCACGGCCTTGATGGCATAGTTAATCTCGTGCAGGGTGAGCCGGTTGCCCGCGCGGTAGTATTCCTGCAGTTGCCGGAAGACCCCCCGGGCCTGAGCCACCTGCTCCGGCGGGCCGGTAATGATGACCTCCCCGCCCTGCGTAGCCATGCGCACGCCTAGGGACTTCTCCATCAAGGCCAGGTGCTCGTCGTGGCGGCCGAAGATTTCCGCTGCTTCCGCAACGTCCTCTAAAACAATCCTTGCTTCCGTTTCCTTTCTGACCAACTTTGCCTTCCCACTCCTCTACTGGGAATGCCCGGGGTCAAAGGGCTGCTCGACCCCAATCTCCTCCACGCATTCCACCAGGGCTTTCACGCGCACAACAGTCTCTGGCTCTTTGACCACCAGTTCATCTAGCTGTTTATGTACCACCGCCGCCCCCTTGGGCACCTGCCTGTACGCCGCCTCCAGCGCCCTCTCCCCGGCCAGCTGCCGCGCCTCACTGCGGCTACGGGTGACGGTGTAGCTCTCCATTTCGTTAAAGCTACATATAACTAGTTCGACGGGCAGGTATAGATTCCTCCACCCCGGGAGACTTTTAACCGTGGTGCTGGCCTCATACAAGGCAAAGGGCACGTCCCGGGGGCCTGCTAAAATTATTTCCCTCTCGCCGACTTTGATACATGCCCGCACGGCCCGGCGTCCGGTGGGGCGTTGCCCGCTCTCCTTCAGTAAGGCCTCCCCGTAGCCCTCGTACCAGACCCTGGCCCTGACCATCCCGGCGGCCCGCACGCACGTGGGGTGGCGGGGAGAAGGGGAACCCGCAGATTCCTCTTCCCGGGAAGGGGGGATGATCCCGGAGATGAGGATCTGGCCGGGCACCACCGTATCCCCTTCCTTTACCAGGGGATGCCCGCTCTGCACCAGAACCTCCTTGACCAGGCCGCTCTTTTTAGCCACCACGTGCGCAAATACCTGCCGCCTCTCCCCAGGCAGGACCTTCTCCACAACTTCCACCGTCACCCGGGTGCCCCTTACATAAACCCCCGCCCAGGACAGGTCGGGCAGCCTTTCCAGGAGGGCCCTTTCCACAGCAGCCGCGTCCAGGCTCCACCTGGGCACGCCCTGCCGGAGACCGGCCTCCCTTGCCGCCTCCAGCACTTCCTGCGCGGCAAGCCGCCGGTTGCCGGTAACGTCCACACTCCAGACAAACGAGCCCAGGATGTAAAGCCCGGTCACAAATAATACCCCGCCCAGGAGAAGCCCTTTCCGCCGCACCAGCCGCAGCCACAGGAAGGGCAGGCCCGCGCGCCCGACAACGTGGAAGCGGCAGCGGGCGAGCCGGGCAAGGTGCAAAAAAGGCCATACGGCGCTCAGGCGCACCTTCACGCGTACTTCCTGGCTGCCGGTACGGTAAATGTCCCAGAGGAAAATGCCCCGCGCGGTGGCCATGTTGATTAATTTCTCCGGGGCCTCCCCCCGCAGCGCCAGGGTAACGTAACCAACCAGAAAATTGGCCAGCCTGAAGAGGAACACGGCAAGAACGCTCCTCCCGTCATCTAAAGGCTACCGCCCTGATGTTTCCCTCCACGCAGATCTCCTCGGGCAGTATGTTGCGCAGCACCAGGTTCTCCCCGCTAATTTCCAGCTCGCCCTCGGATATGCTCACCCGCACCACCTGGGGGTTGTACTCCAGAATGCCGCGGTGGTTTTCGATAAAAGCCTGCAGGTTGCCGACAAGGACGATGCGCGGCAGATTTAGCATCACGTCCCCGGGTATTTCCAGCAAGTCGGCCACCCTTTTGAGCCATTTCTGCCAGGGCATTTGCCAATCCCTCCCTGCCAAAGTATATGCGCCCGTGTGGGACAGGATGCTCCGGAACCCTTTATGGAAGTCCCGCGCAACATAAAATCTTCTTATGGGCAAAATAAAAGGAAATCCCCCGGGTTAAGGAGAAAAATAAAAAGGCCTTGAGCCTCCAAAGGCAGGTGAGTACCTTGAGCCAGGAAGCGGTGCGCCTGACCTCCCTCTCGCGGGCCGCCGGGTGAGCTTCCAAGCTGGGGCCGGAGGCCCTGTCGCAGATGCTGCGGCACCTGCCGCGCCAGGACGACCCCCGGCTGCTGGTAGGGCTGGAGACTTCCGACGATGCCGCGGTTTACCAGCTCACCGGCGACCTGGCCCTCATTATGACGGTGGACTTTTTTACCCCCGTCGTAGACGACCCTTACCTCTTCGGGCAGATTGCCGCGGCCAACGCCTTAAGCGACATATACGCCATGGGGGGAAAGCCCCTTTTGGCCTTAAACATTGTCTGCTACCCCACCTGCCTCTCGCCGGGAGTCATGTCCGAGATCCTGCGCGGGGGGGCGGACAAGGTGAGGGAAGCGGGTGCCGTCATTGCCGGGGGGCACACGGTGGAGGACAGCGAGCCCAAGTACGGCCTGGCCGTCACCGGGCTGGTTCACCCCCAGAAAGTGGTCACCAACGCCGGGGCATCCCCGGGAGACGCGCTGGTGCTCACCAAGCCCCTGGGCACGGGCATCATCACCACAGCCCTAAAGGCCGGGCTGGCCCCCCCGGAAGCTTGTGATGTGGCGATAAAAACCATGTGCAGCCTCAACCGGGAGGCGGCGGAAGCCATGCAGGCGGTCGGGGTACATGCCTGCACCGACATAACCGGCTTTGGCCTCCTGGGCCATGCCGCGGAGATGGCCCTGGCCAGCGGGGTAAGCCTGGCCTTTGCATACGAGCGCATCCCCCTCCTCCCCCGGGCGTTAGAGCTGGCCTCCACGGGTCTGGTGCCCGGCGGGGCCTACCGCAACCGGGACTACCTCCTGCCCAGGGTAAACCTCGCTGTCTCCCTCACGCCCGCCCAGCAGGCCCTGCTCTTTGACCCCCAGACTTCCGGCGGCCTGCTCATAGCCGTGCCTCCGGAGCGCCTGGAAAAACTCCTAGAGGAGCTGGCGGTCAGGGGGGTACCCGGGGCCAGGGTGGTGGGGAGGGCGGTGGCGAGGCAGGACTGGCTTATCCGCGTAGAATAGGAAAAGGGGTGGGGCAGAGTTGTTCGTAAAAGAGGTGGACTGCCGGGGGCTGGCCTGCCCCCTGCCGGTGTTGGAAACCAAAAAAGCACTGGAGGAGATCCCCACCGGGAAAGTGGTAGTTACCGTGGACAACCCGGTGGCCCGGGAAAACATAACCATGCTGGCCGCCAATGCCGGCTTACCCGTTCAGGTAGAGGAAAACGAGGGGAACTTTATCATTACCATTACCAAGGAGGGGGATAAAGGGCCGGAAGCCGCGCCGCAGGCACAGGCAAGCGCCGCAGCCGAGAGGCCCCTCACCTACTTTTTTACCTCCAACCTCTTCGGCCAGGGAGCTCCCGAACTGGGCATGGTCCTCATCAAGAGCCTGATGACCACCCTGGCCGCCATGAATCCTCCCCCGGATAACCTCATTTTCATTAACAGCGGCGTTTTCCTTACCTGTGCCGGTTCCCCGGTGCTCGAACCCCTGCAAAAAATGGCCTCCTCGGGCACGCGCATTCTCTCCTGCGGCACCTGCCTGGAATACTACAAACTCATAGATAAGCTTCAGGCAGGAAAAATCAGCAACATGCATGAAATAAACGCCATCCTCTCCGGGCCGGGAAAAGTGGTCAATATCCCCTAGGGGTATCCCTTGACAAAAGCCCCGGCCCGAAACTATATTTTAAGCATAGGCCGCCTCTGGAAAGTCCAGGGGGAAAAAGGAGGTTTCCCGGTTATGCTGAGAAGGCGTTACATGCTACGCCCTGTGGCGCACTGCAAAGAAGGCTGCTGAATAAAGTCCTGGGCATGACGGTAAACTGCCCGGCCCGCCGCAAGGCACAGCGGCGGGCTTTTTACCCCAGGGAGGGAGCGATGTGACGAAGCAAGTCAGCCTCCCCGTGGAAGGCATGAGCTGCGCATCCTGCGCCGCCCGCGTGGAAAAAGCCTTAAAAGCGGTCCCCGGCGTAAAAAATGCCGCGGTAAACCTGGCAGCCCAAAAGGCCAGCGTGGAGTACGATCCCCAGCAGGCCACCGTGGCGGACCTGGCCAGGGCTGTTTTGGAGCTGGGCTACAGGGTGCCCGCGGAAGAGATAAGCTTTAGCGTGCGGGGCATGAGGTGTGCGGCCTGCGCCGCCCGCGTGGAAAAAGCCCTGGCCCAGCTACCGGGAGTGTGCGAGGCAGCCGTCAGCCTGCCGGCAGAAGCCGCCCGCGTCAGCTTTTACCCCGGTACCGTAACGCCGGCACAAATCAAGGCGGTGGTGAGGGAACTCGGCTACGAGGTGGCCGAAAGGGAAGGGGCAGGGGAAGCCCTCGACCGAGAGTCCCTCGCCCGGCGCGAGGAAATACGCCAGCAGGCCCGCAACATGCTCATTGCCTGGCCCCTCTCCCTCCTGGTCATGCTGGGTATGTTCCGGGACGCCCATCCCCTCTTCCTGTGGGCCCTCACCACTCCGGTCGTGGCCGTGGCCGGGCGCCAGTTTTTCGTGCAGAGCATAAAGGGCCTGAAAAAGGGCGTCACGGACATGAACCTCCTGTACGCCACGGGCATCGGCGCCGCCTACCTGATTGCCACCATTAACGCCATCTGGCCCCAGGCCGGCTTTGGCGGGCGGGGCGCCACTTTCTTCGAGTCGGCGGCCCTCCTCACGGCCTTTATTGTGCTGGGGCGCTACCTGGAAGCCCTGACCCGCGGGCGCACCTCGGAAGCCATCCGCAGGTTGCTCCAGCTGCAGCCCCGCAGGGCAAGGGTGCTGCGCAACGACCGCGAAGTGGAAATACCTGCCGATGAAGTCATCCCCGGCGACTTAATCCTCGTACGCCCGGGGGAAAGCATCCCGGTAGACGGCAGGGTGGTGGAAGGCCACTCGGCGGTGGACGAGTCCATGCTCACGGGAGAGAGCATCCCCGTGGAGAAAAAGCCCGGCGACGAGGTCATTGCCGGCACCGTCAACCGCACCGGCTTTTTCAAGTTTGTGGCCACCAGGGTGGGGAAGGACACCGTATTGGCCCAGATCACCCGCCTGGTGGAAGAGGCGCAGGCCACCAAGGCCCCGGTGCAGAAGCTGGCCGACTTCGTGGCCGGCCACTTCATTGCCGGCATTCACGTCCTGGCCCTTGCGGTCTTCCTTTTCTGGTTTTTCTACGGGTATGAGGCCTTTTTCCGCCCGGACAGCCGCTTTATCCTCTCACCGTACGGCCTGGCCGAGGTGGGGGTGTTCGGCTTTGCGCTGCTTTTGAGCGTGTCCACCCTGGTCATCTCCTGCCCCTGCGCCCTGGGCCTGGCCACGCCCAGCGCCATGATTGCCGGCACCGGCAAGGGGGCAGAAAATGGCATCCTCTTCAAGGAAGCGGTGGCCGTTGAAGGCCTCGCCTCCGTGCAGGTGGTGCTTTTTGATAAAACGGGCACCGTCACCAGGGGAGAGCCTTCCCTGACCGACGCCGTGCC
Source organism: Desulfovirgula thermocuniculi DSM 16036 (assembly GCF_000429345.1). GTDB lineage: Bacteria > Bacillota > Desulfotomaculia > Desulfotomaculales > Desulfovirgulaceae > Desulfovirgula > Desulfovirgula thermocuniculi. The sequence goes on along the minus strand of NZ_AUBR01000018.1, from coordinate 37,600 downwards.
CGCGGCGGGGTTTTCGCAAGACGAACTGCTGCGCTTAGCCGCCACGGCGGAAAAGGGAACCGAGCACCCCCTGGGAAAGGCAATCAGCAGAGGAGCGGAAGCCGCGGGCCTGGCCGCGGAAGAACCGGAAGAGTTTGAGGCCGTACCCGGCCACGGCGTCAAAGCGCGCCACCGAGGCCGTACAATTCTGGTGGGCAACCGGCGCCTCCTGGAAAGGGAAGGCGTGCCCCTTACACCCCTCCTTCAGGACGCCGAAGAACTGGAAAGGGATGGCAAGACGGCCATGCTGGTGGCCGTGGATGGAAAACCGGCAGGAGTAATCGGCGTGGCCGATACCATCAGGGAGGAAGCGCCGCAGGCCATTGCCCGCCTTAAGGAGATGGGCCTGCGGGTAATGATGATTACGGGGGACAACCGGCGCACCGCCGCAGCCGTCGCCCGGCAGGCCGGCATTGCAGAGGTGCTGGCGGAGGTGCTGCCGCAGGACAAGGCCCGCGAGGTGCGGCGCCTGCAGGCAGAAGGCTACCGCGTGGCCATGGTGGGCGACGGCATCAACGACGCTCCGGCCCTGGCCGCCGCCGACGTGGGAGTGGCCATCGGCGCGGGCACGGACATAGCCAAAGAAACCGGGAGCGTCATCCTCATCCGGAGCGACCTGCGGGACGTGGTTTCGGCCGTTGAGATCGGCCGGGCCACCATGCGCAAGGTGCGCCAGAACCTGGCCTGGGCCTTCCTGTACAATAGCCTGGGCATCCCCGTGGCCGCAGGTGCCTTTTACCCCTCCACCGGCCTCCTGGTCAGCCCGGAGTTGGCCGCCCTGTTCATGGCCCTGAGCTCAATTTCCGTAACCGCCAACGCCCTGCTCTTAAAGCGCTTCGTCCCCACCTTTAAGAAGGGGAGGTGAGCGATTTGCCCGCCAAAGGAAGTTCTGCCGCACTACTATACACGGCCATCTCGCTGGCCGCCGCCCTCTTGTTCCTTGCCGCTACCTACGCCACCCGAAAGCCCTACCCCCTCCTGGCCCGCCTTGGAGGAGCCGCCTGGGTTTTCCTCCTCTCCATGATCATCACCATGCCGCTGGTCATCTCGCGGGCGGCCAGGAGGCACGGCTCGCCACCCCCCTCATGATTCTTCCTGCCCGGCTTCCGCGCCGCCGCGCTCCTTTATATTCCCCCATATCCATATCAGGTTAAGGTAGAGAATGCCCGCTGCCACCAGGAAAACAGCCCTCAGCCCCAGGTGGGCGGACAGAAAGCTCGTCACCAGGGGGCCCAGGAAGTTGCCGAAAAAGAAGGCACTGGACGTAAGGCCGTACACGCTCCCCCTTATTTCCAACGGGGTCATGGCGCCGATAAGGGAATTGGTGGCCGGCAGCAGCCCCCCGAGGAAAAAGCCCTGCACGGCGCGCAGGCCCATAAAAGCCCAGATGTTGCCCGTTGCCGCCTGGGGAAAGTAGAGGGTGGCCGCCATAACCAGGTTGAGGAGCAAAAACTTCCTGTGCCCCACCCGCGCCGCCACCCTACCTGTTAAGGCGGCACCCAGAGCAGAGGAGACACCCTGGAGGGCCATGGCCAGCCCCACCAGTGTATTTAGCGCGGGGACCTTCCCCACCAGCTCGAAGACAAACAGGGGAATGAGGGGCTCAACGCCCCGCACGGCAAACTGGGTCAAAAAGATGACAGTAAAGGCCGCCTTTAACCCGGCATGCCTGAAGAATCCGCGGAGTTTTAAGCCTCCCCCGCGCGCCCGCGTTTCACCGCCGGAGGTCTCTTCCTTAACGCACACAAGGATCACAAGCAGCGCCGCTAAGGCCAGCAGGCTGCCCAGCCTAAACACCAGGCGGTAGGGGAAAAAATCTGCCAGCACGCCGCCCAGCAGCGGCCCCAAGAGGAGGCCCATTATCTGCCCGGCCTGCAGTAACCCCACCGCAAAGGCGAAATGCTCCCGCGGTACCAGCGCCCCCAGGAGGGAAAGGGCGGCCGCCGAGAAGCCGCTAAAAGCGCCCTGCAAAACGCGCAGCAGCAACACGTGCTGGACGTTGCCGGCGCAGCCGGTGAGGAAAGTAAATACGGCAATGCTGGCCGCAGAGCGCAGAAGCATGGGCTTTTTCCCGTAGCGGTCGGAGAGGCTCCCCCAAACGGGGGAAAACATGCCCGTAAAAAGGGCGTTTACTCCCGCCAGCATCCCGGCCCACCTGCGCACGGCCCTGGGCTCCGTCACCCCCAGCTCGGCAAGGAAAAAAGGCAGCAGGGGGGTGGAGGTCTGGGCAGCCGCGGTGACCATCATCTGGGCACCCGCTACAACAAAAAGGCCCTTTTTCCAGCGTTCCATAGCCATGATCCCCCCGGCAGTTCAGGCCCCTACCCTACCCGCACAAAGCGGCCGCTGCGCCGACCACCCTAGAGGGGAGCCCCGGACAGCAGGGGCCGCGGGTCCACAAGGTGCCGCTCAAGGCCGAGGTCCCCGGGAGGGACTCCGAGAGCCATACCCAGGAGCTGGGTAAAGTACAAGACGGGCACCGGGCGAAAGCCGCCGTCCTCCCGGGAAAACCTTTCCTGCCACCAGTCCAGGTTAAACTGGCACAGGGGGCAGCTGGTAATGATTACTTCCGCTCCCGCGGCGGAAGCGGAGGCGATGATTTCCCTTACTTTCTGCGCCACCAGGGCGCCTTCGTGCAGCACCTGGTAAGAGCCGCAGCAGGCCGTCCTGAGCGGGTAGGCCACCGCTTCCGCTCCCAGGACGGCCACCATTTCTTCCATGACGGCGGGGTTTTCCGCATCGTCAAGGGCCACCGCGGCGGGCCGCAGGAGCGTGCACCCGTAATAGCAGGCCACCTTAAGACCCCTTAAGTACCCGGATCCCCTATCCTTTGCGGCCCGAAGGCTTGGGTTCTGCCGGCAAATTTCCAGCGCGTGGATCACCCGCACTTCGCCGCGGTAGCCCTCCTCCAGGTAGTTATTTAACTTTTGCCTGGCTTCCGGGTCACGTTGCATCACATAATTAACCTGTTTCAACACGTTATAGCAAAAGGAGCAAACGGTGGCCAGTGTTTTCCCCATTTTGGCCGCATCGGCCAGTATGCGCGCCGCCGCCACCATGCCCATGTAGTTGTCCCGGGCCAGGGGGACCACCGCCCCGCAGCAGGTCCACCGGGGCAGCTCGATCAGCTTCACGCCCAGGGCGGCCAGGGAGGACCTGGTGGAGGCGTCCAGGTTCTCCGCTTTCCGGTAAAGGGTGCAGCCCGGAAAGTACGGCATTTCCATTACCCGCGCCACCCCTCTTTCACGCACTTAGCTTGCGGAGGCCGCCGACCAAGGCCATCTGGGGAACCTGGCCCAGCAGTCCCGCGGGGATTTTCGCCACCGGCAGCGCTTCCCTGCCCCGGCGCAAGTTTATTACCCGCAGGGCCTCCATCATGCGGGCGACGTCTATTCCCCGGGGGCAGCGGACGGTACAGAGCAGGCAGGTGCTGCATATCCATATGGAGCGGCACCGCAGCGCCCGGGCATCCCCCAGCTGGACCATACGCACCACCTGCCGGGGCAAAAAATCCATAAACTCCCTGGCGGTGCAGTTCCCGCCGCACGTACCGCACTGCATGCAGAGGTGTGGGTCCTGCCCGCTTATTTCCTTAACGCGCCCAATTAACTCTTCACTTCCTTTGCTGCGTAGAAACATAATTAAGTAAACCTCCCACCAAGAGAATTTCCACCTCTCGAGGCGTCATCTGCGCCCGGGCCTTAAAAGTAAAGTTACGGGAAATGTTTTTGATTTCCAGCTCCAATCCTCCCCGGAGAGCCTCTGGTATGTTACTAATTTCCAGCACGTCATCCTGCTCTATTCTCTCGTAATCTGCTGGTTCAACAAAGGTAAGGGGGAGAATCCCGAAATTTATCAGGTTGTCCCGGTGAATACGGGCAAATGACTTAGCTAAAACAGCTTTTATGCCCAGATACATGGGAGCCAGTGCTGCATGCTCCCGGCTTGAGCCCTGGCCGTAGTTTTCGCCACCGACGATAATACCGCCCCCAGCCTCTTTAGCCCTGCGGGCAAAAGAAGGATCCACACCGGCAAAAACATATTCCGCCATTGCCGGGATATTCGAACGCAAGGGCAATACTTTGGCCCCTGCCGGCATAATGTGGTCGGTGGTGATGTTGTCACCCACCTTAATGAGCACCCGTCCTTGAATACTTGCGGGCAGAGGCTTTGCCGGCGGGAGAGGCTTAATGTTTGGACCGCGCACAACCTCTACGCTGGTTGGATCCTCTGCCGGTGGCAATATCATGCGGTCATCTATATAAAATTTCTCGGGCATTTCAACTACCAGTGGATCACCCAACTCCCTTGGATCTGTTAGATAACCTGTTAAAGCAGTAGCTGCTGCAGTCTCAGGGCTTACCAGGTAAACCTGGGCATCGGCAGTACCGCTACGCCCCTTGAAGTTCCGGTTGTTGGTACGTACCGAAACTCCGCCAGAAGGGGGAGCCTGTCCCATACCAATACATGGCCCGCAGGCGCATTCTAAGATCCTGGCCCCGGCTGCCACCAGGTCTGCCAGGGCACCGTTTTGTGCCAGCATGGTCAAGACCTGCCGGGAGCCGGGAGCAATTACCAGGCTCACCCGCGGATGAACTACCTTTCCCTTTAAAATGGCAGCCACCCGCATCAGGTCCAGGTAAGAAGAATTGGTACAGCTACCGATGACAACCTGGTCCACGGCTACCGGCCCTACCTCGTGAACCGGCTTTACATTGTCGGGACTGTGGGGGCATGCTACTAAGGGTTCGAGAGAGCTGAGATCAATATCCAATACCTCATCATATGAAGCGTCTGGATCCGCTAACAACTCCACCCAAACCTCCTCACGGCCCTGAGCCCGCAGAAATGCCCTGGTGACCTCATCGCTGGGGAAAATGGAGGTGGTGGCCCCGGTTTCCGCTCCCATGTTAGCAATGGTAGCACGCTCGGGCACGGTAAGGGATTTAACCCCTTCCCCACCGTACTCCAGGACCTTGCCCACCCCGCCTTTAACGGTCAGGCGGCGCAAAACTTCAAGGACGACATCCTTCGCGCTAGCCCACGGGGCAAGCCTGCCGTGCAACCGAACGTTGACCACTTTGGGCATGGCCATATAGAAAGGCCCCCCAGCCATGGCCACCGCCACGTCAAGACCTCCTGCTCCAATGGCCAGCATGCCCAGCCCCCCTGCTGTCGGTGTATGGCTATCCGACCCCAGAAGGGTTTTTCCTGGAACTCCAAACCTTTCCAGATGGACCTGGTGACAGATACCGTTTCCTGGTCTAGAGAAATAGACACCATACTTGGCAGCCATACCTTGCAAAAAACGGTGGTCGTCGGCATTCTCAAAGCCAGTTTGCAGGGTGTTGTGATCCACGTAAGAAACGGAAAGCTCCGTTTTAACCCGGGGGACGTTCATAGCCTCAAACTGAAGGTAAGCCATGGTACCAGTAGCATCCTGGGTAAGAGTTTGATCTATCCGAATGGCAATCTCCTTGCCCGGCTCTAGAGAACCAGAAACCAGGTGACTGGCTAAGATCTTTTGGGTAATGTTATAGCCCATTAGTATCACCTCTCCTCTTAATTTAGCTATAGCGGCGTTGTTTAACTTCGGGTCGGGTATAATCGGGAAGCAATAGCGGGGAAACGCGCCCCTTTTCAATGCCTTCGGCAGCCAGTTCCTCATGGTAACGGCGTACGTGTTCTAGCGTAAGCTTTCCGGGCGGAGGAACCTCTTTGGCAAAAAGGGCTGCCGCCTTTCCAGCCCGCCGGCCAAAGACAAAAATATCCAACAACGAGTTTCCACCCAAGCGGTTCTTGCCCTGTACACCTCCTGCCACCTCGCCGGCTGCAAAAAGGGCGGGTATATCCGTTCTACCTTCAGCATCAATCTCTATGCCGCCATTTTGGTAATGCTGAGTTGGAAAAACAAGAATGGGCTCTTTATGAACGTCAATACCGTACTCCCGAAACCTGTGTACTATGCCAGCAAACATGCGATCCAGCTTTCCTTCTCCGCCCAGGATATCAATAAGAGGGGTGTCTAGCCAAACGCCCTCCATGCCCGTAGGTGTGCGTACGCCATTTTTCCTGTGTCGCACTTCCCGGATGATCGCTGAAGAAACCACGTCACGGGTCTCCAGCTCATTGATAAAGCGTTCCCCGTGTACATTCACTAGCTGGGCACCGTTACCCCGCAGAGCCTCGGTGATGAGCTGCCCCAGCATTTGTTCTGGCCAGGCAGCACCGGTAGGATGGTATTGAATAGCGTCCATGTGCAAAAGGCGCGCCCCAGCCCGGTAGGCAATTACCAGCCCATCAGCAGTGGCGCCGTAATGGTTGGTCGTAGGGAAGTTATTGGGGTGCAAGCGACCAATGCCCCCAGTAGCCAGGATCACCGCTCTGGCCCTTACAATGATGTGTTCATGTGTCTCCAGGTTCATTAAAATGGCCCCGGCACAACGGTCTTTCTCGTCCAGGAGAAGTTCTATCGCAGGGCTAAACTCCAGCACCTCCACCCTTTTATTCCACAACTCATCACGAATTACCCGCATAAACTCCATACCACTCAAATCCTTGCAAGAGTGAACCCTGCGGCGACAGTGTCCCCCAGCAAAGGAAACAACCAGGTCCCCGTTTGGGTGGGTGTCAAACATAGCTCCCAAATCTTTCAGCCACTCTACAACCAGCGGAGCATCATGTACCAGTGCCCACACCAGTTCCCGCTTATTTTGAAACCTTCCTCCCCCAATGGTATCCAAAAAGTGGAGATAAGGGGAATCATTGGGCTGTGTGGCTGCAGCAATACCCCCTTCCGCCATTATGGTATTGGAGTCGCCCAGCCTTAGCTTGGTGGCCAAGAGCACCCGCGCACCGTTTTCGTGTGCTATGAGGGCGGCAGTAGCTCCCCCACCGCCCCCGCCGATAACTAAGACATCCACATCATAGTCTATGTGGCTGAGGTCAACGCGCTCAGGATCAATGCGGCTGTATGCCTCTAAAAGGTCCACCAATTCATTTTGCATGCGTTGGCCCTTATTAGGACCTACCCGCACCGGGCGCATCCCATCGGGGCGAAAATCAGGGTGGAACTGCTCAAGCAGCCGGTTTTTCTCTTCAGGTGTAAGGCGCGGAATTTCCTGCCTGAGGCGAAAGGGACGGGTAGCTTCTAACCTTTTAATTGACTCTTGCATTTCCCTGGGATAGCCCACCTGAAACTCCCTCCTTAAGAGAAATTATAGCTTTTCAAACTCCCGATTTACGTAAAGCTTCTTCAGCTCTTCTTCGCTGGCAGCCGCAAGCTCGGATAGTGCCTGATCGTACCTGCCTGCTCGGATTTCGGCCACCCGCTCTATTAAATGCTTGGGCTTCGGGCGCATGTGTTTGCTGTAGTACCGGCGAACAAAAATAGCAATGTTATAAGGCGCCAACTGGGCCGGACAACGAGCAGCACATAAGCCGCACATAATGCAATCGAAGGAAAGTTCCGCTGCCCGGGCAAAATCCCCTCGCAATGCCGCAGCCACGTAATACATGGGCTGTAACTTCTGAGGGCAAACGCTAGTGCAGGTGTTACAACCCAGGCAACGGGTAATCTCAGGGTAGAGCTGGAGCAAAGTCTCTAGGGGCGAACCCACCTTATCCAGGTCATAAATTGCCTTATTTGCGGGGAAGAAAGGCATTTGTACAAGGTTCATGTGGGGCGTAACCGGAGTTTGGCAAGCTAAACCTACCTGTAACCGGAAATTGCCAGGTACGCGGTATACCGTGGCACAGGCACCGCAAAACCCACCCCGGCAACCACAGCCGCGGATAAGCTGGTAACCTGCCCATTCGAGGGCCTTCATAATGGTAAGCCCCTCAGGGACTTCGTAGCGTTTCCCCATGATGTAAATTGGAATTAGCGACTCTGGCAAGGGAATACACCTCCTTAGTCCCGCATTTTATGCACAATGGCCTCGGCCATCTCTAAGGTACTTGCTGTTCCACCCAGGTCGTAAGTCACCACGCGCCCCTCGCGAATAACCTCGGCCAGCGCTTTTTCCACTTTTTCCGCCGCTTCTCTTTCGCCAAGGTATTTCAACATCATTACCGCAGAAAGAATCATGGCTGAGGGGTTTACCTTGTTCTGTCCCGCGTACTTGGGAGCGCTGCCGTGAACGGGCTCAAAGATGGCTATGTCGGTACCAATATTGGCTCCCGGTGCCATCCCCAGACCACCCACCAGGCCTGCACAAAGATCCGAGATAATGTCCCCGTAAAGGTTTGGCATTACCAGTACGTCATAAAGCTCCGGCTTTTGCACCAGCTGCATACACATGTTGTCCACAATGCGATCCTCAAACTCAATTTGCGGGTATTCCTGGGCTACCTGGCGCGCTACGGCCAGGAACAGGCCGTCAGTACACTTCATAATGTTGGCCTTGTGCACCACCGTCACCTTGCGGCGGCCCTCCCGCACCGCATACTCAAAGGCAAAGCGGACGATACGTTCTGCCCCCCGGCGGGTAATAATCTTAATGCTTTCGGCAGCGTCTTCACCTACCATGTGCTCTATGCCCGCATACAGGTCTTCGGTATTTTCCCGGACAACTACCAAATCCACATTTTCGTAGCGCGATTTTACACCCTCAAACGTACGGGCAGGTCGTAGATTGGCAAACAAATCAAACTCCTTCCGGAGAGCCACATTAACACTCCGAAAGCCAGTCCCAACAGGGGTGGTCAGGGGCCCCTTCAGGGCCACCTTATTTTTTCTTATGGATGCCAGCGTGTCTTCCGGCAAGAGCTCCCCGCACTCTTTTAAGGCCGTTTCGCCGGCCAGTTTCTCCTCCCATTCAATCTCCACCCCCGTAGCCGCCAGCACCTTCTTGGTGGCGGCAGTGATCTCTGGACCAATGCCATCCCCGGGAATCAGGGTAATCCGGTACATTTTCGTTCCCCTCCTCAATTTACTTCTCTGGCCAGAAAATTTCACGCGGCACATAAACAAAGCCATCCATAATCCGGCGGGCAGTCCGGGCTACGGCAGCCTTTTCTAAACGCGGAGTGCCACCAGCACCATACATAATTTCTATCTCGAACTCCATAGTGCCGGAAGGGTGCCCCAACCTAATTACCTTACTCCGCCCGGCAGACGGGCGTAAAACCTCGTTGACTACCGTTCCTTTCAGTTTTGCAGCTGCAGAAGTGCAAATTCCACCCGTTACAGCAAAGGCTTTGTGCATTTTCTGCATGGACATAGCCCGCGCCACCAGGTCAATTTGGCTAGCTTCGATGACCCGCCCATCGCTGGCCTTGTACGTACAGGGCGGGGAGACAAAAATAATCTTGGGGACTGCTGGGCTCTTGGCTGTGGCTTCCTGCCGGTTTGCCAGCCCCATCATTTCCGCAGCAATGCAGCGTATCTCTTCAATACGGGCAAGCAACTGCGGGTCACTGTTGACCATATCCGGCAATTCTACTCCCGTTAGCCCCAGGTCAGCTGCTTTGAAAAACACAACCGGGTTGGCAGCATCCACCAGAGATACTTCCAGCCTAGTTCCGTCCGATAAAGTTACTTCATCCCTTACTCTGCCGGTTGGGAGCAATTTACCGGTTACTGCCCCTCCGGAATCAAGGAAATTCAAGGTGATGCGGGCACCAGTGCCCGGCACACCATCAATGGCAAAGTCACCTTTAGTAACTGCCTTTCCATCTCTAACCGGTACTTCCGCCACAATGAGTTTCTGGGTATTGGTATTAAAAATGCGCACCGTGGTTACCGGCTCCACGGCCTTAACCAGGCCCTCATCGATAGCAAACGGGCCAACAGCTGAAGAGATGTTGCCGCAGTTTCCTCTATAATCAACGAGAGGAGCGGTAATGCTGACCTGCCCAAAGGTGTAATCTACATCGGCATCCGGTCTGCTGGAGGGCCCGATAATGGCCACCTTGCTGGTCAGGGAGTCTGCCCCTCCCAGGCCATCAATTTGCCGGGGATCGGGGCTGCCGAAAATGGCCAGAATAACCCTGTCACGTACCTGAGGATCCCGAGGGAGGTCGTTTTCCAGGAGGAAAACCCCTTTGCTCGTCCCCCCCCTCATGATTACGCAGCGTATTTTTTCCCACTCCCGCATTATCAAAGCAGCCTCCTTTGCGCGCGGATAGCGTTGCCTAAAAAGAACAAAGGCAACCAGTTGTAACGCTGACGTTACAACTGGTTGCCTTACCCACCTGTCTCCACCCGGTCTGCCCAAATGGCGGTGGATAAACCCAGTTGCTCCGAAGCTCCCGACCTAAAAGGCAAAGGGAGCCTCTTGGCGGCCTTTTTCCGCTACTAAAAGCCGCGTATTCTATTTTAGCGCATGAGCGAGGGCAGGTAAAGGGATATCTTGGGGAAGAGGATTAAAATGATCAGCGTAAGGATCATTACCCCGATAAAGGGCAATACCCCCCTGACGGCCTCCTCCAGGCGCTCCCGGGCAATGCCGCAGACGACAAACAAATTCAACCCCACCGGGGGAGTGATCATGGCCAGCTCCATGCTTACCACCATGGTCACGGCAAAGTGAATCATGTCTATGCCCAGGTGCTTGATCACGGGGATTAAAACCGGCAGGGTGATCAAGACAATGGAAACTGCCTCCAAAAAGGTCCCCAGGACGAAAAACATAGTCTGCACGGCCAGCCAGAACAGCCCCACCCCTAAGTCGCTGCCGGCAATCCACTGGGCAACCCTGGCGGGGACCTGCTCGCTGGCTAAGTACAGGGCAAAGGTCATGGCCGCGGGGATGATTAAGAAAATCATTGAGGTGATGCCGATGGCTTCCCTCAAAATGGTCCGGAACTTGGCCCAGGTCATCTCCCGGTAGACAAAGACAGTCACCAAAAGGGCGTAAAAGACGGAAACGATGGCCGCCTCCGTGGGAGTGCATATGCCGCCGTAAATGCTCCCGAGAATAATTACGGGCAGCAAAAGCCCGGGGAGGGCCTTGTAAGTGCACTCCCAGCGAGTCTTCCAGTCGGAGCGGGGTTCACCCCCGTAATTTTTCAGGCGGGCGTATACAATGGCCGTAACCAGCAGCACGCCGCCGAGAAGTATGCCCGGCAGGACGCCGGCCATAAACAGCTTACCGATAGATTCGTTGGCGGTGACGCCAATGAGCACGAAAGTAATGCTCGGGGGAATCAAAATGCCTAGGGTTCCCGAAGCGGCCACCAGCCCCATGGCGTAGCGCTTCTCATAGCCCGCCTGGGTCATGGCGGGGATGAGAATGCTGCCTATGGCCGCCGCCGTGGCCGGACTGGAACCCGAGATGGCCGCAAAGATCATGCAGGAGAGGATGGTGACGATGGAAAGCCCTCCCCGCAGGTGGCCGACCCAGGCCCGGATGGCCGCAATGAGGTACTTGGTGATCCCCCCGTGGGACATAATGGTGCCGGCAAGGACAAAGCCCGGTATGGCCATTAACGGGGGCGACTCGAGGGCGGAAAACATTTTTTGGGCCACCATGTAGAGGTTAAAATCGGTGGTCGTGGCCAGGATGACCACGCTGGAAATGGCCAGGCTCAGGGCAATGGGCACGTGGAGGAGGAACAGCACTACAAAAAGGCTAAAGAGCAGAACCGTCTCCATGAGGCGTTATTACTCCTTTCTTCCTGGCCTCGTTTTCTGCAAGCTTTGCCTCCAGCCAGGCTCTTCCGCCGTCTTTCAAGAGGTGATAGAGCTCTTCCACATAACGCACGCAGAGCATGAGGGCCGCCACGGGCACAAAAAAGTACACCGCCCACAGGGGGAACTGGGTATTTAAAGAGCGCTGCCCGGTCTGCAGGTACTTGGTTTCCAGGACGTAGCCAAGGTAAGTTAAAAACAGGCAGAACAAAATGCTCGCCGTGCTGGCAAAGATGCTGACGTAGCGCTGCACTTTAGGGGGCAGGAATTCATACAGCAGGCCGACCCTTATGTGCCGGCCATCCCTCTGGGCAATGCTCCACCCCAGAATGCACCCCCAGACCAGGATGTATGTGGAAATTTCATCCACCCAGAAGAGGGGCTTTTTAAATACGTACCGGCTTACTACCCCGTAAAATATCAGGCACACTCCGGTGAAAAAGAAAGTCCCGGCAAGGGTTTCTTCAACGGCGGAGTAAATCTTCTTGAACCGGTTCATTTCTTTACCTCCAGAGGCGGGAAATTTGGGAGGGGCCCCGGGGTGCCCGTTTGCGCCCGGCAAAACCCGGGGCCCCCGCGCGTTTACCTTTACTTGTTCAGCTTTTGCGCCTCTTCAAAGAGGTCTTTGCCGATAACAGGCTCGTACTTGGCCCACACCGGCTGCATGGCCTGCACAAAGGCCTGGCGCTCCTCGGGGTTCAGTTCGTAGACCTTGATTTTCTGCTTCAGCTTGGCCAGGCTCTCTTGGTCCAGCTTGTCGGCCAGCTGCCGCTCGTACTCGGTGGCTTCCTTTAAGCACTGCTCGATGGTGCCGCGCAGGTCCGACGGCAGCCCCTCCCAGAACTTCTTGTTGGCAATGACAATGTAGGAAAGGTTGTTCACATTGGCCACGGTCAGGTAATTGAGCACCTCGGCATACTTTTCGTTTTCGATATTGTCAAAGGTGGCAATGGTGCCGTCTACAACCTTCTGCTGCAGCGCAGGATAAACCTCGCTGAAGGGCAGCGTGACCGCCCCGGCACCCAGCGCCTGGAAAATGTCGACCAGCACGCCGCCGGCCGGAACGCGGAACTTCAGGCCTTTAAAGTCCTCGGGCTTCCTCAGCTCTTTCTTGCTGTTCATAAACTGCCTCATGCCGTTAGGCCATGAGGTAAGGCCGACCATACCCTGGCTTTCCAGGCTCTTCATTAACTTCTTCCCTGCCTCGCTATCCCAGAACCTGGACGCCCCCTGATTGTCCTTAAAGAGGAAAGGCATGTCCCCTATTTGGAAACGCTGGTCAAAGCTAATTAACTTGCCGGCTGACGGCGCAATGAACTGCACGTTGTTTGCCTGAAGGGCCTCGAATTCGTCCTTGTCGCCGTAAAGCTGCGAGGAGGGAAATACCTGGATCTCCACCCGCCCGTTCGTGCGCTCCTTAACCAGCTCGGCAAACTTCTGGGCCGCCAGGCCCTTGGGCGTGCTGGGAGCCGCCACGTGGCTGAATTTGGCGATAATTTTTTCAGGGGCCTGCTTGGAGTCCGCAGTACCTTTTGCTCCCCCGCAGCCCGCTACCAGAATCGCCGCCAGCGCCAGGGCCAGAACCAGAAAAACGCCCGTTCCCTTTTTCACGTCGTTTTTGCCCCTCCCTTAAAAAGCTTTTAAATTTCCGCTTACCGGGTATTCCCCTAAACTTTTAAACTTTCTTTCACCTCCCCTTTCACAGGCTTTGCCTTTTGCCGACAGAAATAAAAATAGATAGCCCGTTAGCACCCTTATGCCAACTGGCTATCTATATCTACTCGTACCACCCGCTTGCGCGGGTGATTGTAGATACCACAGTTGACCGGTCCTAAAATAACGATCTGTCGTTTAAACGTTTTTCTTAGCGGCGGCCTGCCTGGCACTTGCCTGCCCGGGACCGTTAAGGTAGGTCCGGTAAAGGTCCTTTAAGGCAGCAATGAGCGCGTTCTGCGCCGCCCCGTGATAATATTCCTTGATCTCCCTAATGGGCTCCTCTACCCCCTCGAGGAGGCTGTGGCCTATCAGTATCCTCCTGATGTACTCTTGAGCCTGCGGGGTGACCAGCGTACAGGAAGCCTGCACTATCACCCCGTATTTCCTGTCGACCTCCACCACAATGGCCAGCGTGTCGTAAATACCCTTGGCCGCCATGCCCTGCGGGAGACTTGCATGCCCCGCCAGAAAAATAGTCTTTCGCAGCTTCGCTCACTTCCCCCAGGTATTACACGGAAACCAGGCCGTTTACTTACCCACCGTACTTCTCACTGGTAATATTTTAAATAACATTCAGACGAGTGTCAACACTGAGGCCTTTTCCCCCCCCAAAGCAAAGCATAAGCCTGGCTCCCGCCTTTTTTGCGGTAGCCAGGCCTAGCCTGCGTTGCCCCCGGCGCACCACGCGCAGTTTTTGCACTTTAGCGATACTTTCGCCTTCTGGCCGCCTGCGACTTCTTCTTGCGCCGCACGCTGGGCTTTTCGTAGCACTCGCGCCGTCTCACTTCAGCCAGGATACCTGCTTTCTGGCAGGATTGCCTGAAGCGACGGAGGGCACTGTCAATGGACTCATCCTTGCCAACGCGCACCTCGGCCATACCTTTTTCCCTCCCTCCGCCAGCCGGAAAAAGCCGGAAAATAAAAGCCTAGCCCGGAGGCCAACCAAAGGGCCTCCCGCCCAACAGGTGGTAATGAAGGTGGAATACCAGCTGGCCGGCATCCTCACGGCAGTTGCTGACCAGCCGGAAACCTTTTTCCAGGTTCATTTTTGCCGCCACGCGTGCCGCCGCCAGCTGCACGCGGCCCAAAACGGAAACGTCTTCCTCTTGCAGGTCAAAGAAGGTGGGGATGTGCTTTTTGGGAATGACGAGGAGGTGAACCGGGGCCACCGGGTTGATGTCTTTAAAGACCATCACTCCCTCGTCCTCGTACACTATTTCGGCGGGGATTTCCCGGCGGACGATCTTGCAAAAGATGCAGTCCTGCACCGCTCCACACCTCCTTCCCCGGCACGACAATAAGATTACTATTCCACAAAGGTTACCCTAAGTCCTCCTCCATGATCCCTTTTAACTCCGCGCCTGCCACTTCTTTTATTTTCACCACCACCAGGTGCCCCACCAGGTCCTCCCCGTCGGCGGGGAAGGTCACCCGCAGGTAGTTATCCGTGAGCCCGGTATAAAGGTCCCCGTTGCTTCCTTTAGCCACCTTTTCCTCCACCAGCACGGTCAGGGCCATCCCCAGGTGGCCGGCGGCAAAGGCGCGGGCCAGCTCTTCCCCCAGCGCGATCATCCGCCTGCTGCGTTCCTCCTTTACCGCGGCGCCGACCTGCGCGGGAAAGGCCGCCGCCGGCGTCCCCGGGCGCGGCGAGAACTTAAAAACGTGCAGCCGGGAAAACCTCATCTCCCGCACAAAGTTATAGGTATGCCGGAAATGCTCTTCCGTCTCCCCGGGAAAGCCCACCATGACGTCGGTGGTTATAGCCACCCCGGGAAGGGTTTCCCGCACCCTTGCCACCAGCCGGCGGAACCAGGCTGTGTCGTAGCGGCGGCGCATGCGGGCGAGTATTTCATCATCGCCGCTTTGCAGGGGAATGTGCAGGTGCCGGCAGACGTTCGGCCTGGAGGACATTACCGCCAGCAGCTTCTCGCTAACGTCCAGCGGCTCTACCGAACTCAGGCGGAGGCGCAAAAGGCCGGGTATGCGCGATACGCGCTCCACCAGTTCCGCCAGGTCCGGCCCCCCGGGGCGGTCCTGGCCGTAAGCACCCGTATGTATGCCCGTGAGCACGATTTCCCGGTAGCCTTCCGCCACCAGCTTTTGGGCCTCGGCCAGCACCTTTTCCGCATCCCGGCTGCGCAGGGGGCCCCGGGCGTAGGGTATGATGCAGTAGGCGCAGTAATTGTTGCACCCCTCCTGGATCTTTAAAAAGGCACGCACCCGGGAAGGGAGGGCGGGCACGGGCAGCTCCTGGAAGGCCGGCTCCCCGGAAAAATCGCTTACGGCCACCAGGGGCTCTTTCCGCTTCTCCCTAAGGCATGCTTCCACCAGCTCTACCAGGCGGTGCTTATCTGCCGTGCCCACCACGAGGTCCACGCCGGGAATGGAGCTCACTTCCTGCGGGGAAACCTGGGCGTAGCAGCCGGTGACCACAATCAAGGCGCGGGGGTTCCGGCGGGCAGCCCTCCTGATGAGCTGCCGGGATTTTTTATCGCCCAGGTGGGTTACGGTGCAGGTGTTAATGATATAAATGTCCGCCACCTCGTCGAAATCCACCACCTGGTAGCCTCTTTCCTTAAACATGGTGGCCAGGGCGCTGGACTCGTACTGGTTCACCTTACAGCCGAGAGTGGCCAGGGCTACCTTTGCGGGCACGTCAATTCACCGCCCCAGATCCCCCAACTCATATAAAACCACGGCCAGCGCGGCCAGCGCCGCCGTTTCGGTGCGCAGGATGCGCGGGCCCAGGGTAACCGTGATCACCCCTTGTTGCCTGGCCAGCTCCACTTCTGCGGGGGCAAACCCGCCCTCGGGGCCGATAAAAAGGAAAACCTCTTCCTTTTTCCCCGCCTTGCGCAAAGCCTCCTTTAGGGAGAGGCTCTTTTCTCCCTCCCAGGGCATGAGGGCCAAAACCCGGGGCGGGAGGGTGCCCAGCACCTCTTCCAGGGTCACCACTTCCCCCACCAGGGGCACAACGGCCCGCAGGCACTGCTTGGCCGCCTCCCGGGCTATACGCTGCCACCTTTCCTGCCGCTCGCGGGCCTTTTCCCGCGTGAGCCTGACTACAGAGCGGGAGCAGCTTACGGGGATAATGGCCGAGGCACCCAGCTCCACGCTCTTTTGAATAATTATGTCCATTTTTTCCCCCTTCGAAAGCCCCTGCGCCAGGGTTACCCGCACCGGAGGCTCACCGGCGGCCGGAAAGCTTTCCCGCACCAGCCCCTCCACGCGGTCTGCCGCCGTGGAGGTTAGCTCCACCCGGTAGGCCGTACCCGAACCGTCCAGGACGTTAACCACATCCCCGGGGCGCAGGCGCAGCACCCGGTAGATGTGGGCCGCATCTGAACCCGAAATGTACACCCTGTTGCCGCAAATTTGCCGGGGGGGAACAAAAAAGTGGCGCCCCATAAAAAGAACCCTACTCCCTTCGGGCAATGAGGGTGACCCAGGAATTAAGCAGGCGGCTGCCGGCAAGCGATAAGGGAAGGCCTTCTAGGGCGCGGCGCACTTCTTCTTCCCTTTCCCTGATTATTCCCGAGGCCAGGAAAAAGCCTCCCGGGCGGAGCACCCCTGCTGCTGCCGGGGCCAGGCGTACAACGGCCCCGGCGGTTATGTTGGCCACCACCACATCCAGCGGACCTGCTATGCCGGCCAGGAGATCGCCCTCGCGCACCTCCACCACATCCTGCACGCGGTTTCTTTCCACATTTTCCCTGGCCACGGCCACCGCCACCGGGTCGTTGTCTACCGCCAGCACACGGCGCGCCCCCAATAGGGCGGCGGCTATGGCCAGGATACCCGAACCGGTGCCCACATCCACCACCGTCTCCCCGCCGCGGAGCAGGCCCTCCAGCACGGCCAGGGAAAGGCGGGTGGTGGGGTGGGTGCCGCAGCCAAAGGCCATCCCCGGGTCCAGCTCGACAACCACCTGGCCGGGCAGGGGGCGGTACTTCTCCCAGGAGGGCTTGACCACCAGCCTTTTGCCCACGGCCAGCGGGCGGTAGTAGGCTTTCCAGGCGCCAGCCCAGTCCTCTTCCTCCACCTCGCGCACCAGTAACTGGTAGGGCGCGCCGCCAAGAAAAGAGTCCAGCCGGCGCTTTAGCTCGGCCAGGCGCGCCCCTACCCCCTCGCCGGCGGGAAAATACCCTTTGACCCGCGGCGCGGCAGGCACGGCGCGCGGGTCCAGGGCCACGCAGTCCCCCGGCCCGTCCAGGTACTTAGAAAATAAGGCGGGGTCTTCAATGGTTACCCCGCCGGTGCCCAGCTCGGCAAAGAGAGTGCCGACTTCCTCCAGGTGCTCCCGGGGTACGGCAACGGCTACTTCTAGCCAGCGCAAGGCAAACGCCAGCCCCCTTTAATCCTCTATCCCATAAAGGCATCCTTTACCTTTTCAAAAAACCCCTTTTCCACCCCAGCCGGGTTTTCACCGCTTAAGCGGGCAAACTGCCGCAATAATTTCTTTTGCTCTTCGGTAAGCTTGGTGGGCACGACGATCTTTACCCTGACCAGCTGGTCGCCCCGCCCGTAGCCGTGCAGGTCCGGTATGCCCTTCCCTCGCAGGCGGAACACCGTACCGTGCTGGGTGCCTTCGGGTATGCGCAGCACGGCCTTGCCGTCCAGGGTAGGCACCTCCACCACATCCCCCAGGGCCGCCTGCACAAAGGAAATGGGCAGTTCCATGATGACGTCGTTGCCCTCGCGCTGGAAGATTTTATGGGGACGCACGCGCACGTAAACGTAAAGGTCGCCCGGCGGGCCTCCCCGCAGGCCCGCCTCTCCTTCCCCGGCAATGCGCAGCCTCGTGCCGTCGTCCACGCCGGCCGGGATTTTCACATGGATGGTGCGCACGCGCCGCACCATGCCGCTGCCGTGGCAGTTGGCGCAAGGCTTTTCGATGATGCGCCCCGCGCCGCGGCAGCGTTCGCAGGTGCGCGTCTGGATGAGGCGGCCAAAAGGAGTGGTGTGGGTATAGCGGACCTGCCCGGTACCCTCGCAAACGGGGCAGCTGATCGGGCGCGTCCCGGGCGAAGCCCCGGTACCGCCGCAGGTGGGGCAGGCTTCCAGCCGAGGCACGCGGATGTCCTTTTCCACCCCGAAGGCGGCCTCGGTAAAGGACACCTCCACGTCCACCCGGATGTCCTCGCCCTTTTCCGGCCCCCGCCGGGCGCGGGTGGCACCGCCAAAGAACATGTCAAAGAGGTCGCCCAGCCCGCCAAAATCGGTACCGAAACCTTCAAAGCCCCCGAAACCTCCAAATCCCCCGCCGCCGGCGCCAAAGCCCTGCCCGCCGCCAAAGGCGGCATGACCGAAGCGGTCGTACTGGGCCCTCTTCTCCGGGTCGCTCAAAACCTCGTAGGCCTCGTTAATTTCCTTAAACTTGGCCTCGGCGTCCGGATCGTTGGGGTTGGCATCGGGATGGTACTGGCGGGCCAGCCTGCGGTAAGCCTTCTTTATTTCTTCCTGGGTAGCGTCCCGCGACACCCCCAGCACCTCATAGTAATCTCGCTTGGCCATGGACCACACACCACCCTGGAAGACCACGGCAGCCCGGCGGCGGCACCGGTGGCGGCGCTATTTGTCGTCCTTGATCCTGTAATCGGCGTCCACCACTTTTTCGCCCTGCGGGCCGCCCGTGCCGCCTGCCTGGGCCTTTTGCTGGTAAAGGAGGGCCGAAAGCTCGTACAGCGGCCTGGTCAGCTCGTCAATGCGGGCCTTAATGGCCTGCATGTCCTTGCCCTTGAGGGCTTCTTTGAGCCTCTCCACCGCCGACCTGACCTCTTCGGCCTTGCTGCGGTCAGCCTTATCCCCCAGCTCCCGCAGGGTCTTTTCGGCCTGGTAAATCATGCTGTCCGCCTGGTTGCGTACCTCGGCCTCTTCCTTGCGGCGCCGGTCCTCTTCGGCAAACCTCTCCGCTTCTTTAATCATACGCTGGATTTCCTCTTCCGACAAGCGGGAGCTGCCGCTGATGGTGATGCTCTGCTCCTTGCCCGTCCCCAGGTCCTTGGCCGAAACGTGCACGATACCGTTAACGTCAATGTCGAACTTGACCTCGATTTGCGGGACACCCCGCGGGGCCGGCGGAATCCCCGTAAGCAGGAAGCGGCCCAGGCTCTTATTGTCGGCGGCCATGGGGCGCTCTCCCTGCAGCACGTGGATCTCCACCGTGGTCTGGCCGTCGGCGGCGGTGGTGAAAATCTGGCTCTTGGAGGTGGGAATGGTGGTGTTGCGCGGGATGATCACCGTAAAGACGCCGCCTAAGGTTTCAATGCCCAGGGAAAGGGGCGTCACGTCCAGAAGGAGCACGTCCTTAACCTCGCCGGCCAGCACAGCCGCCTGAATGGCCGCCCCTATGGCCACGCACTCGTCCGGGTTGATGCCCTTGTAAGGCTCCTTGCCCAGGTACCTGCGGATGGCCTCCTGCACCGCCGGGATGCGCGTGGAGCCGCCCACCAGGAGGACCTTGTGGATGTCTTTCGGCTCCAGGCCGGCATCGGCCAGGGCCTGGCGCACGGGCCCCATGGTTGCCTCCACCAGGTCGGCGGTAAGCTCCTCAAACTTGGCCCGCGTGAGGGTCCTCTCCAGGTGCTTGGGACCGCTGGCGTCGGCGGCAATGAAGGGCAGGCTGATGGTGGTGGTGGTAACGCTGGAAAGCTCTATTTTGGCCTTCTCCGCCGCCTCCTTCAAGCGCTGCATGGCCATGCGGTCGCCCCGGAGGTCTATGCCCGTCTCCCGCCGGAACTCCTCGATGAGCCAGTCCATGATGCGCTGGTCGAAATCGTCGCCGCCCAGGCGGTTGTTCCCGCTGGTGGCCTTAACCTCAAACACGCCGTCGCCCAGCTCCAAGATGGAGACGTCAAAAGTGCCCCCGCCCAGGTCGTAGACCAGGATGGTCTGGTCCTCTTCCTTATCCAGCCCGTAGGCCAGGGCCGCGGCGGTGGGCTCGTTAATGATGCGCAGTACCTCCAGGCCGGCAATCCGCCCGGCATCCTTGGTGGCCTGCCGCTGGGCGTCCGTAAAGTAGGCGGGGACGGTAATCACCGCCTTTTCGATTTTCTCTCCCAGGTAGGCCTCCGCATCGGCCTTGAGCTTTTGCAGGATCATGGCGGAAATTTCCTGGGGAGTATATTCCTTATCATCAATCCTTACCTTGTAATTGGAGCCCATGTGCCGCTTGATGGACAAGATCGTGCGTTCGGGGTTGATGATGGCCTGGCGCTTGGCCGCCTGTCCTACCAGGCGCTCCCCGTCTTTAGTAAAGGCCACCACCGAGGGGGTAGTGCGCCCGCCTTCGGCGTTGGGTATGACGACCACTTCGCCGCCTTCCATGATGGCCATGCAGGAGTTGGTGGTGCCGAGATCTATCCCAATAACCTTGCCCATTTAGTTTTCGACCTCCTTACCGTTACCGCTGTTTTGACCGTCTTCCTGCCCGGCCTCCAAACCCGCGCCGGGCCGGGATACCGCCCGGGCCACCTTCACCAGGGCCGGTCGCAACAACCGGTCCTTGTAGTAGTAGCCACGGCGGAGTTCCGCAATGACCGTGTTATCGGGGTAGGCATCCGTTTCCTCCCGCATGAGAACCTCGTGCTTTTGCGGGTCAAAAGGCTCGTTGAGCGCCGGCACGGGCGCCAGGCCCTCTTTTTCCAGGATCTCCTTTAGCTGGCGGTAAATCATCTCGATGCCGGCAACCACCTGGGCCGGGTCCTCATCCTTAGCCGCCAGCGCGCGCTCAAAGTTATCCATTACCGGTAAAAGGGCCTCCACCAGTGGCATGGAGGCGTACCTCAACCATTCTTCCCGCTCGCGGTTGACGCGGCGGCGGAAATTCTCGAAGTCCGCCTGCACCCGGGCCAGCCGGTGAAAATAGGCCTCCGCCAGGGCGGCCTGTTCCGCCAGGCGCTTCTCCAGCTCTTCCACCCGTGCGGCCAGGTCGGCTGGCGGCTGCTTCGGCTCTGCTTCCGGCCCGGCAGCAGGTTCCGCCGGAGAACGGGCGGCGGGTTCCTCCGGCTCCGGAGCACGGGTGGCCGCTTCCTCTTCCCCCACCGCCCCGGGTTCAGGGACCGGCAGTTCTCTCCTCTCCTCCATCCCCTTCACCTCTTTTCACCCTCGCCCGATTCCTTTTCTTCCCGCTTTTTAATAATGGTATCTATGCGCAGGATGGCCTCGGCAATCTCACCGGCTGCCTTAAAGGCGTGCGTCTTTACCAGCAGCGGGTCGACCACTCCCAGCTCAAACATATCCGCCACCTGCCCCGTGTCGCAGTCTATGGCCAGGGCCTCGTTGCCGGTCTCCGCCTGGGCGGCCATCACATCGCCGAGCTTTTCCAGGGGATTAAAGCCGGCATTGGCCACGATCTGGGCCAGGGGCCGCTTCAGGGCTTCCACCACGCAGTCCACGCCGTAGACGGACATGCCGCGCATGGTAGTCTTAATCTTTTCCACTTCCCGGGCCACGGCCACTTCCAGGGCCCCTCCCCCGGGAACCACTCCGCCCTTCAGGGCCGCCTGGACGGCGGAAGCGGCATCCTTGGCAATGCGCTCCCTTTCCCCCACCACTTCTGCCGTAGCCGCCCCGACCAGCACGGTGGCCATGGGCTTGCCGCCGCCCTCCATGACCCACACCTGCTCCAACTTCTCATCATGAAAAACCCGGCGGCACGTTCCCAGGTACTGCCGGATCTGCTCCGGGCTTTTTTTGAGCCCGGTGCGCTTGATCATTCTGGCCCCCGTGTGCTCGGCGGCCCGCCGCAGCTCCTTGCTGGCCACCCGCTGCACGACCATTATGCCGGCGTCGGTAAGCATCTCCTCCGCTATATCGTCCACGCCGCGGTCCACCAGGACCAGCCCCACCCCCAGGTCGATGATCTTCTGCACGTTTTTACGGAACTGCTCCTGCAGTTCCATATAGCGGGCAAAGCCGGCCTCGGTGGCCAGCGCCTCTTCTTCCAGCTCTTCCGGCTCCAGGGCATCGTCGATGATCAGCACGGCGGCATTCTCCAGCTCTTTCGGCATCTGACGATTCATGGGCTCCTTGTTAATAATGACGCCCATGAAAACCTGGTTTTCCGCACCTTCCTCGGCTACCACGGTATCGGCAAAGCGAAAGTTGCGGTCCAGGAGCTTTTCGCGGCCAATCATCCTGGCCGCTTCCACCACCAGCCTGGCAATGTCCTCCTGTCCCCGTCCGGCAATTAAAGCCACGCGGTAGAGAAGGGGATCGTGCAGGTCCGCTACCAGCCTGGCCCTTTCCTCCATGGCCTGCAGCCCCCGCCGCACGCCCGCGCGTATGCCCTCAATTACCCGGGCCACCGGAACTCCCCGGGCCACCAATTCAACGCCGGCGCCTACCAGGGCGCCGGCCATTACGGTAGCCGTGGTGGTGCCGTCCCCTACCTCCTCTTCCTGGGCCTTGGCTATGTTAATAAGCATGCGGGCCGCCGGGTGATTGGCCTCCATGGTGGTGAGGATGGTTACCCCGTCGTTGGTAATAACCACCTCGCCGAATTTATCCACCAGCATGGTATCCAGTCCCTTGGGCCCCAACGTCCCCTCCACTGCCGAAGCCACGGCACGGATGGCATTGGCGTTGGTGACCAGGGCAGCCAGCTTTTCGTTAACCTCCGCGCCGCTTGAGGCCTGCTGTTTTAAGCTCAAAGCGTGCTCCCCCTTTAAAATTAGCCGAGTATTCTTTCCAGCGCCTGGGAAAGATTTTTGGTCAGGCACTCCACCACCGTAACCACCTTGGCATAATCCATGCGCGTGGGGCCCAGCACACCCAGAGTGCCCAGGGGGCGGCCTTTAAAGCTGTAGGTGGCCACGACCATACTGCACTCGCTCATTTGCTGGCAGCTGATTTCCCGCCCTATGCGGACGGTCACGCCCTCCTTGCCCACATCACTGGCCAGCAGGTTGCCCAGGAGGTCCTCCTGCTCCAAAATGCTCAGCAGCGTCTTGACCTTCTCCACATGGCGGAACTCGGGCTGGTTGAGGATGTTGAGCAGCCCGGTGAGGTAAACGCGGTTCTCCGAACCCCTCACCAGCGTATCGTGCAGCAACTCCATAACCAGCTCCAGGATACGCCTTTGTTTGGAAAGCTCAAAGTAAATTTCCTTTATCAGAGTAAGCCTGATGCTCTCCATGGGGCGCCCCTGGAGCTTGGCGTTGAGCACCGCCGAGATGGCCTCCAGGTCGGCGGCGGTAATGCCGCTGGGGATATCGATGATCCGGTGATGCACGGCGCCGCTGTCCATGATGGCCACCAGCATGGCCTGCTCGGCACCCATCTGCACCAGCTGGATGTGCTTGAAGCAACTGGCAGCCGCCTTGGGGGGCAGCACCACGGCGGCATACTGGGTGAGCTGGGAGAGAAGCTGGCCGGTGCGCTGGATGACCTCGCCCACATCCCGTACCTTTTGATGATAACTTTGCCGGACCAACTCCTCCTCCTCAGGGGTCAACTCCTGGCGCTTCATGAGGTAGTCCACGTAGTAGCGGTATCCCCTTTCGGAAGGAATTCGCCCGGCAGAGGTATGGGGCTGCTCGATATAGCCCATTTCCTCCAGGTCGGCCATCTCGTTCCTGATGGTGGCCGGGCTGATGCCCAGGCGGTACTTGCGCGCGATGGTACGGGACCCTACGGGCTCGGCGGTGGCAATGTAATCGGTAATTATGGCCAGCAGAATATTTTGCTTGCGGGGGTCCATTCTCATGGCCGTTCCTTCCCTTGTTAGCACTCTCACCTGTTGAGTGCTAAGCGATCCTTATTGATAAAAATAGCACCGGCAAAAATATTTGTCAAGGCAAGATGAACTCGCGGAAAACCATGTTGGCCAGGGGCAGGCCCCTGGAAGTTAAGCGTAAGTGACCGGAACTTATTTCCAGAAGGCCCCGGCGGCAAAGGGAGGCAATCTGCGGCGCAAACACTTCCAGGGGGTTTTTCCCGAAGCGCCGGGCAAAGCCCTCTAAACTTACCCCCTCTAAGAGGCGCAGGCCCAGAAACATAGCCTCCCCCATAAGGGCTTCTTCTGAAAGCTCCTCTTCTTCGCCGGCAGGCAGCTCACCGGCCTCCAGGCGCGCGCAGTATTCCTCCAGCGAGCACACATTGGCCCGGCGCCGGCGATCCAGGAAGGAATGGGCCGCCGGCCCCAGCCCGAGGTAGGGACGGTGTTCCCAGTAGGCCAGGTTGTGGCGGCAGCGAAAGCCGGGGCGGGCAAAGTTGGAAATTTCGTAATGTTCGTACCCGTTTTCCTTTAAAAAGGCTATGGCCTCCAGGTACATGGCCAGTTCCGTCTCTTCCTCACAGGGAGCCAGCCCGCCCCCCTGTATCCTCCGGGCCAGCGGTGTACCCTCTTCCACCTCGAGGGAATATGCGGAGATGTGTTCCGGCGCCAGGGCCAGGATTTCCTCCAAGCAACGCCGCCACTCGGGAAGAGTCTGGCCGGGAAGGGCAAAGATGAGGTCAACGTTCAGGTTGCTAAAGCCGACCTGCCGGGCCAGGAGCACCGCCTCAACCGCCTGGCGGAAGCCGTGCAGGCGACCCAGGAGGTCAAGGTGATGATCCTGGCAGGACTGCACCCCCAGGGAGAGGCGGTTTATCCCCGCCTCACGGAGCATTTTCAGCTTGGCCGCATCCACCGTGCCCGGGTTGGCCTCCACGGTGGCCTCTATGCCCAAAGGCCAGTCAAAATACCGGTGCAGGCCTTCCAGGATGTCCTCCAGGAGGCCCGCCGGCAGGCAGGTAGGTGTCCCCCCGCCCAGGTAGACGGTGGCCAGCTCCCTTTCCGGGGGAGCGAGCACTTCACCGCAAAGGGCCATTTCCTTTAGCAGGCAGTCGCGGTAGCGCCGCGCCGTTTCTTCTTCCAGGGGATAGGAGACAAAGTTGCAGTAGGCACACTTTTGAAGGCAAAAAGGCACGTGAACGTAAAGGCTGATGGCCACGCTTTTTCCCCCACAAACCCTCTTACTTCCTGTCTATGCTCAAGACGGCCATAAAAGCCTCCTGGGGTATTTCCACGTGGCCGATTTGCTTGAGGCGCTTTTTGCCTTCCTTTTGCTTTTCCAGAAGCTTTTTCTTTCTCGTCACGTCACCGCCGTAGCACTTGGCCAGGACGTCCTTGCGGCGGGCCTTGATGGTTTCGCGGGCAATGACGCGGCTGCCGATGGCCGCCTGCACGGGCACGTCAAAGAGCTGGCGCGGGATGAGTTCCCGCAGCCTTTCCACCAGCTGGCGCCCGCGGTAATAAGCCTTGTCGCGGTGCACAATGCAGGTCAGGGCGTCCACCGGTTCGCCGTTAATGAGGATGTCCAACTTGACCAGGTCGCTCTCGCGGTAACCCAGAAATTCGTAGTCCAGGGAAGCGTAACCGCGCGTGCGCGACTTGAGCTGGTCGAAAAAGTCAAAGATGATTTCCGCCAGAGGGAGTTCATAAACCAGCATGACGCGGTTTTCCCCCATATATTCCATGTGCTTAAAGCTGCCCCGCCTTTCCTGGGC
The DNA here is from genome assembly GCF_000429345.1 of Desulfovirgula thermocuniculi DSM 16036. Classification (GTDB taxonomy): domain Bacteria; phylum Bacillota; class Desulfotomaculia; order Desulfotomaculales; family Desulfovirgulaceae; genus Desulfovirgula; species Desulfovirgula thermocuniculi. Next base: position 11,718 of record NZ_AUBR01000018.1, on the reverse strand, counting down.
CAGCTCCATTACCGTTCCCACGTAATCCTTGGGCATCATGATGGTCGCCGTCACGTAGGGCTCTTCCATCCTGGCAATTTTGGACGGCGGCGGCATCTTGGTGGGGTTATCAATATAGAGCTCTTCGCCGGCGGTGGTCACGATGCGGTAAACCACGTTTGGGGCGGTGGTGATGAGGTTGAGGTTGTACTCCCGCTCCAGGCGCTCCTGGATGATTTCCATGTGCAAAAGCCCGAGAAAACCGCAGCGAAAGCCCATGCCCAGGGCCTCAGAAGTCTCCGGCTCGTAGACCAGGGAGGCATCGTTGAGCTTTAGCTTTTCCAGGGCCTCTCTGAGGTCTTCGTAGTCCCCGGTATCCACGGGATAGAGGCCGCAAAAGACCATGGGCTTGACCTGCCGGTAGCCGGGCAGGGGAACGGCAGCGGGGCGCGCGGCCTCCGTAATGGTGTCCCCCACCCGCGTGTCGCGCACATTTTTTATTCCCGCCGCCACATAACCCACCTGGCCGGTTTCCAGCCTGCCCACCGGGGTCATGGCCGGCTTAAAAATGCCCACCTCGCTGACCAAAAACTCCTTGCCGGTGGACATGAGCCTAATGCCCATCCCCTCCCGCAGGGAGCCGTCCACCACCTTGACATAGGCAATGACGCCCTTGTAGGGGTCGTAGTGGGAATCAAAGATGAGCGCCCGCAACGGCGCGGCGGGATCCCCGCCGGGAGGCGGGATGCGCCGCACAATGGCCTCCAGCAGTTCCTTAATGCCGATCCCTAGCTTCGCCGAAACCAGCAGGGCTTCGGAGGCGTCGAGCCCGATAACCTCCTCGATCTCCTTTTTCACCCTCTCCGGGTCGGCGTTGGGCAGATCAATCTTATTAATAACCGGTATGATTTCCAGGTTATGATCAATGGCCATGTAAACGTTGGCCAATGTCTGGGCCTCAATGCCCTGCACGGCATCCACCACCAGCAGGGCACCCTCACAGGCGGCCAGGCTGCGGGAAACCTCGTAAGAAAAGTCTACGTGGCCGGGAGTGTCAATGAGGTTGAGCTGGTACTCCAGCCCGTCGTCGGCCCGGTAAGTGAGCCGCACGGCCTGGGCCTTAATGGTAATGCCCCGCTCCCGCTCGAGGTCCATCTGGTCCAGGACCTGCTCCACCATCTCGCGGGGACTGATGGCGCCGGTGAACTCCAGGAGGCGGTCGGCCAAAGTGGATTTGCCGTGATCTATATGAGCAATGATGCAGAAGTTGCGAATCAGCTCCCTTTTCATCCCTACCACCGTCCGCTTACCTGCGCGTTTCATTATAGCATCAAACTGGGGTGCTGAAAAGGGAGCTTTCCGGAAAGCGGGAGGGCAGCACCTGCCGTCCCAAGTTTAAAGCGTCCCGGGCGGGGTACCCCCGGCCTGCACAAGCTCCTTGACCACTTCCCCCATCACGTCGGCCAAAAGCCTGGCCGCTTCCACCGCCTCTTCCAGGGTGTTGTTGGTGCTGCCGATCTCCACCAGCAGGGCCCGGGGGTGCAGGAACTGGTTGTAGCGTCCTTCCTTAACCCGCACTCCCTGGCAGAAGCCGGGGTACTTCTTGTTTAAGGCCGCCGCCAGCAACTGGGCAAACTGCTCGTTTTGCCGCCAGGTGGGAAAGGCAGCGCGGGCATCCGAACCCACCACTATCAGCACGGTAGCCACATTTTTGCCGTTTACCTTAACCACACAGTCCTCCCGGGGCTTACCCGCATCCCGGTGAACGTCCAGGAGCACCTCCACCTCGGGGTGTTCCGCCAGGACCTGCCTGACGGTCTTTTCCGACTCCAGGTAAGACTGCCCGTAATCCCGGTCGTGGATTTTCTTTATGTGCAGGGTGGGTATGCCGTATTTTTGCTCCAGCTCCCGGCACAGCGCCTCCCCGGCTCTCACCACCCCCCCTTCTTTCCCATCCAGGCGGGGCACCCCGTCGCTGAGCTGGTAGGTTTCCCCGGTGTGGGTGTGGTAGACGGCCACCAGGCAACCTTTGGGCTGCTGCACGGGAGGGGATACAGGAGGAGCGCTCTCCCCGGGCATCCCGTTCTCTTCCTTTATAAGGGAAAAGAGGGCGTTTTGCAGCGAAAGGAACCCGCGGGGGTCGCCAAGGGGAACGGCCCGCCAAATGCTTTTCCCCAAAAGGTTACCTGCTCCCTCCTGCTCCTCCTGGAAAGCAAAAGCCGGCATGGCCACCCGCAGGAGCCACAGGAGATCGCCTTTTAAAAAGAGCAGGCGTTCCGGGAAAAACAAGAGGCCCGCGCAGATGGCCATTACGGCAGCCGCCAGCCGCCACAGGGACATACTGCGGGCGAGCCTTGTCCAAAACAGACGCGAGCGCAAGCGGTAGCGGTAAAAAACCCGGTGCATTAAAATACCCCTCCCCGGCTGCCCCTTACCATACATATGCCCGGGAGGGGAATCCTATGAAGGGCCCTGCTAGCGCAACACGGTAGGCACCACGGCATCTATGAGTCCAATGATGAAGGCGGCAATGAGGGCGCCTACAATGTTGACGCTGAGCAGGTTGGGGATGATGAACTGGGCCAGGTAAATGACCACGGCGGCGGTAATGAAGCCGACCAGGCCACGGCTATGAGGGGAAACCCGCTCACCCAGCAGGGCCTCCACAACGTAGCCAAGCACGGCTATAACCACGGCGGCAATTAACGCCCCCACAAAGCCCCCGCGCACCACAAAGCCCGGGGAAAGCCAGCTGACCACCATGAGCACCAGTGCCGAAACCACAAAGCGTATCAGCACTCCTAGCCAGTTGGCCGTATTCACCTGGACTTCACCTCCTTCCCTCAAAGCTTAGCTTTCACATTTTTGGCACGGCTTATACTAAAAAATCCAAGGGGGCCGTGCCAAAGCAAAGGGAGCCGGGTAGACTCCCGGCCCCCGCCCGTCCCCTACAGGAGGCGCCTTCTTCTCTTCCACCTGCGCAGGCCGCCCAATCCCTTCAGGCCACCCCGCAAGAGGCCGGAAAGGGCCACGCCGGCTCCCAGCACCCGCAGGCCGGCGTTTTTGGCCAAAAGGGCCAGCACGGTGCCGCCCACCAGCCTGGCCGCCTGCTCGAGGTTCCTTTCGCGCCGTTTCATTTTGCCCATCACCCCCTACTTATTGTTCCCGAAAAGTCAAGCCCACATCATGCCGCTTTGGCGGTACTCCATCGTTTCCTGCGGCACCACTTCTATACTCCGCGCCCAGCCGCACCCGGCAGTGCTCAAGTGGGGGCTATAGTGCTTTCCGACCAGCACCTCCTCTTCGGTGGTCGTGCCCCGAAATAATAAAGGCGACCGGTCTTATTTCCCGGTCGCCAGTCGTAAAATTACCCGCTAAACAGGTGAGCGTATCTTTCCCTTAAGACGCGCTTGCTGAACTTGCCCACGCTGGTCTTGGGTATCTCTTCCAGAAAGATGACCTCATCGGGCAACCACCACTTGGCCACCTTGCCGGAAAGGAAAGCCAGGATCTCCTCTTTACCTACCCTTCCGCGGAACTCCGGCTTTAACACCACGCAGGCCACAGGCCGCTCCTGCCACTTGGGGTGCGGCACGCCGATAACCGCCGCTTCTTGCACCGCCGGATGGGCCATAATGGTGTTTTCCAGGTCTACGGAGGAGATCCACTCCCCGCCGCTTTTCACCAGGTCCTTGGTGCGGTCCACAATGGCCACATAACCTTCTTCGTCAACAGTTACTATGTCCCCTGTGCGCAGCCACCCCCCTGCAAAAGCTTCCGCAGTGCGCTCCGGATCGCGGTAATACTCGCCCGCTATCCACGGCCCGCGCAACCAAAGCTCGCCCATCTCGCGCCCGTTCCACTGCACGTCTTCACCGCGCTCGTTGACCACCCTCATCTCCAGGCCCGGCACCAGCAGGCCCTGGCGAGCACGCGCGGCATATTTGCGCTCGCCGTCCCACTCCTGCATGTAGCTCTTCAGGCGGGAGGCCAACACCAGCGGGGTGGTCTCCGTCATGCCGTAAGCGTGCAGGATTGGAATGCCCAGGCGGTCGTAGGCCTCGATTAAAGACCGGGAAGCAGCTGAGCCACCCACCACTACGGCCCGCAGGCTCTGCCCGCTGTACTGCCCGGATTCGTAAAGAGGCAGGCAGCCCAACCATATGGTGGGCACCCCGGCGGCCAGGGTAACCTTTCTTTCTTGAATAAGCCTGCAGATCAGGTGGGGGTCGGGACGCGGCCCCGGGAGCACCTGTGTCGCTCCCACCATGGTGGCAGCAAACGGCAGGCCCCAGGCATTTACATGGAACATGGGGACTACCGGCATAATTACATCCTGCTCGCAGACGGCCAGGGTATCAACCATGCAGGCCGCCATGCTGTGCAAGACCAGGGCGCGGTGCGTGTAAACTACACCCTTTGGATTTCCCGTCGTGGCGGTGGTATAGCACATGGCCGCCGGCGTATATTCGTCCAAATCGCCCGGAAATTCATATGTTTCTGAAGAAGCGGAACTCAACAGGTCCTCGTAGGAATGAACCGGCTTGAGGTTGGTGGGCGGGAGGGCGCCGTCGGCCATGATCACGTAGTGGCGCACTGTGGCAAGTTTATCCGCTACCGCCTCGATCAGGGGCACCAGATCTTCATCAATGAACAACACCTCATCTTCGGCGTGGTTGATTATATAGGCAATCTGTTCGGGGAAAAGGCGGATGTTAATGGTGTGCAAGACGGCCCCGAAGCACGGCACGGCAAAATACAGCTCTAGGTGCCGGTGGTTGTTCCAGGCAAAGGTTCCCACGCGCGCTCCCCTTTTTACACCGAGCTCCTTCAATACCCAGGCCAGTCGGCACACGCGGTGGTAAAAGTCGCGGTAGGTGTACTCTTTCTCGCCCCCAAAAGTGCGCGAGTAAATCGCCTTGCGAGAGTAATACTTTAAAGCGCGCTCGAGAACCGACTTTAACAACAAGTTGTAGCGCATCATCCCGCCTCTGCACCTCCTGCCGCAGGCTAGTTGTACCGGTAAAATCCACGGCCCGTCTTACGGCCCAGGTGGCCAGCCCTCACCATCTTGCGCAGGAGAGGAGCGGGGCGGTACTTAGAATCGCCGGTTTCCCGGTAAAGGGTTTCCATGACCATGAGCAGCACGTCCAGGCCAATTAAATCCGCCAGGGCCAGCGGGCCGATGGGGTGATTGGCCCCCAGCTTCATCCCCTTGTCGATATCCTCGGCAGAAGCAATGCCCTCCTGGAGCACGAAAATGGCCTCATTGATCATGGGCACCAGGATGCGGTTAACCACGAAGAGAGGAGCTTCCTTGACCGTGATGACCGTCTTGCCCATCTTTTCGCACACTTTTACGGCCAGGCTGTACGTCTCATCGGAAGTTTCCTCTCCCCGAATTACCTCCACCAGTTGCATAACAGGCACGGGGTTAAAGAAGTGGGTGCCGATGACCTTATCCGGACGCCGCGTGGCGGAAGCCATTTCGGTTATGGACAGGCCCGAGGTATTGGAGCAGAAAACTGCCTCCGGGCGGCAGATCTGGTCCAGCTCTTTAAAGAGGGCTTTTTTCTTTTCGATGTCCTCAACAATGGCTTCGATGACCAGATCAACGCCCTCCATGCCGGAATACCCCGTGACGGTTTCAATCCTCCCCAGGACCTCTTCCACGCTTCCCCTCAGCTTCCCCTTTGCGGCCAGGCGCTCAAGGCTCTCCCTGATGCGGCTCAGGGCCTTTTCCACTATTTCCGGCGCAACGTCGGAGAGGATAACCTTGAAGCCGGCTGCGGCGGCCACCTGGGCGATTCCCGCCCCCATAGTTCCCGCTCCCACTACGGCAATGGTCTTAACTTCCATCCTCTCACCCCTTCGCAAAAAATTACTGCTTGCCGGCAAAAAAGTCCCGGTACGTAACCCGCAAGTCCCTCTTGAGGATCTTCCCGCTGGGCGTTTTGGGCAACTGCTCCACAAAGATCACCCCTTTGGGCACCTTAAATGGAGCCAGGTGTTCCCGGCAAAGGGCCATTATCTCCTCTTCCGTAGCCTTTTCGCCCGGCTTTAAGACTACCACCGCCGTAACCGCTTCAATCCACTTTTCGTGAGGCAGCCCGATAACGGCCACCTCGGACACCGCCGGGTGCTTGTAAATAACCTCCTCCACCTCCCGGCTGGAGACATTTTCCCCACCCGTTTTAACCATGTCTTTTTTGCGGTCCACCACGGTAATGAAACGGTCCTCGTCCATAACGCCTACATCCCCGCTGTGGAACCAGCCGTGGGCCAGTGTCTCTTCTGTCTTCTCCGGCTCTTTGAAGTACATGAGCATGACGTGAGGACCCCGGCCGCATATCTCCCCCGGCACGCCGGGTTGTAATATGGGCCGGTGCTCTTCATCCTCCAGGCGGGTCTCCATATTCAGCCCTCCCTGGCCGGCAGAACCCGGCTTGGTGAACTGGTAAGCCGGTTTAAGAATGGTGTGGTAGGGGCTCAGCTCGGTCTGCCCGTAGTAATTGTAGAAGCGGCGACAGTTGGGCAGGCGGGACATGAGTTCTTTTAAGACTTCTACCGGCATAATGGAGGCGCCGTAATAGCCTTTGCGGAGGGAACTGAGGTCGTACCGGCCAAAATCTGGGTGCCTTAAAAGGGCAATCCAAACCGTAGGGGCAGCAAAGAACATGGTGGCGCGGTATTTCTCGATGGCGGCCATTATCTCCACGGGGTTGGGCTGGAGGAGCAAAACATTGGTGCCGCCCACCATAAGCACGGGAGTCAGGAAAACGTCCCGCTGCGCACAGTGGAAAATGGGCATGGCGTTAACGTTGATGTCTTCGGGCGTGTATTCGCCGTCCACAATAGTTCCGACGTATTGGGCAATTAGCGACTGATTGGTTAAAATGACTCCTTTGGGAAGAGCTTCTGTGCCGCTCGTGTAGGTCATCTGCACGGGATCCTCGATGCGCAGCTCCACATCCGGCTCACGGGGAGGGTACTGGCTGTACCAGGCGTTAAAATCCAGAAAACCTTCGGGGGCTCTCTCGCCCCGCCCCTGATCGGACCAGATAAAAGTCTTCACCCCGGGCATATCGGCAAGCACATCTTTGACCATGTCGTAAAGAGCGTCTTCCACGATAAATACCTTGCTCTCCGAGTGGTTAATGCAGTAGGTAACATCCTTGCCGCGCAGGAGGTAATTGATGGCCAAATATATGCCCCCTGCCTTGGCCGTACCCAGCCACGCTAACACATGGTGGATGGTGTTATGGGCCAGCACGGCCACGCGGTCGTACTTTTGCAGGCCCAGGTCTAAAAGGGCGTTGGCCACCCGGTTGCACTCTTCCTCCAGCTGGGCGTAGGTGAGCACTTTATCGCCAAAGATAAGAGCCGGCTTGTCCGGGTAGCGGTAGGCGCTGCGCCGCACAAGGTCGGCAATGACCCAGCGGTTTATGCGGTTATAGCGCCGGTGCAGGAACTCGACGCTTTCTCTGGTAATAGACATGTACATTTTCCTTTCTTCCTCGGTAAGCGGCGCAACAAAGGACATTTTGCTTGGCACCCCCTCATTTCCCCAGCAGGCTGCGGGCAATCACCAGCTTTTGAATCTGGTTGGTGCCTTCATAAATCTGCGTAATCTTGGCGTCGCGCATCATCCTTTCCACGGGGTAATCCTTCGTGTAGCCGTAGCCGCCCAGAACCTGCACCGCGTCGGTGGTCACCTCCATGGCCACATCGGAAGCAAAAAGCTTGGCCATGGATGAATAGCGGCTGATCTCTTCTCTGGAGGCTCCTCCTTTTTGCACCGCACTTTCAATAAAGAAAGCAGCTTTATACACCAGCTGGCGGGCGGCCTCCACTTTGGTGGCCATCTCGGCCAGCATAAACTGGATGCCCTGGAAGGAAGCTATTGCCTGCCCGAACTGCACGCGGTTTTTGGCGTAACCCAGGGCGTAGTCCAGCGCACCCTGCGCAATGCCCAGGGCCTGGGCCCCCACCACTGGGCGGGTGCGGTCCAGTGTGGCCATGGCAATTTTAAAACCGTCTCCCTCCTTTCCCAGGAGATTTTCCTGCGGGACAGGGCAGTCCTCAAAGATTAACTCTGCCGTTGGAGAACCCCTCACACCCATTTTCCGCTCCTTGCGTCCCACGGAAAAACCAGGATAATCCTTTTCCACAATAAAGGCCGAAATCCCCTTTAAGCCCTTTTCCGGAGCAGTGGTGGCAAAGACAACGTAAACATCGGCAATGCCCCCGTTGGTAATAAAACACTTCCGGCCCGTAAGAACGTACTTATCGCCTTCCTTCCGGGCCCTGGTCCGAATGGAACCGGCATCGGAGCCGGCCTCCGGTTCGGTAAGGGCAAAGGCGCAGATCTTCTCCCCCCCGGCCAGCGGAGGAAGGTACTTTTGTTTTTGTTCCTCATTCCCCGCAATCAAAATGGGCATGAGTCCCAGTTCTTGGGCAGCGATGATGAGGGAGGCGGTGGCAGAAACCCGCGCGATCTCCTCGACAATGAGGCATACCCCCGGCAGGCCCTGGCCCGTACCGCCGTATTCTTCGGGCACCCCGGCACCTAAAAGGCCCTGCGCGGCAAATAGCTCCTTCAAATCCCACGGGTAGGCGTCTTCCTCGTCTATGGCCGCCGCCCTGGGCGCCACCTTTTCTTCGGCCAGCCGGCGCACAACCCGGCGCAGCATTTCTAAATCGTCCGGCAGCTGGTAGTACACCTTCCCCACCCCCTTAGCGTTCCCTTTCCAGGACCATGGCCATCCCCATGCCCCCGCCGACGCACAGGGCCGCTAGCCCCAGCCTCAGGTTGCGGCGGGCCATCTCGTAGAGCAGGGTCACCACTATGCGCGCCCCGGTACACCCTACGGGGTGGCCGAGGCCAACGCCGCTGCCGTTTACGTTGGTAATCTCCCGGTTTAAATCCAGGAGCTTTTCGCAGGCCAGGTACTGGGCGGCAAAGGCTTCGTTTAGCTCAATCAGCTCTATATCACCCAGGGTCAGGCCGGCTTTTTTAAGGGCCTTGCGCACGGCAGGCACAGGGCCGTAGCCCATGAGGTCGGGCTCAACCCCCGCCCAGGCAAAGCTCACAATGCGGGCCAGAGGGTTCAAACCGAGCTCCCGCGCTTTTTTGAGGGGCATGAGCATTACCGCCGCCGCCCCGTCGTTAATGCCGGAGGAGTTACCAGCCGTCACAGTGCCGTTTGGACGGAAAACGGGCGGTAGCTGGGCAAGTTTTTCCATGGTCACGTCGGCCCGGGGATGCTCGTCTCTATCTACGACCCTCGGCGGGCCCTTGCGCTGGGGCACGGCTACGGGAACAATCTCTTCTTTAAAGCGCCCTTCCTCAATGGCCCTTACGGCATTCAGGTGGCTGCGCAGGGCAATTTCATCCTGTTCCTCGCGGGAAATGCCGTACTTCTCCGCCAGACGCTCGGCTGTTTCCCCCATAAGAATTTTGTGTATGGGATCGGTAAGCATTTCCCACAGGGCATCGGTCATCTCCCCGTGCTGCAGGCGCTGCCCCCAGCGTGCGCTCTTGAGCACGTAAGGGACGGCGCTCATGCACTCGGTCCCTCCGGCAATGACTATTTCGGCGTCCCCGGTGACGATTTCCTGGTAGCCGCTGATAATGGCCTGCATGCCCGAAGCGCACTGCCGCTGTACGGTAAAACCGGTGGTCTGCACCGGGAGGCCTGCCACCAGGGCAGCCGTGCGGGCCACATTGGGTTCGTCGGAGCGCTGGGCGCAGTTGCCCAGGATGACCTCGTCCACCATTTCCCCGGTAACCCCGGTGCGGCGCAAAAGCTCCTGAATTACGGGCACGGCCAGCTGGTGGGGAAGCATGTCCCGGAAGGCCCCGCCGAAATCGCCTATGGCCGTGCGGGCCGCAGCGACGATGACTACCTCGTCCAAGGAGTATCATCTCCTTTACGAAGAATCTACGCTTGGCGTGACTTCATCTTTTTCAATATTTAACAACAGCTCGAGGTTCTCCCCATATGTTCTGGTAAGCAAATTCATGAATCGATCGGCTATCTTAGCCAAGTAAATATCATGTCTTATGTAGTTGGTTATAACGCGGATTACCGCCCGGTTTGTCGTCCAAAATCCCTCCCACTCACGTCCGGACACTTGGCTCATTAAAAATCCAAAGCTCTTATCTGATACAATTAGCATCTCTGAACCATGACGTGCGTAAACAGAAGGAATCATAACATGGCGGTATACTTTCCCAATGGGCCATGAAACATTTTGAGGATCGGGTCCAAACTGAATTATTACCACCGAGACGCCTTCAGCAGCAGCTTCCTTTAATTGCGGTGCAACATCTTCAGCCTGGGGAGTCCATATGGAAACTAATAAGGATTTTTGTGCAGATTTTATTACTTCTCGAGCTTTTTCTATTAATGCGGCATAACCATACAAATGCCAAATTACCTCTGCCGTAGATTCGGCTTCCAAGTGACTTAATTCGCATTCCAGCTCGTCCAGAATACGTTTCCAGTAAGCGCGCTGTGACATTATTAAGTCCCTTGCTGGCAAAGGCACGTAGCGCACGGGATCGTTTCCTACCTGTACAACCAAGCCCTTCCGCACCAATCGATTAAGGGTCTCATAAACGCGAGAGGCCGGAATCCCTGAAACACGGCTAACTTCATGGGCGTTTGCAGGATTTTGACGGAGCAGGGCTAGATAAGCTTTCGCTTCATACAACGAAAGCCCCAAAGCGGTCAGCAGTTCCAGTTGCCTCTCGGGCAAAAAGATACACCCCTGCCACACCTTAATAGCACTGATCTTTACTACAAGGGTAGTATATAGCATCACGAGCAAAGTGGTCAAGATTATTTCTAAATATTATGATTCGTCTTGCAATAATGTAAAGGCCAGGCTGATCATAGACATGGCAAAAGCCCTTGCAAATTCACCCGGCCCGTGATAAAATGAGGCGTGCTGGGAGGTGAAAGGGGTGCCCAATACCAAATCGGCGGCCAAAAAGCTGCGGGTCATCCGCCGGCGCACGCTGCGCAACAAGATGCTCAAGTCCGCCCTGCGTACCACCATTAAAAAGTACGAGAAGGCCATTGAAGCGGGCGCCAGCATAGAGGAGATCCGGGAGAAGCTGCGCCAGGCTTTACGGGCGCTGGATAAGGCGGTAAGCAAGGGCATTTTGCATAAAAACACCGCCGCGCGCAAGAAGTCGAGGCTGGCCAAGCGGTTTAACAAGCTGGTGAGCTAAGACGTGGCCAAAACCACCTTTTCCCAAGGTGGTTTTTTAATTACCCGCGGGGCCAAAAGGGGGGCCAAAATGATTAGCGTCAGCGAATTCGGTCCCGTCATCCGGTTTACCATGGCCCGCCTCCACGAAGGCAGGCCGGTTTACACGATGGCCTGCTACTACGTGGACGGGGTGCTCATTGACAGCGGCCCGGCGCACGTGGCGGAAGAGATCCCCGAAGTTTTTGCCTCCTATCCCGTGCGCACCGTCATCAACACCCACCACCACGAGGACCATATCGGAAACAATATCGTCTTCCAGAAGCTGTTCGGCACCGGCCCGGCCCTTGCCCACCCGCTGGCCGTGCCGCGCATCACCGCTCCCTCCACCTGGACTTCCCGCCTCCTCCCCTACCAGCACTTTGCCTGGGGGCTGCCGCCGGCGTCGGAAGCGGTGCCGATTCCCCAAAGCTTCGCCACCCCGCGGTACCGGTTCGTGGTTCTCCATACTCCGGGCCA
>NZ_AUBR01000017.1 GCF_000429345.1 Desulfovirgula thermocuniculi DSM 16036 | reverse complement strand
TTAAAGAATGAGCGGGCTGGTTTTCGGCTGCGGGGGCTGGTATTGAGGACGGCGATGCGTTATAACCGGCTTTTTCTTTTAATAGCGTACGCCTACTACTTACTGACCGTAGTGGGTGATTGGGCCGAAAAACGGCAACTGCACCGGCGGCTGATGGCGAACACAGAGCGAAAGCGGACTCTGGGGCTTTGGCGTGTGGGGTACTATATTTTTCATTCCTGGTTGAGCGGACGACGGGGCCGATGCCCCTGGGTATTCGATGCCTGGCCCGAGATAGCTTACAGCGGGATGTAGGCATAAAAGGTGGGGATACCTGAGCCCGCTGACCAGTTGACAACCCGTCTTTTTGCTGATAAAATGTTGGGCGGACAAAAAAATAACGGCAGTGCAGGGTACTCTTATCAAGAGTGGTGGAGGGACTGGCCCGATGAAACCCGGCAACCGCCCCGGTAAGCGGGCCTCAATTACCGGGGAATGGTGCCAATTCCTGCAGAAGTTTTAAAGACTTCTGGCAGATAAGAGGACCTTATGAAAATAAGGCCTCTTCTGTTTAGAAGGGGCCTTATTTTCTGCGCCGTTGAGGCCTTTTGTTTTCGCATGACGGTATAACTTTTTTAAGGAAAGGGTGGGTGAAATTGGAGAGGAGCTACCAGGAGATTAACGCCCGCATTAAGAGCGGCAAGGTGGTGGTGCTTACGGCAGAGGAATTCATCGACTTGGTAAAGGAAAAGGGGCTTACCCGCGCGGCGGCGGAGGTGGATGTGGTGACCACCGGCACCTTTGCCCCCATGTGTTCCTCCGGCGTCTTCTTAAACTTCGGTCACTCCGCCCCGCGCATCAAGATGCAGAAAGTATGGCTGAACAACGTGCCGGCCTATGCCGGCCTGGCGGCGGTGGACGCCTACCTGGGGGCCACGGAGCTGCCGGAGAACGACCCCCTGAATACCAGTTACCCCGGGGAATTCAGGTACGGCGGCGGGCACGTCATTGAGGACCTGGTGGCCGGCAGGCCGGTGAAGCTGCGGGCCGTAGCCTACGGCACCGACTGCTACCCGCGCCGGGAAATCGAGACGTACATCACCCTGCAGGACATCAACGAGGCCATCCTCTTTAACCCGCGCAATGCCTACCAGAACTATAACTGCGCCGTTAACCTTTCCAACCGTACCCTGTACACCTACATGGGCGTGCTGAAGCCCAACCTGGGTAATGCCAATTATTCCACTTCCGGGCAACTGAGTCCCCTGCTTAAGGACCCCTATTTCAAGACCATCGGCATTGGCACGCGCATCTTCCTGGGCGGGGGTATTGGCTATGTGGCCTGGCACGGGACCCAGCATTTCCCCTCCATGCAGACCGACGGCACCGGCAAGGAGCTGGGGCCTGCCGGGGGGACGCTGGCGGTTATCGGCGACCTGAAGCAGATGAGCCCGCGCTGGCTGGTGGGCACCAGCTTCCTGGGGTACGGTGCCACCTTAACCGTGGGCATTGGGGTGCCCATCCCCATTTTAAACGAGGAAGTGGCCCGCTACGCGGCAGCCGCCGACGAAGACCTCTACGCGCCAATTGTGGATTACGGCGAGGCTTACCCCAACAGGAAGCCGGGCAACCTGGGTTACGTCAGCTACGCCCAGCTCAAGTCGGGTAAGATTGTCGTGCTGGGCAAGGAGGTCCCCACCGCCCCCCTTTCCAGCTACCCGCGGGCGCGGGAAATTGCCGGCATCCTGAAAGAGTGGATAAAGAAAGGGGACTTCCTGCTCACCGAGCCGGTGCAACTCCTCCCCTCCCCGCAGGAGAAAAGGAAGGCCAACGTGCTGGAAGTCAGGAAGGAGGGCTAAAGTGTCTCCGCGGAAGATCGTCCTGCGCTTTGGGCCGGAAATTTCCGATAAGCCCATCATCTACCGCCTGGTTAAGGATTACGACCTGGTTATTAACATTTTAAAGGCCAACGTCAACCCTCAAAAAGAGGGCATTATGGTCCTGGAAATTACGGGGGAAAAATACGAGGAGGGGCTGAAGTACCTGCGGGAGCAGGGGGTTGCCGTGCAGGCGCTCACCCGTGAGGTGGTGCGCAACGAGGAGCGCTGCACCATGTGCGGCGCCTGCACGGTCCTCTGTCCCACCGGCGCCCTGTACATTGAGCGCCCGGGCATGGAGGTCCGCTTTGAAAGCGATAACTGCGTGGTCTGCCAGCTCTGCGTAAAGGTGTGCCCCGTGCGGGCCATGGAGGTTAAGCTGTAAGTTGGAGCGCTTTTACCGCCTGAGCCACCGCCAGGAAGACCTGGTGCACTTCCAGGTGGTGGTCAAGGAGACGGACCTCGATATCGGGGTGCGGCGGGAGCGTTTCTCCCCGGAGCTGGTCAGGCGCGCCGAGGAAATAGTGCGGGCCTGCCGGGCCCCCCTGGAAGAGTACGTTAAAAGGGACCCGGCCTTCCTCAGGAGCCTCGTCCCTTACGACCCCCTGCCGGGTGCTCCCGAGATGGTGGTGGAGATGGCCCGGGCGGCGCGCGCGGCTGGCGTGGGGCCCATGGCGGCGGTGGCTGGGGCCATTGCCGGGCGGGTTGGGCGGGCGCTGGCCCGCTTTTCCCGGGACGTGGTGGTGGAGAACGGGGGTGACATCTACATATGCGGCACCCGGACCCGCCGGGTGGGCGTGTATGCGGGGTCATCCCCCTTTTCCGGAAGGCTGGCCGTTGAAGTCCGCCCGCAGGACATGCCTTTGGGCATTTGCACCTCTTCCGGCACGGTGGGCCACTCGCTGAGCTTTGGCGTGGCCGACGCGGTGGTCGTGCTTTCCCCCAATGCGGCTCTGGCGGACGCGGTGGCCACGGCAGCCGGCAACCTGGTCAAAGGACCGGAGCAGGTGCAGGAGGCCGTAGATTTTGCCGCCTCCATCCCGGGCGTAACGGGAGTGCTGGTGATTTGCCGGGACCGGCTGGCCGTCTGGGGCCGCGTGAGGTTGCTTCCCGTTTAGGGAAGCACCTCTCTCCGGTGGCGCAGGTGGCGCACGCAGGCAACGATGATGAATACCACCAGCGCCGCCGTGGCCACCAGGAGAAGGCGGGAGTGCACCAGGGAGAGTATGTGTCCCCAGTTATGCCCGAAGAAAATGCCCACGCTTAGGTTAAAGAGGATCCACGCCGCGGCAAAAAGGGAATTATAAATGAAAAACTGGGGGAAGGAGAGGCGGCTTATGCCGGCCAGGTAGGGGGTCAGGTTGCTGATCATGGGGATAAAGCGCCCGAAAAGGATGAAGGCGGGCGCCGAATGGTACATCCAGAAGCGGGCCTTTTCCAGCTTGGAGGGCGTTACCCGCAGGTACCTGCCAAAGCGGAGTAGGAAGGGCTCGCCCACGAAACGCCCGATAAAGTAGGCGGCGGTGGCCCCGGTGTTAAAGCCCAGGAGGGCGGCGGCAAAAATGTGGTAAAAGTCGAGCCGCCCCTGGTTGACCAGAATGCCGGCCAGAAGGGTCATGAGGCCGCCCGGAAAGGGTATGCCCAGGGCTTCGATGATCAGCCCCAGGAAGAGGCCCCCGGCTCCCAGGGTTCCCAGGAACTCCAGAATCCACTCCCAGCTGGCCATGGGGATCACCCTTCCCTTCACGGGCCTTTTCCTGCTGGTTTTAATATGCCCCGGAAGGGCGATCCCTAAGAAGGTGGTTGGTGGGCCGAGGCGTGGGTTACCTACAGCACCCTGGCGGTGCCGCGGTAAATGAGGCCTCTCTGCCCGTCCACGGTGATTATTTCTCCGTCCGTGAGGATGGAGGTGGCCCCCTCCACCCCGACGATGACCGGGATGCCCAGCTCAAGGCCCACAATGGCCCCGTGGGAGGTCAGGCCCCCCGCTTCGGTGATGAGGCCGGCGGCCTTTTCTATGGCCGGCATGAAGTCCTTATCCGTGGCCGTGGTGACCAGGATGTCACCCGGCGCTACTTTTTCCAGGGCCTCCTTGAGCGTGCGGCAGATCCGCGCCCTGCCGGTAACGGCGCGCGTGCCCAGGCCCTGCCCGCGGGCCAGGATTTCCCCTACCGTATGCACCTTGAGCAGGTTTGTGGTTCCGTGCACGCCGGCAGGCACCCCGGCGGTGATGACCACCAGGTCGCCGGGCGAAATTAAACCCGCCGCCAGGGAGGCCTCAATGGCCGAGGCAATCATGCCGTCCGTGTCCCTGGTGTAGCCTACCAGAAGGGGCTGTACCCCCCACACCAGGGCCAGCTTGCGCAGCACCTTTGCTTTGGGCGTGGCGGCAATAATGGGTGCCCGGGGGCGGTACTTGCTGACCATGCGGGCGGTGTAGCCGGTTTCCGTGGAGGTGATGATGGCCGCGGCCTTCAGATCGCGGGCGGTGGTGCAGGTGGCGTGGCTGATGGCCTCGGTTACGGTGCGGGCCAGCGCCTGGCCCCGCTGGCGCAGGATGTCGTCGTAGGGAAGGGCCTCTTCGACCCGGCTGGCGATGCGCGCCATGGTTTTTACCGCTTCCACGGGGTACCTGCCCATGGCCGTTTCGCCGGAGAGCATGATGGCGTCCGTGCCGTCCAGGATGGCGTTGGCCACGTCGCTGGCCTCGGCGCGGGTGGGCCGCGGGTTATGGATCATCGACTCCAGCATCTGGGTGGCCGTGATGACCGGCTTGCCGGCCAGGTTGCACCTTTCGATGATCTTTTTCTGGATGAGGGGGACCTCTTCCACCGGCATGACCACGCCCAGGTCGCCCCTGGCCACCATGATGCCGTCGGCCACGCGGATGATTTCGTCGAGATTTTCCACCCCCTCGTGGGTTTCTATCTTGGCAATGATGTCTATGTCCGCGGCCCCCTTTTCTTCCAGGATCTGGCGTATGGCCAGCACGTCGGCGGCCCGGCGCACGAAAGAAGCGGCAATGAAGTCCACGCCGTGTTCAATGCCGAATTCGATATCCTTTACGTCCTGCGCCGTAACGGAGGGCAGGTTGACCCGCACGCCGGGGACGATCACTCCCTTCCTGCTGGTCAACTCGCCCCCGTGGACAACCATGCACTCCACTTCCCGTGCACCGGTGGAAAGGACCTTCAGCTCAATGCGCCCGTCGGCAATGAGGATGCTGTTGCCCGGGGATACGTCCTGGGGGAGCCCAGCGTAAGTTACGGGCAGCAACTCGGCTGTGCCTTCCACGTCCTCGGTGGTGAGGATCACGCGCTTGCCGGGCTCAAGCCAGACCGGCTCCTCTTTCAGGCGGCCCAGCCTGATTTCCGGCCCCCTGGTGTCCAGGAGGATGGCCACGTTCTTACCCACCCGCCCGGCTGCCTCCCTGACGTTGGCTATCCGCCGGGCATGCTCTTCGTGGGTGCCGTGGGAAAAGTTCAGCCGGGCCACGTTCATGCCCGCGCGCATCATCTCCGCCAGCACTTCTACGCTCTCGCAGGCCGGCCCTATGGTGCACACGATTTTGGTCCGCCGCAAGGCCGCACCCTCCCCTTTCATATGGCCAGTATTTCCGCCAGGCGGTAAAGCTCCAGGTCCACCGTTTTCCGCTTGGCCAGCGCTTCGTCCAGTTCCAGGTCCACTATTTTCCCCGCCTGCATACCCACCATTTTGCACCTGGCGCCCTGCCTCAAGAGGTCGACGGCCCTGGCGCCCAGCTGGCTGGCCAAGATGCGGTCAAAGGCCGTAGGGGTGCCGCCCCTCTGCAGGTGGCCCAGGATGGTCACCTTGGTGTCAAAGCCGGTGCGCTCTTTTATCTGCCGCCCGATTTCCAGGCCGCTTCCTGCCCCCTCGGCAACGACAATGATGCTGTGGAGCTTGCCCCGCCGGTAACCGCGGAGGAGCTTGTGGCAGATCTCGTCGAGGTCGTAGGGCTGCTCGGGGATGAGGATGGACTCGGCACCGCCTGCCAGCCCGGCAGCCACGGCAATGAAGCCCGTGTCGCGGCCCATGACCTCCACAATGAAGGTGCGCTCGTGGGAGGTGGCCGTATCGCGGATTTTGTTTATGGCGTCCACCGCCGTATTTACCGCCGTGTCAAAGCCAATGGCGTAGTCGGTGCCGTAGATGTCGTTGTCAATGGTGGCGGGGACGCAGACCACGGGCAGCCCGTACTCGCGGTGGAAGGTGCTGGCCCCGGCAAAGGAGCCGTTGCCGCCGATGATCACCAGCCCCTCCAGGCTGAAGCGGTCCACGTTTTCCCAGGCCTTGGCCCGTCCTTCCGGGGTCTTGAATTGCTCGGAGCGGGCCGCGTGCAGGATGGTTCCGCCCCTCTGGATGATGTCGGCCACGGAGCCCAGCCGCATGGGTTCCATGTCGCCTTCGATGAAGCCGTTAAAGCCCCTCTTGATGCCGATAACTTCCATGCCGTGGTATATCGCTTTGCGCACTACGGCGCGGATGGCGGCGTTCATGCCCGGCGCGTCGCCGCCGCTGGTAAGGACACCGATGCGTTGCAAGCAAAAACACCCCCGCAAAAGGCATGCTAGAGGAAGACCCGGGGAGACAGGCGGCGGAAGCGCTCCTGCCGGCGGGCCAGAAGTTCCCGGATGGGGAGGCCGGTGACTTCGTTCAGGTGGCGCTCGAGGGCCTCGCCCAGCAACCTGGCGGCCTCACCGGCGTTGCGGTGGGCGCCGCCCAGGGGCTCGGGGATGACCTCGTCAATGAGCCGGTAGGCCAGGAGGTCCTGGGCGGTAATTTTCATTTTTTCCGCCGCTTCCCGCCCCCTGGCAGGGTCCTGCCAGAGGATGCTGGCGTAGGCCTCCGGTGAAATCACCGAAAAGATGGCGTGCTCCTGCATGAGGATGCGGTCGGCGGCAGCAAAGGCCAGGGCGCCTCCGCTGCCGCCTTCGCCCAGGATGACGGAGATCACAGGTGTTTTGAGCTCGAGCATGCCCGCCAGGCACCGGGCAATGGCGCAGGCCTGGCCCCTCTCCTCTGCCCCGATGCCCGGATAGGCGCCGGGCGTATCGATGAAGGTGATCACCGGGCGGCAGAATTTTTCCGCCTGGCGCATGAGGCGCAGGGCCTTGCGGTAGCCTTCAGGGTGGGCCATGCCGAAATTGCAGGCCAGGTTTTCCCTCGTGTCGTGCCCCTTTAGATGGCCGATGACGGTGACCGGCCGGTTGCGGAAGCGGGCAATGCCCCCCAGGACGGCAGGGTCGTCACCGGCACACCTGTCCCCGTGGAGCTCGAAAAAGTCCGTGAAGAGCAGGCTTACGTAGTCCCGCAGGTTCGGGCGCGCGGGATGGCGGGCGATGAGCAATTTCTGCCAGGGAGAAAGCTGGCTGTATATTTTTTTCTTCAGCTCCTCTGCCCGCGCTTTCAGGTGATTGATTTCCTGGCTCAGGTCGATTTCCTTTTCCCGCGCAAAACTTTCCAGGGCGGCGATTCTTTCTTCCAGTTCCAGGATCGGCTGCTCGAAGTCGTAATTCATACGCGTGCCTCACCTGCGTGGAGGGCTAAGATGCGGGCCAGGACCGGCTTTAACTGGGAGCGGGGGACCACCTCGTCAATCATGCCGTGCTGGCGGAGGAACTCAGCCCTCTGGAACCCCTCCGGGAGCTTCTGGCGGATGGTTTGCTCGATTACCCGGGGCCCGGCAAAGCCTATTAGCGCTCCCGGCTCGGCGAGGATAATGTCTCCCAGGAAGGCAAAGCTGGCGCTGACCCCCCCGGTGGTGGGGTCGGTAAGCACCGAGATATAGAGGAGCCCTTCCCGGGCAAAGGCGTTAACGGCGGCGCAGGTTTTGGCCATTTGCATGAGAGAGAAAACCCCTTCCTGCATGCGGGCCCCGCCGGAAGCGCAGAAAACGACCAGCGGCAGCCTCTTTTCCGCCGCCCTTTCCAGGGCCCGGGTGATCTTCTCCCCTACCACCACTCCCATGCTGCCCATGATGAAGCGGGAGTCCATGGCCGCCACGGCCACCCGGTGGCCGCAGATCTCTCCCTCTCCCGTAATTACCGCCTCGCGCAGGCCGCTTTCCTTTTGGGCCAGGGCCAGCTTTTCCGCGTAGGCGGGGCACCCAAAGGGGTTTACCGGCTCCATGTCGCCGTCCCACTCGCAAAAGGAGCCTTCGTCGAGGGTGATTTGCAGCCGCTCCCTGGCCCCCAGGCGGTAATGGTAACCGCATTTAGGGCAGACCTTTAAAAACTTTTCCAGCTCGCCGTCCAGGCGGATCTCGCCGCAGCGGGGGCACTTGGACCACCCGCCGCCTTCCTGGCGCCCGGCAGGCGGGCTGACGGTGGCGTAGCGCGGTTTAACCCTTAGCATGTCCCCTCCGCAGGACCCTGCTCAAATGCTGCTGATGATTTCCAGGGCCTCATCTGCTTCTGCTTCTGGTACCAGTATTTCCACCGAGCGCTTTTTATTATTGGTCCCGCTCGCCGAAAGTTCCTTTATTTTTACCAGGATGCCCTCTCTGGTGAGAATTTCTTGAATGCGGGTAGCCTCTTTTTTATCGGGAGTGATGTAGACTACGGCCCACAAAATTCCCACCTCTTGAGCCGGGTGAAGTTATCCCAGGAGGTCGTCGTTACGGATGATGCCGAAGCGGGTGAGCACCTCAACCTTACCCCGGATCTTTATGGCCGAGGTGTGCTCCGTGAACTGGGCAATCATGATTTCTCCCTTGTCCAGCTTTTCCGAGTGGTGAAAGCGCGTATCCTTGCCGCGGGTGAGGCCAATGATGGTGACGCCGTTTTCCAGGGCCTTTACCGCCACGTAGTCGGCATTTACCCAGTTATCGGCCATTTCAAACCCCTCCCTGCTTTATTTTTCCGGAATTTTGACGCCGGGACTTTTTTACCCTTCTTTAACCCTGACGTTTTCCGCTCCCAGGAGGCCGGTCAGCTCGGCGACGACCGGGGAGGAGAGGTTGGTCCAGTATTCCCGGGATGCCCTGGCCAGCTTCCTTTCCAGGGGAAAGTAAAGGTAGACCGGAGAAGGCCCGGGGTAGCTGCGCAGGATTTCCTGCACCCTTTTTAAAAGCTGCGGCGTGGCCTTTTTAAACTGCAGGTAAAGGCTGGCGCCCTGCCTGGGTGCAAGCGGGGACACTTCCTCGGCCAGGATCTTTACCTCCTCCCCCGAGTTGCTTACCCGCCCCCGCACGAGCACCACACCCTCGGGCCTGATGAACCTGGCGTATTCCCGGTAGGTACGGGGAAAGAAGACCACTTCCATGCTGGCCGTGAGGTCTTCCAGGGTGCCAAAGGCCATGGGTTCCCCGCTGCGGGTGTAGATCTTTTTCAGCGCGGAGAGGATACCTCCCACCGTCACCTCCTGCTCCTGGCCGCTTTCCGCGAGTTCGGCCAGGGTGGCGGTGGTTTTTTCCGCCAGGGCCAGGCGGTATTCTTCCAGGGGGTGGCCGCTGATATACAGTCCCAGGACCTCCTTCTCCAGGGCCAACATTTCCGCGCGGGAGTACTCCCTGACCTGGGGCAGGGCCAGGTCTTCCGCGCGGCCCTCCCAGAAGTGGTCAAAGGTTAACTGGCCTGCCCGGCGCTGGAAGTGCTGGGCCAGCTGCAGCCCCAGGTCTATGCCGGCCATTAGCTGGGCCCGATGGTGGCCGAGGGAGTCCAGGGCCCCGCTCTTAATAAGGTTTTCCAGGACGCGGCGGTTGATAACCCGCGGGTCAAGGCGGCGGCAGAAGTCGGCAAAGCTTTTAAAGGGGCCCTCCTCCCGGCGTGACTTGATGATGGCCTTTACGGCACCCTCGCCCACGTTCTTAATGGCCGCCAGCCCGAAGCGGATCTTCCCGTGGGCGATGGCAAAGCTTTCCTGGCTTTCGTTTACGTCCGGGGGCAGCACCTCTATGCCCATACGGCGGCACTCTTCCACGTAGGCGGCCACCTTGGTGGTATTGTTTTGCACCGAGGTAAGCAGGGCCGTCATGTACTGCAGGGGGTAGTTGGCCTTCAGGTAGGCCGTCTGGTAGGCTACCAGGGCGTAGGCGGCGCTGTGGCTCTTGTTGAAGCCGTAGCCGGCAAAGTACTCCATGAGGTCGAAGATCTGGCCGGCGGTGGCGGCGTCAATGCCGTTTCTCACCGCCCCCTCAATGAACTGGTGGCGCAGGCCGGCAATGATCTCCGGCTTCTTCTTGCCCATGGCCCGGCGCAGGAGGTCCGCCTCGCCCATGGTGAAGCCGGCCAGCTCGCTGGCAATGCGCATTACCTGCTCCTGGTAGAGGATGACGCCGTAGGTGTCCTTCAGGATGGGTTCCAGCCGGGGGTGGAGGTAGGTGATTTCCTTTTCGCCGTGCTTGCTCTTGATGAAGTCCTCCACCATACCGCTGCCCAGAGGGCCGGGGCGGTAGAGGGCTACCAGGGCCACCAGGTCTTCAAAGGCCTCCGGGCGCAGCTCCCTTAAAAGCGCGCGCATGCCGCTGGACTCCAGCTGGAAAACCCCTACCCCTTCGCCGCGGCAGAGCAGGGCAAAGGTGCGCGGGTCATCAAGGGGTATTTCGTCAATATTTATTTCCTTCCCTTCCGTCTCCTTAATGAGCTTTACGGTATCGGCAATTACCGTCAGCGTGCGCAGGCCCAGGAGGTCCATTTTGAGGAGGCCCAGCTCTTCCACCTGGTCCTTGGCAAACTGCGTGGTGATGGGGCCGTCGGCGGCCTTGTACAGGGGGAGGTAGTGCGTGAGGGGCTCGCGGGTAATGACAATGCCCGCCGCGTGGGTGGAGGCGTGCCGCGGCATCCCCTCCAGCTGGGAAGCGGTGTCGATGACCTTCCTCACGCGGGGGTCCTTCTCGTAAAGCTCCTTTAGCTCGGGAGATTCCTGGAGGGCCCTTTCGATGGTCATGTGCGGGTCTGGGGGGACCAGCTTGGCGATGCGGTCCACCTCGCCGTAGGGCATGTTGAGGGCCCGACCTACGTCCCGGATAGCCGCTCGGGCGGCCATGGTGCCGAAGGTGGCAATCTGTGCCACCCGGTCGGCGCCGTATTTTTGCACGATGTAGTTTAAGACCTCCTGGCGGCGCTCAAAGCAAAAGTCCACGTCCACGTCGGGCATGGAAACCCGCTCCGGGTTGAGGAAGCGCTCAAAGAGAAGCCCGTACTTCAGAGGGTCCAAATTGGTGATGCCCAGGACGTAAGCAACCAGGCTGCCGGCTGCCGAGCCCCGGCCCGGGCCCACGGGGATGCCCTGCTGGCGGGCGAAGTGGATGAAGTCCCAGACGATGAGGAAGTAGGCTGAAAAGCCCATTTCGCGGATGACCTTCAGCTCGTACTCCAGGCGCCGGCGCACCGGCTCGGTTATTTCCCCAAAGCGGCGGCGCGCTCCTTCCCAGCACAGCTCTTCCAGGTATGAGTCGGCGGTGTGCCCCGGAGGCACCTGGTAGTGGGGGAGGTGGATCTGGCCGAAGGCGAGCTCTACCCGGCACCGCTCGGCAATCCGCAGCGTGTTTTGCAGGGCCTCCGGTAGCTCGCCGAAAAGGCGGGCCATTTCCTCCGCGCTTTTCAGGTACAGCTCCTGGGAATCGAACCTCATGCGGGAAGGGTCGTCCACGCTCTTCCCCGTCTGGATGCAGAGCAGGATGTCCTGGATCTCGGCCTGGGAGCGGTTTACATAATGCACGTCGTTGGTGGCCACGAGCGGTATGCCCATCTCCCGATGCAAGCGCACCAGTTCCCGGTTGACCGTCTTTTGCTCGGGGAAGCCGTGGTCCTGGAGCTCCAGGAAGAAATTGTCTTTGCCGAAGATGTCCAGGTAGGTGATGGCCGCTTCCCGGGCCTTTTCCCCTTCCCCCCGCAGGATGCGGTCGGCTATTTCCCCGGCCAGGCAGCCGCTTAAAGCAATTAGACCCTTGCTGTGCCGGGCCAAAAGTTCCTTGTCCACCCTGGGCTTATAATAAAAACCTTCTATGTAGGCCAGGGAAACCAGCTTGAGCAGGTTCTGGTAGCCTTCCTGGCTTTCGGCCAGCAGCACCAGGTGGTAAAGGTGGTCGTCCACCTTGGGGGTGCGGTCCCGGCGGCTGCGGGGCGCCACATAAACCTCGCAGCCCATGATGGGTTTAATTCCCTCCTGCTGGCAGGCTTTAAAAAAATCCACCGCCCCGAACATGGCCCCGTGATCGGTCATGGCCAGGGCGGGCATGCCCATTTCCCTTGCCCTGGCCGCCGCTTCCTTAATGCGGGCCGCGCCGTCCAGCAGGCTGTACTCGGTGTGCAGGTGCAGGTGTACGAACATGCGCCCTTTCACTCCCGCTCCCGTTTAAAAAACAAGGGGTGAAATTACCTCACCCCTGTGTTTTTGGTTCCTCCCTGCTTTTCTGGCATTCGCGGCAGTAGCCGTAAAATTCCAGGCGGTGCCTCGTTACCTTCATGCCCGAGAGGCGGGCGGCCTCTTCCTCTATGCCGCTCAAAACAGGCATTTCCACGTCGAAGACACGGCCACAGGCGTCGCAGACAAAGTGGTAGTGGTTGCAGGGGTTGCCGTCGTAGCGGCTAAACGTGCTGCCGTAATTGAGCTCCATTATTTCCCCTGCCTGCTTGAGCTGGTTTAGGTTGCGGTAAACGGTGCCCAGGCTGATGTCCGGGATGTGCTTACGGGCCTGGTGGTAAATCCAGTCGGCGGTGGGATGTATGTCCGTGCTGCGTAAGATTTCCAGGATCAGCCTTCTTTGCCTGGTCATCCGCGTGGCCTTGGCCAAATCAACCACTCCTGATATAAATATAGCCCTAAAGTTGTTCCCTCATCAAGGATTTATTTGGGCCAGGATCAGCTCCGCCACGCGCCGCCCGGAAAGGAGCATACCGCCGAAAACGGGGCCCATACGGTGGCCACCGCGCACGGCACTGGCCGCCATGCCGGCTACAAAGAGACCCGGGTAGACCTCGCCGGTGTTGTCGGCCACGAAGTCCTCGCCCCGCGCGGCCCACATGGGCTTTTCCCCTTCAATGCCGCCGCTGGGCGTTTTGAGCACCGGCCCCAGCTTCTTGACCACCACGCTGGCCACCTGGGCGTCGTGCCCGGTGCAGTCGATAACGTAAGAGCAGCTGACCGCCAGGGGGTCCACATGAAGCCCGGCCATCTCTACGGGGGTCCAGTTAATTACCAGACCGGTAATGCGGTTTTCCCTGACCATCACGTCTTCCACCGAGATGCAGTTAAAAATTCTCGCGCCTGCCCGCACGGCCCCCAGGGCAATGGCCGCCACGGCCTCGACGGCGCTGGCCGTGTAATAGCCCGCGGTAAAGGTTCGACAGTTTACGCCAAATTCCTGCAATATGGGCAGGGCCTGATCCTGGACGACAATGTGGTTGAACATCATGCCCCCGCCCCACATGCCGCCGCCGATGCTGAGCTTGCGCTCAAACAGGACCACCTTCTTGCCGGCCCGGGCGAGATAATAGGCGGCCACCAGGCCTGCCGGGCCGCCGCCCACCACGGCCACGTCCGACTCCAGGGCTTCCAGCAGTTCCCGGCTGTAGGTTTCAATGATGGCTCTGGAGATGACCACGTCTTCAAGGTGCATTTTCCCTTCCTCCTTTGGCGGTGATTTATTTTAATAAAAGCAAGGGGCGCACCCCCCAAAGAGATGCGCCCCAGAGATGCGGTTTTTGAGCTGATGGCGGCTTCCCTTCGCGGGCATTACCCCGGGCAGGTTCGGCGGGTCAGGTGCTCACTAGCCCTTTCTCAGCCCCAAACAGGAGCTCCCCGAGCCCATCTTGTTCTTTTCTTTTTTCCGGTAGATTTAATTCGCGCAGGACGCGCCCGTTTCCTTCTTTTTATTCACCGATCCCGTATTGTTTCATTTTTTTGTACAGCCATGCCCGGGAGATGCCCAGGGCCCTGGCCGCCTTCATTTTGTTGCCGCCGGCCTTGGCCAGGGCTTCCAGGAGGGCTTCCTTTTCCACCTCCTGGAGCAGGTTCGTCAGGTGGCAGGGGCCGGAGTTCTTCTTTTTCTGCCGCCCGCTTGCTTTTTGCAGGTAGGGGGGCAGGTGGCTTACCTCGATGACATGGCCCTCGACCAGGTTAAAGGCCCGCTCCAGCACGTTTTCCAGCTCCCTGACGTTGCCCGGCCAGTCGTGGCTGCCGAGTATTTCCCACGCCTCCCGGGAGAGGTCCCTCACCGCCAGGCCGAAGCGCTGGTTTAGTTTTTTAATAAAATGATGCACCAGACAGGGGAGATCTTCCAGGCGCTCCCGCAGGGGAGGTATGTGCAGGGAGACAACGTTTAAGCGATAGTAGAGGTCCTCCCGGAACTGGCCCTGGCGGACGAGCTCTTCCAGGTTGCGGTTGGTGGCGGCTACGACCCTCACGTCCACCGGGCGCGGACGGGAATCTCCCAGGCGCTCCACCTCCCTTTCCTGGAGCACCCGCAGTATCTTGGCCTGCATGGCTAAAGGCATATCGCCGATCTCGTCCAGGAAAATTGTCCCCCCGTGGGCCTGCTCGAACTTGCCCACCTGGCCGCCCCTCCTGGCGCCGGTAAAGGCTCCCTCCTGGTACCCAAAGAGCTCGGATTCCAGCAGGTTTTCCGGCACGGCGGCACAGTTGACCCTGACGAAGGGTCCCCGGCAGCGCGGCGAGGCGTTGTGCACGGCGTGGGCCACCAGCTCCTTGCCCGTGCCGCTCTCGCCCTGGATGAGGACGGTAGAGGGGCCCTGCGCCACCCGCCGGATGAGGGATTTTAGCTGCTGCATGGCGTGGCTTTCCCCCACCAGGTCCTCTAGGGTGTACCGCGCTCCCGGGTAGGTAGAGGACCTGACCCGCAATGACGCACCCTCGCGCTGGCAGGAGCTTAACCTTTCCGGCGAGTGGAGCAACTGGTCTACGTCCTGGAAGATGACCTTACTGATGGCCCCGGCAATTTTCCCCTGGTTGTAAAGGGGGGCCCTGATGACCACCACATCCTGGCCGCGTATGTGCACCATCTCGCCGTATTCCAGCTTGCCCTTCCAGAGGAGCAGCTGCAGCCTCTTGTCGGGGATGACCTCCGTGATGTGCCTGCCGCTGGCACTTTCCGGCGATATTTCCAGGAGCTCGGCCATGGGGCGGTTGAGCATGATGATGCGCCCCTCGTTGTTGACGGCCAGGTATCCTTCCTGGGTGCTCTGCACAATGCTTTGCAGGAAGTTGTTCATTTCCCTGGCTTCCCGCAGCTCCTGGCCCAGCTGGTGCAGCTCGGTTATTTCCTGGGCCACGCCGATGGCCCCGACGACCCTGTTCTCGCGCACGATGGGCGTGCGGTTGACGATAAAGAGGGTGTTGCCCACGACGAACTTACGCCCGATGTGCGGCTTGCCCGTCTGCAGCACTTTGAGGAGCCCGGTGTAGGGGATGACCTCTTTGATGGGCCGCCCGAGGGCCTTCTCGGCGGGGTAGTTAAATACCCTCTCGCTGGCGGGGTTGAAGATGATCACGCGCCCTTTGGCGTCCACGGCCACCACGACATTGTAGAGGGAATTAAAGATGTAAAATTCCTCGCGGAGGAGGTCGGTATTTTTTAAATGGCTGCTTAAGGCCATGGTCCTCACCTTTCCCACTGGCGGATGATGGCTTCCAGGTGGTACAGCGAGCGGCATTCCTTCATTTTTACGTGGGGGGCAAAGGCCGCTACCCCCGGCAGGTGGTCCCATAATTCCTTAGGCACGGGGTTGAGCCAGAGGATCTCCCGCACCTGCCGGCGGAGCTTGGCTACTTCCCGGGCGGCTTCTCGGGGCGCCAGCGTCTTGGTGTCGCTGACCACCACTACCGTCGTCTCGGGGCCGGCCAGGTGGCTGTAGTGGCGCTGGAAGGTCAGCAGGGCGGCGTAAAAGTTGGTGGTCTTGCCCCACTGGGAGCTCCGGTTCATGACTTCGGCCATCACGGAGGCAAAGTCGCCCCCGTTAAAATGCGGCGTGACCCGCTCCAGGTCCTCGGAGAAAATGAGCACCTCGAAGTTTTTTACGGCGCGGCCAAAGCCGTACATGAACTGCAGGATAAAGCGGGCGTAGCGGGCCATGGAGGCGGAGACGTCGCAGATCAGGAGCAGGCACGGCAGCTTGCGGCGCCGGGAGCGGTAGCGCAGCTCAAGGGGCGCCCCGCCGTGGGCCAGGTTCTGGCGGATGGTGCGGCGCATGTCCAGGAACTTTTTACGGCGGCTCCTCCGGTAGCGGTTGGACAGCCGCCGCGCCAGCCTTGCGGAGAGGCGCTGGATGAGCCTGGAGACGGCCTCCAGGTCCTCACCGGCCACTTCCTGCAGGTCCTGGTGGAGCAGCCTTTCCTGCGGGTCCCGGTAAAACTCCGCCGGGATGCCCTCCGGCCAGCCTCCTTCGCCGTCCAGCTCCGCTTCCAGCTCTTCCCTCCCCCTCGCGCCGCGGGTTTTCAGGAGGTGGTAGCGCCAGTAGTTGAGGGCCGACTGCATGACCTGGGCGATGAGCCGCCCGGGGTCGTTTACCGGGTTTCCCCTCATGCGCCCGATTATTTCCATGAGCCTGGCCCTTTCCTGCGGGGGCATGCGGGCAAAGGTGCGGATGCCTTCCGCATCCGGCATCCGGCCTGTTTGCCAGGGCGAAAGGGCCCGCGCCAGTTCCTCCCGGGCAAGGTCCAGCGCCCGCTCCTCCCTTTCCCGCCGCACGGCGGCGGCCTCTTCCCGGCGCCTTTTTTCTTCCGGCGGAGCGAAGAACTGTGCAAAGGCCGCCTTGAAGATCTCCTGCTCGCACGGACTTTTGGCCAGCACCGCCTTTAAGGCGGCCTCCACCTCCTCCCGCGCCAGGAGGTTGACTTCTTTTAAGGCGCAAAGGGCATCCAGGGCCTCCGCCGTGCCCACCTTTAAGCCGAGCCGGCGCAGGTAGTGGATGAAGCGGACCAGGTTTTCTTCCAGCGTTTCCGGCATGACCTTCAAGCTCCCCGCCGGTGGTGGGCACAGGAGCAAGCAAAAGCCCCCGCGCCTTCCTGGAGCTCCCGCACCATTTCGTCCAGCTTCCCTTTGAGCATTTCCTGATCTTCGCGGTTTTTGAGGAGCACGCCCATGGTTTCCCCGATGAGCTCCGGCGTGAGGTCCCGCGCGTGCAGGGCCACCAGGGCCCGGGCCCAGTCCAGGGTCTCGGCAATGGAAGGCTTCTTTTTCAAGTGCTGGTGGGTGCGGATGTAGTTCACCGCGCGGGCAATTTGCCGCGCCAGCTCTTCTCCCACCTCCGGCAGCCTGGCTCGTAAAATGCGGGCTTCCTTTTCCACACTCGGGTAGTCAAGGTAGAGGTAAAGGCAGCGGCGCTTCAGCCCATCGGAGAGTTCTCTTTCCGCATTGCTGGTCAGGACCACCACGGGTATGTGTCTGGCCTTGAGGGTGCCCAGCTCCGGGATGGAAACCTGAAATTCGGCCAGCAACTCAAAGAGAAAGGCTTCAAACTCCGGGTCGGTTTTGTCCACCTCGTCGATGAGCAGCACTACCTTTTTTTCTGCCCGGATGGCCTTTAAGAGGGGGCGCTCCAGGAGGTAGTCCGCATCAAAGAGGTCCTTTTCTAACAGCTGGGAATTGCTGCTCCCCCTGGCCAGCTCAATTTTCAAGAGCTGTTTCTGGTAGTTCCATTCGTAGAGGGCGCGCGTTTCATCGAGCCCCTCGTAGCACTGCAGGCGGATGAGCTCCAAATCCAGGGCCCCGGCCAGGGCCTTGGCCACCTCCGTCTTGCCTACGCCCGGCGGGCCCTCCACCAGGAGGGGCTTTTCCAGCCTCAGGGCCAGGTAAAAGGTGAGGACTTGTTCCCGGTCGCAAATGTAACCCTGCTCCTGCAATGCTTTCTCCAGTTTTTCCACGGTAAGCATGATCTTTTCCGGACCTTCTTTCCCTGCAGGTGTCACCCTGTCAACTAATGTATTCGCCTGCGGGCAGGGGAACTCCTCTTAAATTTTTTGAAATTTATACAAAAACCTTCAACGCAGCCCCGGAAAATTCTGCTGGCGCAGGGCTTCGTAAAGGACCAGGGCTACGGAATTGGCCAGATTCAGCGAGCGGGTGGTGCCGGGCCGCATGGGAATGCGCAAGACGTACTCCCGGTTGGGGGCCAGGAGTTCCTCCGGCAGACCCTGCGTTTCCTTGCCGAAAACCAGGAAGTCGTCCGGGCCGTAAGAGACGTCGGTGTACAGGCGGCTTCCCCGGGTGGAGAAGAAGTAAAAGCGGTGGTGCGGGTAGAGCTGCCTCAGCTCATAAAAGGAGTCGTGGTAGTGAATTTCCACCAGGTGCCAGTAGTCCAGCCCCGCGCGCTTTAGGTGCTTGTCGTCGGTGGAAAAGCCCAGGGGGCGCACCAGGTGCAGCACGGCGCCGGTGGCCGCGCAGGTGCGGGCGATGTTTCCGGTGTTGGCGGGGATTTCCGGCTCCACAAGCACGATGTGCATGAGGTGGGCGACCCCTCCAATATACATGTTAACAATGATATGCATGTAACTTCATTCTCCCGACAGGGCGCTCGGTCCTGCCTGTTACCGTTCAGGACCCTTTCCGTGCATTTAGATAGGCCAAAACAACCTTTTGGGCTAAAGATTGCGAATATTACCACATTTCTTGCTTTGCCTCAAAAACAAGGCAAAAGAAACGGGGGTAATGGGCGTTGAAGGAGCAAAGGGGCAAGTACGTGCTGGAGATTACCCGGGGGCAGCGGACTTACCGCCTGGTCTTTCGCACGGAAGAGGACATGCTTAACTGGGAGAAGGCCTACCGCAAGAGCCGGCTCTACATGCCGTATTTCCTGCTGGGCGTGGGGATCAACCTTCTCCTTTACAAGCTGGGCCTGGACCTTTCCAAAAACCTCCTCCTGGGGGGCTTTGTGGGCCTGGCCGTCCCCTTGGCCAGCATGTTTCTCTTTACCGAGCTCCATTACCGCCTGCGATACAGCCGCGGGGGAGGTGAGAGGGAGGGGAAGGATTAGGCGCTCTTTTAGGTAGGGAGGCGAAAATTTTCCAAAAAGGAGGTCTAAAGCACGTGTTTAAGGGCATGCACCCCGTATTCTGGGTTGGGCTGGCCATCATGTACGGGCTGACGGCTATTTTCATGCTCTGGGAGATAAACACGCCGCAGTCCACCTTCCAGGTGAAAATGCTTGGCGTGCCCGCCCCCTTTGTCTACCACGCCGTCTTCATGCTTCTCATCGTCAGCCTGTTCCTCAGCTGGCTGTGGTACTATGTGCCCGAACAAATAACCAAAAAGCGCGAGCAGGAAAGGAGGTCTTAGACCGTGGGAGCCAGCCCCATTGTCGTTTTATTTGCCGTGGCCTACTTTGCCGTGCTCTTTGGCATCGGCTACTTCACCCGCAAGGCGGGCCTTAGCGCCGCGGACTACATGGTGGCCGGGCGCAAGGTGGGCGCCTTTGTCAACGGCGCCGCCCTGGCCTCCACCTACCTCAGCGCGGCCAGCTTTCTCGGCCTGCCGGCCTTCATCTTCCTTCTGGGCTACCCCTTCTGGTGGGCTCTGACTTCCATCATCCTGGGCATGCCCATTGCCTCCATGCTGGCCGCCGCGCCCCTGCGCAAGTATGCGCCGGTTTCCTTCACGGACTACTATGCCGACCGCTACGACGACCAGGTGGGCATGCGGGTGGTCATTAGCCTACCGGTAATCGTCTCCGGCATCCTCTACATCACCCTCAACCTTATCGGCACGGCCATCTTCCTCATGGCCATCCTTAAGATCCCCTACGTTTGGTCCCTGGTCATTGCCGCCGGCGTGGTGCTCTTTTACGTCTACCTGGGCGGCATGGTGGCCACCACCTGGTCCAACGCCTTCCAGGGGGTGGTCATGGCCGTGGCCGCGGTTGTTGCCGGCCTGGCGGCCATCTCCTTCTTTGGCGGCTTGAACGAGCTGGGCAACGCCATCTACCAGAACAACCCCAAGTTCTGGAATCCCCCTCACTCGCCCCTGGGCACGGCCAGCCCCCTGATGGCCACCTGGACGGGCATGGTCAGCTTCTTCTTTGTCTGGCACTTCGGTTTTGCCACCATGCCCTACACGGTGGTGCGCTTCTTCACCACCATGGACATCAACACCGCCCGGCGCAGCATTTTCTGGGCCACCCTCCTGGGCGGCTGCATGTACTGGGGCCTGATGGTTATCGGCAGCGCGGCCAAGGTGCTCATTGAAAAGTTCCACCCGCTGGCGCAGCAAATTGGAGCCAAGAGCGCCGTAGACGTGCTCAAGGCCCTGCAGAAGATGTTTGCCACCACCGCGGCCACGGCCAACGACTACTCCATGATTGCCGCCGTGGAGGCTTTAAGGAACGACTGGCTGATGGGCATCCTGGTGGCCGGGGGCCTGAGCGTGGCCATGTCCACCGTGGCCGGCTGGCTGGTGGTCATGAACGTGATCCTCGGGCGCGACTGGATGACCAAGATTTTCAAGGTCAAGTGGGCGCAGGAAAACCCGGTGGCCGTATTGCGCATGTGGTCGGTTATCCTCACCGTGCTCTGCTTCCTTATTGCCCTTAACCCGCCGGGCATGGTTTTAGACCTCTCCGGCTGGGCTTTCGTGGTCATCATCGCCACCATCGGACCGCCGCTCATTCTGGGCATCTGGTGGGACCGGGCCACCCGGGCGGCCACTTACGCCAGCGTGTTCATCTTCCTGCCGCTTACCCTCTTTTCCTGGATCTACGCCAGGAACGTGCTCAAGAGCCCGCACTGGTTCTTCCTGAATAACGCCTTTGGCTGGAAGATTGCCACGGCCCACCAGGACTACTGGATCTTCATCTCCTTCATTGTCTTCATCATCATCTCCCTCCTCACCAAGCCGCCGAAGCCCGAGGTCATCCAGAAGTACAGCCTGGACCTGCGCCAGGATTAGGCCCGGGAAAAATGTAAGGCTCCCGCTGGAAGCAGCGGGAGCTTTTAGTTTTGGCGGCCGGGGCAGAGGTGGCTTAGTGAGCAGGTGCCGCAGCGGGGCCTTACGGCCTTGCAGACGGCCCGCCCGTGGGCAATTAAGCGGTGATGGGCGTCTCTTCGCTCTTCTTCCGGGATGACGGCCAGCAGCTCTTCCTCCACTTTCTGCGGGGTCTTGCCCCGCGCCAGGCCCAGGCGGCGGGCCACCCGCAGCACGTGGGTGTCCACCGGGAGGGCGGGCCGGCCAAAGGCCACGTTTAAGACCACGTTGGCCGTCTTGCGGCCCACGCCGGGCAGCCTTTGGAGCTCTTCCAGGCTCTCCGGGACCCGCGAGCCGTACTTCTCCACCAGGATGCGGCTGGCGGCAATGATGTGGCGGCTTTTGTTCTTGTACAGGCCACAGCCCCTGATCTCCCGCGCCAGCTCCTCGGGCGTGAGGCGGGCAAAGTCTTCCGGTTCCCGGTAGCGGGCAAAGAGTTGCCGCGTGATGCGGTTCACCTGCCGGTCGGTGGTCTGGGCGGAGAGGATGGCCGCCACCAGGAGCTGGAAGGGCGTTTCAAAAAGAAGGGCGGTGCGGGCCTCCGGGTAGGTGCGGGCCAGGATGTCCAGGATCTCTCTCACCCGCCGTGCTTCTCCTGCTTCCTTCAACAACCACTTCCCCCCAGCAGGCGCCGGTGTTCCACCATGAGGCAGCGGTCCATGATTACCGTGGCTCCCGCCTGCCGGGCGGCAAGGGCCGCCTCCTGGTGGACGACTCCCAGCTGGAGCCAGATCACCGGCAGAGGGCTGAGCTTTAAAGCCTTCTCCACCACTCCCGGGACTTCGGATGGCTGCCGGAAGACGTTGACGATGTCCACCGGGCAGGGGAGGGATTCCAGGTCGGGGTACGCTTTTTCTCCCAGCGCTTCGGCAATGGTGGGGTTAACCGGTATGATGCGGTAGCCGTGATCTTTCATGTACGCGGCCACCCGGTAGCTGTCCCGCGTCGGGTTGTTGGAAAGGCCCACCACGGCAATGACCCTGCTTTTTTGGAGGATTTCCTTTATGCGCTCGTCGTCAGGATTAACAAACAATTTTGTTAACCTCCCGGCAGTACGTTTAAAAAAATTTTATCCTGCGCTGGGGCCGGCAAACAATAACCCCTGCCGCTTTTCCCTTTCCGGCGGCGGCGTTTATTAATGACGGGTCGGGGGAATATTTAAATAGAGCCTCTTGGGCTTGCGCCACAGAAAAATCCTTTTGCCCGTTAGCTTTCCGTGAGGGAGGGTGTTGCATGACCACCTTGTTTTTCCTTTTGGTGGGGGTTGCTTTGCTTGTGCTGGCCCTGGGCATTTTTTTATGGGCAGGTAAGGGGCGGCCTTCCCCACCGGCGGCAGGCGGGGAAGCCGTTTCTTTTCGCGAGGAAATGGCCGAGGAACTCGGCCTCTTTCCCGCCACACCACCGGAGGCGCCTGCCGTGCCGCCGCGGGAGCCGGAGCTCGTCCTGCCCCAGCGCTACGGGGTGGACCGCCTGGTGCTCATGGTGAGGGACCCCTACTGGCTGTATGCCTACTGGGAAATCAGCGCCACCCGCCAGGAAGAGTTTAACGCCGCCTTCGGCCCCCGCGCCTGGGAGTCCACGCGCCCGGTGCTCAGGGTGTACGACGTCACGGGGGTAAATTTCAACGGCTTTAACGCCGTAGGATACACGGACATCAACATCCAGGAGGAGGCCGACAGCTGGCACATCCCCGTGGGCCAGCCCAACCGCTCCTACTGTGTGGATCTCGGGCGCAAGTTTCCCGACGGGCGCTTTGTGACCCTCTTGCGCTCCAATGTGGTTACCACGCCGCGCTCTTCCCTGTCCGAGTGCCTGGACGAGGAGTGGATGTGGATTGAAGAGCTTTACCGCGGGCTGCGCTTCCCGTACGGTGTGAGCTCGCCCATGATGGCCGAAGAGGTGCGCAGGAGGGCAGAAGTTTTCCCGGTGAGCATCAGCTCGCCCGCCTTCGGGCCGCCGGCACAGGAGCCGGGGAAATGATACCACTAGAGCAGGAAGGTGCTTCCAGTGGCCAGAGGTTACTTGGCTTTGGTGCTTCATGCCCATCTTCCCTTTGTGCGCCACCCCGAACACGAGCATTTCCTGGAGGAGAGGTGGCTTTTTGAGGCCATCACGGAAACCTACGTGCCCCTCCTGCAGGTTTTCGAGCGCCTGGTGGCCGACGGTATACCTTTTCGCCTCACCGTTTCCCTTTCGCCCACGCTCATCTCCATGCTCACCGATGAGCTCTTGCAGGACCGTTACGCGCGCCACCTGGAGAAGCTCATCGAGCTGGCCGACAAGGAGGTCGGCCGCACCAGGCACACCCCCTTCCACGAGACGGCCCTCATGTACCAGCGCATGTTCCGCGACATTGCCCGCACCTATCACGAGACCTACGGGCGGAATCTGGTGCAGGGCTTTAAGCGTTTCCAGGATGCGGGACGCCTGGAGATCATCACCTGCGCGGCCACCCACGGCTACCTACCGCTGCTCATGATCAACCCGGAGGCCGTAAGGGCACAGGTGGCGGTGGCCGTGGACCTCTTTAAGCGCCACTTTGGCAGCCCGCCCAAGGGATTCTGGCTGCCGGAGTGCGGTTACGCCCCGGGCATCGACGAAATCTTAAAGGAATTCGGCATCCGCTACTTTTTTACCGATACCCATGGGGTCCTCTTTGCCTCGCACCGCCCCCGCTACGGCGTTTTTGCCCCCATCTACTGCCCTTCGGGGGTGGCGGTGTTCGGGCGGGACGTGGAGTCTTCCCGGCAGGTCTGGAGCGCCCAGGAAGGTTATCCCGGGGACTTCGACTACCGCGAGTTTTACCGGGATATCGGCTTTGACCTTGACTACGAGTACATCAAGCCCTACATCCACCCCGACGGCATCCGCGTGCACACGGGGATCAAGTATTACCGCGTTACCGGGAAGACCAACCACAAGGAGCCGTACGTGCCGGCCTGGGCCAAGGAAAAGGCTGCCGTCCACGCGGGCAACTTCATGTTTAACCGGGAGCACCAGATCAGGTACCTCTGCCGGCATATGGACCGCCCGCCGGTGGTGGTGGCGCCTTACGACGCCGAGCTGTTCGGCCATTGGTGGTTTGAGGGGCCCCTGTGGCT
Organism: Desulfovirgula thermocuniculi DSM 16036; assembly: GCF_000429345.1. Lineage (GTDB taxonomy): Bacteria > Bacillota > Desulfotomaculia > Desulfotomaculales > Desulfovirgulaceae > Desulfovirgula > Desulfovirgula thermocuniculi. Next base: position 31,593 of record NZ_AUBR01000017.1, on the reverse strand, counting down.
GGAGTTCCTCATCCGCAAGATCCACTACGACCAGGACACAGTGGAGCTGATCACGCCCGGCGATTACCTGCGGGCCTTCCCCTGCAACCAGGTGGCCAGGCCGTGTCCCTCCAGCTGGGGGAACAAAGGCTACAACGAGGTCTGGCTGTGCCAGGCCAACGAGTGGATCTACCGCCACCTTCACCTGGCCGCCTCCCGCATGGTGGAGCTGGCCGGGCGCTACCATGAGGCCGACGGCCTTTTGCGGCGCGCGCTCAACCAGGCGGCCAGGGAACTGCTGCTGGCCCAGAGCAGCGACTGGGCCTTCATCATGAGTACCGGGACGGCGGTGGAATACGCCGTGCGGCGCACCAAGGCCCACCTCCTGAATTTCCTGCGCCTCTACGAGGAGATCAGGAGGGGAAGCATAGACGAGGACCACCTCGCCTGGCTGGAGTGGCGCCACAACATTTTCCCCCACCTCGATTACCGCTGGTACGCTTCGGAGGCCACAGGCTCATAAAAAAGCTCCCCTAAATAAGGGGAGCTTCGTTCACATGCGCCCGGCGACGATTTCCTTTATTTTTTCAATGTAAAAGTCGCTTAAAGAGCGGGCAATTTCCATGGAGGCCCCTTCCGCAAACACGCGGCACACCGGCATATCCGGGTCGGGCAGCACCAGCGCCCAGCCCTGGGGATGGTATACTTTCACACCGTCTAAGAGCTCCAGCTGGTTCGTAGGGGGGTCTTCAATGAGGCGCCTGATCACCAGGCCCTTGGTCTCCCAGGGTACCGGCACCTCCCTTTGCTCTAAGTAAAAAGCGGGGATTTCGTCCACCAGCTGGCCCAGGGTGAGGCCGTTCCTGGCCGCGTAATCCAGCACGTAAAGGAGGGCCCCCAGGGGGTCCAGGTGCACAAAGACACGCAGTTCTCCCAGAGGCATGACCTTTTCCAGGAGGTCGTGGAGGGAGGCCTTGGTCCTCACCACCTTGCCCTGGTACTTTTGGGCCAGCAGCTCGACGGCCCTGGGAGCGGTAACGGGTACCGCCACCGGCTCACCGCGGGAGCGCAGGTCGACCAGGGCCAGGAGGGCGGTGAGCATTTCACCCGCTATGATGCGCCCCCGCTCGTCGACCAGCGCCAGGTAGCCGCCGTCCGTGCTTATGATTGCTCCCAGCGGGGCTCCTCTTTCCGGCACCTCGCGGCTGATCTGCGCGAGGGCCTCGGAAAGATCCGCTCCTACAGCTCCCAGCGCCTCCACCTGCAGGCCGAGCCGCTCGGCCAGGTAATCCACGAGGCGCCCCACGTCCTCCCGGTCGAAGGCCACCAGGAGGCGCAGGGCGCCGGGCTTCCAGAGGGCGGGCTGGCAGTAGCGCAGCAAAAATTGAAGATACTCTTCCGCAACCGGGGGCGCCTTCTGGGGAGAAAGGAGGTGCCCGGCGTCGACCCGGCGGTAGTCTTCCCTCCAGAGGAGGTTTTCCACTTTTCTCTCTAAGCTGTGGGAAATGTTGCCCCCCCGCTGGTCGAGGAAGGCGAGGTGGAGTGAGCCCTCGCGGGGGGAGTAATGCACGTGGACCCCGCCCTTTAGCCCCAGGTGGCGGACGGCAAAACGGTGGAGGGGCGCCAGGCATGTACCCAGATCGACCACCCGGGCCCCGGAGGCCTGCATACCGGCTACCAGCGCGTTTTTGATCATCACCGCCGCCGGGTGGCCGTCGCAGCCTGCGGAAAGCTGTACTCCCGCAGGTCCGGCGGCGGAGGCAAAGGCGGAGCCCAGGCGGCAGGCCATTTCCGGTGTTATTTCCAGGTTGGGTATCCCGGAAATGCCCTTTTGGCCGAAGATTTTTTTGGGCTGGCGCGTCCCCCAGACAAGGCTTTCCTGCACCACCGCCCCGCTTTCCACCAGCTTGCCGGGCCACAGCTTGACGGAGGGCTTTATCGTGGCGTGCTCTTTAACCAGGGAGTCGCTGCCCACCACGGCCCCCTCGTAAAGGGCGGCCTGCCTCAAAACCTGCACCCTGCTGGCCAGGACCGCCCCCCGCAGCGTTGCCCCCTCGCCGACGTAAACGTTGTTCCAGAGGACGCTGCGCTTGATGGAGGCCTTGTCCCGCACGATACAACCCGGGCCCAGCACGGCATAGGGGCCGACCTCCGCGCCGGGACCGATGCAGCAGCCGTCGCCGATGAGTACCGGTGGCCTGAGGCGGGCGGCGGCGCTTATGTCCGCGCCCTCGCCCACCCAGATCCCCGGCTCCACCTCCCGCGCGGGGAGACCAATCCTCACCTTTCCCTCCAGGACGTCGTGGTGGGACTGCAGGTACTGGGTGAGGTTGCCGATGTCGCACCAGTACCCCGGCAGCACCACCCCGTAGAGGGGCTTTTTCTCGCGCAAAAGGAGCGGGAAAAGGTCCTTGCTGAAGTCAAACATGCGGTCCGGCTCGATATACTCCAGCACTTCCGGCTCCAGCACGTAGATGCCGGTGTTGACCGTGTCGCTGAAGACCTCGCTCCAGGAAGGCTTCTCCAGGAAGCGGGCAATGCGCCCGTCCGGCCCGGTGATGACCACCCCGTATTCCAGGGGAAGGTCCACCCTGGTGAGGACAATGGTGGCCATGGCCCCGCTCCGGCGGTGAAATTCCACCGCCTTTGAAAGGTCGAGGTCGGTGAGGGCGTCGCCGCTGATGACAAGGAATGTTTCGTCCAGGAAGTCGCGGGCGTTTCTCACGCTGCCGGCCGTGCCCAGGGGGGTTTCCTCCACAAAGTAGCGCATTTCCAGGCCGAACCTCGCCCCGTGGCCGAAGTAATCCCTAATGGCTTCCGGCATGTACTGCAGGGTTACGGCCACTTCGTGAAAGCCGTGCTCCCGCAGCAGCTCTACAATGTGGGCCATCATGGGACGGTTGGCCACCGGCACCATGGGCTTGGGGCGGTCGCAGGTAAGGGGGCGGAGGCGGGATCCCTCTCCCCCGGCCATGATTACCGCTTTCATTGCACCCCTCCTTTTACCAGCATCTTGCTGAAGCGGCCCCAGATACCGCCGCCGGGGCGCGCGGGCAGCCCGCAGGACCAGGGCGTGCGCCGGTATTCTTCCCATACCTGCCGGTAAAGCTTCCTGGTTTCCAGAGCGATGTCCCGCCAGCTGAATTTTTCCTGTACCTTTTTGTAGGCCCTTTGGCGGAGGCTGTGGGCCAGCTGGCGGTCTTTTAAGAGCCATACCACCATGTCGGCCAGGGAGCGGCTGTTGCCGGGGTAAAACTTCAGGCCGTCCACGCCGTGCTCGACGATTTCGCTTAGGCCCCCGGTATCGGCCACCACCACCGGTACCCTGGCCGCCATGGCCTCCAGGGCCACAATGCCAAAGGGTTCGTAGAGGCTGGGAAATACGGCCACATCCGCCCAGCTGTAGAGGTTGTTGCGGGTTTCGTCGTCCACGTAACCGGTAAAGTACACCTTGGGCGCAATGCCCAAGGCGGCGGCCAGGCGCTGCAGTTCTTCCGCAAACGGGCCCTTGCCAGCAATGACGAATTTCGCCTGGGGGTGGCGGGCCAGGATCTGCGGCGCCGCTTCCAGCAGCAGCTGCACGCCCTTCTCCCGCACCAGGCGCCCCACGTAAAAAACGATTTGCTCCGAGGGGGCGGCAAAATGCTCCCTGCTCACCCTTACGGTGTGTACGGCAAAGCGGGTCGGGTTGACCCCGTTGTAGATGACCTCGATCTTGTCTTCGGGGAGGCTAAACACGTGGCGTACCTCGTTTTTCATGTAGTGGCTGCAGCAGATTATCTTCCAGGCCTCGTAGGTCAGCCACCACTCGATGTCGCTGATGTGCCGCTGTGTGTCGTTGTGCAGGCCGTTGTTGCGCCCGTACTCGGTGGCGTGAATGGTGGCCACCAGGGGCAGGCGCAGGGCGTGTTTCAAGGCCCTGGCCGCGTAGGCCACCAGCCAGTCGTGGGCATGGATGATATGTACCCTTTCCAGCTCGTTCAAGAGGGAGATGGCCTTTTCCAGCATGGCGATGTTGAACTGGGCCACCCAGGTGACAAAGTGGGGGGACGATACGCTGTAGGTATGGAAGCGGTGGACGTGCACGCCGTTGACCAGCTCGTACAGGGGGGAGCCCGGCGCGCTGCAGGTGAGAACGTGGACTTCCTCCCCGAGGGCCGCCAGGGCGGCCGATAAATCGTACACGTGCTGGGCCAGCCCTCCCACCACGCGGGGTGGGAATTCCCAGGAAAGCATGAGGATGCGCAAAAGCTTCCCTCCCGCTTTGTAAAAGGCCAGATTGGAGTTTGGTATTAAAGTAAATCCCTACCGGGCAGGTGAAATACGGTAGGGATCGGGTGCAATTTTAATTTGGCGCACGCTTACTCCCTGCGCCGCCCGTTGTGGATCTCGTAGGGCCAGTTGAGCCCGTTGTTGTTGTCCCAGTTATAGGCATTGTCGCGGAAGCAAAAGTTAAAGTGGCTTTCATCGGGCATCTCCAGCGTTTTCACCCAGCCGTAACCCGTACGGGACATCCGCAGGTCTTGGACGTTTTTCCAGTGGCGGGGGTCGCCAAAGCCGACGTGCAGGTAAATTTGCTCCGCCCCGCTCTTGGCCAAGAGGCCGTTGTAAAATACCGTGACCTCGTCAAAGGCCGTGATGGGGGTCGGGTCCACCACTACCCCGCCGGGGAAGTCGGCATCGCGCATGAGCCTTATCTTTTCCGCTCCCTCTCCGAAGTTGGTCGGATGCGCCAAGGAAGTTCACCTCCCGGCTGTTATTTATTTACACAACTTTATTATTATGAGCCGGCGTTTTTTTTATACGACCCCAGAAACATAAAAAGGCCCGGCACCTTTGGCCGGGCTCCTTTCAGGCCTTAGAGGCCCGCTTCCATTTTGGCCACTATGGCTTCCGCCATCTCGCCGGTGGTGGCGTTTCCTCCCAGGTCGTAGGTGAGGTGCCTTCCTTCCTCCAGCACGGCCAGCACCGCCCTGTAAATGCGCCCTGCCGCCTCCTCCTCCCCGATGTGCTGGAGCATCATGACCCCCGAGAGGATCATGGCCAGGGGGTTGATGCGGTTCTTGCCGGCGTGCTTGGGGGCGCTGCCGTGGACGGGCTCAAAGACGGCCACTTCATCCCCGATGTTGGCCCCCGGCGCAACCCCCAGCCCGCCCACCAGGCCGGCGCAGAGGTCGCTGATGATGTCCCCGTAAAGGTTGGGCATGACCAGCACGTCGTAGTTTTCCGGCGCCTGCACCAGCTTCATGCACATGGCGTCGACAATCATTTCCTCGTAGGCAATCTCCGGGTACGCCGCGGCCACCCTGCGGGCGCACTCCAGGAACAGCCCGTCGGTGAGCTTCATGATGTTGGCCTTGTGCACGGCGGTAACCTTCTTGCGCCCCTTGCTCCTGGCCAGCTCAAAGGCAAAGCGCACGATGCGTTCCGAGGCTTCCCGCGTGATGATCTTGATGCTCTCGGCGGCATCCCGCCCCACGCGGTGCTCCACCCCGGCGTATAGGTCCTCGGTATTTTCGCGCACGACAATTAAATCCACTCCCTGGTAGCGGGAAGGCACGCCCGGCAGGGTGCGGGCGGGGCGGACGTTGGCATAAAGGTCCAGTTCCTGCCGCAGGGCAACGTTAACGCTGCGCATGCCCCCTCCCACCGGGGTGGTAATGGGGCCTTTTAAGGCCACGCGGTTTTGCCTGATGGATTCCAGCACGTGCTCCGGCAGGGGGGTACCGTAGCGGGAAAGGGTTGCCTCCCCGGCCTCCACCACTTCCCACTGGATGCGGGCGCCGCTGGCGTCGATGACCCGGCGGGCGGCCCAGGCAATTTCCGGCCCCACGCCGTCCCCGGGGATAAGGGTTACCTTGCGGGTCACTATTCCTTCTCCTCCTCAAGCCTAAAGCCGCCGTGCTTGCGGAAGTGGGCGACCAGACCCCCATCGTTGAGGATCTTAATCATCACCGGCGGCAGGGGTTTGATGGGCAGGGTCGTGGCCTTGGTCCTGTTGGTTATAAGGCCGGCCTTTAAATCCACCTCCAGCTCGTCGCCGGGGTCGATCTGGTCCGTGTCGCACTCCACCACCGGCAGCCCGGTGTTGATGGCGTTGCGGTAGAAGATGCGGGCAAAGGACTTGGCCAGCACGGCGGAGATGCGGGCGTGCTTTATGGCCAGGGGGGCCTGCTCCCGGGAAGAACCGCAGCCGAAATTGCGCCCGGCCACAATGAAGTCGCCCGGCGCAATCTTATGGTAAAAATCCGGGTCCAGGTCCTCCATGACGTGCCTGGCCAGCTCGTCCATGTCCAGGGTTTTGAACTTATACTTGCCGGAAATGATATAGTCGGTGTTGATGTCGTCGCCAAACTTGTGGGCTTTTCCTTTCAGCAGCACGGGATCACCTGCTTTCCAGAAAGTGGCGCGGGTCGGTTATCTTGCCGGTTAGGGCGGAGGCGGCCACGGTGGCCGGCGAAGCCAGGTAGATGAAGGCCTTGTTGTTGCCCATTCGCCCCTTGAAGTTGCGGTTGGCGGTGGAAATGACGTTCTCCCCGTCGGCAGGAATGCCGTTGTGGGTGCCCACGCAGGGGCCGCAGCCGGGCGTGACCACGGCGGCACCGCTTTCCACCAGTGCCTGGATAATGCCCTCCCGCATGGCCTCCAGGTATACCTGCCGCGAGGCAGGGGCCACGACGAGGCGCACGTCCCGGTGCACGCGCCTGCCGGCCAGGATCCTGGCCGCCACGCGCAGGTCTTCCAGCCGCCCGTTGGTGCAGGTGCCGATGACGGCCTGCTGCACGGGCGTCCCGGCCACTTCCTCCACCGGGCGGACGTTGTCCACCCTGTGAGGGCAGGCCACCTGGGGGGAGAGCCGCGAGACGTCGTATTCGGCCACGCGGGCGTAGCGGGCATCCTCGTCGGGTCTTACGGGCACGAACTGGCGGCGGGTGTGGCGGGCCAGCCAGGCAAGGGTCTTGTCGTCGGCTTCCATAAGGCCGGCCTTGGCCCCCATTTCCACGGCCATGTTGGCTACGGTAAAGCGCCCTTCCATGGACAGCTGGGCGATAGCCTCCCCGGCAAACTCCACGGCCATGTAGGTGGCGCCGTCGGCCGTCAGCTGGCCGATGAGGTAGAGGATGAGGTCCTTGGCGTAAACTCCCGGGGGCAGCGTGCCGCGGCAGACGATCCTGAAGGTTTCGGGCACCTTAAACCACATCTGTCCGGAGATCATGGCCGCTGCCAGGTCTGTGGACCCGACGCCGGTAGCCAGGGCGTTTAGCGCCCCGTAGGTGCAGGTGTGGGAGTCGGCGCCGATGACCAGCGACCCCGGCCCCACGCGCCCGCTTTCCGGAACCACCTGGTGGCACACGCCTTCGCCGATGTCGTAGAGGTGGATGCCCTGCTCGCGGGCAAAGCGGCGCATGAGCTGGTGGAGGTTGGAAACCCCCTCGCTTGGGCTGGGAGCGCTGTGGTCGATGACAAAGGCGACGCGCTCGGGGTCGAAGACCCGCCTGCCGCCCATTTCCTCAAAGGAGCGGATGGCCAGCGGCGAGGTGCCGTCCTGGCCCATGATGAAGTCCACCCGGGCAACCACAATGTCGTGGGCGTAGGCTTCCTGGCCGCTGTGCGCGGAGAGGATCTTTTCCGCTATGGTCTGGCCCAAGTTTTTATCCCCTCTTTCCACCAAAGTAATCCTCGTAGATGTACATGAGCTCTTTGTCAAAGAGCGGGCGCTTGAGCTGCACGCAGTAGGCGCGGATCTTGGGCAAGAGCTCCCGGGCCTGGAACTCGCTTAAATGAATGCCGTACTCGGCAAACTTGGCCCTTAGGGCGGCGGTGCCCGAGTGCTTGCCGATGACGATCTGGCGCTCCAGGCCCACCTCCTCCGGATGGAAGGCCTCGTACGTCTTGGGGTTTTTCAGGGCACCGTCGGCGTGAATGCCCGACTCGTGGGCAAACATGTTGGAGCCCACAATGGCCTTCCAGGCCGGCAGTTCCCTGCCCGAAGCCCGGGAAACGTACTCGGCAATCTCCCGGAACATTTCCGTCTTAAAGCCCAGGTCGATGCCCATGATATGCTTTAAGGCCATGACCACCTCTTCTAAAGCGGCGTTGCCCGCCCGCTCGCCCAGGCCGATGACGGTGACGCCCACGTACTTGGCGCCGGCGCGCACGCCGGCCAGGGCGTTGGCGGTGGCCATGCCGAAGTCGTTGTGGGTGTGCATTTCGATGTCGATATCCACATGCTGGAGGATGGTGCGGACGCGCTCGTAGGTGAGGAAGGGATCCAGGATGCCCACCGTATCGCAGTAGCGTAGGCGGTCGGCGCCGGCCTCCTTGGCCGCCCGGGCGAACTGGATGAGGAAGTCCATATCGCTGCGGGAGGCGTCTTCTGCGTTTACCGAGACGTAGAGGCCGTGCTTCTTGGCAAACTCTACGGCTTTAACCATTTGCTCCAGAACCCACTCGCGGCTGGTTTGCAGCTTGTACTTGATGTGGATGTCCGAGGTGGAGATGGAGATGGCCACGGCGTCGACGCCGCAGGCCAGGGAGGCCTCAATGTCGGAAATCACCGGGCGGTTCCAGCCCATAATGCTGGCCCGCAGCCCGGAGCGCACGATCTCCTTGATGGCCTCCATCTCGTCCCCACCCATGACGGGGATGCCCGCCTCAATCTGGTGCACCCCTATTTCGTCTAAAAGCTTGGCAATGCGCACCTTCTCGCGGTTGGCGAAGACCACTCCTGCCGTTTGCTCCCCGTCCCGCAGGGTGGTGTCGACGATGAAGATTTGCCGCGCCGCCGGTTCCTGCATGAGAAGATCACCCCGTTTGTATCAGATTGCGACACCGGATATACAGTAAAAATAATACCACAAATGTTGGTTAACTGAAAAGTTTTTTGTTTTTGCTCGCTGACGGGCATTCTCCGGCTTTTAACGGTCAGAATTGTGCTTTTTCCTGCAGGGGGTCCTTGAAGGAAGCGCTACCTAACCGTTTGGTGGGGTGATTTGTTAATTGCCGGGATTTTCATATATGGATTTTGGCAGGCTTTATAAAATAAAAGCAGCAAGTAGCCTTTAATATGGGGGGGATGCCTTGGAGGAAGTGCGGATGGAGGTGAGCTTAAAAAGGGTAAGCAAATTTAAGGTACGGTATGGGAGGTGCCGTTTATGGCTCAGGTAAACCCTAACCAGCCGAGTTTGGCCAGGGCGTGGTCGGTTACCTTGGCAGGGATGGGCATAAACCTCTGCTTGGGGGTTCTCTACTCCTGGAGCGTTTTTGCCGCCGCGCTCATCGACAAACTGGGGTGGACCAAGACCCAGTCGCAGTTCCCCTACACCCTGGCCTGCGTCGTTTTCGCCCTGTGCATGGTACCTGCGGGGCGCATGGTCGACCGCTACGGGCCCCGCCTGGTGGCCACCATCGGGGGCATTCTGGCCGGTGCGGGCATGTTCCTTTCGGGTGCCACCCTCAGCCTGACGGGCATTACCATTGGCTTCGGCCTGCTGGCCGGCGCGGCCATGGGCTTCGGTTATTCCGCCCCCACCCCCGCGGCGGTGAAGTGGTTCCAGCCCCACAAGAAGGGCCTCATTGCCGGCCTGGTGGTGGCCGGTTACGGCCTGGCTTCGGTGTACATTGCCCCCTTGACCAAGTATTTCCTGGCCAACTACGGTATTGCCAAGGCCTTTATCTATGAAGGTATTATCTTCCTGGTAGCCATCATTGTTTTGGCCCAGGTGCTGGCCTTCCCGCCGGCAGGCTATGTGCCCTACGGGGGACCGCCCCCGGCCACCAGGGCGGCGGCGGCGGCCAGCTCCAAGTACGACTTTACGCCCGCCGAGATGCTTGGCACGGCCCAGTTTTACCTGCTGTGGCTCATGTTCTGTTTTGCCGCCTCGGCCGGCCTGATGATTATCGGGCACCTGGCCAAGATTGCCCAGATCCAGGCCGGCATCCAGTGGGGCTTTGTCTTCGTGGCCATCCTGGCCGTGGCCAACGCCGGCGGGCGCGTGCTGGCCGGGTGGCTATCCGACCGCCTGGGCCGCACCAACACCATGCTCCTGGTCTTTGCCATCCAGGCGGCCAACATGCTGCTCTTTGCCTCGTACCGGGATGCGGTGACCCTGACCATCGGGTCCATCCTCACCGGCATTGCTTACGGCGCCAACCTCTCCCTCTTTCCCTCGACCACCTTTGACTTCTTTGGCTTGAAGAACGCCGGCATTAACTACGGCCTGGTCTTTACCGGCTGGGGTGCGGCCTCCCTCCTCGGGCCCATCATTGCCGGGCGGGCGGCCGACCTCACGGGCGGCTACAATGCGGCCTATCTGATTTCCGCCGCCCTCCTGGTGGTGGCGGCCATCCTGAGCTTCATTACCAAGCCTCCGGTAAAGGCAGTGCCCGAGAGCGAGACGGTGAAGGCGTAAAAAAGGGGCGGTATAACTACCGCCCCTTCAAATTTTCCAGCTTTTCCCTCAGCAGGCGGTTGGCCAGCTCCGGGTTGGCCTTGCCCCGCGTGGCCTTCATAACCTGCCCCACCAGGAAGGCAAACACCTTCTCCTTGCCGCCCAGGTAGTCCGCCACCACCTTGGGGTTGGCGGCCAGCACCTCCTCCACCACGGCGGCGATGGCCCCTTCATCGGTAATTTGCACGAGCCCCTGCTCCCGCACAATTTCCTCCGGGTCCTTCCCCGTGGCAAACATCTCTTCGAATACCGTCTTGGCTATTTTCCCGCTGATGGTGCCTTTATCCATCAGACGCAGCAGGTCCACCAGCTGCTGCGGCCTGATCTTGCACCGGGTGATCTCCAGGTTGTGGGCATTTAAGAGCCGCGAGAGGTCCCCCATGACCCAGTTGCTGACGGCCTTGGCGTTGGGGTAAAGGGCCACGCACTCCTCAAAGTAGTCAGCCATCTCCTTGGTGGCGGTGAGCACGGCGGCATCGTAAGGGGGTAGCCCGTACTGCTTAATGTACCGCTGGCGGCGCTGGTCCGGCAACTCCGGGAGGCTGGCGCGGATCTCCTCCACCCACTGCCGGTCGATGACCAGGGGCACCAGGTCCGGCTCGGGGAAGTAGCGGTAGTCGTGGGCTTCCTCCTTGCTGCGCATGGAGCGCGTGACGCCCTCGGCCTCATCCCACATCCTGGTTTCCTGGACAATCCTGCCCCCTTCTTCCAGCACGGCCACCTGGCGCCTGATCTCGTAGGCCAGGGCCCGCTGCACGGCTTTGAAGGAGTTCAGGTTCTTTATTTCCGTCTTGGTGCCGAACTCCCGGCTGCCCTTTTTGCGCACGGAGACGTTGGCATCGCACCGCAGGCTGCCCTCTTCCATCTTGCAGTCGGAGACGCCGGTGTACTGGATGATGGCCTTGAGCTTTTCCAGGTAGGCCTTGGCTTCCTCGGGCGTGCGCAGGTCCGGCGCGGAAACAATCTCGATGAGGGGTACGCCCGTGCGGTTGTAGTCCACCAGGGAGTAGGGCGTGGTGGTGATGGTACCCTGGTGCAGGAGCTTCCCCGCATCCTCCTCCATGTGGATGCGGATGATGCCCACGCGCTTAACTTCCCCGTCAACTTCAATGTCCAGGTAGCCGTTTCTGGCCAAGGGGAGGTCGTACTGGGATATCTGGTAGTTCTTGGGTAGGTCCGGGTAGTAGTAATTCTTGCGGTCGAACTTGGAGTACGCGGCAATCTCGCAGTTCAAGGCCAGGGCGGCCTTGATGGCGTACTCCAGCACTTTTTTGTTTAAGACCGGCAAAACCCCCGGCAGGCCCAGGCAGACGGGGCAGACGTGGGCGTTGGGGTCCCCGCCAAAGGCGGTGGGGCACCGGCAGAAGATCTTGGTGTTGGTCTTCAGCTCCACGTGAACTTCCAGACCGATAACGGCTTCATAGTCGTGCAACGCTTTTCCCTCCTTACAGGGGCGGTCGGCGGCGGTGGTAGTCGGTGTGCTGCTCGAAGGTGTAGGCCACCCGCAGGAGCATGCCCTCGCCAAAGGGCCGCCCGATCAACTGCAGCCCCACCGGCAGGCCGTCCGCAAATCCCGCCGGCACGGAAATGCCCGGGACGCCGGCCAGGTTTACGGCCAGGGTGCAGATGTCGGACATGTACATCTGCAGCGGATCGTCCACCTTTTCTCCGCGCTTGAAGGCCGGTGAGGGGCTGGTGGGGGCCAGCAGCACATCAAACTTTTCAAAGGCCCGGTCAAAGTCCTGCTTGATGAGGGTGCGTACCTTTAGGGCCTTTAGGTAGTAGGCATCGTAGTACCCGGCGGAGAGGGCGTAGGTGCCCAGCATGATGCGCCGCTTGACCTCCGGGCCAAAGCCCCGGCTGCGGGTCTTCATGAACATATCCACCACATCGCGGGCGTCCTCGGCCCGATAGCCGTAACGCACGCCGTCGTAACGGGCCAGGTTGGAGCTGGCCTCTGCCGGGGCAATGAGGTAGTAGGTGGGCAGGGCGTAGCGGGTGTGGGGTAAAGACGTTTCCTCCACCTCCGCCCCCAGGGAGGAGAGCAGCTCGACGGCCCTGGCTATGGCCTCCTTTACGGGCGGCTCGATGCCCTCCCCCATGTACTCGCGGGGCACGCCGATGCGCAGGCCCCTTACGTCGTCCACCAGGAAGGAGGTGTAATCCGGGTGGTTGTAGGGCACCGAGGTGGAGTCCAGGGGGTCGTGGCCGCAGATGGCGTTGAGCATCAGGGCCGCATCGCGCACGTCCCGGGTGAGGGGCCCGATTTGATCCAGGGAGGAGGCAAAGGCCACCAGGCCGTAGCGGGAAACGGCGCCGTAGGTGGGCTTTAGGCCCACCACCCCGCACAGGGCCGCCGGCTGGCGGATGGACCCGCCCGTGTCCGACCCCAGGGCCGCCGCGGCCTCGCCGGCGGCCACGGCGGCGGCGGACCCCCCGCTGGAGCCTCCCGGCACCCTTTCCAGGTCCCACGGGTTGGCGGTGGGGAAAAAGCCGGAGTTTTCGGTGGAGGAGCCCATGGCAAATTCGTCCATATTGGTTTTCCCCAGGAAGACGGTGCCGGCGGCCTTTAACTTTTGCACCGCCGTAGCGTCATAGGGAGGGACGAAATTGTGGAGGATTTTTGAGGAGCAGGTGGTACGCACTCCCCGCGTGCAGATGTTGTCTTTAATGGCCACGGGTATGCCCGCCAGGGGAGGGACCTCCTCTCCGGCGGCAATCTTGCGGTCCACGGCGCGGGCCTGCTCTAGGGCCAGGTCTGCGGTGACGGTAACAAAGGCCTTGATCCTGTCCTCCACGGCCTCAATGCGCGCTAAGTACGCCCGGCAGATTTCCTCCGCGCTCACTTCCCTCTTGACCAGCAGCCGGTGCAGCTCGTAGGCGGTTAAGTAGCAGAGGTCCAAGTCCTTTTCCCTCCTCACACAATGCGCGGCACTTTGAAAAACTGCCCTTCCCTGTCCGGGGCGTTGGCCAGAACCTCTTCGGGTTCCAGCTGCCGGCCCACCTCGTCCTTTTCCCGCCACACGTTCTGCAGGGGCAAGACGTGGGCGGTCGGCGGCACGTCGGCGGTATCCAGCTCGTTGAGCATCTGCGCGTACTCCAGGATGGCCCCCAGTTGCCGGGCGTACATCTCCTTTTCTTCCTCGCTTAGCTCCAGGCGGGCCAGCAGGGCCACGTGCTCCACTTCCTTTATGGAAATCATTTCCCGCACCTTCCTTTTAAATTTGTTATTGGCCGATAAGCTTTATGAACTCGTCCTCGCGGATGATGGGCACGCCGAGGGAGAGGGCCTTTTCGTACTTGCTGCCGGGGTTCGCCCCCACCACCACGTAGTCGGTGTGGCGGCTCACGCTGGAGCTTACCCGCCCGCCCAGCCGCACGATTATTTCCTCCGCCTCCTTGCGCGTGAAGCGCTCCAGGGTGCCGGTAAGCACGAAGACCTTCCCGGCCAGCGGCTTTTCCTTTTCCTCCTCCTGAACCTCCCGGGTGTTTACCCCGGCGGCAACCAGCTTGTCCAGCACGCGGCGGTTTTCCTCCTGGGCAAAGAAGCCGGTCACGCTGGCGGCAATCTTGGGCCCGATCTCCGGCAACGCCACCAGCTCCTCGTAGGTGGCCCGGGAGAGCCTTTCCAGCGAGCCGAAGTGTGCGGCCAGAATGCGGGCGGCGCGCTCGCCCACGTGCCGGATGCCCAGGGCAAAGATGAGCCGGTGCAGGGGGTTGGACTTGCTCTTCTCAATGGCCGCCAGGAGGTTCTGGGCGGACTTGGGCCCGAGGCGCTCCAGCCCCACCAGCTGGTCGAAGCGCAGGTAATAGAGATCGGCAGGGTCCTTGACCAGGCCGGCGGCTACCAGCTGGCCGACGACGGCCTGCCCCAGGCCGGCAATGTCCATGGCGTTGCGCGAGGCAAAATGGATGAGGCCCTCCCGCAGGCGGGCCGGGCAGGCAATGTTGGTGCAGCGGGTGGCCGCTTCTCCCGGGGGGCGGACCGCCTCGGCACCGCAGGCCGGGCAGTGGCGGGGCATGACAAAGGGCGTTTCCCGGCCCGTGCGGCTCTTCACGTCTACCGCCACCACTTCGGGGATGATGTCCCCGGCCTTCTGCACGATTACCGTATCTCCGATGCGGATATCCTTTTCGCGTATGAAGTCCTCGTTATGCAGGGTGGCTTTGGTGACGGTGGTGCCGGCCAGGCGCACGGGTTCCAGGATGGCCGTGGGGGTCAGCACGCCCGTGCGCCCCACGCGCAGGATGATCTCCTTGACCCTGGTCCTGGCCTGCTCGGCGGGGAATTTATAGGCAATGGCCCAGCGGGGGCTCTTCATGGTGGCCCCCAACCGCGCCTGCTGCTCCAGGGAGTTGACCTTGACCACAATGCCGTCAATGGCGTAGGGCAGCTCATGGCGCTTCTCCTGCCAGTGCCGGCAGTAGGCGATCACCTCTTCTATATGGGGCAGAAGCTGCCAGTGGCGGTTGACGGGGATGCCCAGCTCCCGCAGGGCGGTGAGGGTTTCGGCATGCGTGCGCGCGGCAAATCCCTCGCTCTCTCCGATGCCGTAGGCGAAAAAGCTCAGCTGGCGGGAGGCCGTCACCGCGGGATCCAGCTGGCGCAGGCTACCGGCGGCGGCGTTGCGCGGGTTGGCAAAGAGCGGCTCTCCCGCCTCTTCGCGGGCCTCGTTTAAACGCAGGAAGGCCTCCTTGGGCATGTACGCCTCGCCGCGCACCTCCAGGAGGGGGACCTCCCGGCGCAGGCGCAGGGGGACGGCGCGCACCGTTTTCAGGTTGGCGGTGATGTCCTCCCCCGTTTCCCCGTCGCCCCGCGTGGCTCCGGTGACCAGAAGGCCGTTCTCGTAGCGCAGGGATACGGCCAGGCCGTCGATTTTAAGCTCCGCCACGTACTCCACCTTTTCCCCGCCCAAAAGCGTGCGCACCCGCCGGTCGAAATCGCGCAGCTCTTCCTCGCCGAAGGCGTTGGAGAGGCTGAGCATGGGCACGCGGTGGCGCACGGTGGCAAAGCCTTCCCGGGGACGCCCTCCCACTCTCTGGCTGGGGGAGTCGGGCGTGACCAGGGAGGGATACTGGCTCTCCAGCTTAAGCAGCTCCCGCATGAGGGCATCGTAGCGCTCGTCGGAAATCTCCGGGTCGTCCAGCACGTAGTAGCGGTAATTGTGGTACTCGATTTCCCGGCGCAGCTCCTCGAGGCGCTGTTTGACCTTTTCCAGATCGCGCTCCAAGAACCAGCCACCTCCTTTAAGGGAGGGTGTGCAGAATTAAGTGATCAGCTCGGCCACAAAACGGATGATTAAAGCTCCCGGCACAAAGAACAGCTGGGCAAGGAGGGTGCCGGCGAGCCTGGTTAAGGCCAGGTAAACGGCCATTTGCTTTACGTCTTCCTCCGGGCGTGCTCCCCGCATGGCCTGGTCGGTGATCATGGCCGCCGTGGGGTCCACCACCGTGGCGGCCAGCACGGCGGCCACGCCGTTGACAATGCCCGAAGTAAGGGTGGCGGTGGAGCGGTACTGGGGGATGAGCGCCCCCGCGTACAGGGCGGAAAGCACCCCGGTGGTCCAAATGCCGGTGATGAGCACGTTGGCCACCAGGAAGTTGACGGGTATGGCCAGGGGGCGGCGCAAGGCGTCGCGGAAGCGCCCGATGCTGGGAAGCTCCACCTGCCTGGCAATGGCCGCCAGGTAGCGGGGCGAAAGGAAGACCCTGAGTATCATGCGAGGTACCGAGCCAATTTCCTCCAGGAGGAAGATGCCCCTGGTAAAGAGGCGCACGAAGGTAGGTATGAGCAGCCCTCCCAGCAGGGTACCGGCGGTGGCGGCCAGGATGACCAGGCGTATGTCCGCGTTGAGGCGGGCCAGCTGGGCGCGGTAGTAAGGGTCGTCCAGGACGTTGCCTCCCCCGGCATGGGCAAGGCCGGCATTGATGGCGTGCTCCACAATGGCCGACATCAGGGGGGCCTGAATGAGGTTGGCCGTGCTGGCCACCAGGAAGATTACCTGGAACAGGGACAGGGCCGTGGCCAGGCGCTTGGTGCGCACCCCGGCCAGGCGCACGGAGTAAATGAGGGTGTTGATCATGTGGATGACGGCGGTGAGCACGGCCACCAGCAGCAAGCGGCTCATGTTTCCTCCGGAAGGCTTTGTTTACTATTATGGCCAGATCAACCAGAAATTCTTTCCAGGGGCGCGTAGCGGGCCAGGAGGGTTTTCACGCCCAGGTTGGGGAATTCCACCCACAGCTCGGCGTTTTCGCCCTGGCCTTTTATTTTCACCACCCTGCCGCGGCCCCACTTGCGGTGGTAAACGAGATCGCCGGGGGAGTACGGCTGGTGCGCCCGCGGCTGGATGGCGTCGTTTGCGGCGTCCTCGCAGCTTTCGTCCAGGGGGTCACTTGCGGCCACGAGGTGCGGCGGTATTTCCTCCAGGAAGCGGGAGGGTGGGTTGTGGCGGGTGACGCCGTAAAGCGTGCGCTGCCAGGCGTAGGTGAGGTAGAGCCTCTCCCGGGCCCTGGTCAGGCCCACGTAGCACAGCCGCCGCTCTTCTTCCAGCTCCGCCGGGTCGGCCAGGGAGCGGGCGTGGGGGAAAACCCCTTCCTCCATGCCCACCAGAAAGACCACGGGAAACTCCAGACCCTTGGCGCTGTGCAGGGTCATGAGCACCACCCGATCGGCCTCCCGGTCCAACGTGTCCGCGTCGCTTAAGAGGGCGATCTCGGCCAGGAAGTCGGCCAGCGTGCCGCCTTGCGCCCGCCGGTCAAACTCCTGGGTTACCGAGAGGAACTCCCGCAGGTTTTCCTGCCTGGTGCGGGCTTCCGGGGTACCCTCCTCCTCCAGCTCCTGCCAGTAGCCGGTTCTTGCGAGCACCTCCCGGGTTAGCTCGGTAATGCTCAGACGGTGCTGGTTTGCGTAAAACCAGGCAAACATGGCCGCCAGCTCGCGGCAGGTTGCGCGCACCCTGGCGGGAAGCCCGGGTACCTCCTCGGCCCTGCCCAGGGCTTCCAGCACCGGGATGTTTTTCTCGGCGGCAAAGAAGAGGAGGCGGTTTAGCGACGCCTCGCCGACCCCCCGCCGGGGCACGTTGATGATGCGCTTCAAGCTCACCGCATCGGCGGGGTTCACCAGGAGGCGGAGGTAGGCCAGCAGGTCCTTAATTTCTTTGCGCTCGTAGAAGCGCAGGCCGCCGACAATGGCATAGGGGATGCCGCGGTAAAGCAGGACCTCCTCCAGCACCCGGGACATGGCGTGGGTGCGGTAGAGCACCGCCATGTGGCGGTATGGTACGCCCTGCCGGTGCAGGCGGGCAATGCGCTCGGCCACAAAGAGGGCTTCGGATTGTTCGTCGCCGGCCATGTAGACCACCAGCGGGCTTCCCGGGCCGGCAGCTGTCCAGAGGCGCTTTTCCTTGCGGCGCCTGTTACGGCGTATGACGTGGTTGGCGGCATCCAGGATGTTTTGCGTGGAGCGGTAGTTCTGCTCCAGCAGGATCACCCGGGCGTCGGGGTAGTCCCGCTCAAAGTCGAGGATGTTCTGGATGTCCGCCCCGCGCCAGCCGTAAATGCTCTGGTCGGGGTCGCCCACGACGCAGAGGTTGCGGTGCTCGCGGGCCAGGAGGTTTACCAGCACGTACTGGGCGTGGTTGGTGTCCTGGTACTCGTCCACCAGAATGTAGCGGAAACGCTGCTGGTAGTGGCGCAGCACCGCCGGGTTTTCCCGGAAGAGGCGCACCGTGAGCATGAGCAGGTCGTCAAAGTCCAGGGCGTTGAGGCGGAAGAGCTTGTCCTGGTAGAGGCGGTAGACCTGCGCCGCCTTGAGGGAAAAGGCGTCGCCTGCCTGCTCGTAAAAATCTTGCGGGGTGATGAGCCTGTTCTTGGCCCGGGAGATGACGGCAGCCAGCGCCCGGGGCGGGAATTTCTTCTCGTCCAGGTTGAGTTCCTTTAAGCACTCCTTGAGCAGCGTTTCCTGGTCGTCCTCGTCGTAAATGACGAAGTTTTCGGCGTAGCCCAGATGGCGCGCCTGCTGGCGCAGGATCCTCAGGCAGGCGGCGTGGAAGGTCAAAACCCACAGGTCCCGGGCCGCATGGGGCACCAGGGCCTGCACCCGCTCCTTCATCTCCTGGGCGGCCTTGTTGGTAAAGGTGATGGCCAGGATGCGGTGGGGCTCCACGCCCTGCTGCAAAAGATAGGCAATGCGGGTGGTCAGCACGCGGGTCTTGCCGCTTCCCGCCCCGGCCAGCACCAGGAGAGGACCGTCGGTGTGCTTTACCGCTTCCACCTGGGCCTGGTTTAAGCCCTGCAGCAAATCCATCTCCTCACACCACATGCTATTATAGCACAAGCCCCTACTTTCTCCTCCTGGCCAGCTCGGCAAAAAGCTCCTCCACGGGAATGCCCTGCTCGGCCAGGACCACCAGCAGATGGTAGAGCACGTCGGCGGCCTCCTCCACCACTTCTTCCCTGTCCCGGTTCTTGGCCTCGATGATGAGCTCCACCACCTCTTCGCCCAGCTTTTCCAGCATCTTGTCCAGTCCCTTGTCGAAGAGCTTGGCCGTGTAGGATCCTTCGGGCCTCTTTTCCCGGCGGTCCTTGATGATCCCGTACAGTTCCTCGATGACGGCCGGGCCGGCGGCCTGGTCCCTTTCCCGTTTCTCCCCGTAAACTTCCCGGGGGTCGAACTGCCGCTGCTCGGTGACCTCCCATTCCCCCCCCTCTCCCACCCGGTGGTGGAAGCAGGAAAAGTAGCCCTCGTGGCAGGCGGCCCCCTTTTGCCTTACCTTGAGCAGGAGCGTGTCCCGGTCGCAGTCGGTGTACACCTCCACCACCTCCTGCACGTGGCCGGAGGTCTCTCCCTTGTGCCAGAGCTTCTGGCGGCTGCGGCTCCAGAACCAGGTTTCACCGGAAGCAAGCGTTTTGGCCAGCGCTTCCCTGTTCATGTAGGCCATCATCAGCACCCGACCGCTTTCCACGTCCTGGATGATGGCCGGGATGAGCCCGTCCCGGTCGAATTTCAGCGTTTCCGGGTCAAGCGTAAAGGGCACGTCCAAAACCCCCTCTAAAAAAGAAAAAATGTTAAAGCCTCACCGGTATGCCCCTCGCGGCAAGGTACTCCTTAACCTGGCGGATGGTGTACTCCCCGAAGTGGAAGATGGAGGCCGCCAGGGCCGCATCGGCCTCGCCCAGCGTCAGCCCTGCGGCAATGTGCTCTAAAGTACCGGCCCCCCCGGAGGCGATCACCGGGATGTTTACCGCCCGCGCCACGGCCAGGGTGAGCTCCAGGTCGTATCCGTCCTTGGTGCCGTCCCTGTCCATGCTGGTGAGCAGTATCTCCCCCGCCCCCAGCTCCTCCACCCTGCGGGCCCACCACACGGCGTCTATGCCCGTGGGGGCACGCCCGCCGTGGGTGTACACCTCCCACCTGCCCTCCCCCGCCCGCCGGGCGTCGATGGCCACCACAATGCACTGGCTGCCAAAGCGCCTTGCCGCTTCGGCCACCAGGCGGGGGTTTTTCACGGCGGCGGTATTAATGGAGACTTTATCCGCACCGGCGCTTAAAATGGCCCTGATGTCCTCCAGGGAGTCTATGCCGCCGCCCACCGTAAAGGGGATGAAAACCTCCCCCGCCGTGCGGTAGACCATTTCCAGGACCGTCTTGCGCCCCTGTGCGGAGGCGGTGATGTCCAGGAAGACCAGTTCGTCGGCCCCCTCGCGGTCGTAAAAGGCGGCCAGCTCCACCGGGTCCCCGGCATCGCGCAAATTTATAAAATTGACTCCCTTGACCACCCTGCCGTCGCGCACGTCCAGGCAGGGTATGATGCGCTTGGTCAGCATACCTTTTCCTCCGCCTTTTCCTTGAAAAGGGTTAGCGCCTCCTGCAGGTTGATGGCCCCGGTGTAAAGGGCCTTGCCGACAATGATTGCTTCCACGCCCAGCGGTTCCAGGGCCTTCAACTGGTGGAGGTCGTGCAGGCTGGAGACGCCGCCGGAGGCGATGATCTTAAGGTTCGTTACCCTGGCCACTTCTTCGATGGCCGCCAGGTTCGGTCCCTTTAACGTGCCGTCGCGCCAGATATCGGTAAAGACCAGGCGTTTCACACCCAGGTCCTTCATTTCCAGGGCCAGGTCCAGGGCCTTTTTCTCCGCCGTAACCCCCCAGCCCTCAATGGCCACCTTGCCGTTTTTGGCGTCTATGCCCACCACGATGCACTCGCCGTAGCGCGCGCAGGCTTCGGCCACCAGCCCCGGGTTAATGATGGCCACCGTGCCCAGGATGACCCTGGAAGCCCCCATCTCCAGGAGCTTCTCGATGACGGCCATTTCCCGGATGCCCCCTCCCACCTGCACGGGGATGCGCACGGCGCCGAGGATGCCGCGGATTATTTCCCAGTTTTTAGGGGAGCCGGTAAAGGCCCCGTCCAGATCTACGACGTGCAGCCAGGGAGCCCCCATGGCTTCCCAGAGCCTGGCCATGGCTACGGGGTCGTCGGAGTAGACGGTTTCCCTGTCCAGGCGGCCCTCTACCAGGCGCACGCACTTGCCCGCCCGCAGGTCAATTGCCGGGATGATTAACATTTAGCCACCAACTCCCCAAAATTTTGTAGAATCTTGAGCCCCAGGGCACTGCTTTTTTCCGGGTGGAACTGGATGCCCCAGACCTTTCCCCGGCCCACCAGGGCAGGGAAAACCCTGCCGTAATCGGTGACGCCGGCCACCAGGTCCTCGTCTGCCGGCTCCACGTAGTAGGAGTGCACAAAGTAAAAATGGGCGCCGCTGGGAATCCCCCGGGCCAGGGGGGTTTCTTTTTTAAAGTGTACCTGGTTCCAGCCCATGTGGGGGGTTTTCACTCCCCAGGATATGCGGCGCACCCGCCCGGGGAAAATGCCCAGGCCCCTGGTGGCCCCGAACTCCTCGCTTTCCTCGAAGAGCAGCTGGAGGCCCAGGCAGATGCCCAGGAGAGGCTTTCCTGCGGCAACGGCCCTCTTGACGGCCTGGTCCAGGCCGCTGGCGGCAAGGTTGGCCATGGCGTCCCCGAAGGCCCCCACGCCGGGCAGGATCACGCCCCGGGCCTCCTCTACCTCTGCGGGGTCCCGGGTAACCCTGGCCGGGATGCCCTCCCTCTCCAGGGCCTTGTGGACGCTGCGCAAATTTCCCATCCCGTAGTCGACTACGGCAATCACGAAGAGAGCACCCCCTTGGTGGAAGGGACGCCGCTTTCCCGCGGATCCAGGGCCGCGGCGGCCCGCAGGGCGCGCCCCAGGCCCTTGAAAATGGCCTCGGCGATGTGATGGGTGTTGCGCCCGGCTAAAAGCTGCACGTGCAGGGTAAACTGGCCGTTGGCGGCTGCGGCCCGCAGGAATTCTTCCACCAGCTCCGTTTCAAAGTTGCCCACCCTCTCCGCGGGCAGCTCGGCCCGGTAGCCCAGGTATCCCCTTCCGCAGAGATCCACCGCCACCAGCACCAGGGCATCGTCCATGGGGAGGAGGGCCTGGCCGTAGCGGGCAATGCCCTCCTTGGTGCCCAGCGCTTCCCGCAGGGCCAGGCCCAGGCAGATGCCCACGTCCTCCACCGTGTGGTGCCCGTCCACTTCCAGGTCGCCCCGGGCAAGCACGTGCAGGTCAAAGCAGGCGTGCCGGGCCAGGAGACAGAGCAGGTGATTAAAAAAGCCGATGCCCGTTTCGACCCGGTACCGGCCCGTGCCGTCCAGATCGAGGTGAACCTCCACTTCCGTTTCGCCCGTGCGGCGCTTGATGCTGGCCGTTCTCTTTATCTGGCACACCCCCCGGTTTGCAGGGCCTCCCTTAGCTTTTCCAGGAACAACCGGTTTTCATCCCTCTTGCCCACCGTCACCCGCAGGTATCCTTCCAGCCCGGGGCCGCCGAGCCTGCGGATTAATATACCATTCGCCAAAAGGTGACGGTGCACCTCCTCGGCCGGTAAAGGTGTGCGGAAGAGGATGAAGTTGGCCTCGCTGGGGTGGGCCTTTACGCCCGGCAGGAGGCAGAGCTCCCGGTAAAGCTCCTCCCTTTCCTCCTTTATGGCCGCAATCAGCCGCCGGTACTCTTCCCAGTGCTTGAGGGCTGCCCGGGCGGCCAGCTGGGAAAAGGCATTTAAGTTGTACGGCTGTTTAACGCGCTTGAGCTGGCGCACCACCTCCGGGCGGGCCAGGAGGTAGCCCACCCGCAGGCCGGCCAGGCCGAAGGCCTTGGAAAAAGTGCGCAGCACCACCAGGTTGGGGTAGCGCCCGAGCAGCGGCAGGGCGGTCTCGCCGCCGAATTCCTGGTAGGCCTCGTCCACCACCACCAGGGCGCGGCAGCTTTTCAGGACGGCCTCCAGCTCCGCCAGGCTGGTGGCGTTTCCCGTGGGGTTGTTGGGGGAGCAGATAAACACCAGGCGCGTTTCCGGCTGCCCGGCGGCGGCAATTACGCCATCTACGTCCAGCGCAAAGCTTTCCCCCTGCCGCGGCACGGCCACCGGCTTTGCCCCCGCGATGCGGGCGTGCACCTCGTACATGGGAAAGGTGGGCGGGGTGATGACCGCCTTTCCACCGGTGCCGAAGGCTAAAAGCAGGGTGAGGATCAACTCGTCTGAACCGTTGCCGGCCAGTATCCCTTCTGCCGGGACGCCCGTGTGCCGGGAGAGGTCCGCCACCAGCTCCCGCGCCAGGGGGTCCGGGTAGCGGTTAAAGGAGCGCACGGTAAGCTCCCGGCAGATCTCCTCGCGCACGGCGGCGGGGAGGCCGAAGGGGCTTTCGTTGGCATCGAGCTTTACGGTAAAGTCGGCGGTGCCTTGCACTTCGTAGGGAACCAGGTCTTGCAGGTCCCGGCGGAACAGCGCGCCGGGGTCAAAGGAGAAGCTCATCGGCGGTTCTTCCTTTCTGCGGTTCTCATCTCCACAGCCCGGGCGTGGGCTTCCAGGCCTTCCACGCGCGCCAGGGCGGCAATGTGGCCGGCCATGCTTAAAAGCGCCTCTTCCGAACAGGCGATAAGGCTTATTTTCTTTAAAAACGTCTCCACGCCCAGCGGGGAGCTGAAGCGGGCCGTACCCCCGGTGGGCAGAACGTGGCTGGGGCCGGCCAGGTAGTCGCCCAGGGGTTCCGGCGCATGGGGTCCCAGGAAAACGGCTCCGGCGGCGGTAATGCGCCCCAGCCAGAGGAAGGGGTCCCGCACCATTAGCTCCAGGTGCTCGGGGGCAAAGCGGTCGGCCAGCTCCACGGCCTCCCCCAGGTCCCTGGTAACGACGATGGCCCCGTGCCTGGCCAGGGCTTCCCCGGCAATTTCCCGGCGGGGGAGGTCGCGCAGCTGCCTTTCCAGCTCCTCCCTTACGGCCAGGGCCAGGGGTCTTTCCGGGGTAAAGAGCAGCGCCCTGGCCAGGGGATCGTGCTCGGCCTGGGAGAGCATGTCCGCGGCCACGTAGCGCGGCTCGGCCGTGCCGTCGGCCACCACCGCTATCTCGCTGGGTCCGGCCAGCATGTCGATGTCCACCTGCCCGAAGACCTGCCGCTTGGCCACGGTTACGTAGAGGTTGCCCGGGCCCACGATTTTTTCCACCGGCCTGATGGTTTCCGTGCCGTAGGCCAGGGCGGCAACGGCCTGGGCCCCGCCGAGGCGGTAGATTTCTGTTACCCCGGCCCGCACGGCGGCTGCCAGCGTGTGGGGGTTGATCCTCCCCCGGTGATCGGGCGGGGAGACCATGACGATTTCCCTCACCCCGGCCACCCTGGCGGGAAGGGCGGTCATGAGCACGGAGGAGGGGTAGGCCGCCCTTCCTCCGGGGATGTAAATGCCCACCCGCTTGAGGGGGCGCACCAGCTGTCCGACCAGCAGGCCCTGCCTGCCGGCTTCCAGCCATGAGCCGGCCAGCTGGCGGCGGTGGTAGGCGGTAATGTTTTCCGCCGCCGCCTCCAGGGCGGCCAGGAATTCCGCGCCCACCTCTTTTGTGGCCGCCAACGCCTCCTCGGGAGGCACCCTCAGCTCTTCCGGGCGGAGGTGGCACCCGTCAAAAAGCGCGGTGTAGCGGCAGAGGGCCTCATCTCCCTTCGCCCTGACGTCCGCGATGATCTCCGCCACTCGCAGTTCCACTTCCCTGTTTTCTTCCCGGCGGCGGGCGAGCAGTTCCTCCACCGCCTGCACCGCTGACGCCTCCAAAATCCTCACCACCGGGCACTATCCCCCCTTTGCCCCGAGCCTGGCCAGCACCAGCTTGTAACCGTCGGCGCCGTAGTTCAGGCAGCGCTTGACGCGGCTGATGGTGGCCGTGCTGGCCCCCGTGCGGGCGGCGATTTCCGCGTAGGTGCGGTTCTCCTGCAGCATTTTGGCCACCGCCAGCCGCTGGGCCATGGCTTTAAGCTCGGCTACGGTGCATATGTCTTCAAAAAACTGGTAGCACTCGTCTATATCCCGCAGGGTAAGGATGGCCGCGAAAAGCTCATCCAGCAGCGGGTCCCTGAGCTTACCGGTGTACGCCATTGGCCGCCCCCCTTCCGGTATGCACTTCGACGCCGGGCAAAAAAATCCTTTTTTACTTTAACAAAGAAAAGGGCACCAGAGGCGGCGCCCCTCAAATGCCCTGCCCGTACCGATGCTATTTTTTTCTCTGCAGGGCCTTTTGCCCGATGTCCCGCCGGTAGTGCATGCCTTCAAAGCTTATCTCGCCGACGGCGGCATAGGCGCCGGCGATGGCCGCTTCAATGCTTTCCGCGCGCGCCGTTACCCCCAGCACCCTTCCTCCGGCGGTGACGACCCTTCCCTCCGCCAGGGCCGTGCCGGCGTGAAAGACCACCACGCCCGGGTGGCGGGAGGCCGCTTCCTCCAGGCCGCTGATGGGGAACCCTTTGCGGTATGGCCCCGGGTAACCGCCCGAGGCCAGCACCACGCAGACGGCAGCCCCCTCGTGCCAGCGCACCTGCGTTTCGGCCAGGCGGCCCCCCAGCACCGCCTCCATGACCTCCACCAGGTCGCTGGCCATGAGCATAAGCAGCGGCTGGGCCTCAGGGTCGCCAAAGCGGGCGTTGAACTCCAGCACCTTGGGCCCTTGGGGGGTGATCATCAGCCCCGCGTAGAGCACGCCCCGGTAGGGGCGCCCCTCCCGGGCCATGGCGCGCACGGTGGGCCGGAGGATCTGCTCCTCCACCGCCCGCATGACCTCCGGCGTGCATACCGGGGCGGGCGCATAGGCGCCCATGCCGCCCGTGTTGGGGCCCCGGTCGCCGTCGTAGACCTGCTTGTGGTCCTGCGCCGGCAGCATGGGGATGACCGTTTCCCCGTCGGTGAAGGCCAGCACGCTGGCCTCCTCGCCCTCCAGGAACTCTTCCACCACCACCCGCCGTCCGGCTTCCCCGAAGACGCCCTTAACCATGATTTCCTCTACGGCGGATAGCGCCTCCTCCACCGTGCGGCACACCACCGCTCCCTTGCCGGCGGCCAGCCCGTCGGCCTTCACCACTATGGGGGCGCCCTTTTCGCTGATATAGCGGCGCGCGGCAGCGTGGTCGTCAAAGACGGCAAAGCCCGCGGTGGGGATGCCGTATTTGGCCATGAGCTGCTTGGCAAAGACCTTGCTTCCTTCAATGGCCGCCGCGCGGGCACTGGGCCCGAAGATGGCCAGGCCGGCGGCGGAGAACTCGTCCACAATGCCCAGGGTGAGGGGGGCTTCGGGACCCACCACGGTGAGGTCGATCTTTTCCCGGCGCGCAAACTCCACAAGGCCGCGCACGTCCTCCGCGCCTATGGGCACGCACCGGGCCAGGGAAGCAATGCCGGCGTTGCCGGGCGCGCAGAAAATCTCCTTTACCCGTGGGCTCTGGGCGATTTTCCACACCAGGGCGTGCTCTCGGCCTCCCCCGCCCACTACCAGTACCTTCATTGGCCCTGCACCGCCCCCCTGTTAGTGCTTGAAGTGGCGTATGCCCGTAAAGACCATGGCTATGCCGTGCTCGTTACAGGCCTCAATGGAATCCTGGTCCCGCAGCGAGCCCCCGGGCTGGATGATGGCGGCAATGCCGTACCTGGCCGCCTCGTCCACGGTGTCCCGGAAGGGGAAGAAGGCGTCCGAAGCCAGCACCGCGCCCCGGGCCTTTTCGCCGGCCTGGGCCAGGGCGAGGCGCGCCGCGCCTACCCGGTTCATCTGCCCGGCGCCCACGCCCAGGAGCTGGCGGTCTTTGGTAACCACGATGGCGTTGGACTTGACGTGCTTGACGATGGTCATGGCAAAGATGAGTTCGGCCATTTGCTCGGAGGTAGGCTCTTTGGCCGTGACCGTTTTTAGCTGCGCGGGGCGGATTACCTCCCGGTCCCTCTCCTGGACCAGCAGGCCGCCGCTGACCCGGCGCACCTCCCACCGCTCGGCGGAGGCTTCCTCCAGGGGGCCGGTCTTTAAAAGCCGCAGGTCGGGCTTTTGGGTGAGGATCTCCAGGGCCTCGGCGCTGAAGCCGGGCGCGATGACGGCCTCCAGGAAGATGCGGGACATTTCCCGGGCCGTTGCCGCGTCCACCTCCCGGTTGCAGGCCACAATACCCCCGAAGGCCGACACCGGGTCCCCTTCATAGGCGCGGCGGTAGGCGGTGGCCAGATCCGGCGCGCTGGCCACCCCGCAGGGGTTGTTGTGCTTGACGATTACCGCCGTGGGTTCGGCAAATTCCCGCACCAGGGCCAGGGCGGCGTCCAGGTCCAGGATGTTGTTGTAGGAAAGCTCCTTGCCGGCCAACTGCACGGCGCCGGCAATGGAGGGGCCGCGTGCGGTGGGGTCCCGGTAAAAGGCCGCCTTTTGGTGGGGGTTCTCCCCGTAGCGCAGGACCTGCCGCAGCTCGGCGGCCAGCACGTAGGCAGGGGGGAAGAGGTCCTCTTCCTGCAGCTGCCCCTGCAGGTAGGAGGCTATGGCGGCATCGTAGGCGGCGGTGTGGGCAAAAGCCTCGCGGGCCAGCTCCAGGCGCAGGCGGTCGTCTACCCGCCCTTGCCGTAAGGCCTCCAGCACCTGGGAGTAGCGGGCCGGGTTGACCACCACCAGCACGTGGCGGTGGTTTTTGGCCGCCGCCCGCAGCATGGCCGGCCCACCGATATCGATGTTTTCCAGGGCCTCCTCAAAGGTTACCCCGGGGCGGGAGACGGTTTCTCTAAAGGGGTAGAGGTTGACCACCACCAGGTCGATGGGCAAAAGATCGTGCTCCGCGAGCTGCTTTAGATGCTCCGGGGTGCGCAGGGCCAGGATGCCGGCGTGGATGGCCGGGTGCAGGGTTTTCACCCTCCCGCCCAGGATCTCCGGGAAACCGGTGACTTCGGAGACGTACTTAACGGGCAGCCCGGCGTCCTTTAGGGCGCGCGCCGTGCCGCCGGTGGAAATCAGCTCCGCCCCCAGGTCCACCAGCCCCCGTGCAAACTCCACGAGGCCCGTCTTGTCCGAAACGCTGATGAGGGCGCGCATGCATCAATCACGCTCCTCTAAGCATCTTTGATGTAAACCTTCCTCCCCCGGATCTCCAGGCGGCCGGCGGCGAAGAGGGCAATGGCTTCGGGATAAATGCGGTGCTCCTGCTCCAGGATGCGCGCGGCCAGGGTTTCGGGGGTGTCGTCGGGCAGGACCGGGACCACTGCCTGCAGGATGATGGGCCCTGTGTCCACGCCCTCGTCCACAAAGTGCACCGTGCAGCCGCTGTAGCGGACGCCGTACTCCACGGCCTGCTTCTGGGCGTTTAGGCCGGGAAAGGCCGGCAGGAGCGCCGGGTGGATGTTCATGATGCGGTTCGGAAAGGCCCGGAGCATGGTCTTGCCCACCAGGCGCATGTAGCCGGCCAGGCAGACCAGCTCCACGCCGTGCTTGTTTAGGGTTTCCACCACGGCGGCCTCGTAGTCTTCTTTGGAGGCAAAGGAGCCCGGGTCGATGTGCACGGCGGGTATGCCGCGGGAACGGGCCCTTTCCAGCGCCAGGGCCTCTTTCTTGTCGCTGACCACCACCGCCACCTCTGCCTCCAGCCTGCCCGCGGCGGCGGCGTCCATGATGGCCTGCAGGTTTGAGCCCCTGCCGGAGGCCAGGACTCCCAGGCGCAGCTTGCCCATTTAAACTCCCCCCTTTTTCAAAAACTTCCAGCGGGTGTGCGATGCCCCAGTTCGGCGGCCCTGCCTGGGAAAGGGTGCCGTTTAGACGTAACGCACTTTCCTTTCCCCGCTCACCACTTCCCCCACGATAAAGGCTTTCTCGCCCTGCCCGGCAAGAAAGGCCACGAGGGCGTCCGCCTCCTCTTGAGGCACCACCAGCACCATGCCCAGGCCCATGTTAAAGGTGCGGAACATCTCCCCTTCCTCCACCTTTCCCAGGCGCCGGATGAGCTCGAAAACCGGGGGCACCGGCCAGCTGCCGCGCCGCACGACCGCCTGCGTGCCGGGGGGCAGGATGCGGGGGAGGTTTTCGGTAATGCCGCCGCCGGTAATGTGGGCCAGGCCGCGCACCTCGAAGCGCTCCAGGAGCGGCAGGACCGCGCGCACGTAGATGCGCGTGGGCTCCAGCATCTCCTCTCCCACCGTGCGCCCGAGTTCCTCCAGGTAGGTGTCCACGCGGTAGCCGGCTGCCTCTAAAAAAACGCGCCGGGCCAGGGAAAAGCCGTTGGAATGCAGACCGGAGGAGGGCAGGCCCACCAGGCAGTCGCCCGGCCTGATGGCGGCGCCGGTAAGGAGGCGCTCCTTTTCCACCACCCCCACGGCAAAGCCGGCCAGGTCGTACTCCTCCGGGCCGTAAAAGCCGGGCATTTCCGCCGTTTCCCCGCCGAGCAAAGCGCAGCCGGCCCGGCGGCAGCCCTCGGCCACCCCGCCGACAATGGCCGCTACCTTTTCCGGCACCAGCCGGCCCACGGCCAGGTAGTCGAGGAAGAAGAGGGGCTCCGCCCCCTGCACCAGGATGTCGTTCACGCACATGGCTACGGCATCGATGCCGATGGTATCGTGGCGGTCCATGAGCATGGCCACCTTGAGCTTGGTGCCCACGCCGTCGGTCCCCGCCACCAGCACCGGCTGGCGGTAGCGGGAAACGTCTAGGGCAAAAAGCCCGCCGAAGCCGCCTATATCACCCAGCACTTCCGGGCGCAAAGCGTCCCGCACCTTTTCTTTGATCAGCTCCACCGCCCGGCCTGCGGCGTCAATGTCCACGCCGCAGGCGGCGTAGGTAAGGCCCTCGTTCTCGCGCAAAGCTTTCTTCCCCCTCACGGCTCAAAGGAAAACTTTCCCGTCCTGTCCACGGGCACCGGGTAGTCGCCGGTGAAGCAGGCGGTGCAGAAGTTATGGCGCTTGTCGCCGAAGACGCTTAAGAGCCCCTCAATGCTCAGGTAGTAAAGCCCGTCGGCATTGATCAGGCGGCGAATTTCCTCCGGCGGCTTCTGGGCGGCAATCAGCTCGGCCTCGTCGGAGGTGTCGATGCCGTAGTAGCAGGAGCGGATCACGGGGGGCGAGGCCAGGCAGAGGTGTACCTCCGCCACCCCGCAGTCGCGCATCATGGCCACCAGCTTGCTGCTGGTGGTGCCCCGCACCAGGGAGTCGTCCACCATGACCACGCGCTTGCCGGCCAGCACCTCCCGGATGGGGTTCAGCTTTAAGCGCACGCCCAGGTCCCGCAGGTCCTGGCTGGGCTGGATGAAGGTGCGCCCGATGTAGCGGTTCTTCATCAGGCCCTCCTCAAAGGGTATCCCTGCAGCCTCGGCATATCCCCGGGCGGCGGCGGTACCCGAGTCCGGCACGGGGATGACCAGGTCGGCCCTCACCGGGTACTCCTGCGCCAGCACCCGCCCCATTTCCCGGCGCACCCGGTTGACGTTGAAGCCGTCCATGGTGCTGTCCGGGCGGGCAAAGTAGATGTACTCGAAAATGCAGTGGGCGCGGCGCGGCGAAATGGCCCCCTGCAGGCTGGTGAGGCCGCCCTCGTCGATGATGACGATTTCCCCCGGATTGACGTCCCGCAGCCAGCGGGCGCCCACCGTATCCAGGGCGCAGGACTCCGAGGCCACCACATAGCCCCCCCCGGGCAGCTCGCCCAGGCATAAGGGGCGAAAGGCAAAAGGATCGCGCACGGCCATCAGGCGCTTTTCGGTGAGGATGACCAGGGAGTAGGCCCCTTTGAGGTCGATCATGCACTTCATGAGCGCGCCCACCAGGTCCGACTGGCCGTAGCGGGCAATGAGGTTGACGATGACCTCGCTGTCGGTGGTGGACTGGAAGACGGACCCCGTGGAAAAGAGGCGGCTCCGCAATTCGGCCACGTTGGTCAGGTTGCCGTTGTGGGCCAGGCCCAGCATGCCGCCGGCGTAGCGGAAGACCAGGGGCTGGGCGTTTAAGGGGGAACTGGCGCCGGTGGTGGAGTAGCGCACGTGGCCGATGGCCACAAAGCCCTGTAGCTCCTCGAGGTCCCGGCGGCGGAAAACCTCCGCCACCAGGCCCATGCCCTTGTGCAGGAGGATGCGCTGGCCGTTGCCCACGGCAATGCCGGCGCTTTCCTGGCCGCGGTGCTGCAGGGCGTACAGGCCGTAGTAGGTGAGCCGGGCCACATCCTTGCCGGGGGCGTAGACCCCGAAGATCCCGCAGCTTTCCTTTGGCTTGTCGCCGCGAAGCGCTCCTTTTTCCACCGCCGGCCCCCTCCTTTTGCCAAGATATTCTCGCTTTCTAGCCCACCAGCCGGCTCCATACCTCCCGGTAGGCTTCCTCCACGCCGCCCAGGTCGCGGCGGAAACGGTCCTTGTCCAGCTTCTCCTTCGTGCGGGCGTCCCAGAAGCGGCAGGTGTCGGGGGAAATCTCATCTGCCAGGATGACTTCCCCGTGGTGGCGCCCGAACTCCAGCTTGAAGTCCACCAGGATGAGGTTTCTTTGGGCCAGGTAGTCCCGCAGGATCTCGTTGACCGCCAGGGCCAGCCGCTTCATGATGCCCAGCTCCTCGGGCGTGGCCAGCCCCAGCACGGCAATGTGGTCCTCGTTAACCATGGGGTCGCCCAGCGCGTCGCTCTTGTAGTAAAACTCCACCACCGCGCGCGGGAGCTCCGTGCCCTCCTCCATCCCCAGGCGCTTGGCCAGGCTGCCGGCGGCTATGTTGCGCACCACCACTTCCACGGGGATGATCTCCACGGCGCGCACCAGCATTTCCCGCTCCCCCACCAGCTCCACGAAGTGGGTGGGGATGCCCTTCTCTCCCAGCAGGCGGAA